>DIWT01000033.1 GCA_002435745.1 bacterium UBP15_UBA6099
CCGGTTCGTCGGCGCTATCGACGAATCCGGGTTGAAAAGTTTTGGAAAGGGGCTTGGGGGGGCAACCCTTTTCAAAGGGTTGCCCCCAACCGCCGCAGACGGCAGTCGTTCTTTGTTTTCCTTGCTTGCTCTTTCCTTTTACTTCTTTATTCTTTTTCCTACAGTTTGACTGCGAGAGAAACGCCGGAGACGATGCTGAAAAGATAAATTATCGTTGCGGAAATATTTGCGGCGAAATGAAGGTGTTTCAGGCTCGCAGGAGCTTTGCCTCTGGCAAGTCGAAGCCCCGCGACCCCCCCTATTAAGTACAGCGCAGCCACCGCCGCGCCCGCGATAAAATGCGGGACGAGAGCGCCGAAACCGTCAAGAGTGTATATAAGCAGCCCCCCCGCAAATCCGCCAAGCGTTATTATCACATACAGTTTCCCTCTGAACACATGCTTTTTCCAATCAAACTTGAAAGGCGTCGTCGCCGCTTTGTATCTGCGTTTAAGCCCCGTCGCCGCCACGTAGATTCCCAGCAGGAGAAAAGAAAAGAACATCGCCGCGCCGTGCGAAACCTTCATGGCTTTAGGAGCGCCCCCGCTACCGCCGCTCCCTGTCGCCGCTGCGGACGCGGAATCTTCCCGCTCCCCCTCGCTTTTCTTTTTAGACTCCTTTATTTCCAACTCTTCCACAGCGGACCCGACCGCTTTAATGTTGTCGCCGCTCAGCAACTTCTTTATCCGCGCCGCCTCGGCGTCGGATATGAATCCGGGATTCTTCGTCCTCATCCGCTCTATGACAGCCGACCGCTTCTCCGCCGATTTGCCCGGAAAATAATCAATCGGCTTTTTCCACCCGTGGCACGCTCCGCACTTGTCCCTGAACAACTTGACGTCCTCCGGCGCAAACGCCATCTCCGGAGACGTCTTCTTATCCGCCGCCGCGCCGTCTTCTTTTTTTAATGTCTTTGTTTTCGATGCGGGCGCTTTGCTCGCTTCAGCTTTCTCAACCGACGTTTTTGTGTCGAGCGATTCAACTGCCGATTCAACTGCTTTTAGGTTGTCGCCGCTCAGAAGTTTCTTTATCCTCGCCGCCTCCGCGTCGGATATGAATCCGGGCTTCTTTGTTCTCATCCGCTCGATGACAGCCGACCGCTTCTCCGCCGATTTGCCCGGAAAATACTCAATTGGCTTTTTCCACCCGTGGCACGCCCCGCACTTGTCCCTGAACAATCTGAGATCGTCTGACGAAAACGACCCCGGCTCAGTCGTTGCCGCCAACCTTGCCGAAAACATCGCAAATAATGCTCCTATCAGACAACATAACGATATGAACGACGCCTTTTTCATGCCAGTCCTCCCGGATTATCCCAATATCGACATTTCCCGATGCCTTCATGTCAAACACGCGCGGACGGCATATTGTTCCGTAACGTTTGATTCCAAACAGATCAATTGTAGAAACGCAAGAAGGTTTTAAACGATAGCAACAAGGCTTGATGGCTTTGTTTTGTTGAAAGCGCCGGAGAAAAACAAAGCGGACTTTGAAAAACAAACCGCAATGTCCGCGTCATGTACGAGCGCAACGCGGCCACAGCGTGGACGACGCCCGCGCGCGCGGCTCTTTCCACTCTCATCCGGTGGCCGTGAACAATTCCTTCAACGGCTTGTACAAAAAATGCGCCGGATTCAGTTTGTACATCTTCAATCTGCCTTCTTTATAGAAATGAACCAGCCCGAACTCGACAAGAGAGATTATCTGCCGGTTCACTTCAGAAACCGAAGAGCCGCACATCTCCGCAAGCTCTTTCTCAAAATAACTGTCTTTTTCCTTTTTAAACAACGTATATAGAATCCGGACCTTTGTTTTGCTTCCGAGAACCTCTTCAAGAAACATTTTAAGCCTCCCGACCCTTCGAAATGCGACGATTATTGCCAGAGCACAACATTTACATTTTATGCGATAACACCCGCAAGTCAAGACCGAGGCAAAAGGGCCCCCGCCGCGAGATATATGACGGCCCCTTCGCGCCCAAATGATTTTTAGATGAGGTTGCGGAGAAACCATTTATTGCAAAGAACAGGTTTCCTGCGATTCTCTTTCAAGAAGACGCTTAAAAGACCGACATCGTTGCCTTTGTTCTAAACGAAATCGGATTATGTTCATTTGGGTTGACAACATAGTCATTTTTATTGCTAAATCACATCACCATCAGAAAATGAATCGAATCAGAAGGCTTCAATAAGAGAGCGTAGCGCATTAGTTTTCATTACATCGAATAATGCCTATACTCGCCCACGCTTTTCTACATATATGACAAGAAGGATTTGAAATCGATTCCGATGGCGATAGAGATGCTCATAAATCACTTATAATTATGGAAAATCTAATAAATTTATAATATACAATTATTATTCTGACTCTATTGACATCGCAGCGCCAAAGGGTATATCATCTCATTAACTATAGGCAATCGTGGGTACACTGATGCAGGAAAAATATAACACCAAGCAAGTCGCTGATTTGCTCAATATCGATAAGTCCACTCTCCTGCGGTGGATCAGACAGGGCAAAATCCCTGATGTGAAACAGAGGGACGGCCGCAACTGGAGGGTTTGGTTGAGAGAGGACATTGATAATGTGAGGGGGTATCACGATAAAATTCACCAACTCTCGTTCAATCTCGCGGGAGAGAATTCAGAAAACAACCCCACGGAAGATATCGGATGACAATAGGTCATAATGCACAACAATAAAGCGATTTTACGACAAGGATGATAGAAATCGAATTATCGGGTAATAGTCGAGACAAAATAAAAATCGAAGCTCTATAAGATAGACAAAGAATCAGTAAGCATCAAGGCAGACATGCTAGTAAGAAGCAACAAGAGACAAAAGAGACGAACCGAACACGTTTTTAGACAATAAGGACATAAAGCGGCAAAAAAGAGGTAGTTAAGATAGGCGCAAGGAGCTGAATGGACAGGTGTAAAGGAAGCTAAGAATCGGAATGAAACCGATTTTTTATATAAGTTTGTATGTGTTTGGTGTAACAGAGTTTTAATGGAAAATAGGCTTCGGAAAGCGCGAAGCTGAAAAATAAAAATAGAAGGCATTAGTTAAGGGGGAAAAAATGACAGAAACCTTCAATCCGGAAGTCGATCGATTTGCCCGGATCCGAGTAATCGGAGTGGGCGGCGGAGGCAGCAATGCTGTGTCCCGGATGATAGAGCACGGCCTCCGGGGCGTGGATTTCATCATCGTGAACACAGACGCGCAGGCGCTGGTTGCCTCAAAAGTGCGCACCAAGATACAAATAGGGCCGAAAACAACAGGCGGGCTAGGCGCAGGCTCTGATCCCGGAATCGGATTGCTGGCCGCAAAGGAAAGCAGTCACGAGATCGAGAAGGAGCTTGAAGGATCAGACATGGTCTTTGTGACCGTCGGTACGGGTGGCGGGACAGGGACGGGCGCGGCCCCCATCGTGGCTGAAATCGCTAAGGACCTCGGCGCTCTGGTCGTCGGCGTTATCACCAAACCCTTCTCTTTTGAAGGAAGACAGAGAAGAATGGTGGCCGAAGAAGGCGCGGCTGTTCTCAAGAGCAAAGTAGATGCCCTGATCACAATCCCCAACGATAGGATTCTTCAAGTAGTCGGCCCGGAAACGACAATAAAAGACGCTTTCAAGAGAGCGGACGATGTTCTCAGGCAGGGCGTGCAAGGGATTTCCGACCTGATAACGATTCCCGGAGACATAAATGTGGACTTCGCGGACGTCAGAACAATCATGTCCAGCGCCGGCTCCGCTCTCATAGGAATAGGAATGGGCAAGGGCGAGCATAGAGCGGTCGAGGCTGCCGAGAACGCCATGACCAGCCCATTGCTCGAGAATACGATAGAAGGCGCTCAGGGTCTGCTCGTCAACGTCACCGGCGGCAGGGATATGACGCTGCACGAGGCGAACGCCGCTGCCGAGATAATCAGCAACGCCGCAGATGAAAACGCTAACATAATTTTCGGAACCGCCATCGACGAAAGCGTCGAAGGCATTATCAGAGTCACCGTCGTCGCGACAGGGTTCGGCGAAGCCGCCAGATCCGTCGTATCGACGGATGAATCGGCGTGGGAACGGCAAAAACGCGAAAAAACCGTCAGGGAAACGCATAAAAGCACACAGTACGGCTCTGACAGCGTAGATATCCCTCCGTTCCTCAGAGAGAGTGGCATTTAATATGATTTGACGCGTTTTTTTTAACTCTTTTTCTCCTTCTCCCTTGCCGCCGACTTAGTACAAGCCGGCGGCCTTCTTTTTTATGTTTTGCTTTTTTACATTCTATTTATAACATAAAGCGCTTGTTTCTTGATGTTTCATATCTTTTCGAGCGTTTGCAAACAAAGCCAGACAGCGACAGAATTATTGGCTCAATAAAAGCTATTATTTCGTCAAGCAAAGTCTAAAACACGCCTTGCTTTACATGCCTTCGATTGTCTCTCTGGGGTTGAATTAAGAAAACAAACAAAGAAGACCTTCCCGGACATGGGAGATAAAAAAAGATTTTTACATTCGGAAGAGGGGTAAAATTATGTTCAGGCGGAGAAGGCGCTTTTTTAGATTTTAGTCTTGTTGGCGCTTTTTATTTCGAACATTCCATCAAAAATCCGGTTATTGCTAAGAATTCAGTCGAAGAAGAAAAAACCGAACACAACCGCTTCTAGCGCGCGCAAAAGCGCGTGTTTTGTGTTCCCGCAGCCATGGGAACTGTTAAAGGACTCGGATAAAAGGTTGCTACATGATACGAACACGAAAAACACGCGCAATAAAAGCAATAAAAAAGATGGACATGCAAACGCACAACAAGGATGAAGGCAAATAGCGATGTAAAATAGAACTTTTTAGAGATTTAGCGATCCGAATTTTTTATCAATGTCGTCGGATACGGATTTGCTGATTTTTTCGTATGATTGAAGGAAGTCAATAGCGCGGGGAGTAAGAGAAGCGCCGCCACCGCCGCGTCCCCCGGTTTGAGTGTCAACGAGTTTGAAGCCGAGCCTTTGTTCTATTTTTCTGATTTCGCCCCAAGCATGTCTATAGGAAACGCCTAATTTCTCGGTGGCGGCGGTTATGGAGCCTGTTTTGTGAATTTCTCTGAGCAGTTTAAGACGGCCGTCTCCGAAAACGGGCTGACCGTCTTCTTCAAGCCATATTTTGACGCGAAGTTTCATCATTTGGCAGACCTAAGCGCGATTAACAGAAAGGCGTCTAAAAAATGCTGATTGCACAGTCGATTTTAGTCCCGACACAAGCCGATGTCAACGAGAATAAGGAAGTCTTATGAGCACATAAAAAGAAGGATCTATAATGCAGTAAAATTGATTTAAAATAAAAAAACGAATACTGGTGAATCAGATAAAAACGATAAACAAGGCGATAGTTACTTGCCTTTGGGTCTGGGTTTGGGAGCCGGTCGCCATTCTCTCATTTTCCACCTCCGCTGATTGTTAATTATATTTTACTCGGATTTATCAAACAGTCAATGACAAAGTGAAAGTCTGTCAATGAGTCATTCCTCGGACTGTTGCCCCGCGAGATCGCTCCGACGATAAGATTCTCTTGAAGTTTCACCGGATTCGGATTCATAAAAATATACATAGCCGTCTCTGCACCATCCGGTAAGCTCGTAGGATTCGCCGAAAAAAGTGTTTAGGATGAGTTCGCTTTCGACTTCGGGAGCCCAAAGTTCCTTATTATATATCCATCTGTCCAACGTCTGGAAACGGTCGAGGAAGTCGTCGTCGAATTTGTAGGGATAGGAGCCGCGCAATCTGAATTCGACATCCATGGCGTCTTTGACCATTTCGATGGCGCGGTTGCATTTGACGCCGAGGGTTTGAAGTCTGGCGATTTCCTTGTCTTTAAGCGAGCGGGAGATTTGGTTGGCGGCGACGGCGCCGAGAATGCCGATTATGGCTGTGGAGATAAGAAGAAGGATTAGGAAAGCGGCGCCGCGTTCCGCGCCGCGAGGTTTGTTGTCAGAGTCGCGTCGGCTCATAAAAAGATTATATCACGAACTTGGCAAAGACGAATGTCAGAATGCATGATATAATAGCTTAGACGACCAACCAAATAAAATTTCGGGAACATTTTTCGCGGCATCGTGATTTTATCGATTAGTTTTAATGCCGTTTAGGCGGGCGCATAAAAATACAGGTTTGAGAACGAAGAATAAAAATTTCAAATGGAGCAAACAATGCTTAGGCAAAGAAGAAGACGGGCCGCAAGCCGAGGTCGATTGACCGCGGGGGCGGCTGTTGCGTTGGCGTGCGCGATATTTGCAGGGGCGGCGGGGGCGGCGGAGTTGCTGACGCTCGAAAGATGCGAGGCGGAAGCGGCTGCGAACAATCCGGGATTGAAGGCGGCGGAGAAAGGCCGCGCGGCGGCGGAGTGGCGTCGCGCTGAAGCGAAGAGCGCGCGGTTGCCGAAGTTTACGTTGAGCGGCTCGGCGATGTCGACGGACAATCCGACGATGTCGTTCATGGCGGTGTTGAATCAGGAAAGGTTCGAGCCGGCGATGATGGGGAGCATAAACGAGCCGGGCGCGACGGCGAATTTCAACGCGAGGTTCGGGTTTGAGGTTCCGCTGAGCGCCGGAGGCGCGATAAGGCACGGGATAAGAGCTGCGCGGGCGGCAGCCGGGGCGGCGGAGAATAGCGAGGAGGACGCGAGGAGGAGAGCTAGGCGCTCGGCGCGGGCTGCGTATTTCGGGGCGGTTGTGGCCGCGGATAAGACGGAGGCGGCGGGCGCGGCGCTGGAGGCGGCGAGGGCGCACGCGACGCTGGCGGCGAGCATGAGGGACGCGGGACTGACAGTGGAGTCGGACGCGTTGAGCGCGGCGGCGCGGCTGGCGGAGATGGAAGAGTTAAAGTTGACGGCTGACAACGAAGCCGCGTTGGCGAAGGCGGAGTTGCTGATGGCGATGGGGGCGGATCAGGGACGAGAAATAGAGGTTGACCGGAGCGCGCTCGAACGGGTTGAGTTCGATGGCGCGTTGGAGGACTACATAGAATCCGCCATGAAGAATAGACCGGATTTGAAATCGCTAGAAGAGGCGGCGAGGGCTGCCGCGGAGGCGGAGCGGATAGAGGCTGCCGCGGGGAGGCCGACGGTCGGGGCCGCGGCGCATGTGGATGTCGACCGCAGGCGGATTGGAAGCGGGGGAGGGGAGAGTTGGTTTGCGGGGGTGGCGGCGAATATCAGCGTGTACGACGGAGGCCGCGCCGGGGCGAGACGCGCGGCGGCGCGAGCGGAGCGGGAGAGGCTGGAGTGGGCGCTGGAGCAGGCGAGGCAGGCGGCGGAGATGGAGACGCGCCGGGCGTATTACGGCGTGGGCGCGGCGAAGAAGAAGATGGAAGCTGCGGCGCGGGCGGTCGAACAGGCCGAGGCGGCGGCGCGGATTGTCAACAATAGATACGCGAACGGGCTGGCCGTCAGCGTGGAGGTTCTTTCGGCGGAAGCCGAGCTTACGCGGGCGAAGCTGAGGCGGCTGGCGGCGCTGAGCGAGTTTGTCGTCGGCGTGGAGAAGCTGGCGCTGGCTTCTGGGAAATGACGGCGGCGCAACAATCGCCACTGAAAAATCGGGCGAACAAAGACAATGCGGAGGACGGAAATGAGAAGATCGGAAACGATAAAAGAAGGAATGAAGAGAGCGGCTGGAGTCGTCGCTGTTGCGGCGCTGCTGGCGGTCGCGGCGGGCGGGTGTTCCTCGCACAAGAAAGAAGCGGAGCGCGCCCTTGCGCCAGACGCGGCGGCGATGAAGGCGACGGCGGAGCGCGTGATTCTCGAGATGAGGCCGGCGACGGTGGAGGCGACCGGAACGGTGACTTCCGGCGCGCGGAGCGTGTTGTCCGCAAAAGTGTCCGGGCACGTGAAGCGGACGCTGGCGGAAGTCGGCGACAGAGTGGCGAAAGGGAGCCTGTTGGTCGAGTTGGATTCGAGGGAAATCGAAGCGGCGGCGGAGCAGGCGAGGCAGGGCGTGGAGGCGGCGGAGCAGGGGGCGCTTGAAGCGGACGAGGGGGTGTCGGCGGCGCGCGCGGGAGTGGACGCGGCGAAAGCGGCGGACGAACTGGCGGCGACGACGTTCGCCAGATATGAAAAGCTGTTGGCGGAAAAATCGGTGTCGCGGCAGGAGTTCGAGCAGATGGAGGCGAAGAGGAAGATGGCGGCGGCGGAGCTTGCGCGGGCAAGGAACGGGCTGGCGGGAGCGGAGGCGGGAAAGAGGCGGGCGGCGGCGATGGTCGAGCAGGCTAGGCAGGCGCTGAGGCAGGCCGAGGTGATGCGGGGCCACGCTGCGGTGAAGGCTCCGTTCGCGGGCATTGTGACTGAAAAGCAAGCGGAGACGGGGCAGTTGGCGGGTCCCGGAGCGCCGCTTTACGCGATAGAGGACGACGCGGACTACAGGCTGGAGGCGGCGGTGGAAGAGTCGATGTTCAGCCGGGTGTCTGTCGGCGACGAGGCGCAGGTCGAACTGGACGCGATGGCCGGCAAGACGTTCTCCGGACGGGTGATCGAGATATCGCCGACGGTGGACCCGGCGACAAGAAAATTCATAGTGAAGATAAAGTTGCCCGGAGAGTCGATGGCAAGGAGCGGGATGTACGGCCGGGCGAGGTTTTTCCTCGGCGAAGAGGAGACGTTGACGGCTCCCGCCGGGGCGATGGTGAAGAGGGGGCAGATGGAGGGCGCGTTTGTGGCGGGAGCGGACGGGCGCGCGGAGTTCAGAGTGGCGAAGGTCGGAAGACGGCACGCCGACGGCAGGGTCGAGATACTGTCGGGGCTTTCCGACGGCGACGCGGTTATAACTTCCGGAACGGACAGGTTGCGCGACGGAATGAAAGTGGAGATTGAACAGCGATGATGAGAATAGGCCCCGCGGGGCGCATCGGACAATTTTTTATCAACTCGAAACTTACGCCCATCATAGTGGTCGTGATGATAGTCCTCGGCGTTCAGGCGATTATGAAGACGCCGCGAGAGGAGGAGCCGCAGATAACGGTTCCGTTCGCGGACGTGATGACTGCGATGCCGGGAGCTAGCGCGGCGGAGGTGGAGAAGCGCGTCACCATGCCGCTGGAAAAGCTCATGTGGGAGATCTCCGGCGTCGAGTACGTGTACTCGATGTCGCGTCCGGGGTTGAGCGTGGTGAGCGTCAGGTTCTATGTCGGGGAGAACGAAGAAGACAGCTTCGTGAAGCTATACAACAAGGTGATGGGGAACCTCGACAGGATGCCGCCGGGGTCGACGCAGCCGCTGGTGAAAACGAAGTCGATAGACGACGTGGCGGCGCTGACGCTGACGGTGTGGAGCGAGAAGAGGGACTGGGGGGAGCTGAGGCGGCTGGCGGGGCAGCTGGCCGACGAGATAAAGAAAGTGGAGAAGGTGTCCGAGATCGAGATAGCGGGCGGAAGGAAGAGGCAGATAAACGTCAGGCCGGACGTTGGCAAGATGGCGGCCAGAGGAGTGACGCTGACCGGGCTAGCGGGGGCGCTCAAGCAGGCGAGCGTCAAGCTTCCGGCGGGAACGTTTGATAGCGGCAACGCGGAAATAATAGTTGAGAGCGGGGAGTTTCTAGACAGCGCGGAGGCGGTCGGCGCGGTGGTTGTCGGGGCCGCCGGGGGAAGGCCGGTTTACGTTTCGGACGTGGCGGACATCGAGGACGGAGTGGACGAGACGACGGACTACGTGTTGATGGGGGCTGGGCCTGCGGCGGCGGAGAAGGGGATCGCCATTGAGTCCGGCGAGCCTGTCCCTGCGGTGACGATAGCGGTGTCCAAGCGCAAGGGGGCGGATGCCGCGCGCCTCGTGGGAGCGGTGATGGAGCGCGTCGAGGCTGTGAGAAGCGGCTTCATGCCGTCGGACGTGAAAGTGACCGTCACGCGGAACTACGGAGCGACCGCGCACGAGAAGGTGAACGAGCTTATCAAGCATCTGGCCGGAGCGATAATAGCCGTCACCGTGGTGGTGCTACTGTCCATGGGCTGGCGCGCCGCGCTCGTTATCATGCTTTCCGTTCCGATAACTTTCTCGCTGACTCTCTTCATCTATTACATGTACGGCTACACGCTCAACAGGATAACTCTGTTCGCGTTGGTTTTCGTGACGGGGATAGTGATAGACGATTCGATAATAGTGGTTGAAAACATACACAGGCATTTCAAGATGAAGAAGCTGCCGCCGCTGCAGGCGGCGATAACGGCCGTCAACGAGGTGGGGAACCCGACGATACTGGCGACGCTGACGGTGATAGCGTCCGTGTTTCCGATGTATTTCGTGACGGGGCTGATGGGGCCGTACATGAGGCCGATGCCGGTGGGGGCGTCGCTGGCGATGACTATATCGCTGCTGGTGGCGTTCATAGCGGCTCCGTACTTGGCGTTCAGGCTGCTGAAACGGGAGGCCGCGGGCGGGGAGGATGAATACGACATCCGGCGCACGATGACGTTCAAGGCGTACGCGGCGATCATGGAGCCGATGATAGAGAGTCCGAGGAAGAGATGGATTTTCATAGGGTCGGTGGCGGCGCTGCTGGCCGGGTCGGTTTCGCTGCTCGGTTTCAGGGCGGTTCAGGTGAAGATGTTGCCGTATGACAACAAGAGCGAGTTTCAGATAGTTCTGGACATGCCGGAAGGGGCGACGCTGGAAAGCTCTCTGGCGGCGGCGAAGGACGTGGCGGCGACGCTAGACAACCTGCCGGAGGCGACGGACTACCAGATATACGCGGGCAGGGGAGCGCCGATAAATTTCAACGGGCTGGTGAGGCAGTACTACATGAGGCGCGGCTCGAACGTGGCGGACATACAGGTGAACCTGCTGGACAAGCACGATAGGAAGGCGAGCAGCCACGACGTGGCGAAGCGGGCGCGGGGGCCTGCGGAGGCGGCGGCGGCCAAGCACGGCGCTAGGGTGAAAATCTCCGAGGTCCCGCCGGGGCCGCCGGTGATGGCTACGCTAGTGGCGGAGGTTTACGGCCCGGACGACGCGGGGCGCAGGGACATGGCGGCGAGGGTATTGTCGATTTTCGACGACACCGACGGAGTGGTGGACGCGGACGCGATGACGGAGGCGGACGCGCCCAAGCTGTCTTTCGACATAGACAAGAGGAAGGCGGCGCTGACGGGGGTGTCGCCCGCAGAGGCGGCGGAGACGATAGGGATGGCCGTCGGGGGGGCGGACGCGGCGTTGGCGCACAGCCCGGACGACTACGAGCCTGCGATGGTGAACGTGAGGCTGAGGCCGGAGGAAAGGTCTGGGGCGGCGCGGCTGATGAGCCTTAAGGTCGCCTCCGCGTCCGGCGCGATGGTCCCTCTGTCCGAACTTGCCACGGCGCGGGAAGGCGTCGAGGACAAAACGATATTCAGGAAAAATCTGAAACGGGTCGAATATGTGACGGGAGACGTGGCTGGCACATACGAAAGCCCGGTGTACGCGATGCTGGACATGGGCCGGAAGATATCGGCGCTTGAGATGCCGGAAGGCTACAGCGTGACGCAGCATTACTCGACGCAGCCGCCGTTCGAGAGCGATTTCGGGATAAAGTGGGACGGCGAATGGCAGATCACATACGAAGTTTTCCGGGATTTGGGGATAGCGTTCGCGGCGGTACTCGTGTTGATATACGTGCTGATAGTCGCGTGGTTCCAGTCGTTCATCAGGCCGATGGTGATGATGACGGCGATACCGCTGACGCTGATCGGGATACTGCCGGGGCACTGGGCGCTCGGGGCGTTTTTCACGGCGACTTCGATGATAGGATTCATAGCGCTCGCCGGGATAATAGTAAGGAATTCCATACTGCTGATAGATTTCGCGAAGATGAGGACGGACGAAGGGATGCCGCTGAAGGAGGCGGTGCTGGAGAGCGGGGCGGTGAGGCTGCGCCCGATAGTCCTTACCGCCGGGACGGTGGTGGTGGGGGCGGTTCCGATATACCTCGACCCGATATTTCAGGGGCTGGCGGTGTCGCTGATGACAGGCGCGTTGGCGTCCACCGCGCTGGCTTTGGTTCTCGTTCCTCTGCTTTATTACATGATAGAAAGCGCGGGCGGGAAGCACAAAGCCGCCGATACGTTCGAAGACGCGCCCGCCCCGGACAAGGAGGATTCGCCGACGTGATTAAACAATTGACGATTATATGCAGCGCCGAACTGTCGGAAGTGGTTGGAAAGGTGTTGACCAAATCAGGAGCGCCGGGCTTCGCCAGATTCGACGGAACAGGCACGAACATTCTAGAAAAATCATCGCTGTACAGAGACCTCACATGGCCGTCATGCGTGTACATCGTCCCGGCAGAGGAAGAGAAGTTGCGCTGGATAATAGACAAGCTGAAAGCGCACGCGGGCAAATGCTCCGCGGAGCCGTGCCTGAAGCTGATACTGACTGCGGTAGAGGAGTTTTATTAACCCGAATCCATCATTAGGATTCGGGAGCGATTGTTAGAGCGGATGAAACGCGGACCGCAAGACGCATTTTTGCGAAAAACGGGGACATGCAGCGCGCAACCCAGCGATGCCTGTACCCGCTTTTCGCCGCCTCGGAAACACAACACCATAAATAGGTGACTGTGGGGCTGTTGAAAAAG
>DIWT01000008.1 GCA_002435745.1 bacterium UBP15_UBA6099
CGCAGAAACTACTTTACACAACTAATGGCGATGTCGCGCCGCGAATTGAGTTTTGAATATCTATATACTAAAATATGCTACTTTCAAGGGAAGGAAGCGGGGATGACGGCTTTCGAGGAATTCAGAGGACTGGTGGCGGCGCTGAGGGGCGAGGGCGGATGCCCGTGGGACAAGAAGCAGACGCTGAGCACGCTGGCTCCGTATCTGACGGAGGAGTCCGCCGAGGCGGTGGAGGCGGTGTCCGAGGGCGACGACGCGCATGTGTGCGAGGAGCTTGGGGATGTGCTTTTGATAGTGAGCATGATGGCGCGGGTGGCCGAGGAAGAGGGAAGGTTCTCTTTCGACGACTGCGTGAAATCGATATCCGAGAAGATAATCCGAAGGCATCCGCACGTGTTCGGGGACGCGAAGTTCGAGACTGAGAGAGAGATAGTGGACAACTGGAAAAAAATAAAAGAGGCCGAGAAGGCGGGCCGCGGCGAAAAATGATAATACCGATAGAGCAGGCGTCGTTTGACAGGGTAGAAGAACTGGGGCTTAAAGGGGCCGCGCTGGGAGACATGTTCCGGCTGGGTCTTGAGATTCCTCCGGGGTTCATCATCTCGACAGCCGAGTGCCGGGCGTTTTTGGACGGCGGCGGGAAGATATCCGACGAGATGATGGAGAAGGCGCTGGAGGGAGTGGCGGAGATAGAGGGGAAGACGGGGCGGACGTACGGAGGGGCGGAGAGGCCGCTGCTGTTGTCGGTTAGGTCGGGCGCGGCGGCGTCCATGCCCGGAATGATGGAGACGATGCTGGACCTAGGGATGAACCCGCAGACGGTTCTGGCGCTGATTAACGAGACGGGTGACGCGCGGTTCGCGTACGACTGCTGGCAGCGATTCGCGAGGATATACGGCCGGGCGGTGTTCGGGCTGGACGCGAGGGAGTTCGACGAGGCGATCCGGGCGCAGTTCGACCGGGCGGGCGTCCAGTCGTCGGAGCGCCTGAGCCATGAGCACCTCAAGCGGCTCGGCGAGCGGTTTCTGGGGATAATCAAAAAGAACCGGGGCAGGGGGATACCGAGCGACCCGCGAGAGCAGCTCAGGGACGCTATCGAGGCGGTGTTCCTGTCGTGGAACAGCCCGCAGGCGAAGACATACAGGAATCTCAGAAGGATGCGGCATGAAAACGGGACCGCGGTGGTGGTTCAGGCGATGCGGTTCGGCAACCTCGGCCCGGACTCGGCGGTCGGCTCGGTGTTCACGCGCAACCCGATATACGGAGACAACAAGCCATCGGGCAACTACTTGATAATGGCGCAGGGCGAGGAGATACAGGAAGGGCGGAGGACGCCCCGGTCCGTGTCGGACCATCTGGCGGAGGATTTTCCGCAGGCGGCGGCGCGGTTGCGCGAGGCGATGGCCCTTCTGGAAAAACATTACAGGACGGTTCAGGAAATCGAGTTCACGATTGAGCGCGGGAAGATATATTTTCTGCAGACGAGGGACGCGGAGTGCACCGCGACGGCGATGGTGAAGACGGCGGTCGACATGGCGGGAGAGGGGCTGATCACCCGCGAGGAGGCCGTGCTGCGGGTGTCGCCGGAGAGTTTGGGTCAGTTGCTGTTCAGGTATATCGACCCGGAGGCGCAGGCGAGGAGCCTGACGCGGGGGCGGGGCGGTTCGCCGGGGGCGGTGTACGGGCTGGTGGCGCTCGACGCGGCGAAGGCCAAACAGATAAAGGACAGCCGGCGGGAGGTCGTGCTTGTGAGGCCGGACGCGCGCCCGGAAGACCTTGAAGGTCTCGCGGACGCCGACGGGCTTCTAATCGCCGGAGGAAACATGTCGGGCCACGCTTTCGGGCTGATCCGGCGCGCCGGAAAACCATGCGTGTTTTCCTGCCCGGATATTTCCATCGATTTAGAGAGCCGGACTTTCACCGTCGGGAACACGACGGTCGGCGAGGAAAAGGCGATAACCATCGACGGGAACACGGGCCGGGTGTACGCGGGCACGGTGAAGACTAGGGAAACGACGATAGGAGAAGAGTTCAGCGCGCTGCTGTCGTGGGCGGACGAGATAAAGACGCTGGGCGTGAGAGGAAACGCGGACACGCCGGAGGACGTGAGGAGGGCGGTGGAGGATTTCGGGGCCGAGGGGATAGGGCTGTGCCGGACCGAGGCGATGTTCATGGCGGCCAACAGGCTGCCGGTCATGCAGGCTCTGGTGCTGACCGAAGAGCCGTCGGAGCAGGCGGAACTGCTGGACAGGCTGAAAGAGATACAGAAAAGCGATTTTGCGGAGATATTCAAGACGCTGAACGGAAGGCCGCTTATCGTGCGGCTGCTGGACCCGCCACTGCACGAGTTCATGCCGGACATTGACCCGCTGATGAGCGACGTGATGGAGATGCGGCGCAACGGGGTGAAGACCGAGGCGATGAAACTCAAGGAGGCTCTGCTGCAAAGGGTGATGTCCAACCGCGAGGTGAACCCGATGCTGGGGTTGCGCGGGTGCAGGCTGGGGATAGTGAGGCCGGAAATAATCAGGATGCAGGTGGAGGCGGTGTTCGAGTCGGCGTGCGACGCGACGGCGGAGGGGACGCCTGTGTGGCCGTCTCTGCTGATACCGTTGGTGGGGCACGTCAACGAGCTGGCGCTGGTGAGGCGGATGATAGACGAGACGGCGTCGGAGACGATGAAGGCGCGAGGGATGGACATTCCGTATTCGGTGGGGGCGCTGATAGAGGTTCCGAGGGCCGCGCTGACCGCCGCCGCTCTGGCTGAACACGCGGATTTCTTCTCCTTCGGAACGAACGATCTGACACAGACAACTTACGGGATAAGCCGGGACGACGCGGAGCACAAGTTTCTAGGCCACTACCTCGTCGAGCGGATAATGGAATACAACCCGTTCCACAAACTCGACCCGGACGGGGTCGGGAGGCTGATAGGGATAGCGGTGACGGACGGACTGAGAGCGAAACCGAAGCTGATCCTCGGATTGAGCGGGGAACACGGGGCGGACCCGTCATCGGTCGAGTTCTGCCACAAGCTTGGAATACACTACATAAGCTGCGCGCCGCATCTGGTGCCGGTGGCGAGGCTTGCGGCGGCGCAGGCCGCGCTCAAGCTCCAGTTCGGCAAGGGCGGCTCCCCACAATAACCAATCGGAGATTTTAACGTGACGGAAAAACACGACCTTCTGCTTGAGATAGGATGCGAGGAAATACCCGCCGGATACGTGGCGCCGGCGTTGAAACGAATGGAAGAACTGTTCGCCGAGTTCTGCGAGAAGAACCGAATTTCCCGCGGCGCTGCGAAGACGTTCGGCACGCCGCGGCGGCTGGCGCTGACGGCGGAGGCGGTGGCGGACAGGCAGGACGACATGATCATCGAGATAAAGGGGCCGCCGTCGAAGGCGGCGCTCGCCCCGGACGGCTCGTTCAACGAGGCGGCGGCGAAGTTCGCCGAATCGCGAGGCGGCTCCCTAAAGCAGCTTCAAATCAGGCCCACCGACAGGGGCGACTATCTGTTCATGGTGAAGAAGGAAAAGGGCGGCAAAACCGCCGCCGCGCTGGCGGAGCTTCCAAAGTTCATATTCGAGCGGCTGGCGTTTCCCAAGAGCATGAGGTGGGACGTGAGGCCGGCAAGATTCGCCCGCCCGGCCCGCTGGATATTATTGCTTTACGGCAACAAGCCTGTCCGCGCCGGTTTCAACGGCCTGCCGTGCGGTCCTTTCACTTACGGCAACCGCTGGCACGGCTCGAAAAAGATAAAGGTTTCGTCCATCCCGGATTATTTCGAGAAGCTTGAGGCGGCGGGAGTGGTGGCCGACCACCGGCGGCGGCGAGAGATGATACGACAAGCGGCGACGGGGCTGGCGCGGGGAAATCCGTATATGCCCGACGAACTGCTCGACGAAGTCAACTTCCTTGTCGAATACCCTTACGCCGCCATCGGGACTTTCCCGGTCGAGTTCACAGAGCTGCCGCCGGAAGTCCTGATTATCTGCATAAAGAAAAACCAGAGATATTTCCCGGTTTCAGACCCGGCGACCGGGCGGATGCTCCCCGAATTCGTGGTGGCGATGAACGCTCCGTTGACGGAAAGCAAAAAAGTAATCGAGGGATACGAGCGGGTGCTGAACTCCCGGCTGAAGGACGCGAAGTTCTTCTACGACGAGGATCTGAAGACTTCGATGAAAAACAGAGCGGAGTCTTTGAAGAGGATAACGTTTCAGGACAAGCTCGGCTCGTTGTGGGACAAGCAGGAGAGGGTGAAGGGGCTGGCGGCGGACTTGGGGGCCGGCTGGGGCGCGGCTGCGGAGGACGTGCGGACGGCGGTCGAGGCGGCCTCCCTCATGAAGGCGGATTTGGCTTCTCAGATGGTTTTCGAGTACACCGAAATACAGGGGACTGTCGGGAAGTATTACATTCTCGCCGAGGGCGGAAGGACCGAGGTCGCGCAGGCGGTCGAGGAGCACTACATGCCGAGGTTTGCCGACGACGCGCTTGCGGCAAGCGCGGCAGGCGCGCTGCTGGCCGTGGCAGATAAGATGGACACCGTAACGGGTTATTTCTCCGTCGGGCTGATTCCCACCGGGTCTGCGGACCCGTACCAGCTAAGGCGCGCGGCGCTGGGCGTCATAAGAACGCTCGAAGCCTTCAACATGCCGTTCACTTTCGAGGATTTGGCGCGAATGTCTGCTGGGCGGCACGGAGAGATAGCGGCAGACGAAAACTCGCGGCGCAAACTCGTCGATTTCTTCGAGGAGCGTTACCGCAACTATATGGTCGCCTCCGGATACCCGCACGACGTGATGGAGGCGCTAGCGGCGAGAAAGGCCCCGCTCGCGAAGAAACGCGAGGCCGCGGACGCGATTGTCGAGGTCAAAGACACTGAGGAATTCAGGGATTTCCGGGAGGTGTTCACTCGGATATCCAACATCATGTCGAAGTCTAAGCCGTCTGTGGGCAAGGGAGTGAATCCGGATTTGTTTCAGGCGGAAGAGGAGCGGGGGCTGCGGGAGGCATGGCTGAAAGCGAAGCCGGCGCTCGAAGACCCGAACGAGACGGAGTCGGGCAAGCTGCGGGCGATGTTCGCGCTGGCGGCTCCCGGCGCGGCGTTCTTCGACAAGGTGCTCGTCATGGACAAGGACGAGAACGTGCGGGAGAACAGGGGCGTCATGCTGTTCGAGATATTGACGGGGATAACAGAGAATTCAGCGGACTACAAACTGATAGTGAAAAAATAGGCGGGAAGCGGTCGGGGCCGTCTCTAACTCGGCGGGCCGCGCGATATGGCGACTGAACAAGAAAAAGAGCTTGTGCGCGAGCGCACGAACATAGTCGATCTGGTGTCGTCGTACACTAGGCTGAAGAAGGCCGGCTCGTTCAAGCACAAGGGGATATGTCCTTTCCATCAGGAGAAGGACGCGTCGTTCACGGTGGACGAAGAGCGCAAGCTGTGGCACTGCTTCGGATGCCAGAAGGGCGGGGATGTTTTTTCGTTCGTGATGGAGGTTGAGAATCTGGATTTCGGGGAGGCGGTGGAGTTTCTGGCGAAGAGGGCGGGGGTGGCGCTGACGGACGCGAGGTCGCCGGACTCGCCGAGGAAAAAAATAAAAGACAGGTTGCTGAAAGTCAATGAGCTTGCGGCGAGGTATTTCGCCAAGGTTCTGCGCGCTTCCCGCTCGGGCGAAAAATTTATGGAGTATCTCGGAAACCGGGGGGTGACGGAGGAGCAGATAAAATCTTTCAAGCTCGGAGCGTCGCTGGATTCATGGGACGGGATAATCAGGACGTTGGGCAAGAAGGACGTGACGCCGGGCGAGCTGGCGCAGGCCGGGTTGGTGATTGTGAACGAAAGCGGTCGGCATTACGACAGGTTCAGGGACAGGCTGATGTTCCCGCTGACGAACGCGGTGGGGGATGTGGTAGGTTTTGCGGGCCGGGCGTGGGGAGACGCGATGCCGAAATATCTAAACACGCCGGAGACGCCTCTGTTCGACAAGGGAAAAATGGTGTACGCGCTGGACAAGGCCAAGAAGAAGGTCGGCCCGCACGGCATAATCCTGACGGAGGGCTACATGGACGTGATAGCGCTGCACCGGGCGGGGTTCGAGAGCGCGGTGGCGTCTATGGGAACCGCTCTCACTCCGGCTCAGGTGGACCTAGTGCGCCGTTACAGTATGAAGGTCGTTCTCTCTTACGATTCCGATATCGCCGGGGACAGCGCGTCCATGCGCGGCATAGAAATGCTAATCGACCGGGGGATGGATATCCGGGTTGTCACTCTGCCGGACGGGGAGGACCCGGACAGCATAGTGACGAAGGGAGGCCCGGAGGCTTTCGCGGCAAGGCTGGACGCCGCCGAGGACTATTTCGATTTCTTCCTCTCCAAAAGCATACAGAGGATAGGGGCGGAAACTCCGGCTCAGAAGCGCGAGGCGCTGCTGCAGATGGCCCCGCTCGTGGAGAAGACGCCGAACGACATCCTCAGGGACGAACAGAAGAAGAAACTGGGCGAGAGGCTCGGCGTGTCGGAGCAGAACGTGCACACGGCGCTGTTGCAGATGAGAGAATCGCGGCGCGGCGGACGCCCGACAGACGAGATGGACGGGGAGGTCGAGAGGATGATGGCTCCGGGAGTCAAAGTGGAAAAAAGGCTGCTCGAAATCATGCTCTCTTCGGAGGGCGCGGCAAAGATGGTGCTCGACAGGCTCGAACCTGTGGATTTCTCGGACCGCAACCTCGGCGCCTTTTTCATGTACTGCCGCAAATACAGGGAAAAAACAGGGGGATTCTCCCCGAACGATTTTCTCAACTCCGTGCATCCGCAGGAAGCGGTCAGGATAATCAGCGGGATACGGTTGGCCGGGGGAGCGAGCGCGGAGGAGGCGGAGAAGGAAGCCACGAGCGTGCTGGACAACTTCGTGAAAGCAGCCCAGAAAAGGCGGCTAGGCGATTTGCGAAGACAGATACAGAAGGCACAGAAAGACGGCGACGAGGCCCTCGCGACCCAACTCGCCTCAAAATTGCTTGAGCTTAAAAGAAATGAATAAACGCATAAGAATGCGAGCCGCGCCCGCGGCGACATCTACGGGGAGGAACGGCAATGCCATCAGCGGTTCTTAAAGCCAACCAGTCTCTTTCCGAACTTTACACGAAGGCGAAAAAAGACGGCTCCGTGAAATACTGCGACATTGACGACATAATGTGCAAGCAGGACCTCGACCCGGAGGCGATAGAGAACATCTTCAACGACTTTCTCGACCTCGATGTCGATATCATCGACAACGACGGCTCCAATCTTCTGGACAAGGAAATCGAGGAGCCTGCTGAACTGGTTGACAAAGCCGACCTCGACATAAGCCTGCTGCTGAGGCTGCCGGGAGACATCCGCATCGACGACTCCGTCCGGCTGTACCTCAAGGAGATCGGGCAGGTTCCGCTCATTTCCGCCGAGGAGGAGGTCATCTTCGCCAAAATGATGGAGGCGGGCGTAGAAGAGGGCAAACAGAAGCTAACCGAGGCTAACCTGCGCCTAGTCGTCTCCATCGCGAAAAAATACGTCGGGCACGGAATGAACTTCCTCGACCTGATACAGGAGGGGAATCTCGGACTGATACGCGCGGTGGAGAAATTCGACTATCACAAGGGCTACAAGTTCAGCACGTACGCCACGTGGTGGATACGGCAGGCCATCACCCGCGCGCTGGCAGATCAGGGCGACATCATCCGCAAGCCCGTCCACATGGTGGAGACAATTAACAAACTCATCAAAGTGTCGCGACATCTGATGCAGGAACTTGGCAGGGAGGCGAGCGAGGCGGAGCTGGCCAACGAGATGAACATATCCCGCGCGAAGGTGCGGGAAATATTAAAAATCGCTCAGAAGCCGATATCTCTCGAAACTCCCATCGGGGAAGAGGAAGACAGCCACCTGAGGGATTTTCTCGAAGACCACGGGGCGGAGCCGCCGATAGAGGCCGCCGCCGGGCTTCTCCTCAAGGAACATCTGCAGAGCGTGCTGCACACCCTCTCCGACCGCGAGCGAAAGGTGCTGGAACTTCGCTTCGGCCTCAACGACGGCCATCCCAGAACTCTCGAAGAGGTCGGCAAGCAGTTCAACGTGACGCGCGAGAGGATAAGGCAGATAGAGGCCAAGGCGCTTCGCAAACTGCGCCATCCCAGCAGAAGCAAGACGCTGAAAGGATATCTCGAACAGTAAACGCGGGGCCGCCGCGAGCGGCGCGACTCCGAACTATATTCCGAAAGGACAGGCAACATGAGCAAAGTTTACAAAATCGCTGTGATCCCCGGAGACGGGACAGGCCCGGAAGTCGTCGCCGAGGGCCTCAAAGTCATGTCCGCAGTGGCGGACAAATTCGGTTTCAAATACGAGACCGGCGCTTTCGATTTCGGTGGCGAACGTTACAAAAGAACCGGCGAGGTTCTTCCCGAAACCGCGGTGAGCGAGTTGCGGGGGTTCGACTCGATTTTTCTCGGCGCAATCGGTCATCCGGACGTGAAACCCGGCATCCTCGAAAAGGGCATCCTGCTCAGGCTCCGCTTCGAGCTTGATCAATACATAAATCTGCGCCCGGTGAAACTCTATCCGGGAGTGGAGACGCCGCTTGCGGACAAGAAGCCGGAAGACATCGACTTCGTGGTGGTGCGGGAGAACACCGAAGGGCTGTACACGGGCGCGGGCGGAATGCTGCGCGAGGGGACGCCTCACGAGGTGGCCGTTCAGGAATCCGTCAACACCCGGTTCGGCGTCGAGCGCTGCCTGAGATACGCTTTCGAGCTTTGCCGCAAGCGCGGCGGAGAGAAGAAACTCACCCTCTGCGGAAAAACCAACGTGCTCACTTTCGCATTCGGACTGTGGGAGCGAGCTTTCAATGAAATAGCCTCGGAATACCCGGACGTAAAGACGGACTACGCGCACGTGGACGCCACCTGCATGTGGATGGTCAAGAATCCGGAATGGTTTGACGTCATCGTAACCGACAACATGTTCGGCGACATAATCACCGACCTCGGCGCGATGGTGCAGGGGGGGATGGGAATCGCGGCGGGCGGAAACATCAACCCGAAAGGCGTGTCCATGTTCGAGCCTATAGGCGGCTCTGCCCCGAAATACACCGGTATGAATATCATCAATCCGCTGGCGGCTATATGCGCCATGCAGATGATGCTGGATCATCTCGGGCTGGCCGACGCGGCGGCGGCGGTCGAACGCGCCGTGATGGAAGTGACCGGAAACCGCCTCAAATCGATGTCTGCGGGCAAAATGGGGATGTCCACCTCCGAGGTGGGCGATCTGGTTGCGAAACTGGCTGTAGAGTGAGGCCGCCGCGCGTCCTGTTCCGGTTTGCGCCGGGGCGGGGCGGGCGTCGATAATGGCATTAATTTGACTATTTGTTATAATTTTGCGCAGGCGAGCCGGAGAGAGATTCCGGCCCGGCGGAGCATGCCGGCATGAAGGAACGCAAAGCCAATATCCTCAAGCACGTCGTCACAGACTACGTCGGCACGTGCGCGCCTGTCGGCTCGAAGCGCATAGCCGAGCGGCTCGGCGTCAGCCCGGCCACCGTCAGAAACGCCATGCATGAGCTTTCAGAGGAAGGATACCTCGAACAGCCGCACACTTCAGCCGGTCGCGTCCCCGGCGACCCCGGGTACAGGTTCTTCGTTGACTACCTCCTCGACGAGTACAGGGCGGCGGAGGAGGAATGTCGCGGCGTCCAACAGTCTCTCGACATCATCCGCTTCAAGCTGGAGCAGTTGTTCGAGAAGGCGTCCGAACTGCTGTCCGAGATGGGCGACTGCCTGTCGTTCGTGGCCGCGCCCGGAGAGGACATGAGCAGAATCGCCCGCATCGAGTTGACCGCCGTCTCCGCCAACGGGCTGCTGATTATTCTGGTCATGAGCAACGGCCTGATAGAAAACAGGCTGGTCGAGCTTCCGACGCACGCGGAAAGACTGCCTCTGAAACATCTGGCCAAGACGCTGAACGAGAGGCTCGCGGGGCTTCGTCTCGTGGAGGTGACCTCCGGGGCGCTCGCCGCCGCCGTTAGGGACGTCCGCATCAGCGAGGAACTTCTTTACGGCGGTTTGAAAAGATTCTTTGAGGAGTTGATTTTCGCTTTCGGGCGCAAGATATATTTCGACGGGACCGCCAGACTGGTCAGGCATCCGGAGTTTCAGAACGTAGGGGCGATGGGGCAGGTGCTGGAGTTGATTGACAGCGCGGAGAGCGGGTCGGAGATGTTCGAGACAAGGGATTCCGGGGACTCGGTGAGCGTGGTGATCGGCAGGGAGAACAGCGTCGGAGCGCTGCGCGATTGCAGCGTGGTGAAAAGCTGCTTCAGGTTCGGCGATCAGACTCTCGGCGCCATTGGCGTCATCGGCCCGCGCCGCATGGACTACGCGCGCATGATTTGGCTCGTCCGCGACATGGCGGGGGCATTAAGCCACGCCCTCGATAAGTATCCGAGGCTCTGACTCCTTCAATAATTCCCGCCGACGAGAAAAGGACGACCGCCCGCCGTTAAATCACACATGGGAGACGACAACCAGAGGGATGGAGAAACAGGACTATTACGAACTGCTGGAAGTGCCTAAAACCGCTTCCACCGACGAGATAAAGAAATCATACAGGCGTCTGGCGCGCAAGCTGCACCCCGACCTAAACCCCGGCGACGCAGCCGCTGAAGAGCGCTTCAAACAAATCTCCGAGGCCTATCAGGTACTCGGCGACGACGCCAAACGCAGGCAGTACGACATGTTCGGCCACTCCGGCATGAACGGGGGAGGCGGCGGGTTCGAGGACTTCGGTTTCAGCGGGTTCGGCGATATCTTCGACATGTTTTTCGGCGGCGGCGGCGGAGCGCGAGGCGGCCGGCGGCAGCCGAGGCCATCCCGAGGCGCCGACGTCAGATACGACATCCAAATTTCTTTCCGCGACGCCGCCTTCGGCAAAGACGCTGAAATCGAGATTCCAACCATCGTGGACTGCGAAAAATGCTCCGGCACAGGCTCCGCCAGCGGCTCTCACCCTGTCACATGCTCGACTTGCGGCGGCTCCGGACAGGTCAGGCAGGTCAGCAACACCATATTCGGCCAAATGCAGAGTGTTGTCACCTGTCCGGCGTGCAGAGGCGCGGGCCGTCAGGTCCCCGATCCCTGCCGCGCGTGTTCCGGCGCCGGCAGAGCGCGTTCTGTGAAAACGGTGAAAATTTCCATACCCGCCGGCGTGGACAGCGGGCAGAAGCTGCGCTTGGTCGGCGAAGGCGAGCCGGGCGAACTGGGCGGCCCGCGCGGCGATCTCTACGTTGTCGTATTCGTCGCCGAACACGAGTTCTTCAAACGCAACGGGCAGGATATCTTCTGCGAGGTCCCCATCAGCTTCACTCAGGCCGCCCTCGGCGACGAAATCGAAGTGCCAACCCTTCGCGGCCCGGAAAAAATCGAAATCCCGCCGGGAACTCAGTCCGGCATGGTCTTCCGCCTCCGCGAGAAGGGCTTCCCGAACCTGAGAGGCAAAAACCGGGGCGACCAACACGTGATGGTCAAAGTGGTCGTGCCGAAAAAACTGAACTCGAAGCAGAAAAAGCTGCTCGGCGAGTTCGCCGAGGCAGGAGGAGAGGAATTGAGGCGTCCGCAAACCGGGCCGCTCAAGAAGATAATCGAGATGTTCAAATGAGGCGGTGACGCTTGGAGCGGGTCTGGCTTGACGATTTCGACGGAGCGGCTGTGCGGGGAGCCGCCGCGCGGCACGCGGTAAAAGTCCTGCGCGCGCGCGTCGGCGATGTCTTCGCCGGTTACGACGGCTCCCGCGAGAGGACTCTCCGGGTTGCCGGGTTCGACGGCGGCGCGGTTCTCGTGGAAGCGCTCGCAGAGCGCGAACTGCCACAGACTCCGGGTTCGCGGCTCACTCTTGCCGCCGCGCTCCTGAAAGGCAGAAGGTGGGATTTGCTCCTTGAAAAGGCCGCCGAACTGGGCGTTGGCCGCATAATCCCTCTTGCCGCCGAAAGAAGCGTGGCGAAACTCGCGGGCGAGGACTCCGCCGAAAGGCTGGAACGGTGGCGGCGAATACTCGGCGGAGCTTCGGCCCAGTGCGCCGGGAGAATCCCCGGAATTTGCGAGCCTGAAAGCCCCGCCTCGGCGGTCGAACGGCTCTCCGGCGCGCCTAATAAATTTATATTTATAACTCGCGGCGCGGCGGAATCGTTCGCAACAGCCGTCCGCGAGCTTGAAGACGGCGAAACAGTTGTGATGGTCGGTCCGGAAGGCGACTGGACGGACGCCGAAACGCAGTCTGCCGCAGCGGCGGGTTTCCGCGCGGCGGCTCTCGGCCCGCTCATTCTCCGGGCTGAAACGGCGGCTATAGCGGCGGCGGCTCTCGTCTCGCTGGCCGGAAAGGATGTCTGATTGGGAGATAAAAAGAAAAAATCGATAGTCAGGCTCAACAGTCAGGACGAAGCCCTCGGCCTGTTCGGAAACAGGGACGAAAATCTCAAATGGCTGGAGCGGGAAGCGGGCGTGACTTGCTCGTACAGAGACGGCGAGGTCAAGCTCAGCGGCGCGCTGGCCGCGCAGGCGGCGGAAATGCTTGAACGCCTCCTCGAACGCCTCCGCAAGGGCGGCAGCGTCACCGGCGCCGACTTCAAGTACGGGGCCATGCTCATAAACGGCGACGGCGACGAGGGCGAGGACGCGGTCGTCAAAACCCACAACGGAACCGGCCGCTCCATCAGCCCCCGCAGTCCCACCCAGCGCGACTACATCCGCGCGATTATGAAAAACGACCTCGTCTTCGCCATCGGCCCCGCCGGAACCGGCAAGACATACCTCGCGGTCGCGGTCGCGGTCAACTGCCTTGCGGAGGAGGCCGTCAAACGCATCATCATCTGCAGGCCTGCGGTCGAGGCCGGCGAAAAACTCGGCTTTCTTCCCGGCGATTTTCAGGAAAAGGTCGATCCCTACCTGCGGCCCGTCTACGACGCCCTGTTCGCGATGATGAACTTTGAGAAATGCCGCCGACTGATGGACACCGGAGTCATCGAAGTCGCCCCGCTCGCTTTCATGCGGGGCAGGACTCTCGAAGACGCTTATGTTATACTGGACGAGGCGCAGAACACTACGGTCGAGCAGATGAAGATGTTCCTAACCCGTCTCGGCTCGCGCTCCCGGGCGGTCATCACGGGGGACGTCACTCAAATCGACCTGCCGCCGGAAAAAATGTCGGGCTTGGTGGACGCCGAGCGGCGTCTGCGCAGCCTGCCGGAAATCAAGTTCGTCAGATTCAGCAAACTCGACGTGGTGCGGCATGAGCTTGTCGCGAAAATCATCCGCGCTTACGAGAGCGAAAACGGCGAAGGTGATGTTAATTGACGAAAAACAATAAAAGGGCAGGGAACTCCCCGTTAGGCGCGCGCGTTCTCGACGCTCTGGCGGACTTAAGGATGGGCGGCGGCAGGCGCGCGGCGATTGCCGTCGCGCTCTACTTCGTCGTCTGCGGCCTTTATCTCTACGGCTCCTTCGGCGGCTCCGCCTACCGCGCGGGCGACATCGTGGAGTCCGACATCGTGTCCCCCCGCACTATGGAATATGAGGACGCGGAGGCCACTGAGGCCGCTCGCCGCGCGGCATCCGAAAAAATCGAGCCGGTTTATTCTCTCGCTCCCGGCTTCAGAAGCGGCATCGAGGATGTTTTTCAGAGACTGCTCGAAACTCTCCGCTCCCGCGGCCCCGCAGAGAACTTCTCCCGCCTCGAAAAGGAACTCTACGACTTCGGCCTCGGCGGCGATTCCGTTCGCGCCCTTCTTTCGATGGATGTCGAGAAGGCCGTACAGTTGTGGGTTGCCGTCTCCACCGCCCTCAACCGCTTGGGCGAAATGGAAAACGTCGGCTCCGGCGACATTATGGGCATAGCCGAAGAAGCAGGCAGGCTTGCCCGGCAGGACGACCTTGACCATTCCATCTCTTCAGTCGCGCATGATATCGTCAGCGTCGCGGTGAAATCGAATCTCGAAACGGACGCCGAGGCCACGGAGAACCTTCGCAAAGAGGCCGCTCAATCGGCTCCGCCCGTCGTGAGGACTATCCGGAAAAATGAGGTCATCGTCCGCAGGGGCGATCCCATCAGCGCCAAACACCTCGACATCATGAAGACGTCCGGCGTCGGCTCCGGCGGCGACTCGTGGAACCGCCTCGCGGGCAAGGCTCTTCTTATCGCTCTTTCATTCCTCATCATCGGCGCTTTCGTAAAAACTTTCCATCCGCGTATTTACAGGGATGAAAAGAAACTCCTTATCTTCGCCACTCTTCTTGCGCTTGCCGCAGCGTGGTCGGCCCTCATTATTAGAGTCCCCAGTTTTTCCGGGTATCTAATCGGCGTCGCCGCCGGAACCTCGACCATCCTCATGTGCGTAATGCTCAGCCGACTGATGACGCTCGCCGCCATGCCTGTCTTCCTCGCGATGACCGCGCTCTCTCTCGAAATGGCCGCCGAGCACCTGCTTGTGGCTATCGCCGCTTCTCTCGCGGCATATTTTTATTCTGTCCGCACGCACGACAAAGACAACCTCATGAAGGCCGGAGCCGCCGTGTCGGTCGTTAGCATGGTCTCCATCCTCATCATAACCCTCATCAAGTTTTCATCCGCGGCGGACGCCGCGATAAATATCTTCATTTTCGGCGGCCTCAACGGCATGCTGTCCTTCGTTTTCGCCGCCGGGCTTATGCCCGCCTATGAAAAAGTGTTCAACGTCACCACGCCTCACAGGCTGCTCGAACTCTCCAACCCGGAAGAGCCGCTGCTAAAGAGGCTGCTTATAGAGGCCCCCGGCACTTATCACCACTCGATACTCGTCGGCAACCTCGCGGAGACCGCAGCCGAGGCGGTCGGCGCGGACGCACTGCTCGTCCGCATCGCCTGCTACTATCACGACATCGGCAAGCTCAAGCGTCCTTACTTCTTCATCGAAAATCGGATGGACGGCCTGAGCCAGTTGACGGATGTCGCTCCGACGCTCGGCGCGCTCGTCATCTCCTCCCACGTCAAGGACGGCGTCGAGATGGCCCGCGAAAACCGGCTGCCGGAAGAGGTGATCGAGCTTATCTCCGAGCACCACGGCACTTGCCTCATTTCCTTCTTCTACCAACAGGCGCGCGCCCGAGTCGAAGCGGGCGAGTGCGAGGACGTCGGCGAAAACAGGTTCAGGTATCCCGGCCCGCGCCCCAGCCGCATCGAGGGCGCTATCATCATGCTCGCCGACTCCTGCGAAGCCGCCGTCCGCTCCCTCAAGGCTCCCACGCCCAAGGCCATCGAAAGCATCGTTGACAACATCGTCGTGTCCCGCCTTCGCGAAGGCCAGTTCGAACAGTGCGATGTCACTCTAAAACAAATCGACTCTATCAGAAATTCGCTCCTGAAAACCCTCGCGGGCGTATACCACTCCCGCATGGAGTATCCCGACCTTGAGGAGTTCAAGGAGCGAGAGGCCGCGCCCAGAAAAAACGGCGCGGGTTGAACAATGCCCAACGTATGGATTGAAAACAAAACCAAAGTCAAAATCAACGAGCGCACGCTTGCCCGATACGCCGCCTCCGCCCTTGAAGCCGTCAAAGGCTGGAAGGACGCCGAGCTTTCCATCATCCTCGTCGGCGACAAACGCATCCAGTCGCTCAACTCCCGCTGGCGCGGCAAAGACCGCCCGACGGACGTCATTAGCTTCCCGATGGACGGCGTCGCCCCACCGGCTCCCGGAGAGACTCTCGTCGTCGGCGATATCGTCATCGGCATCCGCCGCGCCATCGCCGACGCCGCAGAGGAAGGCGTCTCGCTCGACGCAAAACTCCGCGAACTCGTCATCCACAGCGTCCTTCATCTCATGGGACATGACCACGAGACCGACGAGCAGTCCCGCGCTATGGAAACCCGTCGCCGCTCCCTTCTCAAAGCTATGGAGCGCCAAGCATGATTCCCAAAGAGGAAAGCCGCCATCCGAAAAACATGCTCCTCAAGGTGCTGGCCTCTTTCAGGTACGCCTTCTCCGGCCTTTTCCACGTCCTGCTCACTCAGCGCAACATGCGCTTCCACTTCTGCATGGCCGTCTGGGTCATGTGCTTCGCCATCGTGCTCGACCTCACCGGATTCCAGAAAGCCTACCTATTTATGGTTATAACGTTCGTCTTTTCGATGGAGGTGATAAACACCTGCATAGAGGCGCTCGTGGACCTGCTCAGCCCCGGCTATAACGCCAGCGCGAAACTCGCAAAGGACACCGCCGCCGCCGCCGTTCTGGTCGTCAGCATCGGCTCCCTCATGTCCGCCGGATACCTCATGCTCCCGCCTTTCTTCGAGTCTTTTTCCAGCGCGGCGTGGCTGAAAAGCCACATGAGGGATCTGATCGCCGTCGCCGTCATTGTGGCCTCGGTTCTGGTTTTCTGGGGCACTCAGGTAATCCGCCTCCCGATGATTCCCCTCATGCTCGCGGTCGGCGGCGCGGCCTCTTTCTCCATCTGCCTCCTGTGCCGCGTTGGCAACGACCTCATCTCTTTCGTCGCCATCCAGTTCTTTTCCATACTGCTTTTCCACTCCCTCGGCAGGAAGCACGACTCCGTCTGGCCGCCCATAATCAGTCACGCCTTGGGCGCCATCGTTTACGTCTTCGTCGCCTCAATGTTATAATTATTCAATTGATTTTGCGATTCAGGAAAAGCCGATTGAATTGCGTTGCCGATGGGCGTTGTTTCGGAGTAAAAAAAGCCGATTTTGAAATGAACGAAGTTCAGCAAAATCGGCGACCAAGAGTTTTTTTCGGAAGGGGCGCGG
>DIWT01000053.1 GCA_002435745.1 bacterium UBP15_UBA6099
CCTTTTGCTCTCATGGCACAAATTCACTTCCGGCTCGCCTCTGGCGCTGTCGCGAATCATATCCCTTATTCAGTTGAATGTTTTTTCGCGCCATCCCTCTCATATTTGCTTCACGAAAAATGGAAAGAACCTTTTCCACCGCCCGCTTTAACCTCTTCGCAGAACCACGCCCAGTTGCTTGTCGATTCCACTATCACCTTTACCGGCTGCGGCAGACTGGAAAGAAATTCCCGAAACATTACTCCGTTGTTGTCCAACTTCCTCGACTCTATCTCTTTGCCTGCTTTGTCCTGCGCGATAAAATGTGTGTTGTTCTTGTGCAGGTCCGCTCCAACGCATGTCGCTATCTGCCTGCTTTTCATGGGCTGTGCCTCCTTTTATGAGTTTGTTTTGATCCCACTCATATTTTACAGGCACAGCCTTTTTCATAGTATCAAAGCTTTTTCCTTTGCGCATGTTGCGTTTTGCCAAATAGTTAATGGTAATATTATTTATTCTTCGTATATTTTGTTCCGCGTTCACGCTGGAATAACTTTATCCTGAAAAACGATTGAGTCGCGGACTATTGCGGATTCGCAAACTACGGAATTCTGCATGACCAGCGAGCGCGAGACAGACGCTCCGGCTCCAACCTTGCAGCCGGCGCAGAGCGCGGCGTCAGGCCCGATGACAGCCCCCTCCCCGATTTCCACTCCCTGTTCCACATATACCGGATGGATGAATTGAATCCTTCCTGATTTAGCCTGTGAATCAAGCCGCTGTAAGGATTTTTCTATTTGAGCGTTTGCGGTCTTTTTCATGCGAGGCGTTCCGGCTCCGTCGAACGCGTCCGTCCACGCGCGCAGATATGATTTTGGCGACCCGATATCGTTCCAGTACGTATCCGTTTCAAAAGCGAATATTTTTTCTTCGCGCTCGAACAATTCCGGAATGAACCCTTCTCTGAAATGATAGAAACTGTCATCGGGGATATATGTTTTGACGATGCGAGGATCATAAATGAAGCAGCCGAGGTTTACTTTGTCCGAAAGAGATTCTCCGAGCCTTGCCGGAATTCCCCAGAGAGACCTGACGCGGAATTGTGGATCGACGCCGACCGCTCGAATATCCGGCGTGGCATGTCCGGGGCCGACGGCAATGGTGAGAGCCGCGCCGTTTGATATGTGCTCGCGCATCATGGACTTGAAATCGATTTCCATCAGCGCGTCTCCGTTGACCACTATGAAAGGCTCGTAGCCTAGCGCCGGGAGCGCTTTTCGTATCCCTCCTGTAGGGCCGAGAAGCGCTGGCTCAAAACTATAATGAATGTTCATTCCGCGAGAGCGCGTTCCGAGCGAGGATTTCACTTTGTCTGGAAGATGGTGCAGATTAACCACTACGTCGGTGACTCCGGCTTCGGCGAGCGATTCGAGCGCGTAATCGGCGGTCTGTCTTCCGAATACGGGCAGCATCGGTTTGGGAATATGCTCGGTCAAAGGCTTCAGCCTGACGCCCAGTCCCGCGCAAAGAAGCATCGCCCTCATGGTTGCCTCAACTCCACGACATAGACGGAAATCGCGTCCGCCAGCGCCTCAAGTTCAGGTCGCGCGGACGCCGCAACTCTCGCTTTAGCAAGACACGGCGCAAAGTATTTTAGATACCTGTTTTTCTTTTTTACGCAGTCCAGAAAAGCGAACGAGCCTGCGGCCTTCACGCATCTCTGAAACGCCATATAATCATAAATCATATCGAACTGTTCGCGGTCAGGCTCTTCGCCTGTTCGCTCGGCAAGGCGGCTGAAATAGTATTCCTTCAGAGAATCAACCAGCCCGTCAGGCAGTTCGACATAGGAATCAAGCAGAAGAGAGACAAGATCGTATTGAAGAGGGCCGAGGCGCGCGTCCTGAAAATCGACCAACCCAAGTTCGCCGTCCGCCGCAACCATGATGTTCCGGCTGTGATAGTCGCGGTGCGTCAGGTATCTCGGCTGCGCTGACAGAGTTTCGGCGACATGCATAAAACCTTCATTTATGGCCGCGCTTTCCGATTCGCTCAGTTTCGAGTTCTTATATCCGAGCAACGCGTGTTCCTTGAAGAAATTGAACTCGAACATGAGTTTATCGACGTCGAATGCCAGCTTGAACGCGACGCATGAATCATCTTTAAGTTGCGTTCCTTCCAGTTGTATGTCGAGCATCAGCTCGACGGCTTTTTTATAAAGGTTTTCAACCGCAATGAGAGACGCGCCGCGAATGGCGTCTTCCAGCGTCGCGTCGCCGAAATCTTCCATGAGAATAAGTCCGGCGGACAGATCGACGGCGAAGATATCCGGGACCGGAAGCCCCGCCCGACGCATAAAAGACGCTACATTCAGGAAAGGCATGTCCGGGTCCGTCTCCGGGCTTCCGAGAACCATCAGAACGGCGGACTCGGTCGCGCCGGAAAAAGGTTGCGCGAATATTCTAACCCTGTGAAAAGACCTGTCGGAGGCGTCTCCGGCGAGCCTTTCAAGAGTAAAAGTCGCGGCTCCGTATTTCTCTTCTATCAGTTTTTTTATCGGCGCGTCGTCCATAGTCTGTTCAGTCCTCGGATATTTTGAGAGCGTCGAACACATCTCGGCAGGATTTTAAAAACGACGCTGGGGCCGAATCAGGCCTTGCTTCAAGCGTCACGCTTCCGGAATACTTAATAGCTTTCAGCGCGCCTACGACGGACGGCCAATCCACGGAGCAGCCTTCGCTCATCGGCAACAAGTGGCGGTCCCGTTTTCCGTCGTTGTCTGATATGTGAACGTGTTCAATTAGACTTCCGTAATTAAGAACGGCTCTGGCGGAGTCTTCGCTTATGTGCGCGTGAGCGGCGTCGAAACAAACGCCGGCTATCCCGAATGAATTGGCCGCAAGGAATCTCGGCAGACAAACTGACGATGAAAAAGCGGAAGCGACGTTTTCAAGAGCCAGCCTCGCGCCCGCCGATTTAAATGCCGCGGCGACGGAGGCTATGAACGACGCAAGGTTGGAAGCCGTTTCGCCATTGAGCGGATCGTTGTAAGAGCCGCAGTGCGCGACGACGACTGGGGCGCATAGAACAGCCGCCGCCTCGACGCACGCCAGCGCCCGCGATGTCGCTCTCTTCACATTATCCGCGCCGCCTGCCGTAATCGAGACGCGCGCCGCCGCGCCTCCGCCCGCCGGGTCGATATACGGCATGTGCACAGAGACCGCATTCAATCCCTCTCCGTCGAGCATCGCGGCAAGCTCGGAGACCCTCCCCGAATCCATGCAGTCGAAATGAGGAGGGACGCCGTAAACTTCCAGAGCGTCGAAACCCGATTCGCGAATCATGCGGATATCGGAAGCGATAAGTTTGTCATGACCGAATATTTGAGTGGAGATAGCTGGACGCATCAGGCTTTGACTCGCCGCCCGGCCGGATATATTCCGAATTCCGACGAAGAATCCGGTTTCATTCGCGCGCCTTGTTCCGCGCGGCCTGTTCTTTGAAAAATTCCACAGTCAGCTTCATGCCTTCGTCGAGCGGGACTTGAGGCGACCAACCGAGCGTTTCGCCCGCTAGAGCGTTGTTTAGAACGCTTCTTTTGAGGTCTCCCGCTCTGAAAGAGCCTCTGTTTGCAGGAGATCCGAAACCCGTCGCCGCGCTCAGCAGCGCGTAAATTTCGTTCACATCCGTGGCTTTCCCTGTTCCGATATTGAAAGCTCCGTTGTGGCCTTTGTCGATAGCGGCGATATTGGCTCTGACGACATCGCCGACAAACACATAATCCCGCAGGCAGGAGCCGTCGCCGTTGATGGTGGGCGTCCTTCCTTCGAGCATTGCGCGGGCGAAAATTGCGACCACCCCGGCCTCGCCGTGAGGGTCCTGCCTCGGACCGTAAACATTGCCGTATCGCAACGACGTGAACTTTAGGCCGTGCTCGACTGAGAAAAACTTCAGGTAGCTTTCCAGCGCCATCTTGCTTATGCCGTAGGGAGCGAATGGCCGCAGCGGGAATTGCTCCGTCGCCGGCTCTCCGGGCGTTTCGCCGTATATCGTGCCGCCGGAAGACGAAAATATGAATTTCCCAACTCCGAACTCCACGCACGACTGGAGCAGGTTGAGAGAGCCTTCTAGGTTTATTCGCGCGTCCTTCACGGGATTGCGCACGGAGTCCGCGACGCTTATCTGGGCGGCGAGATGAAAAACGACGTCCGGCCGAGTTTCCTCGAACGCCTCTCTGACGGACGGGTCGACAATGTCTTTTTTGAAGAACTTCGCCGCCGGATTCAGGTTCTCCGTTTTGCCTGAAGACAAATCGTCCACCACTGAAACCGACCAGCCGAGATTTATAAGGGCATCGGCGAGATTGGAGCCGATGAACCCGGCTCCTCCCGTGACGATTGCTTTCATCTGATGATGCTCCCTTCGAGGCCCGGCGGAGCCGGGCGTTTTGAGCGTCGCGTCCGCGACGTCTCGGCGCGGCTCGCAATGAACATTCTATATCCCCTCAGCTACACTTTCCAGTTTTCTTACGACTCTGTCGATAGAGGCAGGAGGGGTCGAAGCTCCTGCGGCAACGCCGATGGAACCCGCGCCCGCGACGTGTTCAGGCAGAATTTCGTCAGCCGTCTCCACGAGAAAAGCGCGCGCGCCCGCTGCGACGCAAACGTCGAACAACCGCGAAGTGTTTGCGCTCGCGCGCCCTCCGACCACTATCATCAATCCCGTTTCGCGCGCGACTTTCTCCGCGCTCTCTCTGGCTTTCCGCATCCAGTCGCACAGGGTATCGTGAATTTCAATTTCCGGAATTCGGGCTGACAGCGCGGCTGCGATTTCGGCGAATTCCGCTCTGTCGAAAGATGTCTGAGCTATCAGGGCGGCGGGACGACCTTCAGGCGGCTTCGCGGCGCGGGCTTCGGCGGCGGTAGCGAAAACGCCCCCCTTGTTCGCGCACACGCTCGAATGTGTCGCCGTCTCCGAGTGCGCGGCGTCCCCCGCTATGTACACGACAGCGCCGCGCTGGTTGAGCCCCCGTATCTTTTCATGAATCCCGGCGACGAACGGGCATACGGCGTCCACTATCTTGGCTTCCGCCGCCCGCAATGTTTCTATCTCGCCGGACGTTGCCCCGTGAGCGCGCAACACCACCGTCGCTCCCGGCGGAATGTCTGAAACTCGGGCGGCGACTTTTATCTTCATCTGTTTCAGCGTTTTCAACGCTTCGGGATTGTGAAGCAGAGGGCCAAGCGTGTACACGGCGCGCGCAGACTCGGCGGCCGCGGCCGCAAGCTCCATAGCGCGTTTCGCCCCGCCGCAGAATCCGGAGTGGTCGGCGACAATTATTCTAATCTTATCTCCGCCCATAATCGCCTCCCGCGCGTCCTCGGTTCAAATCAAGGCTTAAGATATCTCGATTCGGACAGGCTTCATTTTTTCGGGATAACCGACGCGAAGAGTTTTCGTTTCAGCGTCGAAGTTCCACCCATCGTCGGGAGCTTCCGCGCCTGAAGACTCCATCCATCCCTCGTGGACCTGCTTTCCGTTGAGAAGAATCTTTGAGGGAAATCCGGGCAGCCCTCTGAGTTTGACGACCACGCGGGTTCTATCCGGCCGCATTCCGGTTTCGACGGGTTCCGCTTCGAAGATCGCCGTCCCGTCTTTTTCCGCGTATGTATATTTAATCTTATTGAAAGCGCCGGATTCGTTAGCGAACGTTTCTCCGTCGTCCTCATAGTAAAGCAGAGACGCGGACGCGCCGTGTTCGATGTTGAGAATCAGCGGATCGGCGGGTTTCATCCCGATGTGGCACATCTCGACGGTCGTCGGGATAATCGAACCCGACCTTATGTAAATCGGAATGACGTCCAGCGGCGCGGGAACCGTTTTTCTGCGGCTGCCCGGCATCCTCTCGCCTGTGTGGAAATCGATCCATTCGCCGGGCGGGAAATAAACTTCCCTGCTTTCTGCGCCCGGCTTCATCGCCGGAGCGACCATAAGCGAAGAACCGAACATAAACTGGTCGTCGAGTCCGAAGCACGGCTCGTCGTTCTGAAATTCGAGAGCGAGCGGCCTCATCGGCGGCATCCCCGTCGTCGAGCTTTCATAAAACGCGCCGTATATATAAGGCATAAGCCTGTATCGCAGTTTGATGTGCTCGCGGGCGATTTTCTCGACGCGCGGGCCGAAACTCCACGGCTCCTGCCTTCTCGACAGCAGCATGGAGTGCGCGCGGCAGAACGGATAAAAGACCCCAATCTGTATCCATCTGGCAAACAGTTCCGGCGAACAGTTTCCGTGGAAACCGCCGATGTCGGCCCCCACGAAAGGAACGCCGGACAATCCAAGCGAGCAGAGCATCGGAACGCTGAGCCGGAGGTGTTCCCACGAGCTTGTGTTGTCCCCCGTCCATATCGCCGCGTATCTCTGAATCCCGGCGTAACCCGCGCGCGTCAGCAGGAAAGGCCGTTTGCCGGGTCGCGCGGCCAATTGCCCATCGCGCGTAGCCATCGCCTCCGCCAGACCGTAAATATTTCTGACTTTTTTGTGAGGAACGCGGCGGCCGTGCTCGACATGCGCGAGATCGTCCGTCGACACTCTTTTAATATGCGGCTTTATGTTCACGCTCGGCTCGTTCATGTCGTTCCATACGCCGGCGGCCCCGTTAGTTTTCACAAAGTCAGCCACCCTGCCCGCCCACCATTTCCTGACATCGGAGCGGATGAAGTCCGGAAAAACCGTCTCGCCCGGCCAGACCACTCCCTTGAAATATTTCCCGTCGGCTCGGCGGCAAAAGAAATCTCCCTGAACGCCTTCCTCGTAAACGTCGTACCCCGGCTCGTTCTTCACTCCGGGATCGACAATCGTCACCAGCTTGAATCCGTCTTCGAGCATCGACGCTGACATCCCGGCCGGGTCGGGAAATCTCTTCCCGTTCCAAGTAAAAACCCTGTATCCGTTCATGTAATGAATATCGAGATGAATCACGTCGCACGGTATGTCCAAGCTTCTGAATTTCGACGCGATTCCCCTGACGCTCTGCTCGTTTTTGTAACTCCAGCGCGACTGATGAAAACCAAGAGACCACTTCGGTGGCAAAGGAGAGAGGCCCGTGAGCCATGCGTATCTCTCCACGACTTTCTTCATGTCCGGGCCTGCGATGAAGTAGTAATTTATCGGGCCGCCTTCGACGTTGTGCGTCCAGCATTTGCCTTTCGCCGCGCCCATGTCGAAATGACATTTCCACGGGCTGTCGAAGAACATTCCATAAGCCGCGCCGCTGGAAACGCCTATGAAAAACGGAATGGACACGTAAAGCGGATCGCTTCCGGTTTTATTGAATGGGTGGTCGGTGTTCCACATCGACATCTTCCGGCCCCTTCTGTCGAGGCCGAAAGCTTTTTCGCCGAAGCCGTAGAACCTGTCGTCTTTTCCCGCGCGGCGGCGCAGCCACGAGCCGCTGTCGTCCCACCACACGCCGCCCTCGTCCTCTTCTTCCGTCAGGCATCTTCCGGCTTTGTCCTGAATCCTGATTTTGAACGGGTCTTTGTTTATCACGACCGTAAGAGCCGAAGACTCAAGCGTCCATTCCAGATCGTCGGTCGAATAAGAGAATTCAACAGCATCGGGTTTTGGCTGAACCACCGACCAAGACGGCTCATCGGCGGAGTCTTCCCGCCAAATCCTGACCCGAACAATTTCGGGAGACATGAAGGAGACGCGCGCGCCGCCTGTCGAGAGCGCGACGCTCAATCCTCTCGAATCCGTCCGCGCTTTCTCGACCCTGCCGGGAACTGCCCTGTGTCTTCTTCCGCCGGATGCCATTCGCGAGACCTCCCCGCCGCCTTAGATGCCGTTCAGCCTTGCCGCCGCGCTTGACGCGCCGAGGCCGCCTGAACCGATCCCAAATCCCCGCCGCGACGATAAATTATCTATTTCAAATATATCACCGCGCCGCAATACGCACAAGCCGCGCGCGGCGCGTTTCCGTTGACACGCCGGATTCGCGGTGATAGAATCCGTCTCGTTCCGCTGGAGGTTTTTCCCTATGGAATTCGAAGATGTGATATACGAAAAAAGCGAAGGCCGGGCGAGAATTTCCATCAACAGGCCGAAGGCCCTCAACTCTTTCCGCTCCCGCACGCTTGATGAACTCACGGAGGCCTTCACGGACGCCTCTCAAGACGCGAGCGTCGGCGCGGTTGTTCTGACCGCTGAGGGCGGAAAAGCATTCTGCTCCGGCGGCGATATCGCGGAGATGCTCGAACTCTCTCCCGCAACAGGGCGGGTGTTCGTTTTAAAACTGTTCAATCTGTTCTCTCTCATCCGCCAGTGCCCGAAACCGGTCATCGCCGCAGTCGACGGATACTGCCTCGGAGGCGGAAATGAAATAAATCTGGTTTGCGACCTGACGATAGCCACCGAGAAGTCGGTGTTCGGACAGGTCGGCCCGACCGTAGGCAGCACGCCCGTGCTCGCCGGCACACAGATTCTTCCGCGCCTCGTCGGCGACAAAAAAGCGAAAGAAATCATTTTCCTCTGCGGCAGATATACGGCGCGAGAAGCCCTCGAAATGGGCTGGATAAATAAAGTCGTCCCCGACGGCTCTCTCGAAGAGGAAACACAAGCGTGGGTGTCGCGCATCCTCGAAATGAGCCCGCAGTCGCTTAGAATATCCAAGACTTCGCTCAATTTCGAGAGCGACCTGCTGCACTCTTCCTACATGCACGGCATCGAAATGCTGTCGGCAACATACGGAAGCGAGGAATTGAAAGAAGGAATGACGTCGTTCATGGAGAAACGGAAACCCGACTTCAACAGATTCAGGAAATAGCGGGCGCGGCCCGAAATCCGGTCTGAAAAATCTATATGGAGGAATAAAATGGCAGCGAAGGACATCAAGAAGGCGCTCGTTATGGGAGCGGGAACGATGGGCAACGGCATCGCGCACGTGATGGCGATGAGCGGCAGAGAAGTTATTTTGAAGGATGTGAGCGACGCGTTTCTGGAGCGCGGCATCTCCACCATCAGCGCGAACCTAGAACGGATGGTCAAGAAAGACAAGCTGACGGCGGACGAAATGAAAGCCACGCTCGCGCGCATCAAGGGCGTAACGTCTTACGACGGGGCGGATAGTTGCGATATAGCTATAGAAGCCATAAACGAGGACATCAATCTGAAGAAACGCGTGTTCGCCGAGTTGGACGGGATTCTTCCCGCTGGCGCGATCCTCGGAACCAACACGTCGTCTCAGTCAATAACAGCCATCGCCTCCGCCACGAAGAGGCCGGAGAACGTCATCGGCGTGCATTTCTTCAATCCCGTGCCGGTGATGCAGCTAATAGAGATAATCAAAGGCTTCGTTACCAGCGAAGAGACAGTTACGACAGTGCGCGACCTTTCGATTGAACTGGGCAAAACGCCAATCGTCGTCAACGATTTTCCGGGGTTCGCCACAAGCCGGTTCATCATGGTAATGATAAACGAGGCCATTCTGGCTTATTCAGAGGGAGTCGGCTCGGCTGAAGATATCGACACGGGCATGAAACTCGGAATGAACCACCCCATGGGGCCGCTCGCGCTCGCCGACCTCATCGGCATCGACGTTTGCCTCAACGTGATGGAAACTCTTTACAACGGATACAACGATCCGAAATACAGGCCGGCCCTGCTGATGAAAAAGATGGTCGTCGCCGGACTGCACGGCAGAAAAACCGGACGCGGCTTCTACGATTATTCAAAATAACAATTTTGCCGGCAAAGAAAAAGCGGCGCGCTTATCGGGCGCGCCGCTTTTTTATTTTGCTTAAAAATCAACCAAACGTCAGAGAGGATTATTGTCCGGGTCCAAAGCTCCGGGCACATCCTTCATCGTCAGGTTTACCCTGTTCATATCGTCTATCTCGCGAACCTTCACGCGGACTTTCTGTCCGACTGAAAGAACGTCTTCCACCTGATTGATGCGTGTGGGAGCGATCTGGCTGATATGCACGAGTCCGTCGGTTCCGGGCAGCACTTCGACGAAAGCGCCGAAGTTGACGATCCGCCTCACAATGCCTTCGTAGATTTTGCCGACTTCCACTTCGGCCACAAGGTCTTCGACCATCTTGCGCGCGGCTTCGCCGGCGGCTGCGTCCGCGGTGTAAATGAGAACGCGCCCGTCGTCTTCGATGTCCACCTTCACGCCTGTTTCGTCCGTGATGCGGCGGATGGTCTTGCCTCCGGGGCCTATCACTGTTCCGATCTTCTCAATGTCGATCTTGATTATGATGAGCCTCGGCGCGTACGGGGAAACATCCGCTCTCGGACTGCTTATCGCGGCGTTCATCTTTCCGAGTATGGTCATGCGGGCGACGCGCGCCTTTTCCATCGCTTCCTTCATCAGGCCCGCGGTCACGCCCTTCACTTTGATGTCCATCTGAACAGCGGTTATGCCTTTGCTAGTGCCGGCCACCTTGAAATCCATGTCGCCGAGGTGGTCTTCCACGCCCTGAATATCCGTGAGCACGTGGTGAGCGCCCGACTCCTCTATGACTAGGCCCATTGCAATGCCGGCCACCGGGCTTTTCAGCGGCACTCCGGCGTCCATCAGAGACATCGAGCTGGCGCACACGCTGGCCATCGAGCTTGAGCCGTTGCTTTCCAGCACTTCCGATACCACGCGTATCGCGTACGGGAACTCTTCCTCGTTGGGAATCATCCCCGCCACCGCGCGCTCGGCGAGCATGCCGTGTCCGATGTCCCTTCGGGACGGGCCGCGCATCATGCGAACTTCGCCGACGCTGAACGGCGGGAAGTTGTACTGATGCATGTACTGTTTCTCGATGTCGTTGCTGATGCCGTCGATGCGCTGGGCGTCGCGGGGCGAGCCGAGCGTGACCGCGCTAAGCACCTGAGTCTGGCCTCTTGTGAACATCGCCGAGCCGTGCGTGCGGGGCAGAAGCGCCACATCGCAGGTTATCGGGCGGATTTCATCCTTGCTTCTTCCGTCCGGCCTGACTCCGTCCTTGCAGATTCTCTCTCGCATAAGACGTTTTTCAAGGCCTTCCAGAACATTTTTGACCTCTTTGACCTTCGCTGAATCGACGGCCTCGCCGTCGGTGGCGAATTCCGCCACAGCCTGCTCGACTAGCGCCGCGATATCAGCCTCGCGCTCCGTCTTCATCTTTCCGTCCAGAGCGGCTCGGATTCTAGGCTCCGCGAACTCTTCCACCTTGCGGGCAAGCTCTTCGTCCGGGACCGGAGCGACGAACTCCACCTTGGCTTTTCCGATATGAGAGGCGATTTCCCTCTGCAGGGCGATAAGTTGGCTTATCGGCTCCCTCGCGAATTCCAGAGCTTCGAGGAAATCCGCCTCGGAGATTTCTTTCATTTCTCCCTCGACCATCATCACTGACTGTTCGTTCCCGGCGATGACTATGTCGATGTCGCCTTCCTCCTGCTGCGCGAAAGTCGGGTTGACGATGAACTTGCCGTCCACCCGGCCCACGCGAACGGCGGCCACAGGGCCGTCGAACGGTATCTCGGATATCGATAGCGCGGTGGACGCTCCGACAAGCCCCAGCACGTCTATCGGATTTTCCATGTCCGACGACAGCGCGAGGCAAACCACCTGCACTTCTTTTTTGAAACCTTTGGGGAACAGAGGCCTGATGGCTCTGTCCACGAGGCGGGCGCTTATTACCGCGTGATCCGACGCGCGCCCTTCCCTTTTGATGAACCCGCCCGGAATCTTCCCTGCGGCGTACATCTTTTCCTCGAAATCAACCATCAACGGGAAGTAGTCGATGTCCCTGTCGTTCTTAGATAGCGTTGCTGTGACGAGCACGACGCTGCCCGCGTATCTGACCACGACCGCGCCGCTTGCCTGCCTTGCCATCTTTCCCGTTGATATCTGAAGCTCATGTTCTCCAAGTTGGAGTTTGGCTTCATACTGTGTGCTTTCCATTAAAAAATTCCCTTCCGGAGCTCCCGCTCCATGTCACGTTTTTCTCCCCCGTCTGTCACATGTCCGGACGGCGCGACCCGCGCCGCCCTCATCATCACAAAAAAGGATTGCTTGACCCGCATTATTCGCTAACGCGGGCCAAATTTTCGTCGCGATGCGCGGATTCCGGCTGATTTCGAGGCAAATTAATAAACCACCCTAATGCTCGGGTGGCCGCCGTCGATTGCGCCGGACTCCATGCCATAGGCCTTCTCAAAAAACGAACCGCAAGGCGACGGACGGCCCCATTGGCCGCCGCTTACGCCTACTTGCGGAGTCCGAGTTCTTTGATGATCTTCTCGTACCGTCTGGCGTCCACCCTTGCAAGGTAATTCAGCAGCCTCCGCCTCTTGCCAACCATCTTCAGCAATCCGCGTCTCGAACTGTGATCCTTTTTGTTCTTCTTCAGGTGTTCCGTCAGAAGGGTAATCCGTTCCGACAGAAGAGCGATCTGCACTTCCGGAGAACCCGTGTCTGATTCGTGCGACCGGAACTTTGTCATGATCTCGCTCTTCCGCTCAACGCCCAGTGTCATATGTGTCACCTCCCTTCCTTATATAGTCAGCATATTGTAGGTACATTAATATTTTTCCGCAAGCTCGATGTCTTTCGCCAACTGCTCCGCCAGAGCCTTCGCGTCCCCGTATTTCCTCTGAGGCCTCAGCCTTCGCGTGAACTCCACTTTCAATTCCTTCCCGTAAAGGTCGCCGTTGAAGCCTATCAGGTGCGCCTCGATCACCCTGTCCGGGTTTTTGAGCGGTATGGTCGGGCGCGAGCCGATGCTCACCGCCGCCTTCACCGTCTCTCCTCCCGTTTCGCACATCGCCGCGTAAACCCCGTCCGCAGGCACGAGCTTCTTGGAGTCAACCTTCAGGTTGGCCGTCGGAAACCCCAGCTTCTTCCCTATGCCTATTCCTTTCACGACCTCGCCTTTCATCGCGTAAGGCCTTCCAAGCATCCCCTCGGCGGCCGTCACTTCCCCCTTCAACAGCAGTTCCCTGATGGCTGTGCTGCTGACGGATTTGTTGTCCGTCCTCACCACATCTATCCGCTCTACGGTGAACCCTTTTTCCGTCCCCATCTTTTTGAGCAGTTCCACATCCCCGCGCTTCCCGCTTCCGAACCGGGTGTCGTAACCGGCTATAATCTGTTTCGCCCCCAGCCTGCGAACCAGCATCTCGTCGACAAACCTCTCCGCGGGCATCTGCGCCAACTCCGCGTTGAACGGCGCGAACAATATGTACGAAAGTTTGAAGTCCTTGAGTATCTCTATCTTTTCTTCCTTCGTCGTCAGAAGCTGAGGAACCTTGTCGGGAGCCAGAAGCTCGCTCGGATGAGGATCGAAAGTCACAAGCCCGGAAACCTGCACTCCGGGATCATAGAACATTCCGACCCTGTCCAGAATCCTGCGGTGTCCCAGATGGACGCCGTCGAAAAAACCAAGCGTCAAAGTTACGTTCATCCCTTGTTGCGACGGAACTTCTTCAAACGAATTAAAGACGTGCATTTCGACAAGCCTCTCTATCGCGCAAGATAATCAATCGGCAAAAGCATACTCGCGGCGTCCGGGCCGCAGAAAACTTCCGTCGGATGCGCCGACTCAATATCAAACGGGCCGACCGCAGTTCTGACAAGAAAGGAAAGAGTCGCCGGAGCGCCCAACGCGGCCCCGATGTCCTCTATGAGAGTCCTCACGTAAAGCCCGCCGCCGGACACCGCCTTGAATCTCGCCCTCGCCCCGCCATCCGTCTTTTCGTATCCCAACATCTTCAGGTCGTAAACCATAGCCTTGCGGGGCTTCCTCTCCACCGTCTCGCCTTTCCTGTGAAGTTTGTACAGCCTTTCCCCGCCCACCTTCACAGCCGACGCCATAGGCGGCGTCTGCTCGATTTCGCCTGTGAAATCCGGCAGAATCCGTTCTATATCGCATTGGACCAAATCAATTTGTTTCCTTTCGACAACAACGCCGTCGAAGTCGCCCGAATCGGTTTTCACTCCGAAAACCGCCTCGGCGATATATGTTTTTTTCGTGTCCGCAGACACCTGTTGAGACAACCGGGTGGCTGAATTGACCAGACACACGAGCACGCCGCAGGCGACCGGGTCGAGCGTTCCGCCATGCCCTATCTTTGAAGGTTTGAGTCTACGCTTGATATAGGCGACGACATCGTGAGAAGTCATGCCGGGCGGTTTGAACACGTTCAGGAATCCGCTCTCAGTCATCGCGGCCTTCCGTGTTTTTCAGAGCGCGCGCCGCAGCGCAAACCTCTGCCACGACTTTCTGCTCCACGACGGAAAGCGGCTCGTTCATGCGAATCCCGGCGGCGAACTTATGACCGCCCCCTCCGAATTTCGCGCAGATTGCCCCCACGTCTATCCTGCCGGACGACCTCATGCTGACGCGCGCTCTTCCATCCTTCGATTCGCTGAATGATATATGCGCCTCGCAACCCTTGTACGCTCCGAGCGTCTCCACTATCCCGTCCGAGTCCTCGTCTTCAGCGCCAAGTTCTTCGTATGTTTTTCTGTCCGCCACCGACCAGCTTACCGCGTTGTCCTCGGCGGTCTTCATGTTTACCAGCGAGTATCCCAGCAGCTTCAGCCTCTCGAACCGACGCCGGTTGAACACGTTCACCGCTATCTCGTGCGGATTAGCTCCACGCGCCACAAGGTCCGCGCATATCCTGAACACCTCGGGCGTTGTGTTCGAGTGCAGAAACCTTCCCGTGTCATACATGATTCCGGTGTACAGGCATTGAGCCAGTTCGAGAGGCATCCCGATGTTCTCCGCCTCGATAAACTTGGCGAGTATCTCGCACGTTGACGCCGCGTTCGAGTCTATTATGTTCAGATTTCCGAAACCGCCGTTGGTAACGTGATGGTCTATCACCACAACAAAAGGCGATGCGTTCAGCAGAGGCAGAAGCTCGTCGCCGATGCGCTTCGGCCCGCCGCAGTCCACCAGAATCGCCACATCCGCCGGGGGCGCGCCTTCAGCCGCTTTCTTTTCTATCAGTTCCGCTCCGGGCAGAAACATAAAATTGTCCGGAACGCCATCCCTTGAGTACAGCTTTATATCCTTTGCTCCGAGCGACAGCGCTATGATGCGCGTCGAAAGCAGCGCCCCTATGCTGTCGCCGTCCGGATTGATGTGTCCGAACACAGCAAACGATTTGGCTTCGGAAAGTATCTTTTTAAGCGATTTGAAATCCATGCTTGAAGCGCCGGACGCCTTTCGTCAGGCTTCCTCCTCTGGAGGCATCTCAGGGTCGGATTCCCTCGCGCGCCTTATCACGTCGCACACCCTGACTCCGCGCTCTATGCTGTCGTCTCTGAAAAATCGGAGCGAAGGAACTCTTTTGATTGATATCTCCGGCCTTATTTGTTTGTAGATGAAACCGGCGGCGCTGTTCAGCCCTGCGACCGCCGCGTCCTTCTGCGATTCGTCTCCGAACGAAGACACGAACACCTTCGCTTGGCGCAGGTCGGACGATATCTCGACGTCGGTAATGGAAACAAAACCTATGCGAGGGTCTTTCAGTTCCTTCCGTATCACTTCGCTGATGGTCTGAGTCATCAGAGCGGAAAGTCTTTTCAGTCTGTTGGGAATCATAACCAACCGTCCGGCTTTAACCCGGATTCGCCTATAAAGCCGGCGAACCGGGGCGATTTTCATAGCGGCGAACTGCTTCGTTGCCGCCACATTTTTTTGTTCATGAACCCTGCGTTCTATTCACTGCAAAAATGCGTCTTGCGCCTCGCGTTTCATCCGCTCTGAACAATCGCTCCCGAATCCCAACGTCGGATTCGGCTTTAAATAAATTCTAGGGAGGCGTCGATCACCTCGATATCTCCCCTGCTTTCGATGTATTGGAGAGCGCGCGCTATTTCCTTTTCGATAAAAAGCCTGTCCGAGCTTACGCCCGCTATCCCTATGGCGGCCCTTTGCCACATGTCCTGATGCCCGACCTCCGACACAGCCACGTTGAACTTGTTCCGGATGTTGTCTTTCAGGCTCCGCAGGACATGCCTTTTCTCTTTCAAAGAGTTCGCGCCCGGTATCTTTATGTCAACTTTCAGGGCTCCGACAATCATGCCGCATCAGCGCCTTTCAGGCCGCGTTCGCCAGCTCAGATTATCTCCCGCTCCTTCTGAATCAGCGAGTACACTTCTATCTGGTCTCCCTCTTCGTACGCCTCGAACCCTTCCAGCGTCACGCCGCACTCGTATCCCTGCGCCACGTTCTTCACGCTGTCCTTGAATCGCCTCAGCGAAGACACTTTCGTCTTGAGTATTTCGTTGCCGCCCCTTATGAGCCTCGCGATCATTCCCGTCTTCAGCTCGCCCTCTGTGACCATGCAGCCGGCGATGTTTCCGAACTTCGACGAGGCGAACGTCTGCCTCACTTCCGCTCTGCCGCTGAAATGCTCGTCGAACTCGGGAGCGAGCATGCCCGCCATCGCCAGTTTAACATCGTCTATCAGCTTGTATATGATGTCGTAGAACCTTATCTCAACTTTTTCGGAATTGGCGCGGGCGCGCGCGTCGGGTATCACGTTCACGTTGTACGCCACGACAATCGCGTTCGCCGCCGCCGCCAGCATGATGTCCGTCTCGTTCACGTCTCCCGCCGCCACGCGGATCACGTTCACCCGCACCTGCTCGTGCTTGATCCCCTCCAGCGCCTGCACTATCGCCTCGACCGAACCTTGCACGTCGCCTTTCAGCACCACTTTCAATTCCTGCAGACTGTCGGATTTCATCCTGATGAACAGGTCTTCAAGCGTTATCCGGCTTTCGTACTTCATCTTCTCTTCGCGGTTCTTGAACTCCCTCTTCGCCGCGATTTCCCTCGCCGTCTTTTCGTCCTCAATAGCGAAGAACTGATCTCCGGCCTCCGGCATTTCGTGAAGCCCGTGAACCTCAACGGGCATAGACGCGAACGCGGACTGCACTCTTTCGCCGAGGTCGTTTTCCAACGCGCGCGCCTTCCCGTACGTCCTTCCAGCCACCATATAGTCGCCGACGTTCAGCGTTCCGTTCTGAACCAGAACCGTCGCCACCGGGCCTTTTCCCTTGTCCAGCTTCGCCTCGATGACAGTTCCTATCGCCCTTCTCTTCGGGCTGGCTTTCAGTTCCATTATGTCCGTGACGAGGAACACCATGTCCAGCAGGTCCTCGATTCCCTGTTTCTGAAGAGCTGACACCTCGACGAACACGGTGTCGCCGCCCCAGTTTTCGGGAACAAGCCCTTTGTCGGAAAGCATCTGGCGCACCCTGTCCGGGTTGGCCTGCGGTTTGTCTATCTTATTTATCGCCACGAGGATCGGCACTTTCGCGTCCCGCGCGTGGTCGATGGCCTCTATCGTCTGCGGCATCACGCCGTCGTCCGCCGCCACCACCAGCACCGCCAGATCCGTCACCTTCGCGCCCCTCGCCCTCAACTGCGTGAAAGCCGCGTGGCCGGGCGTGTCCAAGAACGTTATTTTTCTTCCGTTGTGAGTTATCTGGTACGCGCCTATATGCTGAGTGATCCCGCCGAACTCCGTGGCCGTCACGTCCGTGTGCCGGATGGCGTCCAGCAACTTTGTCTTCCCGTGGTCGACGTGTCCGAGCACCGTCACCACCGGGGCGCGCTCTATCTTCTCACCGGCCTCTTCTTCTTCATGAATGGCGGCCAGCTCTTCTTCCGTTTCCGGCCCCGCGTCCTTCATGTCATGAAACACCTTGCATTCGTAACTGTCCGCCACCAGCTTGATGATTTCCAAGTCCAGACTCTGGTTCAGCGTCGTCATCAACTGCAATTCCTTCATAAGGTACATGATGATGTCGGAAGATTTCGCTCCCAACTCGTGCGCCAACTCCCGCACCGTCATCGGCCCGGAAACTCGTATCCTTTTTCTGAGAACCGGCTTCTGTTCCTCTTCCGTCTGACCCGCTCCGCGTTCTTTCTTCGAGCGTTTTTTGATAAATGTTGTTTTCGTTATTCCCCGGCGGTCCTTCTGCAATCCTTTCTGCTTGATCGCGTCCAGCCTTTTCGCCGGGCTTGCGTACATATCGACGGGTTTATCCTTCTTCTCGCCGTCCGTCTTGGGAAATTTCGGCCCGCCGAGTTTTTTTATCTTGTCCTTCTTGTCTATTTCCAGCTTGAGCGCGGGCGCTATAACTTCCGGCTCCGCCAGTTCCGGCGTTATATCCGGCGCGTCTTCAATCTTCGGCGCTTGTTGAACGGGAGGCTTGGCCGCCTGAAATTGAGGTTTCTGAACAGGTTTCGATTCCGGTCTCGACGCTGCGGGAGCGGGCTTCTGCTCCGGCGCTTTGGGCGCGGGAGGCGGCGGCGCCGCCGGCGCGACAGGCTTTCTCTCAGGAGGCGGAACCGGGCGCGGCGCGACTGTCTTCTGCCGAGGCTCTTCATATTCCGGATCATCTTCCGACCGCGGCTTCGGCGGCGAATCGATGAATTCCTCTTCCGGCTCTTCAAACAAATGAAGCCCCATCTGACGCTTCACTTGGTTGATTGCTTCATCGTCGACAGCGTTGAATATGTTGTCAACGCGAACGCCCATGAACTTCAGCTTCCGCAAGAGATCGTTCGTCGAAAGCCCAAGCTCCTTCGCGTATTCGTAAATTCTTTTCTTTTTCGCTTTTGCCATTATTCTGTTCAGCCCCCCGAAGTCGCCCCTTGGAGCGACCTTTCAATCTGCTTCGTCATGTCGTCATCGCGCGGTCCGCCTTCCTAGGCCCCGGCGTTCGCCACGCAGTTCTCATCCGCCGGCGCTTTATTTCCTCAAGTCCGGATTCTTCATCCGGAACAATCAATCATCCTTTTGCGGCAAAACTCTCTCTTGCCGCGCTCTTCTCAGTCCTCTTCAACCGACGCTTCGCCTTCTTCCGCAGAAACTTCCACTGTGTCTGATGCGCCTTCAACATCGGACGCTTCGCCTTCAACGTCTGAAGTTCCTTCAACATCGGACGCCGCTTCGCCTTCAGCGCCGGAAACTTCGTCAGTGGCCTTAGACGCTTCTTTTCTTTCAGCGGCTATCGACTCCGGAGCCTGCGGCGGCGCATGTCCTTCCTCCAGCAGCTTCACTCCGTTTTCTTTCATTTTTTCCTTAATCTCTTCAAGCGACTTGTCTCCGATTCCGGGCAGGCCTGTAACTTCGCCCTCCGTCATCTTTGCCAGATCGTAAACATATTTCAGTCCCGCTTCCGCCAGAAGGTTGAATGTTCTGGTGGACAGCCCGACGCCTTCCAGCGGCTTCGACAGCAAATCGGACACGCGAAGCTCCTGCGTCAGCCGCTCTTTTTCCGTGTCGCTCAATATGTCTATCTTCCATGTCGTCAGCTTGTTCGCGAGGCGGGCATTCTGTCCCTGCTTTCCTATCGCAAGCGAAAGCTGATTGTCAGGCACGATGACCTCCGCGCTGTGGTCGTCGAATATCTCAACCGAGATAACCTGCGCCGGGCTAAGCGCGTGCGCTATGAACTGCGCCGGCTCGTCGCTCCACGGTATGATGTCTATCTTCTCTCCGTTAAGCTCGTTGACGATGTTCTTGACCCTGCTCCCCTTGTACCCTACGCACGCCCCCACCGGGTCCACTTTCTCCTGCGTGGACACCACCGCCATCTTGGTCCGGTATCCGGCCTCCCTGACGATTTCCTTCACCTGCACTATTCCCTGCGCTATCTCCGGGACTTCTATCGAGAACAGCTTCTTGACGAATTCGGGATCGCTCCTCGAAAGTATTATCTCGTTGTCCTTCGTTCCTCTGCGAACTTCCTTCACAAGCACTTTGAGCCGCCGGCCTATGCTCGGCTTCTCTCCGGGAATTCTTTCCTCTCGCGGCAGAAGCCCGTCTATCCGGTCGAAACTTACTATGATTCCGTTGCTCGTTATCCTGCTGACGATGCCCGTTATTATCTGCGTCTCTTTGTCGGCGAACCTGTCGAGCTGCATATTGCGTTCCATGTCGCGGACGCGCTGCACGATTAGCTGCTTGACTGTCTGTATGCCGATTCTGCGAAAATTTCGCAGCGTCGCGGCGGTCTCCACAAGCTCCCCTACCTCGACTTCGTCGTTCACGCGCTGCGCGTCTTCAAGCGATATCTCCAACGCCGGGTTTCTAACTTCTTCCACGACTTCCCTGACGCGGTAGATGTTGAGTCGTCCCGAGTCCACGTCAAATTCGACCCGGATAGACTGCAATCCTTCCGACTCCTGCTGATACGCCTTAACGAGAGCGTCCTCGACGATTTCCTGAATCAATTCCGGCGGCAGTTCGCGCTCGCGCTCAATCTGCCTGATCGCAAGTAAAAAGTCCGATGTCACGGCCGTGCTCCTTTAATTTCTTTTTTTCGCCCGCTTCCGGGAATCCTGTTCCCGGTCCGCGTTTTTCCCCTATCAACAAAAAAAGTGGGCTGAACCCACTTTCGGCGGGTCGGCCCGCTCGCATAACGACGGGCCGTTTTGCAATATTATAGACACCTGCTCCTGTTTTGTAAACTCCGCGCTCATTATTTATTGATTACCATATACTATATAACGTTTTGTGAAATTTTCACCAAAAACCTTTCTCTTTATTCATTCTTTATGGAATAATTTTCGTCGATGATTGCGTCTTTGAGGAAAATCGCAAAAACCGCTTTCGCGTTGATCTTCGCTATCGCGTTTGCGCTGGTTCTCTTTGCTCTGTATTCCATTTATCTAGAACCTCGATGGGTCGAAGTCACGCGCCACGACGTTCTATTCGAAAACTATCCCGCGGACTCCCCGCCTCTGAAAATCCTCCTAATGGCGGATTTCCACTGCGGGCCTTACATGCCCGTCGAACGCTTGAGGCGCTTCATCGATATCGCCAATAAGCAGTCCGCCGACGCCGCTTTGCTCAACGGCGATTTTGTCAGCTACTCCGAAAAAAACGCCGACGCCTGCGCCATCGAACTTTCCCGCCTGAAAACCACGCTCGGCTCCTTTGCCGCCCTCGGCAACCATGACTACTGGGAAGACGCCTACTATGTGGCGGACGCCCTCAGAAACAACGGCATCGACGTCGTCGTCAATGGAAATCGCCGCTTGGCTGACGGCGTATGGCTTGCCTCTATCGACGACGAGTGGACCGGTCATCCCAATCCCGACAAGGCGTTCAGAGGCATCCCGCCCGGCTCCGTCCGCATCGCCCTCACTCACAGCCCAAAGCTCTTCCCGGCCCTCAGGGACCGCGACTGCCTCGCTCTCTCCGGACACACTCACTCCGGTCAGATTGACATCCCCGGCATCCCCAGAAATCAGCTTCCCGGTCTACTCAACTCGCGCTACCTCAGAGGATGGTACTTCGACGGAAATTCCAGATTGTACGTCAATCGCGGCCTCGGCATGGTTAATCCTCCTATGAGATTCCGCGCCAGACCAGAAATTTCAGTATTCACAATAAGCCGCGGAACCCCCGATATCTCTAGCATGAAAGCCAACGAGCCTTTCGACCCCGACGCCCCCATAAGAAAGTTCTCTTTCCGCTTGATGAGATTCATCACCCGCTGACGTCTCCCCTGCATCGTTTTCATAAAAAATTCGCCGCATCTAATCAAAGCCGATTTTATTTTGAACGAAGTTCAATAAAATCGGCGATTAAGAGTTTTTTTTGGTAGGGGCGCGGGGAAACCTATTTTTGCAAAAAATGGTTTCCCCGCAGATTCTTATAAGAATTATTTATCAAGGAGCGCGGAACACTCCGAACACATCTCGGAACACGCCGCAGATTTCGCCCAGCGTCGCGTCCGCCCGCGCCGCTTCCAGTATCGCGTCAAACAGAGGCGCGTCGGGCGTTTCGGCCAGTTTTCTGAGAGCGTCAAGAGAAGCGGCCGCCTTCCCTGCGTCTCTTTCCGCTCGCAACTTCTCCAGATTCGCCTTCTGTTCCCGTTCAGCCTGTTCGCTGACACGCAACAGTATATGCTTCTTCTCGCCTTTGGCTTGGAACTTGTTTACGCCGACCACCACCCGGCGGCCCGACTCCACATCCTTCTGCCACCTGTACGCCGCGTCTTGAATCTCTTTCTGCATCCATCCCTTTTCAATCGCTCCCACAGCCCCGCCCATCCCGTCTATCTTCTCGATATACTCCATCGAAACGCGCTCTATCTCGTCGGTGAGGCTTTCGATGAAATAGGAGCCGGCCAAGGGGTCGATGGTGTCCGCCGCCCCGCTTTCGTGAGCTATTATCTGTTGCGTGCGCAGAGCGACGCGGACCGCGTCCTCGCTCGGCAGCGCCAGCGCCTCGTCCCATGAATTCGTGTGCAGCGACTGCGTCCCGCCCAGCACCGCCGCAAGCGCCTGCAGCGTCACCCTCGCCACATTGTTGTCCGCCTGTTGCGCCGTCAGCATCGACCCCGCCGTCTGCGTGTGGAACCTCATCATCATCGACGTCGGCTTCTTCGCTCCGAAACGCTCCTTCATTATCTTCGCCCACAGCCTCCGCGCCGCCCGGTACTTCGCTATCTCCTCGAAAAAATTGTTGTGCGCGTTGAAAAAGAAACTCAGCCTCCCCGCGAACTGGTCCACGTCCAGCCCCGCGTCTATGGCCGACTGCGCATACGCTATCCCGTCAGCCAGCGTGAACGCGACCTCCTGCGCCGCCGTCGATCCCGCCTCCCGAATGTGATATCCGCTTATGCTTATCGTGTTCCACTTCGGCACGTTCGCCGCGCAATACTTGAACACGTCGGTTATCAGCCTCATCGACGGTTTCGGCGGGAATATGTACATCCCCCTCGCGGTGTATTCTTTCAAAATATCATTCTGGACGGTCCCGTTGAGAGCGCCCGGAGCTACGCCCTTCCGCTCCGCAGCGACGATGTACATCGCAAGCAGAACGTTCGCCGGCGCGTTTATCGTCATCGACACGCTTATCTTTGAAAAATCCAACCCGTCGAAAAGAGCCTCGATGTCCCGCGCCGAATCGACCGGCACGCCCGTCTTTCCAACTTCCCCTTCCGCCAGAGCATTGTCCGAATCCATTCCCAACTGCGTCGGCAAGTCGAACGCAACGCTGAAACCCGTCTGCCCCTGCTCCGCCAGATACCTGAAACGCTCGTTGGTTTCTTTTGCCGAAGAGAACCCCGCGTACTGCCGCATCGTCCAGAACCGGCCTCTGTACATCGTGGGCTGAACCCCGCGCGTGAACGGATATTCCCCCGGAAATCCCACATTGTCGATATACTCTTCATCCGTCGGCGCGTCGCTCGGACAATACAGCCTTCCCACTTCTATTCCGGACGTCGTTTCAAAACCGCTCTCCCTCTCGGGGAACTTCCCCACCGATTTGGCCACAGCCCCGTTTTCCCATTCTTCCTTCTTCTCGCGAATCGTTTTGCGGATATCGTCGCCCATCGGTTTGTCTCCTTTTTGCGTCCGACAACGTTCATCGGCCAATTCCCTGCCATGCTGATTCTCGTCTGATTCCTAATAATACCATATCGCGTTTGAACGAGACCCTTTATTTATTTTTTCTGTTCGAGTCCGCGGAAAATCGTTAAAATAGATTGATGCCGTATTCAAGGAAACATCATCTCGAAATCGAAGCGGGCGCGGGAAAAGCCCTTCAAGGGATAGACTTGCCCGCAAGGGCGCGGGCGCTCGGATTTCAAATTGTCGAAAAACCGGACGCCTCGAAACAAATCATCGTTGACTATCTGGGCCGCAGGGTTTATCTCGACCCCGCAACCCTGAAAACAGCCGACGCCGTCGGGCGCCCTCTCCCCCTCCAGATGAGAACCATTCTGTTCCACTATCTGCTCAACGAGACCGGCGCGCCCCTCGCGGGCGAATTCATCCCGCTCAGAAAAATCCCGGAAATGATGAACTACGCCGAAGTCATAAGACGCCGCTCTGAAATCTTCCTGATTAGAGCTTTCGGAAAGAAACCGGAGCTTCTCTTCGACATCATCCCCACAGTAGACGGCGCGCGCGTGGACATCGGCGACGCCGCCGTCAGGCTCTTCCCGCTTCCTCTAGTCCCGATGCTCGTGGCGATTCACGGCGAGGACGAGGGCATCCCCGCAGAAGCTTCCGTCATGTTCGACCGCTCGGCTCCTTCCTTGCTTCACCTCGAAGACCTTGTGGTCATCGCCGAGCTTGTCTCTCATAAACTCGTGAATTTGACCGCGTCGGAGAACGCGCCGAGGCCCGCTTCATGACCCGCAAACCTGATTTGTTCGCCAGACGCATTCTTTTGCGCTCGTCTCTTCTCAGCATCTTGTCTTTCGCGACGTTTTTTTTGCTTTTAACTCCCTCCGCTCTTTCATCCGATAAATCTGAAAAGCAGCCGTCATTAGTGTGCGGCGTGAGATTCAGCGAGTCCGGCAGGCACGACGTCTTTGTGAAATCTATGGTCTCCAATTTTTTTTCCCGCATCGCCGAAAAAAAAGGCGTCGACGTCGAAGTCAGATGGTACACTGACGACGAGAGCCTGTTCAGGGACCTCCGATCAGGCGAGTTGAATTTTTTCTACTACCATAAAAGAATAGTTCCCGGCCCTCTCGAAAGCGCCTCGTTCCATCCGTGGTTGAGATACGAATTCCTCGGCTCGTTCAAGGACAAAGCATGCTTATACGTCAGAAAAAACGGAGACATCAAAAAACTGTCCCGACTCGAAGGAAAAACAATCGCGACTCAGCCCGAACTCAACGAATACGCTTTGCTGCGGAACATCCTCGGCAAAAAACCTCAGGACTTCTTCTCTTCGATTCTGCTTAACGGAGACGCCGAGGAATCTCTGGCTCTTTTGCTGAACGGCGACGCGGACGCCGCTTTCGTTTTTAAGTCGAACGTCAGCTTCATGAAAATCTCAAACAATCATTCGATTAACGCCATCAGGGAATTATCGTGCTCGACGCCTCTCGAATTCCCTCCTGTGAATATAGTCGATGGAACGCCTGCGGAGATTGCCGACAGCATAAGAAAAATGGCGGCGTCCGCTCACGAAAGCGAAGATATGGCCGATTTCAGGCCCCTGTTCAAAACATACGGATTCAGATTCGCCGCCGCTGAAGAAAAAGATTTTTCCAACATAGATAAATTCATGGCTGAGTCTGAAACAAAAGGCTGGAACGCCGATTTCGAAGAGTGGTTGTCTTCGGTCGAGCATTAAATATAACGGGCCTGACGCTCGTCTGGCCCATCGGAGGGTGAAATGAAAGACAAACACGAACATTCGCATTGCCATGAGCACGAGCATTCTCACAGTCATGCTCACGAGCATGAACACTGCCATGAACACGAGCATGATAGCGACGGCGGCCATCAGCACGACCACGCTCACGATAATCTGCATGAGGGCGTCGTCGCTCACTCTCACGAACATTCATCCGGCAGCGCGGACGCCTCGGCGTCTTCGGACGAAAACAAAAAACTCAAGATTCGCATCGAGCGCTGGATGGAGCACAACAGGGAGCATCAGGAATCTTTGGAGGAATGGGCTGCTAAAGCCCGCGGTATGGGCCTTTCGGACGCGGCAGACTCTCTGGCTAAATCAGCCGATGCTATGGCCGCCTCGGTGTCCGAACTGAAAAAAGCGCTCGCGGCGTTCTGATTGCCTCGCCGGCCTGAGTTTATCCCGCATTCGCCCGCGCGCCTCCGGCGCTGTATAATTACTTTCGCGCTCTGTCCCTGTTCGATTATATCAATCCGGGCGCGCGGATCGACATGATTAAACTGTCTTTCAAAATATTCGCTGTCCTCACTGTCGCCTTTTTCATCCTCGCTACGGGCGTTCTTATAGCGGTCAAAACCAACCCGCCGGAATACATCGTAAGCGACGTCATCGTTGACGGCGTCTATCCAACCGCGCGCGAACACCTCAAAGGCAAATTCATCAGGATGCTCTTGGACCTCGAAAAGGGCAAGGACATCCGCGAATTCGAGATAACCGAAATCGAGGCGAACGCCTACATCCGCCAGATGTTCGACAACTTCATAACCCCCAGCGGAATGCCCATCGCCACCGACCCTTACCTCTTCATGAGTCCGGGCAAGCTGAAGTTGCGTTTTGACATTCCTTTCGGCAACATGATGGAGTTCATCGGAAATAAAATGGACGACATGGATCTGGACGACAACCTCAAGGCCATAGCGACCGAAAAAGGCTCCCGCTCCAAAATGACTATAACCGTCATCGTTCGGGTCTATTGGGTCGAAAAGGAGAGCCGCCCTTTCTTCTATCTTGAAAAAATCTACATCGGCGCGCTCCCTGTCGCCGTCCCGCTGGCTCTGGCGGAATACCAACAGCAGTTAAACGACAATATATGGGGCGGATACGAGCGGAACATGTCCAGCATCCCCGTCTACATTAAGAAAATCGAAGCGCGCGAAAAAATCTTCCGATTCGACCTTGAGCCGCGCGTGACTTCCGAATACTCTTTCGCCCGCCAGTCCGAAAAGTTCCTTCAGGCCAATCCGGAACTGGGGCGCGCCATGGAGAGCAAAAACTGCCTCTACGGCTGCACTCAAGAGGAATGGGACGCTCTTCAAAAGTATCACTCCGAACTGAAGACTCTCGGAGCGCGGGACATCAAAATGACGGACGCCGTCCGCGCTCAGGCTATGGTAAACATGATGAAGAGAAGAGACGCCGAACGCAGGGAGAACCCTTTCGAGCGCCGCAAGGAATACGAGCCTGAGACCGAACCGGACGTCATTATCTATCCTGAACGTTACGAAGGAATGTGAGCCGGCCGCCCCCCGGCCGCCCTTTATTTCATTGCCCGGCCCTTTATTGTGGAAATGTTGTTTGTCATTAACTATAATTAGCGCAGGCTCGGCGTCCCGCCGAACCTACAACAACTATTGGAGATTCTCAAAATGTGGGATAAATTCACAGAGCATGCTAGGAAAGTGATAATTCTTGCGCAGGGCAAAGCCGAAGAGTTGAACCACAACTACGTGGACACCGAGCACGTGCTGTACGCGCTGATTCAGGACAGGGAGAGTTTCGCGGTGAAAGTCGCCCTCGGCCTCGGCGTCGATGTGGATTCGCTCGTGAACGCGCTGACGGATATGTTCGTGCCCGAGCGCAAAGGCCGGGCGCGCGAAATCGCTTTCACTCCCAGTTCGAAAAAAGTCCTCGAACTCTCCTTCGAGGAGGCGCGAGGTCTGGGCCACGCCCACATAGGAACCGAACACCTGCTCCTCGGCCTCGTCAGAGAGGGCGAAGGCGTCGCCGCCAAGATGCTCATCGAGCGCGGCATGGCTCTCGACAAGGCGCGCCAGCAGGTGATTAACCTCCTCGAAGGCGAATCCGCCCCCATGCCCGCCCAGAGCAAGAAAAGAAAATCCAAGGCCTCCTTCCTCGACGAGTTCAGCCGCGACCTCACCGAACTGGCCAGAGACTCCAAGCTCGACCCCGTCGTGGGCCGCGACCTCGAAATCGAGCGCGTCATCCAGATTCTCAGCAAACGCACGAAAAACAATCCGGTGCTGATCGGCGACCCCGGCGTCGGCAAAACCGCCATCGTCGAAGGCCTCGCCCAGCAGATAGTCAAACGGGAAGTCCCTTCGCTTCTATATGACAAAAGAGTGCTCTCCCTAGACCTCGCCGGACTCGTGGCCGGCACTAAATACAGAGGGGAATTCGAAGAGCGCCTCAAACGCGTCGTCAACGAGATTTATCAGTCCAAAGGCGACATCATCCTGTTCATAGACGAGCTTCACACCATAATCGGAGCCGGGGCGGCCGAGGGAGCCATCGACGCCTCCAACATCCTCAAACCCGCGCTCGCCCGCGGCGAGCTTCAGTGCATCGGAGCCACCACCTACGACGAGTTCAAAAAACACATCGAGAAAAGCGCCGCGCTCGAACGCCGCTTCCAGCCCGTCTTCGTCGAAGAACCCACCATCGAGGAGACCATCAGCATCCTCAAGGGCCTGCGCGACAGATACGAAACCCACCACCGCGTCGTCATCACCGACGAGGCGCTTGTCGCCGCGGCGCAACTTTCCAGCAGGTACATTCAGGACAGGTTCCTCCCCGACAAAGCCATCGACCTTATCGACGAGGCGTCCTCCCGCGTAAGGATTAAACACACAGCCGCCCCCGCTGACCTCAAGAGCCTCGAAGACGAGCTTGCTTCCCTGCGCGTCGAGAAAAACGCCGCCGTCATGGGCCAGCAGTTCGAACTCGCCGCCTCCCTCAGAGACAAAGAGCGCGAGCTTGAGAATCGCATCAAAGAGAAATCTAACGACTGGCGCGCTTCCTCCGGCGTCCAGCAGCTCACAATCTCCGAAAATGAAATCTCGGACATCGTCTATATGTGGACGTCCATCCCCGTCTCCAAACTCAAAGAGGAAGAGACCGCCAAGTTGCTGGAAATGGAAAACACTCTCAGGAACCGCGTCGTCGGTCAGGACCAAGCCATACTCACCGTCGCCAAAGCGATAAGGCGTCACAGGGTCGGGCTGAAAGAGCCGAAGCGCCCGATGGGGTGCTTCATTTTCGCCGGCCCGACGGGCGTCGGAAAAACCGAACTCGCCAAAGCGCTCGCCGAATTCCTCTTCGGCGACGAAAAGGCCATAGTCCGCATCGACATGTCGGAATACAT
>DIWT01000055.1 GCA_002435745.1 bacterium UBP15_UBA6099
ACCGCCTATGAATAATTCGGGATTATATAACCTATACGAATCAGAGAACTACACATGCGCATATGGCTTTTCCACTTCAATTTCCGCCCGGCCTTATCTTGTGACAACCGATATATTTTGGGAAGTTTTCGCCGCGTCTTTCGAGGGCATATTCCAAATATTCGAAAGATATGAAGCCATCCCGTCTTTCTGGTCTTTCGTTTCTGACGCAAACAAATATTACTCTTCGCATGAATCCGAATCAGATAACAGGTTGCGCAGAGTATTCGCGGTTCTGGACGGGTTGCGACACGATTCTGAAGACCAGAAAACCGAAATCAAAAAAATACTCGCATCGGAAGGGCGCTCTTATTCTGAAACTCTAGACGTTGTTTTTGAATACGAAGACTTAAAGCCGCGCGGACACTACACAAGGAGCAAAGAACTGAGTCTTTATTTCAAAGCGTTTCGGTATCTTGCGAACATAGAATTCAACAAGACTGAATCCATATCGTTGAACAACCTTCCTAAGGAGTTGAAAGAAAAAGCGCGCGGCATAATAGAGCCATACTCTTTTTTTACAGCGCCATCAAGGCACAGTCAGGCAATTATTTTCGAAGGCGTTCACAGAGACGTCCCATCATACGTCAAGCATCTCCCCAGAGACAACAAATCGCGTTTTTTCCCGATGTCCTTCGGGTTCGATAATGAGGTTTTAAATTCGGTTGTTTACCACGATGATTGGCCTGCTGAAGAACAAGTAAAAAGGATGATCCCAGACTCTCTGGAGTTACCGGCTGTCACCGGAAGCTTAACGGCTTTTGAGATTCTTGAAAAATACGGATTGTTCGAACAGGAGCCTGCTATTGTAAATATCCTGAATGATTTGAAAAACCGATGGTCGAAGTTCAATCCCGATGAATCAGAGATATATTCGCAGTGGCTGAAAGCGCTTGGAGTTCAGTGGGCGGAGAGCGTTAGTCCGCCCGATTCAGGGGTGTCGAACTCTCTCTGGCAAACGAAACGGCTTCAGACCGGGCTTGCTAGTTGGGCCACGCTCAGGCACGCAACTGTTCTTGTAAATGAAAGGACAAGCGCAGAATGCGGCGAAGGCGGTTTCGAGCCTATCGTTGTGATTCCGCCTCTGGGCGCGGTGGAGCCTGATCCCGACGTTTTCTCCGCAATTGCTTCTTTGTTCGACGCAGAAATCAGAATGGTCGAAGAGAAACTCAACTTCGGAGGAATTGTCAATCTTGGCGAATGGGACTCTTATGAGGATGACCTTCGCAACGGTATTATTAGACGACTTAAGGAAAGCAAATCAGACGTTCTGAAATACAGAGAGATGGCCGTAAAACAAATCGCCGGCCTTCCGCTGTCTCCAGATGAGTATGAAAGCATATTCAACGCCGGGCGAGCCGCAGAATACAATTTTCTTGTGTTTAAAAGCCTTGCAAACGATGATTTTTCAATTGCAAATCCCGACCCGATTCCCAAGCTCGCGGATGTTTCGGGAGGCGGCATATTTCAACTGCCGTATTTGCATGTCGCTGTCGGACGGCCTGCTGAGTGGAACCTTATAGTTCCTCACTTTGGAGCCAGACAAGTAGTGAAAGGCTCCATCTACACATATAACAGGTTCGTCGAAAACGCTATTTATGACGACAGTAAATGGCGCGAGATCGTCGACCAGACGTCGCCTATCGACTGGACGCTGGACTTCTATTCGAATACGAGGCTCTCATGCCCTGCCGTTATTCCTTTCTGACTTTGTTGTTCCTGACGATCTTTTGTTCGCCTCTTGTCTCGGATCAATCAGGAAACGAACTGTCGCCCGGCAAGCGTATCATATTCGCAGGCGACATAATGCTGTCTCGCCTAGTTGAACAGGAAATGCGGCTATCAGGGAATGACGATCAATGGCACGGCATGAAAAGTTTTTTCACTAGCGACTCCATAATCGTCGGAAACCTTGAAGGGGCCGTCGGGAGTTCCGGCGACTGCGCAGACGGCATCCCGAGCAACTTATGCTTTCCCGTTTTGCCGATACGAATCCCCTATTTGAAAAAAGCGGGTTTCACCGCTCTTGTCAATGAGAATAACCATGCCCTCAACCTAGGGAATGATGGCGTTAGAGCCACAATAGAGTCATTGATCGAAAACGACTTGATCCCCATAAGATTCTCGAACTCGCCTGTATTCATAAAAGCTGATGATATAACCATTGGCATCGTCGCATATTCGGTTTTTCCTGACGAAAAGAGGAAACGGATAATCGCTGACAGCCGTGAAATGAAGCGAAAAATGAGACTCGCGGCCGCCCTTTCAGATGTTGTGGCCGTATACGCGCACTGGGGCGTGGAATTCAGAGACTGGGCGTCTCCTTTTATGCGCGAGGAAGCGAAAAAACTCGTGGAGTCCGGAGCGGACATTATTCTAGGCGCGCATCCGCATGTCATCATCAAGCCGGAGTGCGTCTACGGCAGACCCGTTTTCTACTCGCTCGGCAACCATGTTTTTGATCAGAAGTACACGGCTGCAAAACGAGGCCTTCTTGCCGTATGCGATTTGAATAGCGATTCTCGTGAAGTCGCTTGTTCCGCCACAAGCACGTCTGCGAAGCCAAACAGCAGATTTCCGATAATTGAAAGCTTCTCGCCAGAAGAGAATAGCGGCTTGATGAAATGCTCTTTTAGCATGAGGTCGCCTATCGAAATAAATGACATTGTCTTGCGCGCCGAAACTTTGTCTTTGCAACCAAATGAAATCGTTTTGGAAGGTTGGATTAAGAACAAGCGGGTTTGGAGATCAAGACCTTCAGAAATCATTTCTCTTTCGAGCGGACGAATTTCATACCGAGATGATGAAATCCTTCTGTTCGCTGTGGAGAAAAAACTTTCCCGGATTGACGGAGAACACGCCCCTAGACCCTATGTTTACAGAGTATCAAAGAAAAGACTTGATGCGTTGTGGAGAGGTTCCGCTCTTGCTTGGCCGCTTGTCGACGCCTCTGTAATCTGCTCCGATTCATGTTTTCTATGCGCTTTGCACAGAGGAGATTCCTTTCTATTGTCGAATCCAAACAATAATCAATTCAGACTTATGACTTACAGTTGGAACGGTTTCGGTTTCAAATCCTCTATGTCTGAAGAATTCTTGAGCCAATGCTCTGATTTCTTTGATGCCGAATGATGCGATCGATATTCTGGAATTTAAACATCAATCTGCTTCGTCATAGTTTTAAACTGCGAAACTCGTATAAAGATTAAGGTTTGCCTGAGGATATGGTTAAAAAGAGCCGTTCAATCCAGAGAGGCGACGAGGCTGATCTCGACGTTTTTTTCAGCGAGCGCCGCGACCACCCGTTCGCGCTCGCAATAATCGAACCTTAGCGCCACTCCGCAATCGGAGCTGATGTGCCGGGGCGTGGGGATAAGCTTGACCTCGACGCCGATCGCGCGGCACGCCTTCTCCGCCTGTATCGCGTGACTCGTCGAGTGAAAAGTCACAACCGCTCTTTTTACGCTGTCCATAGGTTCATATTATCGCTCAAAACGCCCCGTCAGCGCAACACAATGAAACCGAAATGCGGCGGCGGCCTCCTGCTGCCAAAGAGCGACTTAGCAAAAACTTGTTTTGGCATCTCTTCAACATATTTCCATGGACGGCGAAGACGTGTCCGCGCTTCTGTCTTCGGCGCACATCGTGTTATTTCCATATATAATGAGGTTGCAACAAATCATTATCCACTTGGGGGGCCATCTCCTGATTGTCAATCCTCTAGGAATATCCTTTTCCAATATCTTTTCACATGAGAGCGGCGAAGCAAAGGCGCGAACGCGCCCGCTTCGCCGCGCGCATTGAAATGTTTTGAAAGGGATTTTAAGGGAAAACTTTTTCAAAAGTTTTCCCTTAACACTACCCCCTTCGGATATCCGTTCAGCCCCCTGCCGCGACGGTTATGGGCTTATCAACAGGGCGACGCCGCCGTGTCCGAAGAAAGCCCGGGCGAATTCAAGTCTAGGATACACGACGGCTTCGCCTGACTCCGGGGAGGCGGCGTCGGGATCGTTCACAATCATGTCGCCGTTAGAGGCGACGCCGCGCAATACCATCAGGTGGCCGGAGGATTCGGCTTGCGGCTTCGCCGTCAGGTCCCCTTTCCGGTATGACACGCTGACGATCGCCGGGGAGCCGTTTCTGACAACGCGTTCGAGAGCGGCGAGGCTGTTGAATCTGCGGACGCGGCCGGACAAGCCGAACTCGGAGGCGGCGGCCACAAGAAACGCCCAGTTTCCGAATATGCGGGCGGAGGGGTCGAACGCGCGGCGGCCCACCTCGGCTACTTCAACCGTGACACCCCAATACCGCAGAACCATCGTTGTCGAAGTAGGCGCGCAGGCTCCGGCTTTGCGCATCTGCTCGTCCGCGACCGTCGCCGGATCATGCTGGCTCAGCCACGGGACGGCAATATCAAACGCTCCGCCGTCTGAGGCGTCGATTTCCGCTTGCCCTTCGGCGGCGGAGTCCGTCGCGCACAGCGTCAACCGCCTGAGCGACGGCGTTCTGTCTCCGTCGTAAGACCTGAAATGAGCGCGGCAGACCGCCTCGTCGAAATGCCTAGTCGCCTTGAGGATGTCCGCCTCCAGCGGCCCGTACTCCGGGTCGTCGCGGAACATCTTGAGCCGCTTTTCCGGCTTCCACATGCCCAGCGTGTACCATACCGACCACGGCCCGCCGGACGCGCGGACTTTGAATTCGAACAGGAAGGATGAGCGTTCGGCGGCGTTCCCGTTCCATGTCATGACAAGCTCGTTTGCGGGCCGCGACAGAGCGAAAGTCCCGGTTTCGAAGCATCCGCTTTCTGCAAACCGGCCGGCATCCGTCGCCAGAACCAGCCCGGACTCTGTTGCGGACAGGTTTTCCACCGAGCAACCGTCAGGAACGCCGCGCGTCAGGTCAAGCTCGACCAGTTCGTGTTCGCCTGTAAATCTGACATTGCTTTCCAGCATTCTCCCGCGCCGCCTTTCAGTTTCCGCTGAAGCAATTATACTCGCGCTTAAATGCTTTTTTCCATGAGTTTGCGTGGAAACCTTTTTTTGAAAATGGGTTTCCACGGGGCCCGCTTCGCCGCGTTTGGACACATCGGCAAAAAAAATGTAATATCTTTATCGGGCGGCGCGGCGAAGTGTAAGCGCTGAGCCGTCCGGGGCATAATTGATAAAGACCGAGCGGCGCGGCCCGCCTTCTCTTCCGCCGCCCGCCGGGAGGCGCTAGAGATGAAAACGATAAAACTTCTTTTTGCGGTCTGTGCCATAGTCTTTGCGGCGTCGGCAGCCGGAAACTCCGCATCGGCGGCGGATGAGAAACGCGTCATATCCGTGTTCGACTTCTTTCTGCTCGACAGGATACCGAGGGAGTCTCTAGCCAACACTGTAATCCCCGTCGGAGACAACTATTTCACAGCCGAGCGGTTCGGTCTTCAGAACACAATGTCGCGGATTATCAACTCGGCTCTGGAAGGCGTTCCCGGATACGAAGTTCTTCCCATCTGGGAGCGCTCGTATCCCGACCCCGAACTGGAAGCCGGGTTCAACTATTTCAGCGCGGGCGACGACCCGAGGGTCTTCTTCAACCTCGACGCTTTGGACTCCGCGACCGCCACATCTTCGGCGCATGTCTTGGCGGCGGGCGTCGTGCGCGAGCTTAAAATCAACAAGAACGCGAAACCGCCCCACGACGAAACGGTAAAGATGAAGATTTCAATCGTGCTGTACGACGCCGAAGAAGGGGAATTCCTGTTCTTCAACACATACGAGGGAGACACCGCCGGGACAAAGGAACAGATGGACGAGGAGGCGCTGCCCGAACGAGACGGCAGGGTCCCACGGGATATCCGCAGGTTCGCCGACAGCGAGGCGGGCCGCATTTTTATGTCCCTCGTCCCCGGCATGATAAAGGACATCTCCGCCGCGCTGGAAGCGAAAACCGCCGAGCCGGCCGCCCCTGAAGAAGCGAAGTAAGCCGCTCCGGCCGCCGGCCGCTTCACGGCGCTATTTGTCATCGCGCAACGCGTTTTTATCTTTTTTGTTTACAACCCCGCCCAATTTAAAGTTAGAATAGCTCAGACAACTTGATATGGGCTTGCCCGGCAGGCCCATATTTCAACCCCGGAGGACTCCGATGAAAATCGCCAAGGTCGAGTTGTATCACGTCCAGATCCCGCTTGAAAAAACATTCTACCCCACATGGATACCCGGATATCCGCAGACTCACAACTCGTTCACGCTGGTAAGGCTGGAGACAAAGTGCGGCATCGAGGGATGGAGCGCGGGCGCGGCTATGGGCAGGGAGCGGGAAGGCCTAGGCGACCTCATCGGCGGATACCTGATCGGACTCGACCCGGAGGACATCCCGACGGCGAACCAGAGGCTCAAAGAGGCAAGCTACCTCGGCTGGCGCAACTACTGGATCGAGCCGGCGTTCTGGGACATCATGGGAAAAAGCAAAGGCAAACCCGTGTACGAATTGCTGGGCGGCTCGGCAAGGCCAGTCGAAACCTACATCTCCACCGGAGAGATGCGAGACCCCGCGCAACGCGCCGAACAACTTCTCGAAATGGCAGAGCGCGGCTTCAAAACAGCCAAACTGCGAGTCAAAAACATAGAGTTGAAAGACGACATCCGCCACGTCGAAACAGTCGCCTCGCGGGTGGGCGACAAGCTTATCATGGGCGTGGACGCCAATCAGGGCTGGCTTGTCACCATCATGGCGAGGATGCCCGCATGGACGCATGAGCGCGCCTATGAGTTCGCCGTCGCCTGCGCCCGCAACAACTTCCGCTGGCTCGAAGAGCCTCTGGATTCCCGCGATTATGACGGACTAGCCGCTCTGCGCGCGAAAAAAACCGGCGTCCGCCTAGCGGGCGCCGAGCTTAACTACGGCTGGGACGAAACTAAGGTGATGATTGAAAAAGGCTGCCTCGACGCATATCAGCCCGACTCGACATTCTGCGGAATCTCTCAGGCCAAACGCACGCTCGACGCCTGCCGCGAAAAAGGCCTCGACTTCTCCCCGCACACATGGACGAACGGCATCGGCCTCATCATCAACATGCACCTGTGGCTGGCGGACGCGGAACGAAACCTGCCCCTCGAATACCCTCTCGAAGAGCCTTCATGGATCCCCCGCTGGCGGGACGGCATTCAGGAGTCCCCCATACTTCCGGATTCCGAAGGCAGGCTCGCGCCTCCCACCGAACCCGGCCTCGGGCTCCGCATCGACCCGGCAAAATTGCGCCGTTACGGACGCCGCTTCTTCAAAATGACGGAACTCGGCCTGAAATTCAAAGTCGTCCGCGAAAAAGGCGTCAGCGAAGCCGTCAAACTTGCCAAACAAAAAAAACAACTCGAAGGATAGATTGATTGTCGAGCTGTCTATTTAGAGTCTGTGTCTATTATTCATCGATTTTTATAATCGCCGGCGAGCTTCCGGCGACAAGCGCCCGTTTCTTTTTCCAAATGATTTCTTTCTGCAAGGGCCTGAAATCGACGTCGAGGAAAGTTATCGGGCCAAGGGAAATGACTGTCGCGCGGGAGCCGGGAACGCCAACGGCTGCCAGACGGACGGCCTCGATGTCTTTCAGGCCGCAACCTTCCGGCAAAAGAATGCCGAGCCGCGCCTTTCCGGACCCCTTGAAGCGCATCTCGTCGACGCCCTGAGAAGCGGAGCGCCACTCCCCGCCGCCCGCCGTTTTCAGCGAAATCTCGATCCCGGGGCCTCCCGGCGGCACATCCGCTTCAATGTCAACAAGCGCGTACAGCCTCGGATCGTCTATCTTAATCCGCTCAGGGTCGGGAGTCGATTTCGTCAGTTTGCCCTCTCTGGCCAACTCCTCGAAAGCCACCCGGTTTATCCATGGCTCGCGGTCGAGCATCCTTTCTCTAACGCCGCCCGCGTCGAATTCCACAGGGTAATTCATGAAGACGAAAGGAGACTCGCCGTCGTCGCAAACCATGTTGTTGAAAGTGCATACGCGCAACACAGGATGCTCCCCGATTTTTCTGCCCTTAAAAGGAAGCTCCTCATGGTTGGGACCCTGAAATGTCTCCGACACGAGCCGCCCGTCGGCGTCGAGAGCGGCCCTGTAGACGTATTCGATATCAACCGTTCGTCCGTATCGCGCCATCAGTTCTGCGGTCTTCGTGCCTCCATCTTCGTTGGAGAACACGACGGTGTATTCGAGTATGCGGCCGGCGGCGGTCTTGCTCTCGACGACCCACATCATTAGCGGCGTGTCGCTGCTCTCGTTGTCCTGTCTGCCGAGCAGGATGGGCGCGCGTCTCAGCCGCTCGTATCCGTCGTCGCCCGCATACAGGACGCCCGCCGTCACGGATTCGACAATCGCCCTCCCGTCCTTTTTCGAAGGGTCCGCGATCGAGACTGTGTGCCTGCCCGCGCCGACAGGCCCGAGGAATGCCTTATACTCCGCCGCCTCGCCGCCCCTGACCGGAATGAGGGACGCCCTTTTTTTGCCATCAAGCAATACGACGAGAGGCGGCCGCCATCTGCCTTTTTCCCACGAGTAGTCCGGAGCCGACATCTTTACCGCCGCGCAAGCCTCTCCGGCCTCCGCCGCGTCGAAAACAGCTTCAGGAAACAATCCGGCCGCCGAAAGCTCCCTCGCGGACGCCGCCGCCGACACAAAAAGAGCCGCCGCCGCGCACACGCATATAAACCTTGTTTTCATACGCCCCCCGGTCACATTTTACCTTCGCGCGCTCGCCGACGCAAAAAGAATGTCGAAACCGCAGCCGCGCTGACCCCTGCGATAGATTTCATCCCTCCACTTCATTTCATCCCCCTTCTTTAGTACAATCCTGTTTAGCGAAAAAGATAAGCCGGGACAGCTTAGCGTTGTTATAGATATTCGGGTCTGAGCCGGCCCTGCGGAAATCATCATGGCGCGTGAGACGGAAAAACAAAGCGTTGCCATACTCGGCGGCGGAATCGCCGGGCTGTCCTGCGGCTATTTCCTAAAAAAAAGGAACATCCCGTTCACAATATATGAATCAGGCGGCGCGCACGGCGGCAACTGCTCGACTTTCGCCGTCGGAGGCTTCCGTTTCGATTCTGGCGCGCACAGGCTGCATGACAAAGATCCGGATGCCACAGCGGAAATAAAATCGCTGCTCGGCGAACGGCTGCGCAAAGTTTCCGCGCCCAGTCACATATATCACGAAGGAAGGATGATACTATTTCCGATATCCGCGCCGGACTCGTTTAAGAAACTCGGGGCGGAGCTCTCAATGAGGATCGCCGCCGAGGCGCTGTTAGGCCGCGCCCTGAACCGCGGCGACGCCGCGGACTTCGAGAGCCGATCGCTTAAGCAATATGGAAAAACTCTCGCCAACCTTTTCCTGCTCAATTACTCCGAAAAACTCTGGGGCATCCCGTGTTCGCGCCTCAGCGCCGAGGCGTCCGGCGGACGGCTTAAGGGGATGAATTTAAAAACCGTAGTTGCGGCGACTCTGGGGTTGCGGGGCGCAAAAGAGCACATGGACGGGGATTTCTATTACCCTGACGGCGGGATTTCGGCTATCTCGGAAGCGATGGCAGATTTCATCGGACGCGAGAATATTCGCTTGAACTCCATAGTAACCGGCGTCCGCGCGGAAGCGGGCGCAATCGCGGAGGTCGCGGTCAACGGTCAACCTGTGGAGACCGCCGCCGGGATAGTCACAACTATTCCATGCGACGAGTTCGTCAGGATGATGACGCCCGCGCCGCCGCCCGGCGTCCGCGACGCCGCAGATTCGCTCAAATTCAGAGATATGATTTTAGTCGCGCTGTTTCTGGACGTCGAATCGGTGTCCGGCTCGGCCACTATCTATTTTCCTGATTCGAAATATCCTTTCACGAGAGCCTGCGAGCCGAGGAACAGGTCGGAAGCAATGTCTCCTTCTGAAAAAACTTCTCTCGTGTTTGAAATCCCCTGCACGGAAGGCGACGCCGTATGGAAAAAAGGCGATGATGAAATCGCGGGCATCGTTGTAGAATCGCTGTCGGCCACCGGTCTCGCCCGAAAAGACGATATATCGGGTTGCGCAGTCCGCCGGATGAAACGCGCCTATCCGGTCATGGAGATAGGCTTCGAAAAACCTCTCCGAATAGTGATGGATTATCTCGGAGGGTTCAGGAACCTCAGAATCGCCGGTAGAAACGCAGAGTTCCATTATTCATGGATGCACGACATGATTGCGCGGGGAAAATCGATTGCCGGAGAGTTCCCGCCCGGGGAGACGCGGCGCGCGGCGAAACCTAGACAAAACCCGGATTTGGAATAACACTTTCTTTTTATCCTCGAGGACGCCAAGGAAGATTATGAAAAAGAAAAAACTAGGAAAAGACAGACTGCAGGAAAAAGCGAAGGCTGGCCCCGGCGGCAAAAACGAGCGGGAGAAAACGGTCGCAGGGTCTTCCACTGAATCCGGCAAACCGATCCGGAAGTCAACGGATGTTATATGCGCTGTCGCTGCCGCGGCAGTCATAATCGCCCATTTCATTGTCGTTGCGACATGCTTCCGCCCGGCGACGTCCAACATGGACTCTCACGGCTATTACAAACAAGCGCGTCTGTTGGCGGAAAAGGGACGGACATACGAAATAAAAGAGTCTCGCGCGCAGTATACCGGATACACTTGGAGAAACAGCTCGGAAGACAGATACGATAACTTGTGGCCGGTGGGATTTCCGGCGATTCTGGCGGCGGTTCGCGCGGCGTTCGGGCCGGAAGGGGCGTATTGGGCAGACCCTGTTATGGCGGCGCTGGCTCTGGCGGCGTTCTACCTGTTATGCCGAGCTCTGATCGGGCCGGGATGGGCGCTCGCCGCGCTCGCGGTGTTCGTACTGAACCCGCTCTTTAACCAGCATGTTCAATACCGCTATTCGCATATAGCCGCGCTGTTGATGCTGATGGCGTCTATGGCGTTTATCGAAGCCGGATGGAACAGGAAGAGAGCGTTTTTGTGGCTGTTCGCGGCTGGTTTTTTCGCGGGATATCTCCCTTCTATAAGGCTTCTGGAGTGTTTCTTGGGACCGCCGCTTTTCCTCTATGTGACGATCCGCGCGCTGCGCGAAAAACCGTTCTGGAAACGGCCTGCCGCCTTCGCCGCCGGCGCCGCGATTCCCATCGCCGCCTTCTGCGTCTGGAACCATTTAAACTACGGCGCGTTCTGGCGGACGGGTTACTCCGTCTTCGAATACGGCGAGATGGGGATTTTCTCGACGCAGTACCTTGCGCTGTATTCTCTTTCATACATCCAGAAACTGCTGGGCGAAGGCGGAGGGTTCGCGCTGTCTCTCGGCGCGCTCGGCATAGTCTGGCTGTGTTCGCGCAGGGAAACGTGGCAGACGGGCGCTTTGCTGGCCGCGCTTGCGATTCCTTTCATGATCGTGCAGATGTCGTTCACCATTCACCCGAATCCGGGAGCCACGAGGTATTTTCTTTCCATGATGCCCCTTTTCACGCTGGCCGCCGTGTGGATGCTGAAAGATTTGTCCGATGGAAAAACGGCTATGGGAGCGCTGCTCGCGGCAACCCTAATCGCCCTGTCCGCTTTATGGGGCGTCCCGCAGGCGAAGTATTCGCTGAATATGCTTAAAAACCGGCAGAACGCTCTCTCCGGCATAGCAGACATGCTAGAACAGAATGCGCCGCGCGGCTCCATCGTCGTCGCCGACGAGGTTGTCGCCCAGCATCTTGACGTTTTGGGTTATTGGAAAGTCGCGGACGCCACCCTTCTTGTAGAAGACAGAGATCGCCTCTATGGCAACATGCCGCAGAATTATAAAATCGCCGCTTTCTCTTCCGACCTCCGCGAATGGGCCGGAGACGGCGGCAGGATATTCTGGGTCGGCAAAGATTCCGTCGAGCGCAGGGTCGGCCCCTATCTCGGCGGCGGCTCCCGCCTCGAACCGGTCGCTGAAATAATCTTCGAAAAGAATCTATATCTGACAGACAGCGATTTTGCTCTCAGGACGAGAAACCGCACATCTCCCAACCTCCCGCCTATCCTTAAACGGGGTTGTTTCAACTTCGACTTGGGAGCGCAGGGAAGATTGGACATGGCGTTCGCCGGGCTGCTCGACGGCTCCCCCGTCGCCCTCTACGAGATAACCGGCCTGCGTTGACGCGCAGTTGAACCCGAATCCCTACGGCGTATCCGGATTAATAAATATTTTCTTTTTCTCTTATTATCTTTGCGAGCGCTGCCGGGTCGATGCCGCGTCCGGTGACGACGACGGCGACGCGTTTGCCCGCGACGCCGGGGATGCCGCCGAGCAGAGCCGCCACGCCCGCCGCTCCGCCTCCCTCGACCGCTATGCCGTGCCTTTTCAGCAACATATACACCGCGTCCGCCAGAGCCGCTTCCGAGACCGCGACGGCTTCGTCCACAAGCGAGTCGAAAAGCTCGAACATGTCGTCGGCGATTATCTCGCCGGTGAGAGCGTCCGCCAGCGAGTCGCCGATGGGCGTCTCCACCCGGCGGCCCGCCTTCTTGGACGCCACGAACGGAGCAGAGGTTTCAGGCTGAACGCCGATGACGCGGACGCGCGGGTTAACGGCTTTTGCGGCGACGGCGCACCCGCACGCCAGCCCTCCGCCGCCGACGGGGACGATGAGAACATCCGCGCCGCCCGTCTGCTCCATCAGTTCCAGCGCAACCGTCCCCTGCCCCGCCATCACCGCCGCGTCATAGAACGGGTGGATGAACACCCTGCCAGTTTCCCTCTCGAACTCGTGAGCGAGCCTTTCGGAATCGTCGTAGTCCAAGCCTTCGAGCCGTGCCCGCGCGCCGAATCGGCCCACATTTTCCACTTTGATTTTCGGCGCGTTCACAGGCATGAAAACCGTCGCGTCGACGCCCGCGCGCGACGCGCAGTAAGCCACCGCCTGCCCGTGGTTGCCAGCAGACGCCGTCACTACCCCCCGGCGTTTCTCCTCATCCGTCAGGGACGACATCCGGTTGAACGCGCCGCGAAGTTTGAACGAGCCTACAGGCTCCAATAGGTTTTCGAGTTTGAGGAACACTTCCGCGCCCGACGCCTCGCCGAGCGCCGCCGAGCGTATCACAGGCGTCCGCCCGAACTCCCCCCGCGCCCTCTCCCCCGCCTCTACTATCCGCTCATGCCTCAGATCTATCATTCATCGCTCCCGGTCAGACAAACGCGCCGTCTTTGAAGACGACTCTGCCGGCGGCGACGGTGGCGGCAACTCTGCCGCGGACGCGCCAGCCGTTGAAGGGGCAGTTGCGCCCTTTCGAGAAGAATTTCGCGCTGTCCACCGTCCATTCGGCGGCCGGGTCGAACAGAACGATGTCCGCCGGAGCGCCGGGCGCGAGAGTCCCTGCGTTCAGCCCCAGCGCGGCGGCGGGGCCTGAAGTTAGTTTGCTTATTAGCAATTCAAGCGGAACTTCTCCGGTTTCAACAAGCCGCGACACTAAGACCGCCAGCGTTGTCTCCAGCCCGACGAGGCCGAACGGGGCGTCGTCGTAGGAGACCTCTTTTTCGTGAACGGCGTGCGGGGCGTGGTCGGACGCGATGGCGTCTATTGTTCCGTCCAGCAACCCGGCGACTAGCGCCCGCCGGTCGCTCTCTTCTCTCAACGGCGGGTTCACCTTCGTTGCGGTGTCGAACTCCATCACCGCATCGTCCGTCAGGACAAGGTGGTGCGGGGTGACGTCGCAGGTTACGCGCAACCCGCGCGCTTTGGCGCGCCTGACGGCGTCCACCGATTCGGCCGCGCTGATGTGCGTCAGGTGCAGCCGCCCCCGCGTCAGCGCCGCCAGCTCGATGTCCCTGAGAACCATCACCGTCTCCGCCTCCTTCGGGATCGGCCTCATCCCGATGGTGGTGGACACCATGCCCTCGTTCATCACGCCCGCGCCCGCGAGGTTCTTGTCCTCAGCGTGCGACATGACGGGGATGCCGTATATCTTCGTGTATTCGAGCGCGCGGCGCATGAGCTGCGCGTTCATCACCGGATTGCCGTCGTCGGTGACGGCGACAATGCCCTCGTTCATCATGTCGCCGATCTCGGCGAGCTCGGCCCCCTCGCGCTTCTTAGAAATCGCGCCCGCGATGAACAGCCTGCCGAGGCCCGCCGCGCGCGCCTTGTCGTTCACATATTTCGCCACCGACTTCGTGTCGATGTCCGGCTTGGTGTTCGGCATGCAGACGACGGAGGTGAAGCCGCCCGCCGCCGCCGCGCGAAGCCCGCTGCCCACGTTTTCCTTGTATTCATAGCCGGGGTCGCGGAAGTGGACGTGGATGTCCACCAGCCCCGGAGCCGCCTTCAGCCCGGACGCGTCCAGAACTTCCGCGCCAGCCGCTTCCGGCTTCCCGATTTCCTTTATTATCCCGTCTTCGACGAGAATGTCGTTGCGCCCGCCGTTCTTGCCCGCCGGGTCGATTATCTCCGCTCCCTTAATTAACAGCTTCATGCGCGGCCTCCTTTCCCCCTTCGAGCAGATAGAGCACGGCCATCCTCACCACAAGCCCGTTCCTCACCTGCTCCTCGATGTATGTGTCCTCCCCGTCGGCGACGTCGTGGGAGATTTCCACCCCACGGTTGATCGGCCCCGGATGCATCACCATCACGTCCTTCTTGAACCGCGACAGCAGGTCTCCGTTCACCCCGAACAGTTCGGCGTACTCCTTGAGGGAGGGCAGCAGGCTGTCCTTCTGGCGCTCCGTCTGCACGCGCAGCAGATAGAGCACGTCGGTGTCCTCCAGAATCTCGTCGGGCCGGTAGTGGACCTCCGCGCCGAGTTTTTCGATGTTGACAGGCAGCATCGTCGGCGGCGCGACCAGCCTCACGTTCGCCCCCATCTTGTTGAGCGCGAAGATGTTCGAGCGGGCCACCCTGCTGTGCGCGATGTCACCCATTATCGCCACGTTCAGACCCTCGATCCGGCCCAGCTTCTGCCTGATCGTGAAAAGGTCCAGCAGCGACTGCGTCGGGTGCTCGCCGAACCCGTCCCCGCCGTTAATCACCCTGAAGTCCCCCTGCTTGGCGATGAACTCCGGGACGCCCGTGTGCGTGTGCCGCACCACGATGTAGTCCGCGCCCAGCGCCTTCATCGTCAGCGCGGTGTCCTTCAGCGATTCGCCCTTCACCGCGCTGCTCGTGCTCGCCGCGAAGTTCAGCACGTCCGCGCTCAGCATCTTCGCCGCAAGCTCGAACGACATCCGCGTCCGCGTGCTCGGCTCGAAAAACAGCGTCACCACCACCTTGCCGCGCAACGCCGGCACTTTCTTTATCGGCCTGTCCAATATCTCCAGAAACACCTTGGACTGGTCGAGTATCTTGACGATATCCTCTCTGTCCAGAGTGCGCATCCTGATAAGGTTTCTGTCCATAAATCCTCCGTGTTCGATTCAGGCGGGATCACTCGTCGTCCGCGGCGCGGTCGAGACTGCGCCCCAGCGTGACCCCCTCGATTCCGTCCACCTCCCGTAGCCGCACGTGAACCCACTCCAGCCGCGACGTCGGGATGTTCTTGCCCACATAGTCCGCCCTGATGGGCAGCTCCCTGTGGCCCCGGTCGATGAGCGCCGCAAGTTGTATCAACTGCGGACGCCCCAAGTCCATTATCGCGTCCATCGCCGCCCGGATCGTCCTGCCCGTGTAAATCACCTCGTCGGTTATCACTATCCGCGAGTTCTCAACGTTGAACGGGACAGTCGTCGCCCGCACCTGAGGGTGATGGCGCATGTGAGAAAGGTCGTCGCGGTACAGAGTGACGTCGAGCGCACCGACCGGGACGTCCGCGCCCTCGATTTCCTTGATGATCGCCGCCAGCCGCTCGGCTATCGGAACCCCGCGCGTCTGCAGCCCCAGAAGCGCCAGCCGCTCGGCCCCCTTGTTCTTCTCCAGAATCTCATGCGCTATCCTTATCAGCGCCCTCTTGATCCCCTCTTCGTCCATTATTTCGACAGTTTTAGACTTCAATCCGCGCCGCCTCCATTCCGCGCGCCGAAACGTCCGCGCGCATAAAAAAAGCTTCCCATAAGGGAAGCTTCTTCGGCACATGTCATATTTCGTTTCATCATATCCACCTTGCCGGCATCTCCGTACCGGCTTAAAGCTACTCTGATTATCCACGCCCCCGGAAAAAAATCAAGCCCCCCGCGTTGAATATGATATTTACTCCATCATAAAAAACCGCGCTGTCGGCGATTCGCCGCCATGATGACGGCATAAAAATTCTGTTCAGCAAGAATATCCAATATAAGATTTCTCGTCATGACAATTTTCGGTTTTCTAAATTCTCTAAGATTTGAAATTCCCACATTATTATGTTAAGCAAACCGCCATTCACTCAGCCTGACTGTTATGTGCGCGCCTAATCCTCATTTTCAAGAATCGCTATCGCTTCCATTTCAACCAGCAGTTCAGGCCTGCAGAGCGTCGCTTGAATGCATGTGCTAGCCGGAAAGACTTCAAGTCCCTGTTCCTTGAAGAAGTCGAACCTGACCTGAGCCAAATCGTGATAGTGTTCTTCCATGTGCTTAAGATAGATAGTCGTGCGCGCCACATTGCGCCATGTGGCGCCCTCGGACTTCAGCAGTTCCGTCACATTCTCCAGCATTCGACGCGCTTGGGCCTTCAGATCGCCTTGATGTATGCTCAGGCCATGATCATCCACGCTCGCGGTTCCTGAAATGAACAGCATGGCGATACCTTTGATATCCACTCTCGTGCCACGCGAAAACGGAACCGGCTTGTCGTAGTCATACGCCTCGTTCAACATGTGCGGAATCGTCATCGGCCTCGTCTTCATAAACTGCCCTCCAAGGTTTTTGCTAATATGAACACAGTATCAGCCATCCTGTTTTTCATGTCAACTAGCCGGATTGCCTGTATTGAACCGCGCCGCGCCGAAATATGTTTTATCTCTTTTTTCATGCGCGCGGCGAATCCGGTATCTAATAAAAAAAGCGGCTCGAAAATGGAGCCGCTGGAGTTTGAACCGTGTTGCGGACGGTTCAATGAGGTAGGTTGCTGAAACGGGCAAAGTCCGCGGGCTTAGACCGCCCGCGGACGCTGTCCATATTCATCGTTGTTTGCCGCCTCGCGGGGAGCGCTTCTACCGCGACGGCGCTGTGTTTACTTCTCCACTTTCGCCTGTTCCGTCTGAGCCGGCGCGTCCGCAATGGCGGGAGCGGGCGGCTTCACTTCCAGCCCCATCGCCTGAACCACGAGGGTGGAAATGTCTTTGAGTTTCAGTTTCTCTTCCATTTCGATGAGCTTCACGCCGTCTTCGATCATCTGCATGCAGTACGGGCAGGCGACCGCGATGGTGTCGGCTCCGGTGTTGGCAAGCTCTTTGGCGCGGCGGACGTTGAGCCGTTCGTCGCCGGGGACATCGAGGTCCATGTCCATGAAGTAGTTGCCGCCGCCCGCTCCGCAGCAGAAGCTGTCTGCGCATTTGTTCTTCGGCTCGATGGCGGTCACGCCTTTGATGGACTTCACGACGCTGCGCGGCTGTTTGGTCTGTCCGGCGTACCTGCTCAGGTAGCAGGGGTCGTGATATACCACTTTGCCCGCGACTTCTTTAGTGAGCTTTATCTTGCCCTGCTCTATCAGCTCGTTGAGGAACTGTCCGTGGTGGACGACTTCGTATTTGCCGCCGAACTGGCTGAACTCGTTTTTAAGGGAGTTGAGGCAGTGGGGGCAGATGACCACTATGCGGTTGAACTTGATTGAATTGAGTATCTCTACCTGATTCTTGGCGAGGCTCTGGAAGACGTTTTCGTCGCCGAGGCAGCGGGCGGGATCGCCGCAGCATGTCTCGTTGTCGCCGAGCATGGCGAACTTTATGCCTGCGGCGCGCATGATGGCCATCATATTTTCAGCGATGTGCTGTTTGGCTTGGTCGTAGTTGGCGACGCAGCCGAGCCAGAAGAGGACGTCGGTTTCTCCGCCGGCGTCGATGATGTCGGGCATCTCGCCTTTGATCCAGTTGAGGCGGCCCTGTTGCGGGCCGAACGGGTTGCCGCGCTGTTCGAGCGCCTTGAGGGCGTTCTTCGCGTCCGCAGGCAGCCTGCCGTTCATCATAACTTCCGAGCGGCGCACTTCGACGAGCTGGTCGATGTGCTCTATCATCGCCGGGCACACTTCCATGCAGGCGCGGCAGGTGCGGCACAGCCACAGCCCGTGCTCGTCGAGCACGTCTCCGATGAAGGGTTCGAGTTCGAGAGGCTGCTGTTCTGCGGCTCCCTCTTCGCCTTCGGCTTTGGCTCCGTCGCCGCCGGCTTTGGCTTTTTCCTGCGCTTCATACATCTTATAAAGCGATTTCTTCAGGGACTGGACGACTTTGCGGGGCACGAGCGGGTATCCGCACTGGCTGACCGGGCAGGCCTCTTCGCAGCGTCCGCATTCGAGGCAGGCGTCCAAGTCGAGGGCGTTTTTCCATGTGAGGTCTTTCGCCGTGGTATGTCCGAAGTTGAACTCCTCGACGTCGTCGCGGGAGAAAAGCTCTTCGAGGTCTTCTCTCTGCAGGGAGCCTTTCGGCTTGTCGTTGGAGAACATGTAGTTGGCCGGGATGAGCATGATGTGGAAGAATTTGGTGTAAGGCAGAGAAGCGATGAGAGCGAAGGTGGCCAGCGCGTGAGTCCACCACACGAGCGGGTAAACCACCGGCACGGAAGCTTCGGAGAAGACGCCCATCGCTTTGGAGACGGCGAACCCGAATGGGCTGTACGCCGACCACGGATCGCCCGCGAATTGAATTCTCAGGCCTTCTAGAACGAACCCGCCGAGCGCGATGAACAGCAACAGGCCGAGCATGTACGCGTTCTGCCAGTCGGTCTGCAGCGTCTTCGGCTTCAGCACGTATCTGCGGATGATCGCTATCGCAAGGCCGACCACGAGGAAGAACCCCGCTATGTCAGCCAGAAAAGAGATCGCCAGATAGAGGTTGCCTTTGAAGAAGGTCAGTCCGAACAGCGGCTTGGTCAGGTCGATTTCCACCGTCAGGATGGCTGTGGTGATAGCCAGCATGATGAACGACCAGAAGATCATAGAGTGAAACACGCCCGGCATGAGTTTTCTGCGAACGCGGCTTTGCATAATCGTCTCGACCGCCATCTTTACCACGCGGCCCACAACGTCGCCGAAGCGCTCGTTGGCGGGCTTCAGGGCTTTCCACTGCATGATTTTCTTGTAAACCCCGTAACCGAAAACAGCGAACGAAGTAATCATGAAAATGTACATCGCCCAGTGGTGATGCACGTGCCAGTAATATTCTCTATGCGCCATTTCCATTTTTGATGTCCCTCCCCGGATGATTTTTTTATGGACAGGCCGCCCTTGCGGGCGGCCCATGTTCTGTGTTGTCCGACCTCTACTTTTTCACGCCGACCGGCTTTTCGACATCGATAGCCTTGCGGGTCGCCGCGTAGGTCTGCGAGCCTGACTTGCCGTACCAGAATCTCGTGAACTGGCTGGTTACGTCGAAGCAGGTCGTCGCCGCTTCAAGCTTCAGCCCCTTGCTGTCCAGAGCTTTCATGAACGGGGACACCACGGCTCGCGTCCTGCCGAGACTCCACACGCACTCCACCAGAGCCACTTCGGCTTCGTTGGCCTCTTCGAGCATCTTTTTGATCCCCGGGCGGTCCATCACCTTTTCGCATTCGTCAACGTCCTCGTACATCGCCACTATCTCGATTCCGTTGGCCTCTGCGTATGCCTCGATCCTTTTCTTCTGTTCCGCTCTGTCCACCACGTTGCCTTCGTTGTCTACGTACATTCCGCTCGCGTATCCGATCGCTTTCATTGTCTTGGCCTCCTCTCTATTTTCACTGTTGTTTTTATTTATCTTTTCCATCTTTTTCACCCCTTTCGGTTTCCTTCAGCCTGCGCCTATTAATATATCAAGCCCGATGCCAAGCCCTCCGCCAACTCAGCGACAAACCAATTATGCCTTTTTACAAAGGCGTTTTTATTTTGAATTATTTTTTGACCTTAATTCGCGCGCTTGTTTTTCACATCAGGCGCATATAAAACATATTCACCCCCGGGCCTTTCTTGAGAAAAAAATCACAATCTACTGTGTAATTTGGTGAATACAAAACATATTCACCTTCCATGCGTTTTTTAGAATCCATAGCTTCTTCATCCGCCGCTTGCGAAATTTTCTTTTATTTGCTAGGCGTTTTTTCAATTTTCTGCCTGCTATCGCGGGGTGAATAAAAAACATATTCACCAGCGTTTAAAACCCTCAAATTTTTCCCCGTTTTTGCTGTTTTCTCAAAGAATCGCGCCCGAAATCCGGGCGGCCGCCTGCACAGGCGTCTATTGTTCTCAGAAGTTTTATATATATAATGGAATTACTTTAAAATGCTGAGCGGAGGAGACAAACGATGTCTGCGGCGTTAAAGAAAAAAGCAATGGCGATAGCGGAGTATCTACAGGCCAATTACGATGACGCGACCACCTCGCTCGACTATGCAAAACCGCACGAACTCCTCGTGGCGACCATTCTTTCAGCTCAATGCACGGACGAACGAGTGAACATTGTCACTAAAGACCTGTTCAAGAAATACAGGACGGTGAAAGCGTTCGCAGAGGCGGACACTCAGGAGCTTGAGAAAGACATACATTCGACCGGCTTCTTCAAAAACAAGGCAAAGAACATAAAGGGCTGTTGCGCTGCGATTATTGAGAAACACGGCGGCAAGGTTCCGGGGACAATGGAAGAGCTAGTGGAGCTGCCCGGCGTCGGGCGAAAGACGGCTAACGTCGTGCTTGGCAACGCGTTCGGCGTCCCCGGCGTGATAGTTGACACCCATGTGTCCCGAATCGCCCAGCGCTCCGGCCTATCGAAGAACTCCGACCCGGTAAAGATTGAGTTCGACATCATGGAGCTTATCCCGCAGAAGACATGGACGGATTTTTCGAACCAGCTTGTGTGGCACGGCAGGAGAATCTGCGACGCCAGAAAACCCAAGTGCGGCGACTGCGGCATGATAAAACACTGCGACTTCGGCAAAAAGTCCGGTTCCGCGCGGTAGCGTTTTGCGAGCATAAAGAAATCGGTAAGCATTTAGCTCTCTGAAA
>DIWT01000043.1 GCA_002435745.1 bacterium UBP15_UBA6099
ATTCACTGCAAAAATGCGCCTTGCGGTCCGCGTTTCATCCGCTCTTAACAATCGCTCCCGAATCCTAATGACGGATTCGGGTTTGTCGTCGCCAGCTATGCTGTCCGACCGCTCAACCTCTGAAGAATATGAACGTCACGATTGCGAAAATCGGACCGAGTATGCAGATGGACCATCCCATGTAGCCGAGGAAGGAAGGCATGGGGACTTTATTCTCCTCGCAGATGGATTTGACCATGAAATTGGGGGCGTTGCCGATATAGGACATGGAACCGAAAAACACCGCGCCCATCGCTATTGCAAGAAGGATGTGCTGGGGCACGCAGCCGCCATACACCGCCACGCAGCCCGCTCCGCCAAGCGTTTTGCCGAGCGATAGGAATGTCAGATACGTCGGCGCGTTGTCTAGGAAGGCGGACAGCACGCCTGTCATCCAGAAATACTGCCAAGCATGAGTCAGCGTAAGCGCGCCTGTCATGCCTTTGTATTCAAGTATGTTCAACGCGGGTATCATGCATGCGAAGATAGCCGCGAAGAGAACCGCCACTTCTTTAACCGGGAACCACGAGAAACCGTTTTCCTCTCTCAACGGTTTCGGCGTGACTTTCAGAGACAGGAACGCCATCAGCGACATCAGGACGACTTGGATGGCGTCTCTGATGAAACCGAGATGTTCCATGCTTCGAAGGACTGTTCCGTAGAAAATCACAGTTCCCATGACTCCGAGAAGGAAAATGAAATTATAGGAGCCGAGGATGGCGAATTTCTGTTTCGGCTCGTTCGGGTCGTCCGCGGGGACTCCGCCGTCTTTCTTTATCATCATGGAATCGACCAAGTAGAACAGCGCCAGAAGGATGCCGATGGCAAACGCCCAGCCGGGGAGCATGTGGATGAGAGTCCACTCGAAGGGGACGCCCTGAAGGAATCCGAGGAAGAGGGGCGGGTCTCCCAGCGGTGTGAGCGAGCCGCCGATATTGCTGACGGCAAAAATGAAGAATATGAATATATGCAGCTTTGTTTTCCTATTTTTGTTTATCCGCAGCATCGGCCTGATGAGAACCATCGAAGCGCCGGCGGTCCCGATGAAGCTTGCGATAACCGAGCCGATGAGCAGAAACACCGTATTGGTCATAGGGGAGCTTTTGAAAGAGCCTCTGACCAATATGCCGCCCGATATGACGAATAGCGAACCGACCAGCGCGATGAACGAACAGTATTCGACGAAAACATGGATCGTCTTTTCCTGAAGCGTTATGAACATCAAAATCGCCATCGGAAGGCCGAACAGCAGGCTCACCCTCGGGAAATTATGATGCCACCAGTGGCCGTTTATGAGCGGGATTATTGCTATTGAAAGCAGGATGCCCGCGAACGGGATTATCCAGAAGATGGAAATATTAACCGGGCCGTGATGACCGCCGCCGTGGGCGTCGTCAGTTTCATGCCCGTACTCAGCATCGGGAGCGGACACATAGTCCGAATGTCCATCGGCTGCGGTTGCGGCGGCGATGAGTGATATGCCGGGCGCATCATGCCGCGTCGAGTCGGGCGCTTGTGAAAACATCGAGATAAGAAGCAGGACAGGAACAAGAAAAGCAGTTTTCAACATGGTTCTGGCTATCATCGACAATCTCCTTTTCGTTCCGGCGTCGAATTCGGCGCAATGCGGAACCAACCCCGGGCGGCTGGCGGCGACTGGTATTCTTCGCCGTCCGTCGTCGAGCGTTCAAATCAGTTAATTCTGATTATCGACTCAACCGGAGAACATTATAGAAAAAAGAGTCGCTACAGTCAATTATCAGGCGCATAAGGCGCACACAACTAAAAAGCCCCGCTTTTCAGAGCGGGGCTTCTAGATATCCTTAATATACGGCGATTTTCGGCGTTATCCTCTGTGGAACACAAAAGTTACTAACAAGAAAATCGGGCCGAGTATCCCAATCGACCAAACCATGTAACCGAGGAAGGAAGGCATTGGAACCTTGTTTTCCTCGCAGATGGATTTGACCATGAAGTTGGGGGCGTTGCCGATATAGGACATGGAACCGAAGAACACCGCGCCCATCGCGATGGCAAGAAGAATATGCTGGGGCACGCAGCCGCCGTACACCGCCACGCATCCGGCTCCGCCGATGGTTTTTCCGAGGGAGAGGAATGTCAGATACGTCGGCGCATTATCCAAGAAGGACGAGAGGCCGCCCGTTATCCAGAAATACTGCCATGCGTGAGTCAGCGTCAGCGCCCCGGTCTCTCCTTTGTATTCAAGAATGTTCAGAGCGGGGATCATGCAGGCGAATATCGCCGCGAACAGTATCGCCACCTCTTTGACCGGGAACCACGAGAATCCGTTTTCCTCTCGCAGAGACTTGGGGGTCACAACCATTGAGAGAAGCGCCATAAGCGCCATAAGTCCGACTTGGATGGCGTCTCTGATGAAACCGAGGTTTTCCATGCTTCGAAGGACTGTTCCGTAGAAAATGACAGTTCCCATGACGCCGAGAAGGAAAATGAAATTATAGGAGCCGAGTATGGCGAACTTTTGTTTCGGCTCGTTCGGGTCGTCCGCGGGAATGCCGCCGTCTTTCTTGACCATCATGGAGTCGATGACATAGAAAAGAGCCATAAGGATGCCGATGGCGAACGCCCAGCCGGGGAGCATGTGGATGAGAGTCCACTCGAAGGGAACACCCTGAAGGAATCCGAGGAACAGCGGCGGGTCTCCGAGCGGGGTGAGCGAGCCGCCGATATTGCTGACGGCAAAAATGAAGAATATGAATATATGCAGCTTTGTTTTCCTATTTTTGTTTATCCGCAACATCGGCCTGATGAGAACCATCGATGCCCCGGCGGTTCCAATGAAACTGGCGATGATCGAGCCGATGATGAGAAACACGGTGTTGGTCATCGGGGAACTTTTAAAAGAGCCTCTAATCAGTATGCCGCCCGATATGACGAACAGCGAGCCGACCAGCGCGATGAACGAACAATACTCCACAAACGTGTGGATGGTTTTTGTTTGCAACACTACGAACATGGCAACGGCCATAGGTATGCCGAAGAGCAAGCTCACTTTTGGGAAATTATGATGCCACCAGTGGCCGTTGATTAGAGGGATGATGGCTATCGAAAGAAGTATTCCGGCAAACGGGATTATCCATAGGATGGACATGTTGATGGGACCGTGGCTTCCTTCTTCATGCGCCTCTTCGCCCTCGTGTGTCGCTGCTTCGGCGGCGTGTTCTCCGTCCGGAGCGGCTTCTGGGGCGTGTTCGGAGGCGCTTGCCGTGATAGTCAGCAGTTTCCCGACCGTCGTCCTCTCGGTCGGAACCGCAGCATTAAATAATATCGATATAAGGAATATAATAGGAATGATCGCAGCAGCTTTTAGCAGAATTCTTTTAGACATTGTTGTCCACCTTTAGTATTGAGAATTTTTTACTTGCGAACCGAACGGCTGAATCGCGATTGTCCGCAACTCTTCTTGATCGCCGTCTGCGCAAACGGCGTCCGTCGTTTCCCTCCCTTCTATTTAGTTCTTGATGAATAATAGTAATAAAACAGCCTCACCCGGACAGGAATTGTATATCAAAATTGGTTTTCAGGAAAAGTTTTTTGTGAAAATTGTCGCGAGCGCGTTTTTGTCCGGCTCAGGGGATTCGCTCAAGTAAACCGGGTTTTCGGTGGTTGATTCACATCCCTATTTCAACCGCTCATAGTTGGACGAATTCTCGAACCCCTCGATTTTGAACATAGGGTCGTCGGCGGTCATTTCATTCAAACGCTCTGTCGGGAGGTGATTGTAGAACACAGGGTAAAGCCGGGAGTCGTCCGGAGGGCGGGTCAGAAACGGAGCCATGTCGCCGCGTCCTGCCAGCGCCGAATGGGTTTTCGTCCCCGGATATACTCTCACATGGCAACTCGCCCCGACGGTGTCCGGCCTGTTTTTTCTGAAGAAATCAAGCGTTTTAACGGTTGAATCGACAGGTTCTCCGGGGAGCCCGGTCAGCAGGTCGACCGCCAGTTTGATATCGTTCTCCCTGCACAAGCGGATGAACCTTGCCGCGTCATCGAAAGAATAAGTCGAGTCCGGCGAATCAAGCGCCACGCTGTCCACGCTGAGAGTGACGGCTATTACTCCCGACTTTTTCATTAGAGAAAACAATCTGTCCGAAACCGGAGTCGGTTTCATGTACGCCACCCAAGAAATGTCCGGCTCGGCGGCGGCCAGCTCGCCGGCGAATCTCTCTGAAAAATCCAGATTCAGGTTAAACTCGCAGTCGCATAGATGGAAGTCGCGAAAACCGAGGTTCCTGAGGTCCGTTATCTCGCGGACGACTGCGGCAGGCTCCCTATGAATAACCTTTGTTCCAGCCTCAATACAGTATTCGCATCGCCCCGTACAGCCGTACTGGGTGGCGAAGCCGACTATTCCTCTGTTGGCGACATATTTCCGGTAGTCGATTTTGAAAGGTCTTTCGGGGACGAATGACGGGTCGATTCCCGCGCTCCAGCCGTTTATGATTTTAGCAGGGGCAGCGCCGGACTTCATAGTGTTTGCGAAATCAACTATCGCCTTTTCGGAGGGGCCGCAAATCCCGTAGTCCGCCCCCGTTTCCTTGAGAACCAGTTCCGGCATAGCTGAGAAGCCTGCTCCGCCGAGGATGGTCGCGACTCCCTCGTTTTTCACCGCCTGAACAATCTTTGATATGCCGGGTATGAAATACTCGTTGTTGTCGAATATTGCCGAATCCACGTTTCGCGCGGTAATCCCGGCGAAAAGAGGGCGGACGCGCCGCGCTGTTTCCACCGCCACTCCCACAGGGTCGCTCTCGAAGCACAAATCTAGCATTTCAACGTTGTGCCCGGCGCGCTCCAGCGCGCTGCCGATTATTTCCAGTCCAAGAGGGATGACGGGCGGCTCCCGCCGAGTGTTCGGATTTATCAGAAGAATTGTGTCCCTCATGTCGGAACGCTCCATCCGGCGCTGTTCGCGCCGCATCGGATTGAGATTATACAACATTCGCGTTTGCTTTCACCATGCCCTCGCGCCGCCGAACCGCCTGATTATTTTTTGTGATTGAACGCGGGCGGCTCGTGGGTTATATTAATATGACTTTATTTTAAGGAGAACACACAATGGATCCTCTTTTCGCGCCGATTAAGATCAACAAACTGACAGTGAAAAACCGCATTGCGATGATGGCGATGCAGATGAACATGATATCGAACTACGAGGTGACCGACAGGATATGCGAGTTTTACGCTGAGAGGGCGAGGGGAGGGGTCGGCGCGATATGCGTCGGGTTTGTATCAATCGACCGGGGCGGCAGCGCGCCGCTTAACATCGGCGGACACGACGACTGCTACATCCCCGGCCTGACGAAGCTTGCCGACGCCATCAAGAGCAACGGCGCCCGCGCGATGGCTCAGATAAACCACACCGGGCGGCAGACTTACCCGATGATGATTCCCAAAGACATGGAACCGGTTGCCCCATCGGCCGTTTACTGCAAGATGACCGGCGCGACACCGCGCGAACTGACGGAAGAGGAAATTCTTGACATTATCGACAAGTTCGCCAAGACAGCCGTCAGGCTCAAAACCGCCGGGTTCGAGATTGTCGAGATTCTAATGGGCACTGGCTATTTGGTTTCGACCTTCCTGTCCCCGCTGACGAACAAGAGGACGGACAAATGGGGCGGCTCTGAAGAGAACCGGATGCGCTTCGGCCTCGAAGTCTTCAAAGCGGTCAGGAACGCGGTAGGAGCCGATTTCCCTGTCACCGTAAGAATCAACGGAAACGACCTGATGGAAGACGGGCTGGGGAGCGCGCCGCATATCGCGTTCGCCAAGGCTCTCGAAGCCGCCGGAGCGGACGCCATCTGCGTGAACGTGGGCTGGCACGAGGCGAGGGTTCCCCAGATAACGATGGGCGTGCCGCGCGCAAACTACGCGTATCAGGCCCGCAGGATAAAAGAGAACGTAAACGTGCCGGTGATAGCCAGCCACAGGATAAACGACCCGCTGGAAGCCGCCGACCTGATAGAGCTTGGATACTGCGATATGGTGGGCATGGGCAGGCCGCTGATTGCCGATCCGCACTTCGCGCTCAAGGCCCTGCAAGGAAGGGACGACGAGATTATCCACTGCGTGGCCTGCGGGCAGGGATGTTTCGACCATGTATTCCTGCTTCAGCCGGTCGAGTGCATGGTAAACCCGGACGCCGGATACGAGTATCTCGGCGAAAGAGGATTGGCTGAAAAGAAGAAAAGAGTGGCTGTTGTGGGCGGCGGCCCGGCGGGCATGTCAGCCGCCCTTACCGCAAAGAGACGCGGTCACGACGTCACCCTGTTCGAGCGCGCCCCGGTTCTCGGCGGCCAGCTCTATCTGGCTTCCGCTCCCGAAGGCAGAAGAGAATTCGAGGAGATTATCAACGACTACGACACTCAGCTTGTAATAGAAGATGTGGACGTCGTTACCGACACTGAAGTGACCGTGAAGTTTCTTAAGAAAGAAAAGTTCGACGCCGTGATACTGGCGACCGGCGCGGAACCGGCCACGATTCCCATTCCGGGAGCGGACAGGCCGAACGTTCTTCAGGCTTGGGACTACCTCGGCGGGATTGTCGGCGCAAGCGGCAAAGTGGTGGTGCTCGGCGGCGGCGCGGTGGGAGTCGAGTCCGCTCTGGTTCTCGCTGAGGAAGGCACGGTTCCGGCGGAAACCCTTAAATTCCTGCTTATCCACAACGTTGAAACGACTGAAGAACTGCGACGGCTGGCCGTGCACGGCACCAACGACGTCACCATCGTCGAGATGCTTCCGCGCGTCGGCAAAGACATCGGAAAATCCACCCGCTGGACTATGATGGAGGACCTCTCAAGGTACGGCGTGAAAGTCCTCACCAAAGCAAAAGCGGTCGAGATAAACGAAGAAGGCGTCGTCATAGACGAGGCCGGAACGAAGAAAACCCTGCCCGCCGATTTCGTGATTCTCGCCGTCGGCTCGAAACCTTACAATCCTCTCGAAGAACAGTTGAAGGACAGCGGAATCGAGATGACGGTCGTCGGCGACGCAAAGAAGATCGGCCTTATATTCGACGCCATACACGCCGGACACAAAGCCGCGCTCAAGCTGTGATTGTCGGAGCGAATACAGCGGTATTGGTTTCAGGGAATAGAGAACTTTAATATTTCGTTCTGAGACGAAGACGATACGAACGCGTGCTGGCTGGACACCGTCAGGCCGTACGAATTACTTGCCACATTGAAATAGCCTAATATATCTCCGGAAGCAGCGTCTAGATAAAGCAGCTTATTGCTGCCGGTGCAGAGAACGAACACATATTCCCAATCCGGGTCAGCCGCCAGTTCGGTGGGTTTCACGCAATATTGAAAACTCGACTGCGCCGCGACTGCGGTGTTGGCTGAGGCGAAACCGTCGGCGTCGGCGAATAAGCGCAACACGGGCTGCGTCTGGCTCGCCTTTGACGTTGAGCCTCCGCATGTCACGTATATGGTCAAATCCGGAAGCGCCAGAACGTCCCACGGATTCTCGCATGTGTTCGTGAAACCCATCTCGGTAGCCGTCTTGCACTGTCCTGTCGATCTATCGCAATATCCCCTGATGTCGTTCACGCCGAAGCTCGACGCGTTGACGCAGACTCCGCTATTCCCGCAGATGCCGGAGTCGCATCCCGAACCGCTCGCGCAGGGGCATCCGGTTTTCTTTGAGTTCGATCCCGAGCAGCTCGCCGCGCAGTATGGAAGCATGGGCGAATAGTCGCAATAGTTGCTGTTGCAGTTGCTGTTTGCCGTGCACGGACAGTTGTTTTTATTTCCTTTCGTTCCCGCGCATATTCCGGTTGTCTGGCCGTCATAGACAAATGTGCCGAAAGACTCCGCGCGAGGGTCGTCGGGCGCAAACGGGTAAATTCTGTCATTGTCCTTGTCTATCGCGTATCCCACGCCCAGATCGGCGTCCATCCTCAACCTGTAAGGACTTGTCCCAGTGAAATAACTTATCCGCGAAATAACCGTTTCCGTTTCGGGATCGACTGCCGTGACGAAAAAGTTCGTCCTAGCCGTCACATAAATCACGTCGTAAACGGAGTCGTAAACTATATCGCTCGGATTCGAAGGCTCCGTTCCGGAAACTTCAAGGCTTATCTCGTTGGCAACCTTAAGCTGGGCCGTGTCGATGACCGACAGCCACGCGCCGTTTCTTCTCGGCTCGGACGGCAGATATTTGGAGGTCGCGCAGTGCCGGGATTCGAGCTGGTTGTCGTGGGTTACGAATAGTTTTGAAAAATTCGAGTTGAAAGCCAGCCTTCGCGGGTCGCAAAGAACCGGAATGGAGTGGGAAATCTGCATAGTCGGGATTTCTATCACGTCCACCGTGTTCAGGAGCGTGTTCGCCACGTAAAGCCGGGTTTCATCCGCATTGACCGCCATGCCCCACGGAGACTTGAAGTCGCCGACTTCGGTGGCAACCTCGATGCCGGGAGCGGAGCCTCTTCCGCACGAGGAAGCCGAAAGCGCGACTAGAGCCAACGCCGCGAACATGGCCGCAGCGCGCGCTCTTACGGCTACAAGCTTCAGGGAAAGTTTACAGGGATATTCCCGCATCTGGCGGCCACCGTCCGGGTTTTATCTTATAGGATGTCTGTGTATGGCGCCCGAAGCGGCTGATGTCACAAACACGTATTCATCCGAAGCGACCATGTGCGTCGGATTTTCGGGAACGGAGAAATTATCCACGGCATTGCCGGTGTCAGCGTCAATGACGAGAACCGTCGCGTTCGCCGAGCAGAGCAGAAAAACATATTCTTCCGAAGGGTCTTTCGCAAGTTCCGTCGGTCGAATGCAGGACATGAAACTCTGCGTTGTCGCGACCGAAGCCAAGCTTGATGCGATACCGTCGTCATCCAGAATAATTCTTAGCAGAGGCTGCGAGTCCGAATCCCCCGTCGAGTCTCCATAGCAGGACACGTACATCGTGTCGTCCGACATCAGAAGCATGCCCCTAGGCTCTTTGCACGTCGGCGAGGTCATCCCCATCTGCGCGGGAGTCAGACACATCCCGTCGCTCGTGTCGCAATAGCCCCTTACGCTTGAAAGTCCGATTATAGTCGGAGTCACGCAGACATTGTCTTCGCAGATTCCGGAAGAGCAGTTGCTGTTCTGAGTACAGGGGCAACCCGACCTGTTGGCGGTTGAGCCGGAGCATGCCATCGCGCAGACTGGCAGTATGAAGCTCTGGTCGCAATAACCGCTGTTGCAGTTGCCGTTAGCCGTGCAGGCGCACGAGTTCTTGTTGCCGGACGTCCCGGCGCAATAACCCTGCGTCTGGCCGTTGAATGTGTATTCAGTGTGATCGTCTTCCCTGAAATCCACAGCGTTGAATGCGTTAATTCTGTTATTCGACGGTTCCAGCATATACCCTATGCCCCGATCCTCGTCGAAGCTTATCCTGTAGGCCTTTCTGGTCGAGTAAACTGACATCCCGCCGAGGACTTCGTCATCGTCGGCGTCCACCATCGACACAATGCCCGTTGTCGTTAGGCCGACCACATAGAATATGTTGTTCACCGCGTCCAGCGTAATATTCCGGGGATTCCTGATTAGCGCGCTTGGAGCTTCGATGTTGATCTCGTTTACGACTTGCATTTGAGCGATGTCGATAACGGAGACGTACGAGCCGATGCGTCTCACTTGAGACGGGTCGTAGGCCGATATCGCGCATGAGTTGGAGTCCAGCATGGTGTCGCTGTCGTGAGTGACGTAGAGCTTTGTGTAGTCCCTGTTGAACGCCAGATATCTTGGACCGCAGATTACGCGGATGCTTGCGACGGAGTCCATGGTCGTGGCGTTGAAGACCTCCACGGTGTTGTAGCCGTTGTTGGCGACGTACAGCCGGGAGCCGTCTTCGTTGAGCGCCATTCCCCACGGAGCCCTGCCCGCGCCTATCATGTAATCCGTGTTGTCAACACGCCCTTTGCCCGTTCCGCAGGACGAGCAGGCAAACGCGCACAGCGCGATTAAAATGAATGCCGGAGCGAATCTCCGCGCCCTTGCTCCGGCTTTTGTTGTCTGTTTGATTCTCATTTTCTGGTTTGTTGCCCCTCGGTCAGAATTGTGTCGATATCTTCAGCATGATTTTCTGTTCGTCGACCACCGGATATTTGGCGTACGTGTATCCGCTCTCGAAACTGCCCGCTGTCGTCGCCTTGTAATATTTGTCCCTTGCCATGTCGGTGTCGTAATTCTTTTCGTAGTAAAACAGGACGCTGGTCGATCCGGTAAGTTTGTAATCCACTTGATGCGTCGTTTTAAAAGATTTTCCCGTCGGGGCAAGGTCGCTTATGATTGTCGCCACGTCCGGCAGCGACGGGAAATCGACGCTCAGCTTGATGTCCGATATGTCGAAAGACGCGGTATAGTTCGCCCTCTTGGATGTTTTCCATTCGATTTTGTAGCTCTGAGTCACCATTTTGAAATCAAGTTTTAGGGACACGTCGCCCGTTTCCGGGAACGCGTCGAAGCAGGTGTATTTGCCGTTGCCCATCACCCTGTCTATCATCGTGCCGTGGTCGTCCATGATGTCCACTATGTTTCCGTCCAGACATGATTCAGGGAGCGCGGCCTTGATTGCCGTCGAACTGAAATTGAAAATTATTTTGTCGGAAAGATAATACTTGAGTCCGTTGTTCCAGACGTTGAGGCTGAGCATCTCTCGCCTCGTGTTCACTTTTGCGATGAAGTTGGAGAGAACCGATATGGATGTGCCTTTGGAACTGTTGCTGCTCAAACCGTAAGCCACCGCTCCGGGATCGAAATACATGGGCTTGATTTCGTTGCCGGTCACATACATGGAATTGAACGAGAAGTTCTGATCCTGTATTTTGTCGATCGTGACCCTGCCTAGATAAAGCTCCATGCTCTGTATCGATATCGGCAGAAAAGAAAGTCCGCTTAGGAGATCGCCTCCTGCCGATTCTTTTTCATCTTTGTCAAATTCGTTTCCTCCGGCGGAGCCGAGGTCCAGTCCGGGGAGTCCGAAGTATTTTGTGACGAATTCAGGCCCTAGCCGGGCATAGCCGAGGGGGAACACGCTGACCGGGCCTCTCGAAAAATCAAGAAGCAGCAGGAACGCGTCGTCCTGATCGTTCCGTTCCTTTGAGGGGAACCATTTCGCGTATTTCAAGCTCATGTCGTTCGTGTCTACGATTTCCGAGCCTTCGGGCAGGTTGTCCTCGTCCATCCATGCCGGTAGGTATGTTCCGTCCTTCACCACTCCATATCCCGGTTTGTAATATGTGCTGTGCGCGTACTCCGTCGTTACGGTAACTCCGAATTTCAGAGGGTATCTTATAAAGACGCTCGTGACGCTGTTTTTTTCCGGAGGCAGGCAGAACATGTCTTTGTACACTTCGTCGTTGGCCATTTTGTTGGAAACTGAAGGGTCGGGCCAGTTGTTCAGATCGATCCATCTGCCCGGCTCGCAGCCTGTCAGATAGTTGCCCATCCAGCCGTAGAAGTTCGTGTGCGGGTCGTCAAACATGAATATTTTCTGGATGTTGCCCATCGACGCCGGCTCTCCGAACACGCTACCCTGCATGTTGAAGCCGTACAAATATCTGTCGTAAATGGTGTCGTCTCCGTGTTTATGCAATGGAGCGTCGCCCAGCAGCAGGGGATAATGCTGAGCCACTCTTCCGCCGAACATGTTCAGGTTGTAGTCGTTCAGCTTGAAGCTTGCTCCTATGCCCTGAATCTGTCTTCCGAAAATCGTCAATGGCGAATACATCACCGAGACGTCTCCGGCGCTCAATGTTTCAAGCCTAAAATTCTTCATTTTGGACGGGTCTTGCGGCTTATTTATATATTTCAAAGCGACATTTTTGATAGTCAGCGGAGTGTTCGAGCCTTCGATATAGCCGAAGTATCCTTTTCTTCCTCCGAGGCTTGTGTAGGCTTCCAATTCTGAAGAGAAAGTCATGTTTGCGTCCGCGTCGGGCTTGCTGTCCAGTTTCAGTTTCAGCCTGTTGTAAAGCTTGGTCAATCCATAAGTGGGGGTGCTGACTTTCTCATAAGTCATTGAATCGCCGTCATAATAAGCGACCTGCGATTCGACGTAGTCCTGAAGGATATCCCTTGTTTTGAAGAATACCTCGTCGACTCCGGTTATCCTGAACCGCTCGTCTTCGCGCTTGAGAGCGTTGATTGAGCGTTCATTCTTGAGGGCCAGTTTTTCGACGTCCTTGATTTTTTTCTCTAAGTTTTTATTTGTTTCTTTCATTTCCTTCTGGAAATCGTTCACAAGGTTTTCAAGGGTTTCGATTTCCTTCTGGGAAAGCTCGATTGTTTTCTTCACCTCTTCGAGTTTTTCCTCCCATTGCGGTTCGGGAGGCGCGGGAGGTTCGGCTTGAGGTTCCGGCTCCGGTTCGGGCGAGCTTGCAGGCTCTTCCATGATTTTCATCGCCCGGGGGCCGGTGCGGGTAAGGGTCACGTTTCCGCCTTCGGCGCGAATGGTGACGTCTTTATTCGGCGGCGTCACAAGAGAAGGCAGCGGAGGGGTGACTCTTCTGATTGCGGCTTCCGGCTGCGCGGCGGGCTGGGAAATCTGTCCGACTGAGACTTCGACAGGTTTTTGAACTCTCACGAGCCGGCTGGAGGTTATCTGTCCTGTTCCGTGCCATTCGAGGTAGGAATCCAGCAGTTTGTTGACCGCGACGGCCATTTCCCTTCTCGTCATCGGTTCTGAACTGTTCAGCTTTGAAGCGTCGTACCCGTCCAGCATGCCGATAGAGGCGAAGTGGGAAACGGCTCCGTACGACCAGTGGTTTCTGGGTATCAGCGAGTCGGGGCCTTGAATGTGGTTGTACAGCCTGTCGAGCTGTTCGAAAGTGTCGCCGGACATCTCGACCGGGGGCTTTTCGATGCTGATTGATTCAGCGCGCGCCGGAACCGCCCGGAGCGCGCAGAAAAGCGTCGCCACTATTGCGAATGATATGTTGAATGATTTTTTCATACTATGTGTCAGATTCTTTCTCTATATAATAAATTGCTTTTCAATAAAAAAAAACAGCCCCAAAGGTCATGGGGATTTTATCAAATGCCGTATATAAATTCAATGCAAAAGGTTTGAAAAAAAATATGTTTTTTTATTGTAAACGAAAAATTTGTCTGCTAGAATGATTCGGCTTGCCTGAAGGAAGGCGGGCTGTTACACTATTTGCGGGGTGAAGGCATGTCAGCGATAATAAAGATAGGCGGAAAGCAGTTTACGGTCAAGGAAGGCGACGTCATCCGCGTTGAAAAGATGGACGGAGAGCTTGGCCAGACGGTGAAGATAGACTCTGTGATGGCGCTGATCGGCGGAGAGGAACCGAAGTTCGGTTCGCCTTTCGTGCAGGGGGCAAGCGTCGAAGCCAGAGTGAAGCGGCAGGGCCGCGCGAAGAAAATCTTCGTCTTCAGGTACAAACCCAAAAAACGCATCAGGACGAAGACGGGCCACAGGCAGCATTACACCGAGCTTGAGATAGACAAAATCATCACGGCATAAACGACAATGACGCCCGGAGCGGTTTATCCGGGCGCGGAGGCATAGAGATGGCGCATAAAAAAGGACAGGGAAGCTCGACTAACGGACGCGACAGCCAGCCGAAGATGCGCGGCGTCAAAAAGTTCGGCGGGGAAACGGTTAAGCCGGGCAATATCATCATCCGCCAGTGCGGCACGAAAATCATGCCGGGCAGCAACGTCGGCATGGGCAAAGACTACACCATTTATTCTCTTATCGACGGCAGGGTGGAGTTTGAGCGCGTGGGCAAGAACAGAAAGAAAGTCAGCGTGACCGCCGGTTGAGAGGCCGACTCGCGAACGCCGCGAGCAGCGACTTTGAATAAAACAAGCGCGATCCCCAAGGTCGCGCTTTTTTCATGCCATGACCGCGAGGAGTCGGTTGATTCGGGGGGGCGCCAATCCTCGAAGACAAATCGGTTTTTTCAGGCTTGCTCTAGTCGGCGACTTTCTAATAGAACGGAACGCTATCCGTGTTTCGGGAACGATTGAAAAATTCCCCGCATGAACTAATAATTAGAAAATGACAGTCGGGCCTGATGACGCGCGCGGAAGCGCTCTGCGCGACAACTATGACAGGAACATCACCTATCTGCGGGTTTCTGTGACGGATCGCTGCAACATGCGGTGCGTCTATTGCATCCCCGAAGGCGCCGAATTCATTCCCCACGAGGAAATTCTCACTTACGACGAGATAGAGAGAATAGTGAAGATCGGCGCGGGCGCGGGCATCAGGAAAGTCCGACTCACCGGCGGCGAGCCTCTGGCAAGAAAAAACGTCGAGCGCCTAGTGGCCCAGCTCTCGCGGATCGATTCTCTGGAAGACCTCTCCCTGACCACGAACGGGCTGCTGCTGGCCGAGAAAGCCGAAGCTCTCGCGGACGCCGGGTTGAAACGCGTCAATGTCAGCCTAGACACTCTGGACCCGGCGAAGTTCAGCGAGATATGCAGGCGGGGAGATATCGGCGCGGTCATCGCCGGGATACGCGCGGCGGGCGCGGCGGGTCTCCGCCCAGTCAAGGTGAACGCGGTGGTGATGCGCGGACGCAACGAAAACGAGGCCGCCGACTTCATCAGGTTCGCTCTCGACGAGGGCGTGGTCGTTAGGTTCATAGAGTACATGCCTTTCAACAGGGACGAGGAATGGCGCGCCAGATACGTTTCGCGCGACGAAACCATCGCCTCTCTCGGCTCCCTGATAGACGCTTCCGACGGGGGAAGAACCGATCCTAGCGCGCCGGCGAGATATTTCAAAATCAAAGGCTCAGACGCCTCGGTGGGATTCATCAGCCCGATATCGCATGGCTTCTGCAACATGTGCAACAGGATGAGGCTCACCCCCGGAGGCCAGTTGCTCGCCTGCCTGTTGTCCCCTTCCGGGGTGGACGTGAAGGAGATAATGCGCTCCGGCGGCTCAGACGACGAGATACGCGACGCGTTCAGTCGGGCGGCGGAATCGAAAGGGCCGAGGGGCAACTTCCCGGACGCCTCGCGTCCCATGCATTCCGTCGGCGGATGAGCCGCAAGCGGGCGGCCCGGCGCGAATTTCAAGGAGAATCGTTATGACAGGAGAGATAGTTTCGGTGAACGTGAGCGCGGGCAAGGGCGAGCGCAAGAAACCCGTCGATTCCGTCGAGTTGCGGATCGGACACGGCATAGAGGGCGACGGGCACGCCGGTCCCGACCCGGTCAGGCAGGTCAGCATGCTCGCCCTCGAAAGCATAGACAAAATGCGCGCCAAAGGCTTGGACGTCAACCCCGGAGACTTCGCCGAGAACATCACCACAAAAGGCCTCAACCTCTACGGCCTGCCCGTCGGAACCCGCCTGCGCAGCGGCGCCGTCGAACTGGAAGTCACCCAAATCGGCAAGGAATGCCACGACCGTTGCGCGATCTACTATCAGGCCGGCGACTGCGTCATGCCCCGCGAGGGCATTTTCGTAAAAACAATCGTCCCCGGATTCCTCCGCGCAGGCGACGCCATAGCGATTGTCGAAAAATAACCGGCCCGGTTCCGCGCGCGGAACCTGACCCCCCGCAAGTTTTGATGTTTCTTTGAAATTAATATTCGTCGCGGATTAGAAACTCATCGAGACGCTAATGCCTGTGTTTTTTAAGAACAGTTTTCCATATTCCCATGTTTCAAACTTGCTGGGATTAATATATGCGCTTTTGTGCCACATTCTAACTTTTGAAACATCCGTGAGCCGGTATTCATAAGAAAAACCCGATCCGTAAACTCTTCCCATAGTCATAAGATCTGATATCGTAGTGTTAACTTCTTCCACGCTTGTTGCCACGGTAAGATTCCTATCAGTTACAGAAAATAAATAAGTTAAATCTGATTTTTTTGATGTTTTCCACGATAGATCATAAAGCTGAGTTCTCATGCCAAACCGAATCATCACCGAAAGGTCCTGAGAGTCGTAAGTGGGCGAATCGGGATTGCAGTCGGCTATGCCGTTTCCGATGAATTTGTCTATCACGTTGCCTTGGTCGTCCACGATGCTCGTGTAGTTTCCGTCCACGCACGTAGGGCCGAGCCCGGCTTTAACAATGCTGTATTTTCCGGAAAGGGTTATCTTGTCCGTCAGGTAATAAGTGAACTTGTTGTCGAAGTAAGAAATCTTCAGAAGCGCGTCCGGATCCCTGTTGTTCAGTCTCTCAAAAAGGTTGAAGCCGACAATTACTGCCATATCCCCGTTGTCCGCGACCGCTCCCGTGTCGAAATACATCGGTTTCCATTCTCCGCCGGTAACATACAGAATTTCATTCTGGAACTTTTTCTCAGGTCTCTTGTATGTTCCGCGCGCAAGAAATATCTCAAGGCTCTGAAGGTTTATGGGCAGTATATCTATTCCGAAGCTGGATATGTCGAAGCCCGGAAGCCCGAAACGTCTGGAAACGAATTTTTCTCCAAGCTTAATATATCCGATAGGGAATATCTGAACAGGCCCTTTCGCATAGTCGAACAAAAGATAAAACGCGTCGTCCTGCGCTGTCTGGCTGGGAATATCCACCCAGCTCACATATTTCTCCGCCATAGAAAAATCAGAATCTTTGAATGGAGAAAACGCGAGTTTGTATCCGTCTTTTTTATAAGTGCTGTGGCCGTACTCCGCAGTGACCTGCAATCCGGGAATACGGGAGATTGGATATCTGAGAAAAATGCTGTTTACGGAGTTCTTCATGGGAGGTTTGAAAAACTTGTGGTCGCCCAGCTCCCAATCTCCGCCTATGTTCGTGTTAGTCTGATACCAGTCCCCATACCATGACGATGTTATGTCGTTGTGGTAGTCCTCCCATGTGGCGATTCGAGTGAAAAGCAGCATGGAACTGGGGTTGCCGAAGATGCTAGTCTGCAGGCTGTGCGCCTGTATGTATTCCCGGTTGAAATAAGAATCCAACTGCCATTGAGAGAATGTTCCCGCTTGGCTGTCACCTGTTTTTATATACCATTTATTGAAAGAAGTTTCCTTGATTTTTCCCAGATAAGACTTAATAGAGTAATCATTGAGAGAAAATTCCATGCTTATGCCGTCGTATTTGACTCCCATGCCCGTAAGGAACCAAGCGCCGAAAGTGACTTCTCCCGCGGAAAAGTTTCTGAGAGTAAAATTTCTCGGCCTGCTCGGAGTAAGGTTCTGATATTGCAATTGAAACCCGTCGCCGGCGTAAGTCAACTTCGACCGTAGAGTCATGTCGTCATTTTTGCGGGGCTTGCTATACAGGTCCAGAGACAATGACTTGCCTGTATAAGCGTACGAGTCAAGGTCTTCATCGTCAATTGAAAAATTGCTTGAATAATGCCAGCTTTCATAGGAAGCGCTGGCGCTTCCTGTGACCTTGAACCTCTGCTGGTCGTCTTTGAGCCTGTCTATCTCTCTTTTATTTGTCAGAACCTGTTTCCTGACATCGGCGATGTCTTTCTTAATGTTTTTTTCAAACTCTTTAACGACATCCTTTTCGACGTAGTCAATCAGGGCTTTTAGAATCTCGACGTCTTTTTCCGTCAGTTCGACCGATTTGGCTAGGTTTTCAAACTGTTTGGGAGGTTTGACAGGTTTCTTTTCGGGTTCTGGTTTCGGAGTTTCCGCCGGTTGTGTAGTAGCGGCAGGAGCCACGGGAGTTTCCACAGGAGTTTGCGCCGGGGCGGCTTTTTCGAGAATGACCTGCATTTCCGCCGGGCCTCTGCGCTGGAATCTTATGTCGGGTTGTTCCCCGCGCGGGTCTCGCCAGACGATTTCGCCGGTTTTGGGAGGGCGGGGCTGCGCGGGGACGGGAACTGCGGCAGCGGGGTAGGGCTGAGCGGGCGTTTCAGCGACAAGTCCTCCGGCTGGAGGCGCTATCAGCGCGCCACGCGAGTCCGGCGTTATCGCAGCCGGAACCGACATCGGAACCGACGCGAATTTCCCTTCCGCCACGTATCTGTTATAGTTGCTGACCAGTTTTGCGATTATTACGGACAACTCGTAGCGGGTGACGGGCCTGTCGCCTTTGAAATAGCCGTCCGCCTGTCCTTCCATCAGCCCGATATCGACGAGATATCTGACAGCTTGATACGCCCAGTGGTCTGCGGGCACATCCTCAAAAGCGCCCGGAGCCGTCGCCTCCACAGGCGCGACCTGCCACAGCGGTTTCAGGTTGGACGAAGCTTTCTCGCTTTCGAGGAAATCCAGCGCGAAAGGATCCTCCGCCCATGCGGCGGAAGGCGCAGGCGCGAAGACAGCCAGAACAGCCGTTGCCAGAATCGCGACAATTGCAGATATTGCAGAAAATCTCATTTTCAGCGTTGCAGCCGATTCTCAATATTATTGTAACTTGCGCTGTCGCGCTCAACACTAAAGCGCCACAACCGTGATTCAGTATTGTATATAATATTATCTGTTAACACAATATAAAAAATGTCATCCCAAAGACAATTCCGTGTTTCTTTTTTATCTGCGCAAAATAGCCGGTTTTAGATTGAATAGGCCGTGTCGGAAACAAAAAAAGTCTAATCTGTGCTATACCGTTTGTGTTTTATTGGCTGTAAACCTGCCTGTAGTCTGTCATTCCTCCGATGAGGTTGTAGACATTCTTGAATCCGGTTTTGACAAGGAAATCGGCGGCTGCCGCGCTGCGTCTCCCGGTTCGGCAGACGACCGCTATATCTTTATCTCTCGGCAGTTCGACGTATCTTTGCGGAAGCTCCGCCACAGGGATGTTCAAGGCGTTTTTAATCGGAGCCGGGCCGGAGACAAGTTCCTCCGGATTTCTCACATCGAGAATCACTATGTCCTTGCCGGCGGCCAGCATCTCGTTAAGCTGCCGGGGGTTTATGTCCGTCCAGCCTATCGCGGCGGGCGGGATCGTTTCGGACTCCGTCGAAGGGGCAGCCGCAGGCGGGGCCGGCTCGGCTGTCTCAGCCTCCGGCGCGCTCCCTTTGTTCTTATTCATTCCCGAGCATCCTGCCGCAATCGGGACAATCAGGCAAATCGCGGCCAGCATTCCAATTGTTCGTTTTTTCATGCGGTTCTCCTTTTAGGTCGGATATATCTTGATGAAACACGCTTAGTTGCTCCGAACGTTTCTTTTTGTCTGACCATATTCTACATCTCTTCGGAGATGTCTTGAAGAGCCGCGGAATAATTGCGGAGGGCAGAGCGCCGAAAGCGAGTGTTTACATGGATACATGTTTGGATAAGAATATACGCGCCGGATAAAAAGCCGTCTTGCGGCGATAAACGGAGATTCTAGGATGCCTATTTACAGTTTCGAGGGACGACGACCGAAAATTGACGCGAGCGCGTGGGTTTTCCCGAATGCGGTGATAATCGGCGATGTGACTCTCGGACGCGAAGTTTACGTGGGAGCCGGAGCGATTCTCCGAGGGGATTACGGCTCAATCGAAGTTGGAGACGGGAGCGCGATAGAAGAAGGAGTGATAATACACGCCCGACCGGAAGACAGGACGTCTATCGGCAGAAATGTGATGCTGGGGCACGGCGCGATGGTTCACAACGCCGTCATTGAAGACGACGCGGTAATCGGGATGCGGGCTGTGGTTAGCGATTATTCGAGAGTAGGCGAATGGGCCATAATCGGCGAGGGCGGGCTGGTGAGAAACAGCCAGATTGTTCCTCCGAGAACGGTCGCTTTGGGCGTCCCGGTCAAGGTCGTGGGCGATATCAAGGAAAACCATATTCAGATGTGGACATGGGCGAAAGAGTTGTACAGGGGGCTGGCGCGCAGGTATCCCGCCGGACTAGAAAGAATCGATTGATCTCGAATTTTCCGCCGTTCTTATCTTAGTCGCGTGAAATAAATGCCGAAAAAAGTTTCCTGAATATCGCTGGGGAAGCGGATAAAGCCAGTCGCATAAGACGCGTTGCCAGTTTTTACTCTCCGCCGTTTGTTTTTGCTCATTAAGCATAGGGAAAACAAAGTTTGTTTTTTTTGTTTTTTGAGGTTTAATAATAGGCATGCCTGAGCCGGGAGACATAAGGATAGTCGTTCATGACAGGAACGCTCCTTTCGCGGAGTCGGTTCGCGACTATCTGCGCGGACTTGGATACAGGGCGGAAGCCGCGTCGGCTCCCGGCGAAGCATTGAGGATTCTGAGATCGGGCCGCTGTCAGGTTCTAATCGTCGGGGCGGACTATTCGGACCCATCCGATTTCGTCATGCCGGCCTCGGATGAATTCCCCAATCTTTGCGTCGTTGTGATGACGGACTTGCCGCTCGAAGATAAAGCGGACAGGTGGCAGTCCGCGTTTGCCAGATTAAGGAAGCCCTTCCCGTTTGAAAAACTGTCTGACATTCTGGATAGGGCGATAACGCTCGACAGAATTTTTTTCGATCTGGAAGAAAGAGTGATGAATAACGTCGGCAGGAGATTGCGCGCGGCGAGAAGAATGAGGGGGCTGACTCTTGCGGAGCTTTCCGAAAGGGCCGGACTGTCGGCAAGCCTGATTTCAAAAATCGAGACGGCAAGCGCCGCGCCGTCCGTGTCCTCTCTCGTCAAATTGTCGAGAATTCTGGATATCAGAATAGCGAGTCTTTTCGAATAGGCGCGCCGGAATTGCGCTGGAAACCGCAGTGAGCGAGTCTATGCGACTTGTTAGATGAACCCGCCCATTGGTTATTAATATAAATATATCATGCGCAAAGGAAAAAGCTTTTGCGCATGGCACACGGATGGCGGGATAAATCATCTAGCAACAAATATATAAGCGACAGCGTTCATTCGGGGTCGATTTTTTCGGGTTCTTTTGTTTCAGGCTCCGCGGGCAATCCCAAATCCAGAATAAGGTCGGCCGCCTTTATCTCGCCGGATTCTATCTTTCTGCCCTGCTCTATAAGCTCGTCGATTTTCATCTCGCGCTGTTCTTTCGCCCAGACGTCGAACAGTTCCTGAGAGCGTTTTTCAAAGGAGCGCAATTGTTCGGCGATGCCCTGAATGTCCGGGTTGTTGTCGCCGCTGCGCACGTATCCGTCGAGGCTGGCGGCGGTCTCTCCGAGGAGGGAGGCCGTGCTCAGGCATTTAGTATGCACAAGATAGTAGTATTCCGATTTCGGCGCGAGGCTCTGGTAACAGTCGTACACCTTTTTAGAGTTTTCCGCCATCTCGGTCAGTTCCGGGATTTGTTTTCCCATGAAGGACCCGGCTCTCGAATTGAGCCGGTTGATGAATCCCTGCATCTCCGTGTAAACAATCATGAAATTTTGATCGCAGTCCTTGCGCTTCATTACGTATTCGATTGTCTCGACGCGTTCAGCCAGAGCGTAGACTCTGGCTCTGAGGCTTGCCAGATAGGGAGTCTCGTCCGTGAAGACGGATATCCGGTCGACTTCTTTTTTGGCTTCCTTGAATTTGTTGAGGGCGAGGTAGGTTTCTATCAGGCGGACGGAGATGTCCGAGCGGTTGAGGTCGTGAGCGAGAGCGGCGAGGAAGCTCTTTTGCGCGTTTTCGAAGTCGCTCATAGCGAAATATGATTCGCCGAGGGCGTGATTGATGCGGATGGAGTCTTTGCGGCCCGCGCCTTTGAGGGCTTTTCCCAGATATGAGACGGCTTCCTTGTGTTTTTTGTCGTGCAGGCGGATGAGGCCCATGTGCTGGTTGGCGCGCCTGTCGTTCTCGTCGATTTCGAGCGCTTTCAGCAGGGACTTCTCTGATTCCGGATAATCATTTTTGAAGTAGAGGATTTCGCCGCGCATTGAGTGGAGAGGAGCGGATTTCTTATGCCATTTGACGGCTTTGTCCACAGCTTCGAGCGCGCCGTCGCTGTCGTCCTGAGCGCTGCGGCACTCGGCGAGAAGAAGCCACGCTTGAAGATTTTTCGGTCTCCTGCGGGTAAGCTTCGCGGCTTGCTCTTCGCAGGATTCGTATTGTCCGGTGCGCAATCTTTGTTCGGCTAGTTTTTGTCCGCGGTGCGAGCTGAATGCCATATACCCGGCGGAGAGAAAATAGAAAGCGATTGCGCCTCCGACGATGAGGATGAAGAGTTTCCAGTTGTCCTGAATTTTTAATGGCGGACGATTTGAGCCGCCGGTGGCGGCGGGGGCAGGCTTCGCAGTTGTGTTCGCTCCGCATTCGGGACAGAACTTTAGTCCTTCCCGCAACTCGGCTCCGCATTTATCGCATTTCATTCGGCGTCCTGTCCTTATGTCCGGCTGTCATATCTCTATTATTATAATATTGTTCGACTGCAAATGTAAGAAGAGCGAGCGCATGAAAATTGATAAGAATAATTGCTGCACGCGAACCGGCAGACCGGAGCGGGAGCGGAGGGGCGGATTTGCGCGCGGGCGGACGACGCGATAAAATGTAAACCTTGTTAAGGAGGCGGGACGCATGAAAAAAGTGAAGATTATGGTTGTTGTTTCAGTAATATTCTTCGCGGCGATAGCGGCATCGACGGCGCCGGCGGCGGCGGCGACGGCGCCGGAAGACATACGGCTGGATTTCACCGAGGGCGGCGCGGCGGCGGTTAAGGTCGGCGGTCGGCCTCATTTCTCCCTTGCCGCCGTCTCCGTTCAGACATTCGAGCCGTCAGTGTCTATGCAGTTCGGATTCTTCAAGCGCTCGAAGAAGAACCTTGCGAAGGAGAATCTTGTTATGACAGGCTCCGAGGGCGGGATAAAGCTTGCGACCGCGCAGGGAGCCGACGCGGGGGAAGTCAGGTTGGAGCGGACTGCGTCTGGCAACGCAAGGCTGATTGTGGAGATTGCGGACGAGATGCCTGTTTCTGCGGTGGAACTGATTTTTTCGGGCGGGCAGGACGACAGGTACTGGGGATTCGGGGAGCAATACAACTTCATAGATATGAAAGGGCGCGTTGTTCCGATTTGGGTTCAGGAGCAGGGAGTGGGCAGGTTGGAGAAGCCGACGATGCCTTATCATGGAAAGTTTACGGATTCATATTTTCCGATTCCATACATGATGGATCCCGCCAAGGGCAGGGGGCTGCTGATAGAGAACACGGGGTATGTGGAGTTTAATTTCGGCGGAAAACCGGGGATGTGGAAGGTGGAGGTGTGGGATGACAGGCGGGTGTCGATGCTGATGTTCGGGGGGCCGCGCCCGGCGGACGTGGTGAGGCAGATGACGGCGGAGACGGGAAGGGCGAAAGCGGCTCCGCCGGACTGGGCGCTCGGGGGCGTGTGGATTTCGGCTCAGGGCGGCATGGACGAGGTCTCCCGCCGCGTAGAGTCGGCGCTCGACGCGGGCATCCCGGTGTCGGCTGTCTGGAGTCAGGATTGGGTGGGCAGGCGGCATTTCGGCGCGGGCAACTACGGCGTCAACTACCGGTGGTTCCACGACGAGGAGTATTACCCCGGACTTAAGGAGAAAATCGCGGATTTCAACAGCAAGGGCGTCCGTTTTCTGGCGTATTTCAACCCGTTCGTGATAGAAGAAAACAAGCATTTCAAAGAGATGGCGGACAAGGGATATCTTGTGAAAAACGCGGACGGCGAGCCTTATGTGTTCCAGATAATCACGTTCAAGGGCGGGCTTATAGACGTGACGAATCCGGGAGCTGCGGACTATTTCAAGGAATACGCAAAGGCCGCGACGGACATGGGAATCAGCGGCTGGATGGCGGATTTCGGAGAGTGGCTTCCGTACGACGCGCGACTGCATGACGGGGACGCGCGGCTGTTTCACAATCTCTACGCGACTCAGTGGCACAGGATAAACCGCGAGGCGCTGGAAGAGGCGTATCCCGACGGGGATTTCGTTATGCTCACGAGGTCTGGCTATACATACGAAAGGCCGGTTGCTCAGGTTGTGTGGGCGGGAGACCAAGAGGCGGACTGGCACGACGGGGACGGTTTTCCGACGGTGGTGACGGCGGGGCTTACCGCGGGCCTCAGCGGAATCCCGTTTTTCTCTCACGACATCGCCGGGTTTTCGGGGGGGCCGAGCGAGAAGGAACTTTTCATGCGCTGGACGGAGCTTGGCGCTTTCACTCCCGTGATGCGCACTCACTGCGGCCTGCAGAAATTAAAGAATCACAGGTTCGACACCGACGAGGAGACGCTGGCGCATTTCAGGAAGTTCGCTCTGGTTCACCGCGCGCTGCTTCCCTATATGAAAAGGCTTTCCGAGACCGCGCTGAAGACCGGGCTTCCTCTGATAAATCACACCGTGTTGATAGACCCGGAATGGGAGAAGTCGCTGGAGGCGCACCGGCAGTGGATGCTCGGTCCTGACGTCCTGATAGCGCCCGTGACGGCAAAAGGAGCTTCGAGCGTCGAGGTTCATCTTCCGTTCGGAAATTGGGAAAGGCTTTCGACGGGGGAGATTTTTGAAGGCAGGAGTTCATTCGATGCCGCCGCGCCTGTGGGCGACCCGGCGGTTTTCGTCAGAGCCGGGGCCATGCCGGAAGTCGTAGCGGAGATAAGGGACATCCTTTCCCGCTGACCGGCGTCTTTCCAACTCGTTCCGCCATCAGCTTTATTAGCGTGAATGCTGATACGCAAGTTTATAATTAAACGATTAATATTCATCGTTGCCAAGGTTGCCTTGGCAACGGATGTGCCGAAAGCTCCGCTTTCACCATTTTCCTATATGCCTTCACAGCGATAAGATTCCTTTCCTTCTAAAAAGATTTCCTCTGTGCCTTCGTGTCTTCGTGGTTAAACAACAAATAGGACGGATCGCTTCATGACGGCCTTATGTGGTACAATATTATCATGGTTGCCGAACAGAATCGAAGGGAAGCCGTTTGCCAGATTGCCGCAGAAGTAATGGCGATGCCTATCGCGAGAAAACGCCATGAATGTCGCCATTTTATCGTATCTGTAAACATTTAAACAATGAGGAATAGAGTAATGATAAAAAAGTCGAGTGTCATTTTGCTCTATGTTTTTGTGTTTGGGATGATTTTATTACGTAATGTTGACGCTTATGGGAATGGCGACAAAAAACCTGTTGAAAAATCAGACTCCGCCCCGAAAATAGTTATTGAGGAAAAAAGGGTTAGGTTTCTTGACGGCGAAGGCAGGACGTCGAAAGAGATTAAGTTAAGAGAAGAAAAGATAGTTGAGGTGGACCGAAAGATAGACGGCATAATATTTACGGAAAAGATTGAAAGAAGCTTCTATAGATCAGCTCACAAACCGGAGAAAGCGAAATACATAGTAATTGCTGAGTCATATAGTGATCATTACTTGCCCAAGAACGATGAAGAGAAGCATGAGTTGGAGAATAACCCTGAATGGACGAATGAGCCGTTTGACGAGGGCGGCAAGATATATTCGTACGATGAAACAGGCAAACTTAACTGGGAATATGCTCTTCCAAGGTTAAGGGTGGTTATGGACACATACACAAGCGATGATGGTGAAATAATTGCTTTTATAACCACATGTGGCCTTACATGCGATAAAGGTGAAATCGGCAGGGATACGCTTGAACATGCTCTGTATGTTTTTGATAAGAGCGGAAATAAATTGTTAACGTACCCTGAATACAATAGCAATATAAGAATACGACATGCACAAATGACGCCCAATGGCAGATATTTTGCCCTTTGGGGTTGCGATATAAGCAGATATGTGCCAAGAGCGTATCCGGATCTTAGCGAAATTACCATCGTGATCGACACGAACAACAAAAAAACATGGGTGATTGATGGCGCCTATAATTCCATAATCACCGACAGCGGCCATGCTCGCCTGAGAAATGTCGAAACAGATGAAATAATGGAAGTGGATCTCAAACAACATCTTGGAGAGTAACAGCATGAACAAATATCGTAAATAGGTTCGCTATTGTTGATTGACATATCAATGCTGTTCAGTCGTAAAAGAAAGTCTGAAAAAAACGGGGACACCAATCGCAAACCCCGCGCTGAATGTCCCCATTTCCAAAAAACACCCGACGCAACGACCTTCCTCTGTGTCTTCGTGTCTTTGTTGTTAATCATCTTTTCACAACTCCTTCAACCCACTGTTCATCGTTGCCAAGGTCGCCTTGGCAACGGATGTGCCGAAAGCTCCGCTTTCACCACTTTCCTATATACCCTCACAGCGATAAGATTCCTTCCCATCCAGAAAGTTTTCCTCAGCGCCTTAGTGTCTCCGTGGTTAAAAAATTCCTAAATCAACATTACACTGTGAGTCAAATCATTTAAGAACTGGTATAATTGAGAAAACCGGCGCTGGTTTGACGCGCGTTTTGATTGGCTGACGCATGACCGCTCGCGAACTGATAGAGAAAAGAATAATAGAATTGAACATAGACAAGGGATTGTTCCCGCCTGTCGGAAGCAGGGTTCTGGCGGCTGTTTCCGGCGGGGCGGATTCGGTGTGCATGCTGAACGCGTTGAGCGGACTTGCCGCCGAGTTGAAAATTTCGATTGTTGTGGCTCATTACAACCATTCCACGCGTGGAGAGGAGTCGGACGCCGACGAGCGTTTCGTGGAGGGCATGGCGGAAGAGATGGGGCTGGATTTCATCGGCGGCAGATTGGAACCCGCGCAGATGGAGAGCGCCGGAACAGGCTCCCGCGAGGCGGATCTGCGGGAAATGAGAAGGGCGTTCCTGACGCGGGCGGCGAGGTTGAAATCGGCTGTGAGAATCGCGCTCGCTCACAATGCGGACGACCAAGCGGAGACATCGCTAATGCGGCTGCTTCGAGGTTCTTCGCCGTCGGGCGTGGCCGCCATGCGTCCGGTTTCCGGCTCGTTCGTCAGGCCGCTGCTTTATTGTTCGAGAGCGGAAATCGAAGCTTTCTGCGCGGAGTCCGGGCTTGTTTTTAGGACGGATTCGTCTAACGCCGACACGCGGCACACGCGAAACAGGATGCGCCTTTCGTTGTTACCGCTCATCGAATCGGAGTTCAATCCTCGCGCGCGCGAAAACATAGTGAAGTTCGCCGATCTGCTGAGGGAGGACATCGACCTGCTGGAAATGATAGCGGGGGCGGCGGCGGCGGACGCGCTGATAGAGAGAGGGCCGGGCCGCGTCTCATACAGGCGGGAAGCGCTTGCCGGGTTGCCTGAGCCGCTGTTGCGCCGAGCGCTGCGCAACTCAGCCGCCGCCGTTCTCGGCGGCTTGGCGTGGAGAATCGAGAACTCCCACATTGAGGCTATGACGCGGTCGTGTTTGTCGCCGGGGACAGGGACGGAGATAGCGTTGCCCGGCGGCGCCCGCATGTTGAAAAAATACGATTCGGTGGAGCTTGTTTCGGGGCCGGAGGATAGCGTGGCGAAGGCCTCAAGCCCGCGAGCTTTCAAGGCGGTCCCCGGAATAGTCGCCCTGCCGGAATTCGGCATCGAGCTTGAATTGAGAGAGCTTTCGCCCGCGCCGAGGATGGCGGCCAACGACAATCCTTTCACGGCGTACCTCGACGCGGACACGCTCGGAGACGAACTGGTCGCGAGGCGCAGGGAGCCGGGCGACGTCTTCCAGCCGCTCGGAATGAAAAACGAAAAAAAATTGTCGGACTTTTTCATCGACGCGAAAGTCGATCGGGCGGAGAGGGAAACGGCTGCGCTGCTGGCGGCTCCCGGAGGCATAGCGTGGGTGGTCGGGCACAGGATAAGCCACAGGCACAGGGTGGGAGGCCACACGCTGAGAGTGATGATGATATCGGCGCGGCCGCTCGGAGAGGGGGCGGCGGATTGAGGAGCAGGAGCATCGCCCGCCGCATGGTGGCGGCCATCGCATTGATTGTGATTCTGGCGCTCGGCTGTTCGACCGCCGCATGGATGTATTTGCTTAAACGCAATTTCGCGCAGATGGCATACGAGGAGATAGCCGCCGGCGGAGAGGCGGTAAGGCTGAAGATAGCCGAGAAGGTCGGCAGGGCCGAACTGGCGGCTAGGTTCATCGCCAGAGACTTGGGGGCTTCTCCCGAACTGGCCTCGGACGCTGACGCGCTGGCCGCGTATCTCAAAGGGCTGAAGGCAGCAGGATTCGACGCGGACTTGCTGGCCACGCTGGACGCGGACGGCGCGACGACCGCGCACGCCGCTCCCGACTGGGCGGGAGACATGAGAGGGGAGCCTGCTTTCCTTGATCCGCTGTTCCCGGCGGCGGCGGTCGGCAAACGGTCGGCGGGCGTCGCCGTATGTCTGCCTGAAGTGGTGTGCGTCGAGGCGATAGAGGCGTTTTATCTAAACGGAGCCAAGGCCGGATACGTGAGAGTCGGGCATGTGCTCGACGACGCATTCGCCGGGGAAATCAAGCTTGCGACGGGGACGGACTACCTGCTGTTGAGGCGGGGCAGAGGGGCCGCCGGCTCAATATCGTTCGGGGCATTGACGCCCGAAGAATCGGCGGCGCTTGCGGGGGCGGTGACCGCGCCCGACGCACAGACGGGCCGCGCGCGGCTGCGGCTCGGCGGAAAACCATATTTTATAAAGACCATAGAACTGAAAGACGCGGCGGGGCGAGTGGTGGCCGAACAGGCGATCGCGCGCGGGGCGTCCGACATCCAGCGGGCGGAGCGCGAAGCCCTCGCGGCTCTCGCCGCCGCGACGCTGCTAGGTCTGGCGCTCGCGCTCGCGCTCGGTTTCCTCACCGCCAAGCGCATTTTCGGCCCTCTCGGCGAACTCATGAAAACCGTCAGGGAAGTTTCCGAAGGCAGGCTGGACGCCCGCGCTCCGGACGGCGGCAGGGAAGATGAAATCGGAGAGCTTTCCGGCGCGTTTAACGACATGACTAGGTCTCTGCTCGATAGAGCGGGCGAGCTGGAGCGCAGGCAAGCCCAGCTCATTCAGTCCGGAAAACTGGCAGCTATCGGCGAGCTTGCCGCCGGGGTCGCCCACGAAATCGGCAACCCCCTCAGCGCCATATCGGGTTACGCACAGATGATTCAGGAAAACGCCCACACCCGCGAGGAACATCTGCGTTTCGCCTCGGAAATAGAGCGCGAGGCAGACTTCATAGTCCGCATCATCAGCGACCTGCTGGAGTTCTCACGGCCTTCCGGCGACGAACTTAAACCGGCGGATGTCAGGGAACTTTGCGAAGCCGCCATCAGAACGGTTTCCGCGCATAAGGCGTTCACAAACGTGGAGATAGTCAGCAAGTTCGCGCCGGACATTCCTCTCGTGGAATGCCATCCGAAAGAGATACAGCAAGTCTTCATGAACCTCATAATGAACGCGGCTCAGGCAATGAACGGAGGAGGCAGGATACGGGTTGAAGGCGCGCTGGCTCCGGACAGGGTTCTGATAAGCGTCCGGGACGAAGGCCCCGGCGTTCCTGCGCATATAAAAGATAAGATATTCGATCCTTTCTTCACGACGAAGCCGCCGGGGGTCGGGACCGGACTCGGCCTCTCGATAGCGTACCGCATCGTCGAAAAACACGGCGGACGGCTCGAGATGGAATCGTCCGCTTCAGGCACAGTGTTTTCGTTCGCGCTTCCGCTCAAGGGCGCGGGCTGTTAGAATTCGGAAGTCTGACACAACAACCGAAAGAGGCGTCGCGAGACGGCGCGGCTGGCATATATGAAAACCCGGATTCTGGTGATAGACGACAAGGAAAACATCCGAAACATGCTTCGCGCCAGCCTCGAAGCGCACGGATATGCGGTGGACGTCGCCGAGGACGGGCGCGCGGGCGTCGATATGTTCCGCGACGTCATATACGACCTCGTGATAACCGACATCAGGATGCCCGGAATGACTGGGCTTGAGGCGCTCGACGCCATCAAAGAAATCAGCCCGGAAACCGCTGTGATAATGATAACGGCGTTCGCCGACATGGACGACGCCATCAACGCGCTCAAAAGAGGCGCGGCGGATTATATCCGCAAACCGTTCAAGCTTGAAGAATTGAGAAACGCGGTCGAGAAAACGCTCGAAACAAGAAAGCTTGTCGAGGAAAACCGGCTTCTGCGCCGCGAGGTGGAAAGCAAATACGTATTCAGCGAGATAATCGCGAAAAGCAGGGCGATGAAGAACGTTTTCGAGAGAATCGAGCGGATAGCCGAAGCGAACAGCGCGGCTCTTATCACCGGGGAGACGGGAACGGGCAAGGAGCTTGTCGCGCGCGCCATCCACTACAACAGTTCGAGGGCGGACAGGCCGTTTGTGGCGGTGAACTGCGCGGCGATACCTCAGACGCTGCTCGAAAGCGAGCTGTTCGGACACGCGCGGGGCGCTTTCACGGATGCCCGGCAGGACAAGCCCGGCAGGTTCGAGGAAGCGGCGGACGGAACGATTTTTCTCGACGAAATCAGCGAGATGTCGCACGGCGCGCAGGCTAAACTGCTCCGCGCACTGCAGGACGGCGAATATAGCAGGATAGGGGAGAACAGGGTGCGAAAGGCGGAGGCGCGGGTGGTGGCCGCCACGAACATCGATCTGGCGTCTGCGGTCGAAACCGGCGCGTTCAGGAAGGATTTATATTTCAGGGTCAATGTCCTGCCTATTCACTTGCCGCCGCTTCGGGACAGGCGGGAGGACATCCCGCTCCTTGTCCGCCATTTTCTGGACGTTTCATGCAGACACAACAGCATAAGCCTGAAGAGTTTTTCGACGGCGGCGATGAACGCCTTGATAAACTACGACTGGCCGGGCAACGTGCGCGAGTTGCAGAATGTGACGGAACGCTGCTGCCTGATGAGCGAAGGCGGAGAGATTCAAGCGGATGAGCTTCCCGATGAACTGAAGGGCGCGGCGAACACTCAGATACACTCTGCCGCAATCTCGGCGGCGGATGAGGAAATATCTATTAAACGCGCGCTGCCCCGCGTCACGGAAGCGGTGGAAAAAGAGCTGATTTTGAAGGCTCTGAAGCAGTCAGGGGGAAACAGGGACGCCGCCGCCGGTCTGCTGGAAATCTCCCGCAGGTCTCTCTTCTATAAACTAAAGCAATACGGCATAGAGGATTGAACCCGAATCCGTCATTAGGATTCGGTTGAACGGCGCGCCGCGCCGAACATAACACGAATTCCCGGAGGAACGAAATGAAATCGATTGCGAAGATTGCTAAATTGGCCGCGTTGTTTCTGGCGGCGAACTTGGTCATCGTTCTGCTAGCCCTAACGGTGGCGGACTGGGGCGGCAGGACTCCGATCTACTACGACCAACGCGACCCCGGATTCTTCGGAAGAATGAACGAGGCCGTTAAAGACTATATCGGCGAATTGAATCTGAAGCAATTCTTCACCACCGACCTCGGCCATCTCGTCAAGAAATCTCGATACAAAGGCAAACCGGCGGAGATGAAGCGGCGCGACATTTCGCAGAATGCGGCGGCGGCGGATTCGACAATGCTTCTGAACGGTTTTTCTCTCAGTTACCGGGACAATGCTCACCGGGTCAATACGATCGAAGCGAGCTTGGACGGAATCATCTCGACGGAGAGCGGGGTGTCGGCGGTGGGCAACATTGCGTTTGAGGGCGGGGACTGGTCCAGAATCGACGGCATTCAATATTCCCTAACCGCGCTGCCGGTGAAGGCCCCGGAAGCCCGTTTCGCTCATGGCAGTTTCGAGCTTGACGTAGCCGGGGGGCGAGCGAAATCATTCGAGCGGATAGACCTTGCCGCCATCGGCATGGCAGGGTTTGAAAAAGTCGCGGTTATCCTGCGCGGTTTCCAGTTCGAGGTTGGCGAGGAATATCCCGACGGATACAACACAAAAGGCATATCGGTAAGGCTTCAGCCAGCCGGAAGGGAAGGCGACAAGCTGGATGTGGACGTGGTGGTGGAACTGAAAGCCGGAGAAGTGGCATTCCGGCCCGACCCCGGTTATTTTTACACATCGAAAGCCAAGGTCTTGTACACGGTGGTCGGAGGCGACGCCGGGACATTCAGGCGAGCCGCGAAAAGCTATATGTTGCTTAACAGAGAACGCGCCCCTCTGGAAGTCCGGAGGGTCGCCGCCGGGTTCGATCCCGGAGACGGAGTCGTCGTCGCCGCCATCGAGGGTTTCGAGTTCGACGTCCACACGACCAAAGCGAGGTTCATCAGAGGGGTAGAGCTTTCGATAGACAATATCTCCTACGACCCGAAAACCGGCAAGGTCGAAGCGTTCTGCGACGGCTATCTTTCCAACGCGGGAACATGGGCCGGAGCGCTCGATGTCAGGTTCGCCGCGGACATTCTGTTCATCAAGCTGCCGTCGGCGGCATTGGCGGCCCCGGTCGTCTTGAAAGGCGAAATGTCCGAGGTGACCGAAACCGGCTCGTTCGATATATCTGCGGATTTTCGATGAGCGGAGAGGCGTACGGGAATATAGCGCGAGGGCATAGCGCCGGCGATGCTTATTGTCAGAAAAAACTTTTTAAAAGTGAAAGGACGGCGGGCATTTATTTCATTGACATTGCGCGGGGATGGTGATAAGATGCACATTCTGAAAACAGGCTGGCGGGTTAAAATCCTGTTTTCAAGCGGAAAAACAGCAAAGGAACAAATCACAATTTTTTATTAGAGGTTTCGCGAGGAGCCTTGAACATAACAAACAAAAACACTTTAAAGGAGAGCGTATGAAAATCAGAACAATTTTGACAGCCCTGTTAGTAATGTTGTTCGCAACAGCAGTGACGTTCGTGTCGCCCACCCTCACCAAGCAGCTCGGAAGCGCCGCTTTCGCAGCCGATGATTGGGACGATTGGGATGACTGGGACGAAGAGGAAGAGGAAGACGCGTTCGGCAACATCATGGAGACCACTTTCGCGACAATCGACAAAGTGGACTTCATTGCGCCGAAAGCCGGAGCCCCCGCCGATGTGTCCGTGAAAGTCACGCTCGTCGACGAGGACGGAGACGCCAAGATCGTTTCCGTGAAACTCGTATATTTCCTCAAAGGCGACTACAAAGCCGGCAAAGAAGTCGAGCTTAAAGGCGCCAACGGCGTGTACAAAGGCCAGATCCCCGGCCAGCCCGCCGGAACCAAAGTGGACTTCGTCGTCCGCGTTGAAGACTCCAACGGCAACGTCACCAGCAACTCCGTCGCAGGCGGCGGCGCGATGATCAAAGCCGTTCCCGACATTGAAAATTCCCGCGACATAGTTCCCGCGGACGCCGACCTCCTCACCCTCGCCGCCGGATACGACAACGATTATTTGTACGTGGACTACTCTCTCGCCGGAAAGCTCAACGGCGGAACTCTTGACCCGCCGTACCTGCAGCTCTACGGAATCAAAATCACCAATCCCGACACCGAGCAGGGCGAAGGCCTCATGGTCGGAAAACTCTGGATTAACCTCCCGCTCGCGACCGACAAAGAGGTCCAGAGCAAGTTCCTACCCATGCTCATGGATCAGGGCGCCGAATATGTTGAGAAAATCGGCAAGGACAAAATCGAGCGCGTGATGCAGACCGGAATGATGGTTCTCGACATCCAGAAACTGATGGGCGGAAACATCATGGAAGGCATGCTGTTCTCCGCTGAACCGACAGGGAAAGCCGACGGCGGCAAATTCTCCGGCAAAATCAAACGCGCTCCGCTGGGCGACAACCCCTCCGGTTACCTGCGCATAATCACCCTCACCGCAGCCAACGCTTCCATCGATTCCTTCATGCCCATACCGCTCAACTGCTCCAACTTCCTCACCATCTACACCAATTCCTTCGGATACACCGTTCAGTAAGAGCGAAGGCGACAACAGCCAATATCGCGGCGGCGCGCAAAACGCGCCGCCGCTTTATTTTTGTCACACCCCCCACACATACAGCCGCCCACACCCGCAATGCGAAATGCCCCAAATAACTTTCGTATAACCACGGAGACACAAAGACACAGAGGAAACTTTATGGAATAAGGGGTTAGCTTGGATTCGCAGATTGAGCAGATACCATGATATTAGATGATTCTACCCAGCTACCAAGTGTGCCATGCGCAATGTTTTTTCCTTGCGCATGATGCTGTTTGCCAAATATACATGTTATTAAATGATTCTACCCACTACCAAGTGTGCCATGCATAAAGCTTTTTCCTTTATGCATGATGTATCCTCCCAAATAGTTAATGGGAACTTTAATTCAATTCTTCGTATAATTGATGCCGGTTCACCCGTCGCCCGGGCCGCCACACTCAAGCGTTTTATGCATGTGGGCGTATCATCGTATTCCCGCCGCCACGCAATTTTTGATCTAATAACGCGCGCGCATTCAGCGCGCTTTGGAGTGCGACAATTCATTGTCGCTTTGCCTTCCGTGAATTCATTCCCGCCCTCTTTATAAACCGAGAATTCCGATTCCCGACGCTGTTATACCAATATATTCTTTAAGACGTCATTCCCGCGAAAGCGGGAACCCATTTTTGTTTCCATCCATATTGCCAAACAGCCCCAATTATATGCTGTCAACAATCTCTCGGCCTGACCCAAATACCTTTTTAGTTGTAGAACTGCGTCGACGAATGCCGCCGATGTATTTGTCGAATTTCTTAATTAAGAAGAAACCAATGCGTTATTTGTTGTTCAACGTTGTTTTAAAGAACATTACAAATTACAGACCTGACCCCGATTTCTCAAATCTGAGAACCATGAGAGCGTTACTTCTTCGACTGTGGGTTCAGTTATTTTAATCATTCATTAGGGGTCTGGGACTACTCGGAAGTTGCGCTGGTTTTCCATAATGAAAGCGCTACCACGCTTAATAATATCACCTAGACATGACACCGTAGAACCATCTTTATGCGCGTGAATTGCGCTGTTATAGTCACTCTCAGGCAATTCTATTGTAACTTTGCGATTCTGTTCTTCTACCATTCCCCAGACAGTTATTTTCCCAGAGGTCCCTCCTTCTGGTCGTTCTAACTTAGTAACAACACCATGTAATTCAAAAGCTTCTCTAGGACTGGTTTCTCGGAATATCCTTCCTGCCTCTGATATAATGGGAATAGCATCCACTGGAATACTATAACTATTTAAGACATTAACAGGTCTGGGACGTGTCTTTGCCCATGCTATATTGAGTAGAATGTCACTATTGCCATCGTTTATTCTGTTAATATCTGCAATGGCTTCACAAAGATTGGCACTGATTCCAGTACTTATGCCATCTCGGAATGACTCCATATCCCTATCGTCTCCTATTGCGAAACGTTCAGCTGCACTTCTAAGTGAATTTAATGCAGAGGAGAGTGTATTAGTAACTTTGCGTTCGAATGGATCATCAACATCCAGATTCATCTGTCCTGATCTGTCTGGAGACAAACTAGGTGGAACCCTTGAGATAATCCTTAGCACGAAACTTCCCCGCTCGGTTTGACCAAGTCTCAAATTACTTACGTATTCAGTTGCTTGAGCAGGTTTTCTTGCATGAAAGTAAGGCTTCGGCTCTACAGTGGAACACGCTGCAGCCATCATCATATCTCTTGCACGTTCAACTAATTTTATGCCATTTTCAATTGATATACTTCCGTCCCTCGAGGTTCCTGTCTGGATAGGAATACGAATAATATCAGCAGAAGATGTAGAGATATCACTGAGAATTTCAAGTTGAGATCTTTGTTCAACGACTTCAAGGGTTTTCAATGCCTCGCTAACTCTCATTGGGTAGTCTCTCAAAGATATCTCTCTTGGAATCAATATTTCATATTCCAAATTATCTGAAGACCTGAATATCCACAGAGTAGCTTTCCCACCAAGAACTGTACCAGCCCCTTGTGTCCAACCATTTGTTCCAAGATATTCCGCCAATTCGAGGGGGCGCAAGGAGGATAGGGTTTCATTGTCTTTTATCTGAGCTTTCATAGTACACCCCCATTTCCGATACACTGCATGATGTTCCTCAGCGAATCAACATTGAATATGTAATCCTTAGAAACCACAACTGTAACGCTAGTCGTATTGTCGGTTTCCGGCTCAGTTCTGAGCGATTTCCAATAACCACAATGTTTCATTATCAACTGATCCGCTGTCTGTTCCAACCAATCATCAAGATCGTCTGGAACTAATACTACTACCAACATTCGAGGAACTAAAAAGTTTTCCCCTCTAAGGTCATTATAATTTTTTATTTTCAATGGGTAATGCAAACCGTCATCTTGCATGATATTCATTTCAGTGCATTTGAGCTGAATATCTAATTTGGGAGACCTTGTCGTTCCATTTCCGCCCGTTTGGGCAATACTTATGTCAACACTGTCATCATCCACATCGGACTCGTAAATTGAATATCCCGCAACCGAAGCAACATCTCGCACATAGGCTTTACTAAATTGCTCCTTTTGCTGATTTATATCCATTATCTCAATCTCCTTGAATTCTGTGAATTATATATCATTATTCTCAGATTTAACCATTTCCGCACTGAAAGTAATTTTATGATGAGCGCACATTCAAGAGAAAGAAATATTGGAATATTGATGACAGGCCGAGGCTATTGACACATACTTGCTTTCCCGCTGTTCTTGTCATTCTAGTTGCCCCCTGCGCCTCTTAATCTCTTTCAACATCGGCTTAATTTGTTAATAGTCTCGCCCTGACCACAGGTCTTTTCTGATCTTGCTCGAAAACTCATTCATTCACTCGCTTAGCGGTTATGTTTTCATTATGAACGAATGAGGGCGATTTGGCAACGGGGTGTCAATTGCGGCAAGTTTGTAGTGGGTGGTGGTGTGGGGGGGGTTGGGTAGGGGGGGAGGTGGGAGTGGTGGATGTTATCTTCCAATTGGGAGACAAGTATAAATAGTAAAAGACTATGAACCACGGAGTCACGAAGGCACAAAGGGAAAGATTTCTGATGGGAGGAGAGGGAAGAGGAGGGAATGAATTCCCGGAATGGCAAAGCGGCAATGAATTGCCGCACTCCAAAGCGCGCGGAATGCGCGCGCGTTATTAGCTCAAATGTTTTGGCGAAGGAGGGGGCGGAGTGGCGAAGATACAGTGATGCACCCACAAGCAAAAAACGCTTGAAAGGTGGCGCTCGAAAGAGGAGGGTTTTAGGAGTGGCGAAAAGCGGGTACAGGCATAGCTGGGTTGCGCGCTGCCAGTCCCCGTTTTTTGCGATTGGCGCATGGGACGCTGGGAATTATTTCTCTCGCATATATCGAGCTTGGGTGTGGGGGCTGGAAGGGGTGTTGTCTATGTGTTCGGTTCAAACGGGGGGATGCGAAATGCAAGCATGGGAGCGGGGGCTGGAAGGTTATTGGGTTTTAACTGCTTCGTGAAATGCTCTTTTGATAGTTTTTTCGGGTTGATAAGCGGTATAATAATCCGATTTGTGAATGTGAGCGCGGGACGGTGTTTTCGTCGTCGGCGCGGAGGCGGTGTTATGGATAAAGATGGATTGCTTGAGTTGGCGTCTGAGGGGACGCGCGCGGCAAAAGGCGCGGGCGATTGCGACACTCTGGCGGTGTATTCCCGGGAAGCGTCGGCTCTGATAGAAAAAAACACGGTGAAGGCGTGCGAGGTGGAATACTCGTCCGGTTTCAGCGTTCGGGCGATGTGCCGGGGCGGAGTGGGTTTTGCGAGGGGCGCGGGGCTGAGCGCGGATGACGCGCGGGAGGCGGGAGCGGAGGCGGTGCGGATGGCGTGCGAGGCGGAGGCGGACCCGGATTTCGTCGCGCTGCCGGCCCCGCAACATGTCATCGAGCCTTGTGGCCTTTTCGATTCGAATACTGCTGAAATCGAGCCGTCCCGCGTCATTCATTGGTGTCTGGAATGCGTGGAAGCGGCGAAAGAGATTTTTCCCGACATCGTTGTCAAATGCTCCGCCGGAGCCGGGTTCTCCAGACGCGCCCTCGCCAACTCAAGAGGCGTCGCCGTGGCCGAAGAACATTCTTCCGTCGGCCTGTCGGTGGTATGCGTGGCGAAACGCGGGGACGATGTAGGCTCATATTATGATTATACGCTAGGGCGAAGTCTGGCTGACCTGAAACCTCCCCGGGAAGTGGCGGTCGAGGCGGCGACGCGGGCGGTGTCTTTGCTCGGCGCGAGAAAAATCCCCGGCGGGAAATATCCGGCGCTGCTGGGGCCGCACGCGGCGTCTGATTTGGTTCGCGGGGTGATCGACGCGGCGGACGCGGAAAGCATTCAAAGAAAACGCTCGTTTCTGGCGGGACGCAGGGGAGAACGCATCGCCCCTTCCTTCTTCACCGTCGTTGAGGACCCTCTGTTCGAGGCGGGCATCTACTCCTCAGCAGCGGACGGCGAGGGATTCCCGCGCCGAAAGGCCGCTCTCATCGATTCCGGAGTTCTCGCAGAATATCTGCACAATTCATACACGGCTAACAAGGCGGGAGAGCCGAACAACGGCCACGCTTACCGGCCTTCCCACATGTCGGATGTCGGAATAGCCGCGACGAACATCAGCGTCGCGCCCGGCGCGCGAACCGAGGCTGAAATTATCGCCGGGATGTCGCGGGGCCTGTTCATTCTCATGGCGTCGATATCCCCTCACTCCGTCACCGGACAGATTTCCGGCACGGTCGACCAAGGTTTCTGGGTCGAGAACGGCGAGATAGCGTACCCTGTGAAAAACGTGATGATAGGCGGGGAGATATTCGAATTTCTTGATTCGATAGAGGAAATGTCGTCCGACATGAGGCTGGATCCGGGCAACGCCATGCCGTCGGTTATGGTCGGAGCGGCGCACATTTCCGGCGGTGGCTGACGGCCCGCTCCCGGCGGCGGCTCGTTGACGCGCGGCCCGCTCGCCGATATCATGTCTAAGTACGAAAGAGAGAACGGGTTTAGATGAGCGACACGCCGATATCCGCAAGCGAAGTGATTGAAGAACACGCGCTTTGCGACCTCGAATCCATCCTCGCGTCGGCGAAAGAGCCGTACTACTGCGTGGACGCCCTGCGCGACCCCCGCACGAAACGAAAACTTATCGATCCCCGCAGCGTTCTCACTCCCGGCATAGTCCGCAACCTCTGCGACTCTTGGGGCGTCAACCGGGACAAAGTCATCCGGGTCACACGCGACATCGACGCCGTGGACGAGTTTCTGGATGTCGCCACGAAATCAATCTCTCACTACGCCAACCAGATGCACAGGTATATCACCGGAATATTCACCGTCGAGAAACAGGGATACAAGGCGGAAGTGCAGGGGCTGGCCGCATCAGCGGCTGAGATGCTGGAAGGCGTTCTCGGATACGAAAGGATTCTTGAAGGAGTGAGCGTCGGCCCGGCGGATATCAGGCCGGTTTCCTCTTATTACGACCATCTTGTGAACACGGCGGTTTACTGGCTGGCGGCTATGGCGCGGCTCAACCGGGAACGCGCATCCGAGGCCGGCTCCATCGAGGTCTGGCGCTCGAAAAGCAAAGATGAAATGAACCGCCTTGCAGGCCCTCGCGGCGCAAAGGTGGACCCTCCTCTTTATTACGACTACTACGGCTGGGAACGCGCCGCCGGAGACATCCAACAGTCGAAAAAGGGAGACCTCAGCCTCGTCCTTAGCGGATTCTTCGCGGCGCTTTTTCACGACGCCGCATTCCTCGACGAGCCGGAAATTCTCATATCCGTCAAAAGCCGCATAGATGGAAAACTGATGGCGCACGTGGACGCGTCTAACAAAGTTATCAAAGACCGCCTTTCCATCCTTCACGACGAGCGCCCGCTCGCCCGAAACATTATCAAGAACCACCATGAACTGGCGGACGGCTCAGGATATCCCGCCGGAAAAAAAGAAAAAGACCTTCACCTGTTCGCGCAGATACTATCCGTGTGCGACATGTACGACGAATACTCGACCAAGTTCACGCGGGGAAAAGTCGTCAGGCTAATACTTCAGGGAACTGGCAGAGGATTCACGGGCGACGCCGTCCGCGCCTTCCTCTCCATCCTCAACCCTTACGAACAGGGCGAAAGATTGAATGTTTACGAGTTGAAGAACAGCGAACCGGCCGCCCTCGCGGAAGTTCTTCCTTCAGAAAACCGCCTCAGGCCGCTGATAAAAATCATCGAGAAACTTTCTCCCGCATTTCCCGCCGCTCCCGGCTCGGATATGGACCTCTCACTGCCAGACAACGCGGGTTATTTCGTGTGATCCCTCAGTTTGTTTTCGTCAGTTCGAAAGAGTCGAAAAGCTCGCCTGTCACATCGTAGGACTCGTATGTCAGCTTGTCCCCGTCGATTCTTACAACCTGAAAAAGCTGTGTCTGCGTCCCCGTTTTCGCCATTAGGTCCATGTACAACTCGCTGGGCTTGTACTGTTTCGGGCCGGTCACGGTGACCACGTACACCGTGCCTTTGTCCTTGCGTTTTTTATCTTTGAAAACTTTGTGAGTCCTTCCGTATGTGTGGTCGTGTCCCTGAAGGACGAGGTCGACGCCGTGTTTGTCGAAAATATCGGTGAACAGCATCTTGTGATAAGGGTTGTCGCGGTTTCCGGCAGTGGAGTAGAATGGCTGATGGATGGAGACGATGGTCCACTTGCGGGGATTGTCTCGCAGGACTTTCTTTAGCCATTTTGCCTGTTCCTCAAGGCGTTCGTTGCCGTTGAGCGTCACGAAGAGCGCGCCCTGATAATCTATGTGGTAAGAAGCTTCCTTGAGTTCTTCCAAGCCTGCCGGACCGTTTTCCGGGAAAGTGAACTGAGGCCGCCAGAGGTAGGTCAGGCCCTCGGTGACCCCCATCGTTTTCTTGTATTCGTGGTTGCCCGGAAGCAGGATCATGGGAACTGAGCGGGGTATCCAGCCGATGGCGTCGTAGAATTCCCGCCACTCTTCGTCGTTCTCTCCGTTGTTCACGATATCGCCCACGAACAGCCAGAACGCAGCGTCGGGCGCTTTCATCTGCGCCGCCCGGAACACCCGCGAACACATGGATTCGATTTCATTCTGCGGGTCTCCAAGATAAACGAACGAGAACGGCTCTGCTGATTCAGAGGCCGTCCTGAAGTGGTTCCATTCGCTCCAGCCTGCCGGGCTTCCAACCCTGTATGCGTACAGAGTAGCGGGTTTCAGCGATTCAAAAACCACGGAATGGTAATAAACAGGATTCGCGCCATCAATTTTGACGGTCTCGGTTTTTGCCGCCGCTGAAACCGCCTTGTCCCTGAAATCGGGAGCGGCCGTCGCGACGGCGATCTGCGCCTGCGGGTTCTCCACCGCATCGGTCGTTCTCCAAGTCGCAGCCATTCCGGTGGAAGGGTTCTGAGTCGGGTTGAGTATGATTCTCTCCGGTCTCGCTGAAGGCTCGCCTCCCGCCGGACTGGCGCAGTCAACGCAGCTTATCAGTATCAAAACGAACGCCACCAGCCCAGCTCCTGCCATGCTTCTGACGGACTTCGTTTTCAGAGTATTAATTTTGTTCATTTGCCATCCTCCCGATGCGATGCAAGCGGACGATTTCACTTCGTCGCCTGTGTTCAATTATATATCATTTCTATCGTTTTGCTTTACGAAAATTGCCGGCAGAACGCGGGCCGGACATGGCGGAATCGCATGTGTCCTTTCGGTTTATATATTGGATTTCATTGTGGGTATTGGCTAGAATACATTGAAAAACGAAGTCTTATGCGATTTTGTGTTCGTATGTCGGTCGCAGTAGCCAAGGAGAAGCCTAAATGAAGAAAACAATGTTTGCGGCAGCAGTTTTGACGCTGAGCATGGCGTTTATGGGAATTGTCGCGGCGGCGCAGGATTACTCAGCCGGAGCTGCCGCTGTTATTGCGGAGACAGTTTTCGAAGCGGAGGCCGGGGGCGTTGTCGTCGCCGACGCAGCCGACTGGAAACAGATGAGGATGGAATCGCTGTCGGGCGGCGCGGCGGTAGCGTCCGAAAAAATCGGCGCGGCAATCGAATTCGATTTCACCGGCCCGGCTATTTCAGCGGACCTTGTGACGGGCAAAACGGGCGGCAAAGCGCTGGCGTCTATCGACGGTCGTCCCGTCGCCACAATCGACCTGTACAAAAACCTTATGACGCCATCTCCTGAAAGGATTGCTCTTGCGAACGGTTTGCAGCCGGGCGCGCACAAATTGCGTCTGGAGATTCTCAACGAATCGAATCCGAACAGCAAGGGCGCTCTCGTCGCTGTGGACGCGTTGCGGGTAGCAGCCGTGCCGTTCGGCTCGGTGTCGGGAGTTCTGGAGTGCGTCCATAACGAAGGATTGCCGATTATGCGCGCGCGGGTCGCGATATCGGGAGGGCCGGTCGAGGTTCGGGCGATTACCGGCGAGTCAGGCGAATTCGTTTTCAACGCGCTTGCTCCGGGCGAATACGCTCTGCGGATTGAGAAACCGGGATTTGAACAGCTTGAAAAATCAGGGTTGAAAGTCGTGTCCGGCGCGGAGATATCCCTCGGACGGGTCCTGATGGAAGAAAAAACCGGCGCAAGGCCTTTGAAAAACATCCGGATTCCGAACAGGTCCAGACCCGCGTTTGCGAGGCCGGGAGACGAGTTCGCGATCGAGGCTGTCGCGCCTTCTGACGCGAGCGGATGGAGCGCCTCGCTTGAAAGCGAATGGGCGGCTTCTCCATTGGAAATCGTCGCCGCTTCGTTCAACCCTGAAAACGGACGCTGGGCCTTGAAAGCGTCTGTGCCCGGCGACGTCTCATCCCTGCTATACGGCCTCAGAATTAAATTCAGCGGCGGAGAGGATTTTCAACCCCGCTCCGTAATGGTCGTTCCTGAGTTTAAGGATTCCATCCGCGTCGTTCATCTTACTGACGTGCATGTTTACAAGGCGGAAAGCCTTTTCGACATATACAAGGAATTGGCTGAAGAAATCAATTTGGTTAATCCGGACCTAGTAGTAATAACGGGAGACCTTACCGACTCGACGGGATACACGAGCGAGCGCTGGCCGGAATCCGACCAGTATCCCGCCATGCTGGACCTCTGGAATTCCTACAATGCGCCGACTTTTATTGTTCCCGGCAATCACGACCTAAGCCCGTATAAAAAAGAAGAGGACTACTTGGTCTGGAATAGATTTTTCGACACGACTGATTTCAGTTTCGACTACGGCGCGTATCATTTCGCCGCGTTCGACAACACGTTTGTTTACAGGTCGGGCGGGAGCGACGCCCCGCACGCGGAAGACATATCGCCGGAGCAGCTCGAATGGCTGGACGCCGACCTCGCGGCCGCATCAGACGCGTTGATGAGAATAATCATGTTCCATGTGCCTCTGCACAATACGGACTCGAAAGTGAAAGAGATAGCCGCGCGGCGCGATGTCAGGCTCGCGCTGTACGGCCACCTGCACATGGATGTGGTGGACAAACTGCCGCCTGTGACATATGTTCAGACGGGGGCCGCGTACGAAGGCTCTTACCGGGTTATTGATATCGCGAATGGACGCGTAAAGGAAATGAACGCGAAAAAGGACGGATTCACGGCGTTCAAAACGGGAATGGTCATATCGGCGACTAAACGCTCGGAAGACGGGCGCGCGGTCGCAATCAAGGCGAAGAACTCAGGAACGATGGCGTTGCCGAACGCGGCGGCGCGGATCGAAATGCCGGCAGCGAAAGATTATACATGCGAGGGATGCTCCGTTGTGTCGCGTTTTGACAAAGACGGCAAGGCTTTCGTCACAATAAATTTCGACATACCCGCGAAGGGATCGGCGGCCGCTGGTTTAACAGCCGAATGACCCTGACAAGTCAAACGTTTTTTTCGGACTGCGGCGCGAAGCGACTTAATCGAAAGAGGTCCCGGCATGGCGTCCGCAAACGCGTTTAAGAGCGGCGACACCGACCGCGAAAAAGTCGGCAGGTTCGTGGCCGGAAGCTCTCTGCTTTTCGTCGTTTCCGCGGCGTCGGGCGCGATGCAATTTGCGTGGTCGGCGATAATGCAGAGGATGCTCGGCCCGGAGGGCTTCAGCCTGACCGGGCCTTTCCTGAACCTCTTCTGGCTGTTGTCTCTGGCAACGTCCTTCGGCGTTCCGCAAGCGATGATGACGTTCATATCCGACAGGAGGCACAAGGACCCTGAGGGCGCGGCGCTGATAATGTCGGAAGGCACAAGGCTGCTGGTTGCTATGGGAGCGCTGTTCTGCGGGGTTGCCGCTGCGGCGCTCGTCGCCATTTACGACGCTTCTCCCGCCGCCAACGTTTACTCCGGCCTAGCGTGGCTGATGATAGTGTCGGTCGCGGGAAAACAGATGTACATGTCGTTTTTCGCGACAGCGGGCGGAATTCAACGGATGGACCTGCTGGCGGTTTGCAACATTGTGTTCCCGATAGCGATGCTGGCGTCTTCGGCGGGCATGGTTTACGCCGCAAAAACATACTGGCCGGGGAGTCAGGCTGCGGGGATACTCGCCGGGGCGGGCGGCGTGGCTTTAGCGTCGGTCGCTCAGTTTGTTGTTTCTCTGGCGATGTTCCGCCGCGCGGATTTGAGCCTGAAAAAAATCTACTCGTGGAAAATGGGCTGGAGGGAATCGAAACGCCTGCTTTCATTCGGCTGGGTCGCAGCGCTGGCGGTAATCGCCGCGTCAGGCGTCCAGTTCCTTCCCCCTGCGGTCGTCTCGTTTGCGGCGCACAGTTCGGCGCTCGGCGGGGTGGCAGCCGACAAGATATTAAACGCCGGACGCTTCTGCGCGGCGTTCACTTACGCTATGGCTCCGATGCTCATTATCGGCATGGTGATGGCTATCGTGCCTGCTATCTCGGAAGCGGAATCTAAAAAGAACCCGGAGCTTATGCAGAGGTATTTCGACCTCGCCGTAAAATACGCGCTTTCGATAATAATGCTGATGATATCCATATACGCCGTCTATTCCGGAACAATCGTCGAGCTTTTCAGCGGAAAGGAATATCCGCGCGAGAGCATGGGAATTCTGACGCTGACGCTTTTCGCGGGGATGAGCGCGGGCATGCTCGCTATGCTGGCCGTAAATGTGCTTGTGGGGATAAAAAAACCTGCGGTTCCGGCGGCGGTTTCATTGGCGATGACTGTGGCGGTTGTCGCGGCTCTTGCCGCCGCAGGCGTTTACTCAGACTCCGCCTTAGCGGCAGCCGGGGTTTTCAGCGCGACGGTTTTTCTGGGGCTGGCGGCTCTGCTATACTGTTTAAAAAAGCTGGGCGGCATAAGATGGCCGTGGAAGATGGTCGCAAGACCCGCCGTCGCGGCGGTCGCCGCCGCCGCCGCGCTCCGCGCGCTGCCTTATGATTCGGTGTCCGTCGCAAGCGTCGCGGCGGCATGTGTCTGCGGCTCATTTTTTTATCTGGTCGCGCTCGGACTGGCCGGAGGCGTTGACTCAGACGACTTCGAAATGGCGAGGGACACCTTCAGGTCGAGCGGCGCGGGAATGGCCGTTCCCGCGATTGACGCGATGGAAAAGTTTTTCAGGCTAAGCCCTTTGTTCGTCAAGCCGCGCTCCGCTCCCGCCGATAGCTCGGAATCCGGCGACGGAGCTTGAACTCGAATTCGCATTATGAATCCGGGACGAGCGTCGCGGCTCTTTGGAGGATATTATGAAAAAAATAGCGCTTGCTCTTCTTCTCCTGTGTTTCGTTGCGGGAGGATGCTCATGTTCGAAGGAGCCTTATAAAATTCCGGAAGACAAGCCCGTGGCGGAAACTCGCAAACCGGAGCTTGCCGTGCGCCCCGCTTCGGAACTGCCTCAGGCCGAGCCGTCGCGCACCGGCATTGTCCGGGGAACGATTCAACTCGGCGATTACTCCGAGCGGCGGGGACATCTCTTCCTGTATGTCATCGAGCCGATGAAACTTCCCGAAGAAGTGGTTGTGGTCGCTTCGGCGTTCTTCGCCTCCTCTCAGTTGACAGCCGACTACTTTGAATTCGAAATGACCGTTCCGGCATCCGGCAACCCTCAGATAAACGCGGTGTGGGACACTTCCCCCCCTTATTGCATGGTCACGGATCCCTATTGCCCGGCTAGCCACAAAGACGGGCTCGGCCAAGCGACTGTCGTCGGGCTTCGCCCCGGCGGAACTGTGGACGACATCTATATCGAAGTGAAATAAACAAAAGTTTTTCGCGCCAATTTCTTCTTATGCATTCCTTTTTCCGCTGACGATGCTTTATTCATATTTTGCTTGACGAATGTAATGTAAACATTACAATATGTTATAATGACATTACATTCGGCGGGGTGGTGATTGATTTGAGGCGCGCAAAGATTCTTGTGACTTCGTTCGTGTGCGCTATTGTGGCGATAGGAGCGACCTCTGGAAATATGTTTCTGGCGCTGGCGGGAATCGCGATGGGAGCGCTCTTCATGGCTCTTGTGAGGCGGAGAAGCGGGGAGGTTTATTTCGACGAGCGGGTGGAGGCTCTCGGAGGCCGCGCCGCCCGCGCGACATTCGCCGTCATGTCCGTATTCTTGGGCTTCCTGTCTCTGATATTTATTTTTATAGGACGGCGGACAGGGGATGGAGGACTTGAGGCGCTTGGAACGGTTTTCTGTTATGTCGTTTGTCTGAACTGCGCGATCTACTCGATAACATTCAAATATTTCGACAGGGAACATGGCGGGTAATACTAACCCGCAAGGATATAAATGCTTATAAACAACAGGATCAAAGTGTGCCGCGCGGAGCGGGATATGACGCAGGAGGAGCTTGCGCGCAGGGTCGGCGTCACGCGTCAGACAATAATCGCCATTGAGAAGAACAGGTACTCGCCTTCTCTTGAGCTGGCGTTCAGGATAGCCCGCGTGTTCGGCGAATCGGTAGAGAATGTTTTTATCTACGAGGGGGGAGGGGATGCGCGATGACGCGGCAGAAAGCCCGGCTGAAGAACCTTGCGTTCTGCGTCGCTGGAATCGGGTTTCTCATGCTTCTGTTTATGTTTTTTGTGACGGCAAGCTGGATAGGATATGAAGTTAAGGAAGTCTGCAAAGAAGCGATGTTGAAATACGAGGGCGACAGAGTAGAGGCTCTGATAAAGCTGCTTGAAGATGATGCCGCCGATTTTAGAGCGCGCAATTCGGCGGCGTGGGCGCTCGGTCAGTTGGGCGACAGGCGCGCTTTGGCGGCGGTGAAAAAGCGCTACAAGGGATATGAAAAGGGTTCCCGTTGCGACCGCGGCGCGGAGCTTTGCCGGTATGAACTTTATAAGGCGGTAAAACTCCTCGAAGGCGGACCGAACATATCAGCTTTTGTTTGGAGATAGGCTCCGCCGCCACAACGTCAGGCGAGGGACGGCGTTGCCGCGATTGTTTGTTTTCTAAGTTCGAGTTTAAAGAGCGAACCATGGATGAACGACCGCTCCAGAGCGTTTAAAAGACTGATCGCCTCCATAAATGAGAGCAGAAGCGCCAGTCTCATTTGCGGATATTTGCCGCCAATAGGCGAGATTGTCGAAAAAGTCGGAAGCTATTGTCTGGGCGGATTTAGCTTCGACGGGTATGAGTTCATGTCCGAGGTCGATTATGATGTCTACTTCGTGTCCGCGCGAGTCACGCCAGAAATAGAGACTGGGTTGTTCGCCTCGGTGCAAGAAGTTCTTGAAGAATTCTGAGACAACGAAGGTTTCAAAGACGGCTCCGCGTTCGGAGCGGTGAAGAAGCTCGTCATGCGAACGGATTTGCAACAGATAGCACAATAGGCCGGTGTCGAGAAAGTAAAGTTTGGGGCTTTTTATAAGGCGTTTCCCGAAATTGTTGTGGTGGGGTCTCAAGAGAGTCAAGATGAATCCGGCTTCGAGAACTGAGAGCCAACGCGAGGCGGTGCTGTGAGATATCCCGCAGTCGGAAGCCAACCCGGAGAGGTTGAGAAGTTGGCCGCTGCGCCCGGCGCACAACCTGATGAATCTGCCGAATGATTCGATATCGCCGACATTGAGAATTCCGCGCACATCTCTTTCGATGTAAGTCAGGTAGTAGCTCGCGAGCCAGTCGCGAGGGGGAATGCGCTTGTCGTGTATTCGCGGATAAAACCCGGCGAACAGGGTTTCCAACAAGCTTTTTTCAGGCGGATTCGGAGTTTTTGAGGAGCTTCTACCGAGAGTTTCCAAAGCGACGTGCTTTCGGCTTTGAAGCTCGGACATTGAAAAGGGAAGGAGACGAAGAACGGCGCATCTTCCGGCAAGCGACTGAGAGATGCTTTGCAGCAACAAAAAATTTTGGGAGCCGGTCAGGATGAAACGTCCCATCCGGTCGTTGTTTCCGTCCACGATGGTTTGTATATATGAGAATAGTTCCGGCGCTCGTTGCGCTTCATCCAGTATGACCGATCCCTTGAATTGCTCTAAAAAACCGCGCGGGTCTTCAAGGGCGAACCGGCGGTGGTCCGGAGACTCAAGCGACACATATTGGTGATTCTTGAACACAGATTGAACCAGCGTGGTTTTGCCTGACTGCCGCGGACCGGTAACGGTGACTACAGGGAATTGTTTCGCTGATTCTTTCAGTTTTGCGGTAAGAGTTCGGTTAATCATAATGCGCCTCGCGCTGACAATATGAACATTCAATATTCAAATTACACAAAAGCGGCGGTTCTGTCAAGAGCGCCCGATGTTGCTTTGACGGAGCGGGCGGCGTTCAAGAAATAGAATATCGCAATGCAGAAAACCAGCCGCAAGCGCAGATAGACCTGATTGATGGAGATTACTTATTTTTGCGAAGGTCGATGTAGTGATGGTTGCCGGAGCCGGGTTCGTCGGGTTGGGAGGGCGTCGCGGGCGAGGCGGCTGTTGGGTCCGGTTCTTTTCCTTCGGCGGCGGTATGTTGTGTTTCGGACATTTTCTTTAGTTCTTCTTCTTTGAGGCGCAGTTGTTCTTTGAGTTTTTCGAGTTCTTCGGGGTCTGCGCCGGAGGGTTTCGAGAGGTCGCGCAGAGGCCTGACGGCCGCCGGGGGAGTTGTTTCTCCGCCGCGCATGGGGCGTATCTGGTCGCTATCGTCGAGGTCTCCGGGGGCTTTGCTTTCCCACTGGACTCCGAGCGGTTTGGTGTCGAACTGTCCTTCTCTGTTTGTGATGGTGGTCGCTTGGCGGGTCTGAATGTCGGTGCGACCGAGAGGCTCGAAGTACGCGATGGAGAGCATCCCGGCGAAAATTATGATCAGCATGAAACAGAAGTCGATGTACGGCATCAGGAATGACACCCGCTTATTAGGTCCGTTTTCTTCTTGCTTCATAGCCGAATAACATATTCAAAATTATTGAGAGAGCGAGGCCGGTGATTGTCGGTTCGATCTTAACGTAAATGCCGAAGCCGATTGCCTCGATGTCTCTTTGAGCGATTGCCGGGCCGATGAGAAGTCCCAGCCCGAAAAGCGTGCATATAAGTCCCGCGCCCTGAGCGGTGGACGCCATAGTCACCAGCTTGTCCTGATAATTTTCATTTGAAACAAGACCGATGGCGCTCATTACAAGTATTACTATCGCAGCCCAGTAAGTGCTCATCAATATTCCGGCATATAAGACGAAGGCCATTCCGGCGGTGAGGCAGAGGCCGATTATCACCAAGTCTTTGGCGGATTCCTTCTTGCCGCGCAAGCGGGAAACAAACAGCCATGCCCAAAGGGCCAGAAGCGCCGCCCATGCCGTCAGAACGGGGAGTCGGAGTTTCTTCGTCGTTTCATCATTGCGGGCTTTTTCTCTGATGGCATCCATGGAGCCGGAGTGGGATTTTTCGCCGGGGGCGACGCTTTCCTCCGGGGGGACCTGATAGCCGTAGATTTCGGGGTCGGTCACGAGAATGGAGGCGTCCTGCTGTTCCTTGACTTTGAACCAGCCCTGTTCGGCGACCGGCCGCAGGGGGATCATGGCGCGGGACTCGAAGATGAAGGGGGCGGCGGGAAGGATTTTTTCCGTGTCGCCCATGTCCACCGTCGTGTCGCCGATTTTCATAGTCATTCGCCTGTTGCCGGGGAAGCGCAGATCGATAATTTTGTTTTCCTTGTGCCAAGTGACGTCCGCGCGGAGAGCTTCGGCGGCGAATCTGATGGGGATGAATATCATGCCGCCTTTTTCGACGGGGGGAACGTCAGGCTGGACGGTGGCTCCGTCTATGACTATTGCGTAGCCGTCGCGGATGGTTATTTCGGCGTCCAGCACATCGACCGCGAGCGCGGACGCGGCGAAAAATATTGCGGCGGCTATGGCCGCTGTCGCGATTTTTCTCAAAACAGTGTTTCCTCCAGCATCGCCGTCCGGGGATTCAATCCGAGGCCGGCTCTTCGTTTTCCGAGCTTGCTATCAGTTCCGCGGCGGCTTTTGCGTCCTTTGCCGCCACCATCACGTTTACTTCTCCCATGCCGTCGATAGTGAAGATGTGAACCGACGGCGCGGCGTTCCCTGAAGCGACGCTTTTTATCCCGTTGGCTTCCAGAAGCCCCCTGATGATCTCCGCTTCATTGTAACTCGCGGCGCGGTAAATCGTCACCAGTTCCATTTATTTAGTATCCGGATTCATAAGCGTCGTTTCTTCTCCGCGAGAACGGCTTAAGGCTCTTGGGACTCATTGATGATTTTTAACGCCGCTTCGGCGTCCTGCTCCCGAACGTTTATTCTGATGTCAACCGCGCCAAAATGTCTTGCGACGTCCAAGCAATGCGACATCGGCGTTCCTGAAAGAAAACTTTTTATTCCGTTTGTTTCCAACACTCCCTTAATAATGTTGGCGTCGAAATAGTCGGATGTCCTGTAAATGACAACCGGCTCGTTTTTCTGGTCGCGTTTCACAGATTTCCGCCTTAAGCGCGCGTGGCGCGTTTTCTCAATGGCAGCCGTTCATTTCCTCGACTATCGCGCAGATCCGGTTGAGGTTCGGCAGAGTCATTTTGTGCAGAATCTGTTCGGCGAGAGTCGAAATGCCTCTTGCGAGCTGGTCGGGCACGCCCGGAATACCGCCCGCGTCTATGCCTATCATGCTGTCGATGTAGATATTGGTCTTGTCCGAGGTGCGCTCCTTGAACCACCATTTGCCTCTCACCTCGACATTGTCCCTGAAATAAGCGGTTTCGATGCGATAGTCGCACGACCATTCGTCTTCGTCCCATGTCTGGATGCTGTGCCAGACCAACTGTCTAGAATTGAGGAAGGGTTTAAGGAAAAAGGGGATGTCGCTTTTGCCCGCGACCTCGGCGACGATTCTGCGGGAGCCCTCGCAAGGGCGGTCTTCGACAATGGAGCACGTGGACACGTTAGGCAGCATTTCGTTAAGCTCCGTTTGCTTGTCCCGCATAGTTATGAAAACAAAGTCGCGGGGCGCGTGAACCACCCTGTTGTATCTGTACTTAATCATGATGCTGCCGTCCCAAAGCAAAGCCGCGCTCAAGCGCCCTTTAGTAATAATTTCCGAATGCGGGCGTTTTTTTTGCCTTTGCGGGAAAAGGAACGGCGTTACGGGGCAAGGATGGTGAAAGGGAAAAAGGGCAGGTTGCGGAGTATTGCGAAGATGACGGCGAGGGCGACCAGAAACCATGCGGCGGCGGAGGGGAAGGGGGGCAAGCCGCCCCGGCCCGTAACCCGCCGGTAAAACCACAGTCCGGCGACGACGGCTCCGAGGGGGATCAGAATAAGGACGAACAGAGCGTTGTGTCCTGCCGCCTCAGCGAATCTGCCGTTTGCCAGAGCGTGCATCGCGCGAAGCCCGCCGCACCCCGGACAGTGCAAGCCTGTTATTGAGTGGAAAGCGCACGCGGGAATCCAACTGACGGATGGATAGAGGAAACGAAAGAAGATGAAGACGGCGACAGCGCCCGCGAAAGCAAGAGCCGCGGTCATCGCGGTTTTTCTTTTTTCGTTTTTTTCGGCGTTATTATTCATGCCGGAAGAGCCGCGCGCCGCCGGGAAGCCGCGCCGGTCACAGGAACAGCCGCTCTTTATAGGAGCCGAAGACTTCTTTGAGTCCCTGAATGATTTCGCCCATAGTCGCGTGGGATTCGACCGCGCCGATGATAAGAGGAATAAGGTTTTCGTTATTTGAGGCGGCGGCGCGCTTGAGTTTGGCGACCGCGTTTGCGGCGGCGGCGGAGTCGCGTTTCGATTTGAATTTTCTCACGCGCTCGACCTGCCTGTCCTCGGTGGCTTGGTCGATTTTGAGCAACTCGATGTCCGGCGGCCTGTGGATGTTGTAGACAGTGACGCCGACCTGATATTTTCTTTTCTCTTCGAGGGCGCGTTGGTATCTGAACGACGCGTCGGCGATTTCCTTCTGGAAGAACGCCTGATCGAGGGCCTTCAGAGGGCCGCCGAGCTTGCGCACTTTTTCATCGTAGTCGTAGAACGCGGCCTCCATGTCGTTCGTGAGCGATTCCACGTAGTAGGAGCCTGCGAGCGGGTCGGCGGTGTTGGCCACTTCGGTTTCGAGGGCGAGAATCTGTTGAGTGCGCAAGGCTATCTGCGCTGATTTTTCCGTCGGCAGAGCGAGCACTTCGTCCATGCTGTTGGTGTGCAGCGACTGAGTGCCGCCGAGGACGGCGGAGAGGGCCTCGAACGCGGTTCTGATAATGTTGTTTTCAGGCTCTTCGGCGGTGAGAGAGACGCCGGCGGTCTGAGTGTGGAAGCGGAGTTTGAGCGAGCGCGGGTCGGAGGCGTTGAAGCGTTTTTTCATCTCGCGCGCCCAGATTCGGCGGGCCGCGCGGAACTTGGCTATCTCTTCGAAGAAATCGATGTGCGCGTCGAAGAAGAAGGAGAGGCGCGGGGCGAACGAGTCTATGTCGAGTCCGGCCTCGACGCCGCGCTGCGCGTAAAACAGGCCGTTCATCAGAGTGAAGGCAAGCTCCTGCTGAGCGGTGGAGCCGGCCTCGCGGATGTGATAGCCGCTGATGCTTATGGTGTTCCATCGGGGTATTTCGTCGGCGCAGTGCGCGAATATGTCCGTTATCAGCCTGAGGGACGGTTCGGGAGGGAATATCCAAGAGTTCTGCGCCATGTATTCTTTGAGGATGTCGTTCTGGATGGTTCCGCCGATTTTGTCCAGAGAAACGCCTTGCCGTTTGGCGACGGCGGCGTAGAGTGACAGGAGGATGGAGGCGGGGCCGTTAATGGTCATTGAGGTGGTGACTTTGTCCATGGGGATGCCGTCGAAGAGGGTCTCCATGTCGTCGAGGGTGCAGATAGCGACGCCGCAGCGGCCGACTTCGCCGCGGGAGAGGGGGTGGTCGCTGTCGTAGCCCATTATGGTGGGCATGTCGAAAGCCACGCTGAGGCCGGTCTGCCCGCGTTCAAGCAGGAACTTGTAGCGCTGGTTGGTCTCGACCGCCGAGCCGAAGCCTGCGAACAGGCGCATCGTCCACTGCCTGCCTCTGTACATGTCGGGATGAATCCCTCGGGTGTATGGGAATTCGCCGGGCGCGCCGAGTTCCGCCGCCGGGTCGAATCCGTCGAGATCCGCCGCCGTGTATACGCTTTTGACCTGTCTGCCCGACAGGGATGTGAATTCGTTCCTTTTTATTTCATCGCTCATGGTTTGTTCCTTTTGAATAAGATGTCCATAATATCCGCCGCGGCGGAGAATGGGTCGAGAGAGCCGGATTTGACGCGCGCGGCGACTTGCGCCGAGTCCGCGTCGCGGGAGACTGCCCCGCCGTCGATAAACCGCCTGAACCTGAGTTCCAGCGCCTCGCGCAAGTCGGCTTCGGGGTTGCGGTATCTCTCAAGCCCGCCGGTTTCTTTGAGATATGCGTAGTGCTCGTCGAGCGCCCGCATGACGTCTCCCGTTCCTTCGTTTTCGCTTGCGACGGTTTTGATGACCGGGATGCGCCATCCGTCTCTCGGAGTTTCGAAAGTGAATGAAAGCGTGGCGGCTATCTCGTCCGCGCCTTCCCTGTCGGATTTGTTTACGGCCACGACGTCGGCGAGTTCGAGTATGCCGGATTTGAGAATCTGCACGGTGTCGCCCGATTCCGGGACAAGTATGAGGACAAGAGATTCTGCGACGGAGCGGATGTCATAGCCGACCTGACCGATGCCTACGGTTTCAATGAGAATGAGGTCTGCGCCGAAAGCTTCGAGGAGCAGGGTGTGGTATTTAGTCGCTTCGGCAAGGCCGCCGAGGCTTTTTCCGGATGCGACGCTGCGGATAAAAACGTTGTCTAGGCTGAACGAGCCGGCCATGCGTATGCGGTCGCCGAGGAGAGCGCCGCCGGAGATTGGGGAGGTGGGATCGATGCAGAGGGCGGCGACGCGTTTTCCCTCTTTGGCTCCCGCGTCGAGAAGGTTGGACAGCAGAGTGCTTTTTCCAGCTCCGGGAGGCCCGGAGAGGCCAACTCTGCGGGCGTTGGCCCTGCCTGAGTAAACGCGCTTCATCACAGCGGGAGCGGCCTTCGGATCGCTCTCCACCAGAGTCATAAGACGGGAAAGGGCGCGCACATTTCCGCCGCGCATTCTTTCCACAAGCGCGTCTAGTTCTTTTGCTGGCGTGTTCATCGGTTTTGCCGGACGGCCCCCGCCGTCCGTTCCCTTCTTTTCCGCGCCCATTATATAATGACTTCCCCCGCCGCGCAAAACAAAATTGCCGCGCATACTTTGAATTTGGCGGCGCGACGTTACAATTAAAGATTAAACTGCGAGCCGCAAGCCTTTCTATGGAGGCCGGCGACGGGAAATCGACGGAGATTGACGATGAGCAAAATTGATTTCGAAAGCATGATGTCCAACAGGATAAGCAAGCTGCCGCCGTATGTTTTTACGACGATAAACAAACTCAAGAACGAGGCTAGGATGCGGGGGATGGATATAATCGACCTCGGCATGGGCAGCCCAGACATGCCGGTGCCGGAGCCGATACGCAAGGAACTGGCCCGCGCCGTCAACGAGCGCCACATAAACAGATATCCCGCCGGCGACGGCTCGATAGAGTTCAAGCGCGCGGTGGCGTACTGGTACTCGAAGCGGTTCGATGTGGACCTCAACCCCGCCGACGAGGTGCTCGCGCTCATCGGCTCGAAGGAAGGCCTTGCCAACCTGTCGTCGGCTTTCATGAACAGGGACGACTACGCGCTTATCCCCACGCCGACATATCCGATCTTCTTCAACAGCATCACCATCTTCGGCGGCTCGCTGTACAATGTCCCGTTGCTGGAGGAGAATGATTTTCTGCCCGATTTCGAGCGTATCGACCCGGCGGTGCTTCGCCGAGCCAAACTGATGTTCATCTCGTATCCGCACAATCCGACGACCACCGTAGTGGAGAAAAGTCATTTCGACGGCATCGCCAGATTTGCGAAAGAGCATCGCATAATAGTCAGCCACGACGCCGCGTATTCCGAGATATGCTTCGACGGCTACAAGGCTCCCAGTTTTCTGCAGGCTGACGGGGCGCGGGACATCGGCATCGAGTTTCACAGTTTTTCCAAGACGTTCAGCATGGCCGGGTGGCGGATGGCGTTCGTGGTGGGCAACCCGCAGATACTCTCGGTGATGAAAAAAATGAAGAGCTACGTTGACTTCGGGGTTTTCTCCGCGATTCAAAAGGCCGCTATCGTCGCGTTGGAAATGCACGAAGAAATAGTGTCTGAAACGGCCGCGGCGTACCAGAGGCGGCGCGACATCCTTTGCGACGGTCTGGACAAGCTCGGCTGGAAACACCGCCGTCCGAAAGCGACCATGTACGTTTGGGTGAAGATTCCCGAAGCGTTCAAAGAGATGAACTCCACGGAGTTCGCGTCGCTTATCGTCAGGGAGACGGGCGTGGCGGTCGCGCCGGGCATTGGGTTCGGCGAAGCCGGCAACGACCACATCCGTTTTGCGCTCGTAGAGCCGGAAGACAGGATTCAGGAAACGGTCGACCGGCTCTCCAAACTGTGACGCGCCGCGCGACAGAATAATCAAAGCATGGAATGATTTCAGACAAGAGCGCTGTCGCTCCATTGTTGCATATATTTATAAATCCACAGAAAAAATTGCTATACGAAGAACTAAATGAAAGCTCCCATTTACTATTTGGTGAAAAGCATCATGCGCAAAAGAAAAAGTTTTGCGCATGGCACACTTGGTAGTGGGTAGAATCATCTAATAGCATGTATAATAGAATGATACGTTTTATCATGCGCTTTATGATGTTTGATAACCCGAAGCGGACAAAATAAAAAAGCCCCGCCGGATTAACCGGAGGGGCTGTGTTTTGCGCTCTTAATCCAAATCAGGCTTTGCTGACGTTGGATGCCTGATCGCCCTTGGGTCCGGCCACGACGTCGAATTCGACTTCCTGACCTTCTTCGAGCGATTTGTAACCGTCGCCCTGAATTGCGCTGTAGTGCACGAAAACATCGTTGCCGTCAGGCCTCTGGATGAATCCGTAACCTTTTGCCGCGTTGAACCACTTTACAGTTCCCTTCATAATAGGACCAGCCTCCTTTTCACAATACTCGTGCTAGGTTTGCCGGTTGTTCCGCTTGCAGGAATAGTTTGCTGAATTGCATCCCAACCCGTCAGCTTAGAAACAACTCGCCTTGCGCACGGTTAAATTGCAGGTCAGGATTCTTGCAATGGACGCTGTGGAAATGTTTATTAATGATAGTTTTTATTTCTCTTTCCCTGCCTCTTACTTGAACCTGACTTTCCAATCCATCGTTATTCTTGCTGTTGGCTGAATATTTGTCAAGCTTTTTACAATAATGTTTTCAATGACCGGGACAGTCAAGACGCGGAGCGGGAGCCTGCGCGCTCGATTACGGCTATCGAAGCTTCGAGCGCGGCCCTCAGCGCAGCTCCTGTTTCCGCGACCTGTTCTCCCGGCTCGAACGGCACGGAGTTAGAGACTCCTTTAAGTGAAACATAGAAGATTTCGTCGTCGATGGCCGAGCAGATTAGAAGAAACGCCGCCGCTTCCATGTCTATCACATAAGGCTTGCCGGAATCAAGAAGAGCCTTGAACGCGGCGTATCCCGGAGGCGGAAAGAAATCTTTTTTGAGAGGGACGCCGGGGTAGACGGTTTTGCCGTCGACGTCCTTTCCCGCGCCCATACAGTAAAAAGTGTCGGTGGATATGATGTCGCGCGAGATGAATCTCAAGCGGGCGTCCTTTATGGCGGACGCGGCGAGCCGGTTGTGAGCCGGGTTGGCGGCGACCGCGTCGCCGGGCGTTCCGGGCGAGTAGTGGAACGAGGCTCCGTCGAATCTGAGAGCCTGCTCGACAAGGGCGACTTCTCCGGGGCGCCCGGCTCCGGACAGCGACCCGCAAGTGCCTGTGTGCGCGAATATTCTCGCCCCGCATTTATACAACTCAGTGACTGATATCTCGACGGAAGCAGACCCGATGCCTGTCACGCAGAAGGTGAATCCGCCGCCGTTCCCGTCGACGGAATATGTGTGAAACTCTCTATTGGTTTTTATCAGGCGCGGTTTTAACCCTAGAGCCTCCAGAGCCCGCACGGTCTCGTCGGGGTCTTCCCCGCAAACCAGAACGACCTTTTCGCATATCATACCTGCGCTCAATCCCGTGTTCGGAAAGATATCGGCGTTGTTTTCCATGTTTGTCCCTCCAAGGCCATCTTATGTAAGTTTATAAAAAAAAACCCGCAAGAAATAGTCGGGGATGGAAAAGCAGGCCCGGAGAAACGCAGACAGGGGGCATGGCGGACTGGTTATCGACAAATGAGGCGAGTAAGAATATATTCATATAATGCCGCTCCGGGGGTATGGACTGACGAGCCCGGCGCATTCCGGAGGTTTGACGACGATGGGAATAGTTTTTGAAAAAGAAGGCCACATTGCAAAGGTCGGGCTTAACAGCCCGGAAACAAGGAACGCTCTCGGCCCCGACGAACTGCTGGCGCTTAACAATGTGTGGGAAGAGTGCCAAGCCGACGACAAGGTGCGGGTGGTAGTGTTCTACTCCGAGTTGCCGGACATTTTCTGCTCTGGAATGAACCTCAAGACGGCCATACCGATATGGACGGGCATGAGGAAGCCTGAGACGGAGGGCGAGAAGTGGCTGATGTCCGACAACAAATCCGTCGGCAAGGCGATGCTGAAGCACAAGACGCTGGACCGCCCCGTGATAGCGGCGGTGAACGGTTACTGCCTCACCGGCGGATTCGAGATGGCGATGGGGTGCGAGCTTCGGGTTGCGTCGGAAGACGCGGTGTTTCAGATGAGGGAGACCACGCTGGGGATAATGCCGATAGGCGGGTCGAACGTGTTCCTTCCGGCGCAGGTGGGGCAGGCGAGGGCTATGGAGATATTGTTGACTGGCGGCAACTTCACCGCCGCCGCGCTGCTCGAATGGGGTTTCCTCAACAGGGTCGTCCCGCGAGAGAAGCTGATGGAGGAGGCGATGGGGCTGGCCGGAGTTATAGCCTCGAACGGCCCGAAGTCGATCCGGGGCATGGTCAGGTGCTCGCGTCAGATACAGGGAAAATCACTGGCTGACGCCCTCGACATCGAAGTGGCCATCGGCGCTCCGATATTCATGAGCGACGACGCCCGCGAGGGCGTCACCGCGCAGAAAGAGAAACGGAAACCCAATTTCAAATGACGCCCGCGCGCGGTCCGGCGGCGGGACGCGGTCAATGACGGAGGAGATATATGGACAGCGATTATCTCGAAAAACTGGCGAAGAATCCGTTCAACAACATGCTCGGCATACGGTTGTCGGACGTGGGAGACGGGCGCGCGAAGGCCAGCCTCGAAATCAAGCCTGAGCACGCCAACATTCACAGCACGGCGCACGGCTCCGTCCTGTTCGCGGTGTCAGACGCGGCTTTCGAGGCGGCGGTGAACTCTATGAGCCGCCCGGCGGTGGCAGTTCAGGTCGACATTCAATATCTGGCTCCCGCAAAAATCGGCGATGTGGTGACGGCGGCGGGAGAGCCTGTGAGAGTGGGCGGAAAAATGGCTTCGTACAGGCTCGACGCTACAAATCAGGAAGGCAAAAAGATTTCGGCGGCTCAGGCAACGGCGTTCTTCGTCGACTGACGCCGGAGCAAAGCTCGGTTCATATTGATATGGCTTGCGCAATGAAAAGAATGGTTTCGACTCAAAAATCGGCGATGTTTTCCGTGGCTGCGGCGCTGTGCCTGCTCGTTTTCGCGTCTTCATCCGGCGCGTCGGAAGAATCTAGGAAGTGTTATTTTCTGGAGGACTGCGAAGCGGCGGCGGAAGCTGCGCTCGAGACGGGAGACGACGCGGCGAGGATAGAGTATCTATCTCAGGCCGCGGAGTTCGCGAAAGGGGAGCGCGCGGCGGATCTTCGCGCGAAACTTGCCGAAGCGCATCTCTTCAGAGGGCTGGCCGGCGGCGAGGATGCGATGCAAAGCTACTCCAAAGCCGTCGAGCTTAACCCTAATATGGCTCTGGCTTGGCGCAGCAGGGGCTGGCTTCTGTTGCGCTCCGGCAGTCTTGACGCCGCGATCGCGGATTTCAACCGGGCGTTAGAACTGGAGCCGGACGACGCCGAGGCGCGCGGCGCGAGGGGCCTAGCGCTGCTGAAAAAAGGGCGTCTGGCGTCCGCCGCCGCCGACTTCGACCGAGCGGCGAAAATCGATCCCGGCGCGGCCGCTTTCTACAACCGGGGACTGGCGCGCTCGGATATGGCGGACTATGCCGCGGCCGTCGTTGATTTCGATAGGGCCGTCGCTCTCGGCGGGCCGAATCCTCACTTCTTGCTCGAACGCGCGGTGGCGCAGCTAAACAGGGGTTTCGCCAATCGGGCGATGGAGGATTTGAGAGTCGCGCTCTCCGCGGACCCCGTCAACCTTCAGGCTGGATACCACTTCGTCGCGGCTCTTATATACGCCGGCGAAAGAGCCGCGGCGGAGGACGCCATGAGGCGTTTCTTCGGAAAGGGGTTTGCCCCAGACGCGCCGGAATACGATTATTTCAGGCTGGAACTGTCCGGTCTGCGAATCATACTGAACGAGGTAAAGCTGATGGGAGGGTTGCCAGAGCCGAAGAATCTGGCGGCGTCGGCAGCGGCGGCGCACGAGAAAGGGCGCGTCGATACGGCGGCGGCTTACTACTCCGCCTACCTCTTCATTTCTCCTGAGAACGCGGCGGCGGCGTATAACCTAGCGGCATGTCTTGAGATGACAGGCGAACGGCGCAAAGCCATTCAGTATTATCACAGGTATCTTTATCTTGCCCCCGGCGCGGCGGACCGCGCGGAGGTTCTGGACGCGATCCTAAAGCTGTCCGAATAGGTTGGAGGGCGGAGCGCGTTCCGCAGGATTGTGCTATACTTTTTCAGCTTATGAGAGCAAGGAACCAATATATCGCGGGAATGGCGTTGTTGGCGCTTATTGCGGCGGGGGCCGCGCTGAGCGCGCTCGGACGCGTCCCGGTTCCGAGATTCTCTGAACAGAAAATTCTTTTCGACCCCATCGAGAACGCTCCTAACCCGTTCAGGAAAACCCTCTGGCTCAACGGCAACTGGGAATTCAGGACAGGCGCGGTCGGGGAGTGGAACACGGTGGCGATCCCGCATGTCTGGAATAGCATTCCCGGTCTGGAGAACTACGCGGGCGCGGCTGAGTATAGGATAGAATTTAATATAGACGAAGATTGGGCGGGCGAATCGCCTATTCTCCGCTTCGAGGGAGTGGCTGGAGCGGCCGAGGTTTTGATAAACGACATCAGAGTCGCCAAAAGAACTTCTAGGCCGACGCCGTTCGAGGTTGACATCTCAAAACATGTCGTGTCTCCGGGCGGAAACGAGCTTAGGGTGATAGTGGACAACAGTCCCGCGTCGGCGTTGGCGCCCGCGGGAGAAAAAAAATTCGGCGGGATTTTCAGAGAGGTTTTTATTGAGTTCAGGCGACCGCTAAGGTTCGAGGAAGCGAGCGCGGCGGCGAAAGCCGCGTCCGCAGACGAGGACTGGGCGACCGCCTCCGCGAGAGTGACCGCTCGCGTGGCGGTTCCCGACGGCGAGGCTCAGGTTTTCGGCAGGATAAACCCGGAGGAAGGATGGGGCGGCTCAATCTTCGATTCGTTGCTGTCTTCCGACTCCTCCGGTTACGCCTATCTCGATTGGCGGGGGGAGTTGCCGCAGGCCGTCCGGTGGAGTCCTGAGAATCCCCAGATTTACAAGGCCGGGCTGGTGGCTGTGACTCCGGAAGGAATGACGGACGGGGCGCAGAAATATTTCGGCGTTAGGGAATTCAAGCGCGATAGAAAAGGATTCCTCCTGAACGGCGGGCGGGTGACGCTCGACGGAGTGGTGTGGAGGACTCATTTCGGCGGCGGCTGGGGGCCGGTCGCGACCCGCGAGGCGGCGGAGAGAGACATCCGATTCATTCGCGCCGCAGGGTTCAACGCGGTCAGGTTCGTCGCCCCTCCTCACCCGGAACTGCTAAGCATGTGCGATAGAGCGGGTTTGCTGGTTTTCGAGGAGCTTCCTTTCAGCGGAAAGTTGCGCGGCGGCGATTCAGCATACGCGGAGCTTGAGGCCGCGCTTGACGAGATGGTCGCCCGCGACGAGAGCCATCCTTCCGTCGTCGCGTGGGGGTTGGGCAACGGCATAGATGTCGGCGACTCGGCCACCGCAGCCGCAGTCGAACGTCTTGCCGCGAGGCTGAAGAAGGCGGACCCCGGCAGGCTGGTTTACGCGGGGACGAGGGGCGTTTCCCTATGGAAAGCGCCGAAGGAAATAGACTTTTACGCTTTCGAGGAATACGCGGGCTGGACGGGCCGCTCGACGGCGTCGCTGAAGCGCGCGCTGTCGTCCAAGAAAATATCGGCGTCCGAAAGGCCGCTCGTCCTCTTGGCATACGGCGCGGGCGCGGACGCGCGCGCGGGAGCCGCCGGACTGAAAGGCTCCCAGCTTCATCAGTATTTTGCTATCGCGGCGGCGCGCGACGCCATGGCTGCGGCCTCGAACGCCGGAGGCGGTTTCATTGATTCTCTGGCTGATTACGAAGGGCCGGCTCTCGGCGGCCCGCGCGTTGAAAGGCATATCGTGGACACCGGCCTGCTCGACGAGGACCGGAAGCCGAAGATTGTCTATCAGCAACTATCCGGCGCGGGGCGGCCCGAGGACGTCGCGTGGCGGTGGTCGAGACTCCGATTCAGGCTGCCCGGCGCGGAACTCGCGCTGCTGGCCGCCGCCGCGCTGGCGGGGTTCTCCATCTGGAGCGGCTTCGGCAGAGTGTGGCAGGCCCTTGTTGAGCCTGAGGAACTGCGCCCGTTCGACGGGGACTCGCGGGACGACGCGAAGAGCTTCCTGCTGTTCGGGCTTCCGATGCTCATTGCGGGAGCCGCGGCGATGTCTTTCGCTGCGTCCGCCGCGCTCGACCTGCGCCCGCTGAATCCGGCGACAACTTCTCCGGCTGTCATCTCGGCGACAAAGCTGTGGATCGAGCATTTCCCTGTCAGGCTCGCTGTCATGTTCGTCGCGCAAATCTTCTTCGCGGCAGCCGCAGGCATGACATCCGCGGCGATTCTTGGCGTGGAGCCTTTAAAAATCTTTGAGCTTTCGGCGCGTTGTTCCGCCCTGAGGATGCTTTTCGTTTTTGCGCCTTTCATCCCAATCCCTCTCTGGAGCTTCGCGGTTTTGATTGCGGGTTGGGAAGTATTCGTTCTGACAGGCGCGGTGTCGCGAACGCTGTGGGAACCAGTCGACAGAGCCGCCGTCGCGGTAGCTGCCGGGTTTGCCGCCGCCGCCGCAATAGTCGTCTCGATAGCCGTTTTTATATTAAATGTGATCCTCTGAGAGCGCCTTCATTAGGCGGATGCCGGGGAATCCGAACAAAAACCAAATGATTAAGACTTTTCGGGAGGAACAATCCTTATGAAAACAGTCGATAAGCCTTGGGGAAGAGAAGTTTGGATCGCGTATGACAACGGCAAATACGCGGCGAAATTCCTCGAGATAAACGCCGGCCACAGGCTCAGCTATCAGTACCACAAAGTCAAGCATGAAACGCTCTATCTGATGGAAGGAAAAGTAAAATTCACGCTCGAAAACGCGGCGGGCGAAATAGAGGAGCATGTCATTGTGCCGGGCGAATACAGGGTGGTTGAGCCGGGAAGAAAACACAGAATGGAAGCCGTTGAGGACAGCCGGTTCTTCGAAGTTTCCACCCCCGAACTCGACGACGTAGTCCGCGTAGAAGACGACTACGAGCGTTGAGCGGGTTTAATTTGCGATCTGCGCGATCGAGGCCGAATTATTTGTGCGTGGAAAACAATGCTGTCAAATTATAAAGCAATCACAAACTACGTTTTAATGCTGTGTTTTTAATTTTATAAGGCGGAAAAACCGATTCCCGCCGGTATTTCCGTCGTGATCTCGATGACACGTTTGATTAAATGCTATTTGATGGAACAGAATTGACGAAAAACAGATAAATGTGTTAAAAATCAATATCGACTATTTTGAGAGATGAACAAAAAAACATTCAGCAGATATTGAGAAGGCGGAGGGCGGCATGAACATATTTAGATTGAGATCGAACCTTCATCCTGTGGTTTGCATAGCGGTTTTAATGATGGCATTAAGCGCGTCGACTTCATTTTCTGCGCAAATTGATAACGAAGAAGTTGCGATTATAGACGATAAAAACGCCGCGCTCGCTAATGATTTGCTGATCGTAAAGACATTTACGTCTAAATCGAGCAACAAATATGCTTTGGATACGAATATTCGGCAGGTAAGGAAGATGCTTACGGAATATGTATCGCGAGGCTTTCTTGCGGACAGTCGAATAAGAACAGTGGTGGCGCTTGGAACAGACGAGGAGGACAGCGATATTGAGAACGCATTATTCAACAAAGTCGGCAATTACAAAAATGCTGAAAAACTAATCAACTTCGATGAAGCGCGCGCATTAGCGAAAAGACACAACGCTAGAATTATTCTAATGACGGATATTCGGGAAATGAAGGAAAGGACAGCCGTTAGAGAGGGCGGAAAAACAACTCTTTACAAGGGAAAGACAACATTTATCGCAACTGTTGACATAACCGCAATACTTTATGATGCTCAAGAAGATAAAACGTTTTGGTTTAAATATTACGCAAATGAATCAGAAATCGGCAGTAAAAAATGGAGCGGTCTTGTAAACAGGTTTTTGCAGGACCACTGCATAATCGTTAACAAAGAGATTGGACCATCCGTAGGCAATCAGGAGTTTCACAAGGAAACCGATTTGTTTTTGAATAGTCCGGTCGGCATTCCTTTTAAGATTGTTTCGGATCAGATGCTAAAAGATGTGTCGCCGATGATATACGACCAACTCGGTATTTCTCCGCCCGAACAACCCGTAGTCGAATAATAGCGTTTTATTAAGCCGAAGTTTCTTGCATGATACGGAATTTCTATTCTTTCGTTCGCGTTTCAGCGGGAAAGTTTCGATATCGAATCCAAGGCGAGACGTTCGGCGGCTGCGGCTTTTCTCCCCTTGTAGGGGCCGAGACCCGAGAAGACTGCTCGGTCGGCTCTGAACACTTCCGCTGCCAGCTCGCAGACATCTTCCGGTTTGACTTCCAGTATCTTTTCCAGAATTTCCTCGTCGGCCACGTTTCTTCCGTAGAAGATTTCCGATTGCGCCAGTTTGCTCATTCTGCCGCCGACGCTTTCCATGCTCATCGTGATGGAAACTTTGAGTTGCGATTTGACGCGGTCAAGCTCTTGAAGCGACACTTGGCCGGAGGTCACTTTGTTCAGTTCCGAGATGGTCACGTCGAGGACTTCGGCTAGATTGTCCGGTCTTGTCGAAGCGGACACGTAGAAGAAACCGGTGTCGCTGAAACTGGAGTTGCTCGTCATGATGTCGTAGACGAGGCCCCGGAGTTCCCGCACTTCGTAGAACAGTCTGCTGCTCATCCCGCCGCTTAGTATCATGTCGAGAAGCATGTATTTGTAGCGGTCCGGGCTTTTGTACGGCGCGCCGGGGAATCCGAGGCAGAAGTGCGTCTGCTGGATATCCTTGCGCCTGATCACCGCCTTGGTGGAAAAGTCGGGTTCGGATTGAGGGGAGACCAGCGCTTTGCATGGCGGAAGGGAGCACGGCTCGATGGCCTTGGCGACAAGAGCCGGGATGTCCAGCCCGCCGAGGTTTCCCGCCGCCGACACCACAAGATGCGCGGGCCGGTAAAATTTTTCATATAGCTCGAACAGCTTGTCGCGCGTCATCCCGGCGATGTCTGCTTCGTAGCCTAGAATGCTGTGCCCCAGCCCTTCAAGCCCGTAAATGTCCTGAATAAAATTGTCCGTGACGATTTCTTCCGGAGTGTCGTCGTGGCCTTTAATCTCTTCAAGCACGACTTCCCGCTCCCTGTCGAATTCGTCCGCCGGGAACACCGAACGGCGGAACATATCGGCCATGATGTCTATCACGAGAGGGATATGTTCGGGCAGCGCGCGGGCGTATAGGCGGGTGCGCTCCTCGGAGGCCGAAGCGCCTATGGAGCCGCCCACGTCCTCGACCGCCATTGCAAGCTCTCTCGGCCCCATGCTGCGCGTGCCTTTGAACAGCATGTGCTCAATGAAGTGCGCCGAGCCGTAGTCGCCCTCCGGCTCGTATCTGGAGCCGAACGCCACCCAGAATCCGACCGACGCGGTGTGCATCGAGGGCATCCGCTCGACGAGCGTCACCGCTCCGCCGTCAATTATTGTTTTTTCTATTTCATTGTTCATTCCGTCAATTATAGCGGCGCGCGGCGGATAATGCCACTTCGCGACCCGCGCGGCGCTCAATTGTGGACTCCAGCATGTCTCTATGATATGATAATTCTCTGAACAGCGCGGCGCGGGATGGAATAAAACCAGCCCCGGAAACGACTCACAATTGTATATAGGTTGATAAACACACAGGGAGATGACGGAACAAATGAAAAAAAGAGCGGCTTTGGCGGTGGCGATAGCCGCCGCCGCGTTATTCGCGGCGGGGTGCGGCAAAGGGTACATGACTCCTTACCAAATTCAATACGGGGATGTCGAAGGCTACATTTACGCGGACAGTTATAACAGCGGACTTGCGGCAAGACCCGCGCTCCGCGCGGCGGGAAGGGCTGTCCCGGACGGACAAATCCCAGTCGCCGGCGCTCAAGTGTCCCTAACCGCAAAGGATTTCACTCCAGCTCAGGCTCCTCTTCCCGTTCAAACGGACGGAGACGGCAAATTCATCTTCTCGGACATAGAGGCCGGAGCATATACTCTCAAGGCAATTAAAGACGGCATGGCGGACATCGAATTCGATATGACGGTCGTCGCAGACACTACCAATGTGGTGAATGACGCTGCGGGAGACGATCAGATGTCCATGACTCCGACGGACAAAGGGACGCTGACCGTCACCGCCGTCGCCGACTGCCAAGTCTCCATCCCGGTGGAGGGCGATATTTATGTCGGAGGGTTGCTAACCACCTACAAGACTCCGGTTGCTGTGATAAACGACATCGCGCCCGGACTTCGAGAGATTCTTGTGAGGGCGGACGGCTATCAGGTTCCCGCGGCAAAAAATGTGACCATAACTTCCGGCGGGCAGCAGAGCGTGGACTTCACCCTTGTGCCTTCTGGCGGAAATATGAAGCCGTTGGCGACAATCAGTTCGCCCGCAGACGGAGCCGAGGTTTATCTAGGCAATATTGTGACTTTTACCGGAGTCGGCGCCGATTGCGAGGAAGGCAACCTTGCCGGAGCTTCCCTCGTATGGACGTCCGACTTGGACGGCCCTATCGGAACCGGGAATCTGGTCACAAGCAACACTCTTTCGGAAGGAACTCATGTCATAACGCTTGAAGTATCAGACGAGGATGGTTTAAACGACACGGACACGATAACGCTTGTGGTGAACCCCGCCCAAAGCTCAGCGCCCGTCGCGACAATCGTCTCTCCTGTGAACGGATATGCTTTCGCGACCGGAGCCGTTGTCACATTCATAGGCACGGGACTTGACGCTCAGGACGGTGTTTTGACAGGCGCTTCCCTGAGTTGGCATTCCAGCGAGGACGGCGATCTCGGCACAGGAACATATCTGACAAAAACAAACTTGTCCGAGAACGAGCACGTAATCACTCTAACAGTTACAGACTCGGATGATGAGATCGACACGGCGACAGTCACTATAACAGTCGGCGAATCGGAAGCGGAAAATCAGCCGCCCGTGGTCGCCATAGCGTCGCCTGTAAGCGGTTCCAGCGTCGCAAGCGGCACGTTGTTGTTCTTTGCTGGCGGAGCAGTTGACCCGGAGGACGGAGCGATAACGGGAGCCGGCCTTGTCTGGACTTCAGACATCGACGGTCCTATCGGAACTGGAGCTTATTTCACAAAGAACAACCTGACCGCCGGGCTGCACACAATAACCCTTTCAGTCGAAGACAGCCAAGGCGAGGAAGCCTCGGATTCGGTCACTATCGAGATAACGGAATAATTGCGGCTACCGGCTGCTGCCCCAGTTTTCTACAAGGAAACTGTGGGTTGGATTGCTCGGCTGAGCTTTGTCAGATTTTCGCCGACCCCGTGATGAAGTCCAAGAACCGGGATTTTATCTCTTTATTCAGAAGTATCTGTTTTGACACCGGGAGGGCGAGGAAAGCGCCCGCCAGCGATTTCATGAACTGCAAGGGCGGCCCTTCCACTTCGTCGAATATCAGGTGGTGCATCTTTCCTCTTTCGACCGCCATGTTGAATATGCGCTCCAGCGTCGATTCCGGCGTGAGCGTTCGTTTCTCTCTTTTTTTCAGTTCGATGGCTCCCGCCGCGCATGCCCGGTGGCAGACTCCGCATCCGAGGCACACCGATTCGTCTATGACGGCCAGCCGTTTTCTCTTTTTGCCGTCAGGCGAAGACGCCGCGTCCGCGGGCCTCTCGACCATCGTTATCGCCTTTATAGGGCATATCTTTTCGCACTTGCCGCAGCCCGTGCATTCCGGAGCGGAGATGGCCGCGATATAGGCGCTGGTGTGAACGGCGTATTTCAGGCCGTGCTCGTTGACCGCCACCATCATCCCGCAGCAGCACCCGCAGCAGTTGCAGATGAAGGTGACGCCGCGCTTCACGTTGTCCGCCACCTGAACCAGCCCGCTGCCGCGCGCCACTTCGAGCAGGTCTCGCATCTCTTCCTTAGACACGTCCCGCGCCAGACCGTTGCCCACGAGGTAATCCGACCCGTTGTCCAGCGCGAAACAAATATCCATCGGCTTATCGCAGGGGTTGCCTATAAGTTTTTGCTTGTGTCTGCAATAGCAGAGCGCCACAGAGCGCCTTCGTGAATTCTCGATGTAGTCAGACACGCTGTCGATGTCCAATATAGAGCTAAGCGCTTCGGGTTTTAGCGCAGTCTCGTGCGTCATTGCTCTGCCGATCTGCGTCGTCTCCTGAAAAACTTCCTTAATGAACTTCCCGGATTTTTCGTGCAGGAAATGGCTCATCAGTTCCGCAAGGCGCTTCTGGTCGAAATCGTCTCTCTCCCTCATCAGGGAAAACTCAAAGAAGCCTACGATGGGGGGATTGAGAATATAGTAAGTCCTGTCGTTTTTCGGGTTGTTGTAATCGACGACTAGGCCTCGGCCCGCCATCTCGCCGAGCATCAAGCGAAGGCGCTCTTTCTCCACCCCCGTGCGCTCAGACAATTTCTCCAGAGAAGTCGGTTTCAGCGGCATCAGAGACGCCACCCTCGCGTGCTCTTCGCTGTATAGAGTTTCCAATATCTCGAAAAACTCCGGTGTCTCAGGCGCCCCTACGGGGTTCCTGTTCAGCCTGTCCATCAGATTCTTGTATACGACTTTCACTTTTCTATCGCCGCTCATCAGCCGCACGCTCCGCGCTCCGGTTTTCCGGATAAGATAAAGCGCCGCGCCGGAAATGGCAAGAAAACAGAAAAAACGATATTCAAATCCTGAATAGCAAGGGATCGCGTGATATAATACGCCGAAATAAAAAGGAAAGGTTTATCAATGCGTCCATGAGTCAGAGACGGAGCGACATAGATTGGCTGAGAGTGATAGCGGTTGCCATGCTTGTGCCGTTTCACACCGGGATGATTTTCTGTCTTTGGGGCTTCCATCTTAAAAACGACGAATTGAGCGTCGCGTTGACGGTTCAGAACGCTTTTATCAATTTGTGGCACATGCCCCTGTTCTTCTTCCTTTCCGGAGCGAGCGCGTGGCTCGCGCTTGATTTCAGAACTTCCAGCGAATTCGCCCGCGAGCGCGCCTCCCGGCTTATGCTTCCTTTCTTTTTCGGCTTTGCGGCGATGTGCCCTCCGCAGTTGTATTTCGAGCGGTTGCAAAAGGGCGAATTCTCCGGCTCGTTCGTCAAATTTTATCCGCATTTCTTCAACGGGCCGTACCCGGAAGGCAACTTGTCTTGGCAACATCTTTGGTTTCTACTCTATTTGTTTCTGATGTCGATGATAGCAATTCCTATATTGCGCTATCTGAGGTCAGAACGCGGGCAGGCCGTCATAGACAAACTGGCGTCACTCGCTTCGCGTCGGACGGCGATAATCGCGCTTCCGCTTCCGTTTCTAGTCATTCAATGCGTTGCCGGAGAAGGCTGGCCGAACGGAGACCAGAATCTCATAGGCGACATGGACAACTTCGCGCAACATTTCGTTGTGTTCATTTACGGTTGCATGTTGTGTTCATCGGACAAATTTTGGCGCGGCGCGGAGAAAAACAGGCTGTTTTTCGGAATCGCCGGGACAGCCTGTTTCGCGGCGACTCAGATAATAGAATACAGCGATGGAATGAACATCGTGCGCGAGAATCCGGCGGCGGGCATAGGATGGCTGATTCTCAGAGCGGTCGGAACTTGGGGCCTGTTGCTGTCAATCCTCGGATACGGGAAGAGACATCTTAACTTCACGAATAAAGCCCTAAAATACGCTTCGGAAGCCGCGCTGCCATTCTATATCATCCACCAGACGGTGATTATCATTATCGGATACTATGTGGTTCAAACCGGCTGGAGCGTGGCGGCAAAGTATTTAATAGTTGTTGTCGCGTCTTTCGGCGGCACGGCGCTTGTGTATGAAACGCTTGTCAGAAGATGGGCCGCGACGCGTTTTCTATTCGGGATGCGGACGAAGAAGCTCCGCCGGGCATGAAGGGCGATGGCGTTTGTTTTTTTTGAGGCGCGAGCATTATTAGAAGGCAGATGATAAAATAAATAGGCGTATAAGAACACCGAGGCAGCAGCGCGCGGGAGCGCCCGCGAATAAGCGAAAGGACTGTTCAAAATGAAAAGAATAATAGTCTTTTGTTTGGCGGTTTGTGTCGCATTGACTTTTGCCGCGACGAACGCGGACGCCGAACGCCCGGAGAGGGAAAAGCCACAGCAGATTTCAGAATTCGGCGACGAGTTGTGCGGAATAATGAAGACCAATCCCGCGCGCACGATAGACCTCGTGCCGCTGCGGTTTATTATGAGAGTCGCAATATCCGGGGAACTCGGCGGAGAAAACTCGCTCGCCGAATTCTTGACGGAAAACGAGGTTAGCATATCCGAACTTATCGAAACCGCCTTGAGAGATGCGGACATGACGGATGAAAACGGCAACTACCGCGAGGGCATGGGAGCGGAATATTTCGGAGAGAACCCTGTCGCCGAATGCAGGCATTTTGACGCTAAACGGTTAGACTGCGAAGACCTTTATGAAAAGCTGGAAGCCGAAGGGCTTATGAACGGAACGGTTCCGGCGACAACAAAAGTGCTGACGGCCTCCGGCCAAGAGTTCGAAATTCAGGGTTGTTCGACGTTGCGAATGATAACAAGCGAAGAAAACCTTCATCTAACCATGTTGATGTTCGATAATTATTGGACTCTCGTCGGGATGTTGGCGCTGACAGAGGACGAAAACAAATAACGCGGCGGAGGGGAGGCGTATTTTAGGCCGCCGCGTTAAGATTTTCCGACAAGTATTCCCCCTGCGACTATGAGGATTGCGCCTGCCAGCAGGTTGAACACGTTAACCTCGGAGTATTCCTTAAAAACAAAAAATCCCAGCGCCACTACCACAAGCGCGCTCATGTTCACAAGCGGGACGATTTTTGATATGGGCATGTTAAAGACAACGATGCCGACGCCGATAAGGGCGAAACCGGCTCCGAAGAGCAATCCGTGACCAGCGGCGAATGCTCCGGCCTTTAAAGAAAACGGACTGTTTTTCATAACGAAAAAGGAAACGACGCCTGCCGTTATGATGCCCGTAGCGAACGAAATGAGATAATGAGACTGCGCTATGCCGATTTTGTTGCCTGCTTTCTGAAGGATCGACCCGGCGCCGAAAAGAATAGCCGGCAGTAGTCCGCCTATTATCACTCCTCTGATTCCTTCCATTAACCGCCTCCGTATTTGTCAGACCGATCGCAAGCATTTTATACGATGGCGTTGATAAAGCAATGTCTGAGCGGTCGGCGCGAGCGACGACGAATTTGAGATGGATAGCGAATAACGCTTATAAGCTTCGGTTTTCACGTTTTTCGAGATCGCGCCCGAAGAAGGAGAACCAAAGCGCGCCGATAATGCCGAAGGCGAACGCCGTAAACAGGTTAACGGCTGGCGACTTTATCCACAGGAACGCGCCGCCGAAAGCGGCGAGCGACACCACCATATCCCGCGACAGATAATAGAATCCGAACATTGCGGCCTTGCAGTCCTCGGGCGCTAGTTCCATTATGAGCGCCTTGCGAGTCGGTTCGCCGAATTCCTTGAGACCGCGCACGATGAAGGCCACGACGAGCCACCAGAATGAATGGCTGAAATATAATATGAGAGGGAATACGGAGAAGAACAGGAATGTCGCGACGACGAAAGGTTTCTTGCCGCTTTTGTCCGCGAGGGCCGCGACTGGGATATAAATGAGAATAGCCGTCGCCATCTCGATCGTCGTTAGCGCGCCGAACTGTATCGCGCTGACCGGATGCTCGATGGTTTTCATGCACCAAACGACGACGAAAGCGTAAGGAATCTGCTCGCAGAAACGAACGAGAATGTCTGACACGAGCAGCAATCGGAGCTGCGGGGTCATCCGCGCGAGCATCGATTTGCGAGGAGTCGCCACTTGGCTCTTTTCCTTCGGCGAGTCCGGCTCGATGAGAATCTGTTGCAGGATCATCGCGGCGAACGCCATCGCGATAGCTCCGATGAACGCATAGCGGATGCCGTCGCGCTCTCCCCAAGCGGCGATGAAAGCGCCGCCGATGAGAGGCCCGAGTGCCATCGGGATGCGGCGCACGAGCGAGTGCATGCTGACGCCCATCGTTAGCTTGTTACTCGGCAGCGCGCGATTAATGAGACTCATGGTGGCGGGCAGGGATATCGCGCTCCAAGAGATGAAGAACAGCGCGCCGATGATGACAGCGCGCCAGTCCGGGACCGCCACTACTATCGCGAAGCCGAACATCGCGATGAGATTGAAGATGATTAGCGCGCGCTTTGCCCCAAGTCGCTCCGAGAGGAATCCGCCGGGATATGCGTATAGGGCGGACAGCAGATTGTCGAGACCGTTCAGCAGGCCGATGGAGATGGCGCCTCCCCCGATGGCCATCAGATAGATGGGCAGAAAGCGTTCGGCCATGCGCTCTCCCATATCGCAGAGTATGACCATCGCAAGCATGCCTACCATGCTGCGCTTGAGGCCGAGGAAAAGCGCGGCGCGTTTGAGCGATGATCTATTGTCGAGTCTTCTTCCGGTTTTCATGTTTTTACTCGTTATTCGAATTTCATACAGTGAAAGAATTATACAACCAAGCGCCTCTCAAAAATAGAATCGCGTTTTGCCCGAGCAATAACGTTTCAGCCCGCATTCTTGAATAACCCGGCCAACTGAAGACACTCATCCTCGTATTCTTGTCGATTCTCCAAAAAACTCTTATATGCGCTGATTGCTCTTTCTTGTCATTAGTGAAGTGTTTAGAGCTTGTCCCGGCGGATTGGCGATTTTAGAGAGATTTCGCACGTAGAAAGGAAAATGGTTTTCTGTCTCGGAACACTGGGGGATGAAAGGTGTCTAAAATGTGGACGATAGGAACGGAAGTGGCCGGGATGATTGTGGCGCATGGGAAATCGTATTATAATTCCGAGCCGGAAGATTACGGGACGGCGGCAGCCGACCTGAGCCGAGCCGCGCGCGGGCGCGCACAAACATTGCGGAGGAGCAAATTAATGATACCGAGCGGACTGTACTTCACAAAGGGCGTTGGACGCCACAAACTTAAACTTGCGAGTTTTGAGCTTGCGCTCCGCAAGGCGGGCATCGAAAAGTTCAATCTGGTGACGGTTTCTTCGATCTTTCCGCCGCATTGCGTTGTCCTTAAACGAGAGATGGTTGTGGAAAAACCCGGCGATGGCGTGAAGTATATTCTTAGTCCCGGTCAAATTGTTTATACGGTTATAGCGAGAAACGAAACGAACGAACATGGAAGGCTGATTTCCGCCGGGGTCGGGCTTGCTCAGCCGATTGACCCGGAGATGTACGGATATTTGAGCGAAGTTCACGAGTTCGGGATGACGACGGACAAGACTTCGGAGCTTGCAGAGGATCTGGCCGCCGAGATGCTGGCTTCGACTCTGGGGTTGGCTTTCGACCCGGACAAATCTTGGAACGAGCGAAAAGAGGAGTGGGCGATAGCAGGAAAGATATATCGCCCGCGTTCCATCGTTCAAGCCGCAAAAGGCGAGCAGAAGTTGTGGACAAGCGTTGTCGCCGCCGCGATATTCGTCCCCTGACGATTATTTGCAGGCTTTTTTTGACAGGAGGTTTTTATGAAAGTTGTAGCGATAAACGGCAGTCCCAGAAAAAAAGGAAACACGCATAATTCATTGCGCAGAATTTTGGACAGCCTTGAGAAGAACGGCATAGAGACGGAATTTATTCAATTGGGAGGAGTCGCCGCTGGCGGATGCACGGCCTGTTACAAGTGTTTCGACGTTAAGGACGGGGCATGCCACGGCCGCAAGGACGACATCAATTCGATTATAACGGCCGTTATGTCCGCAGACGCGGTTTTGCTCGGCTCTCCGGTGTATTTCGGATCGGTCACCGCCGAGATGAAAGCTCTGATAGACCGCGCGGGGCTAGTGAGCAGGGCGAATGGGCATTTGCTGTCTAGGAAGGTCGGGGCGGCGGTGGTCTCCGTAAGGCGACAGGGCGGGCTTGCCACTTTCAACCAGATAAATCAGTTTTTCCTCATAAACAACATGGTAGTGCCCGGAGCCGGCTACTGGAATATAGCGGTGGGCAGAGAGCCGGGGGACGCGCTCAACGACGAGGAAGGCATGAAAACGATGGACGAGCTTGCCGACAACATCGTTTGGCTCCTCGGCAGGCTGGCAGGATGATGGTTTCTTTTTGTTTCGCAAGCATTATTCAGCAAGATGGCAATGTATAATGGCGTAAGTTGGATATTAATATGTATATGAATCTTTATGGAGGCGTATGATGAGGGTGTGCAACAAAAAAATGGCGGCGGCGATGATAACGCTTCTCGCGGCTCTGTGGACCCCCGCGTTCGCGCAGGACGCAACAGTGGAAACGGATGTCATTATCACGAAAATCGAAGTTGCGGGAGTGTTCGAAGTCGACGAAAGCGAAATCCTCGCGGTGGTCGAGTCGGCTGTCGGCTCAAAGCTGTCCACTGAAACCCTTCAGGACGACCTTCAGAGAATATTCGACCTCGGCTACTTTTCAGAGGACGTGAAGGCCAGTCTGGCTGAATTTCAGGGCGGCGCGCGCGTCACTTTCAGGGTGACGGAGAACCCCGTCATAAACGCCGTTATATTCGAGGGCGCGAGCGTTTACACCGAAGCGCAACTCGGCGAACTGATGCGCGCAAAACGCAACACCATTCTCAACAGCAACAACCTCAGGACTGATGTCGAAGCGATTGAAAACAAATACATCGGCGACGGATACATTGCCGCCAGAGTGATAGACGCAAGGATAGACGCCGCCAAAAATCTGAACATCGTCATTTCGGAAGGCGTGATTCAGGCGATTAAAGTGGCGTATGTGGTTGTCGCAAGCGACGAACTGAATACGGAAGAGCCTTCGGTTTCCGACACCGGCAAAACGAAGGATTACGTGATAACTCGCGAGATGAAAATTAAACCCGGAGACATCTATAACAAGAATAATCTTGGTCGCGACCTCCAGAAGATTTACAACTTGGGGTTTTTCGACGATGTCCACACGCGGGTGGATCCCGGCGACAAGCCCGGTCACATAATCCTTGTGGTAGAGGTCGAGGAGGGCAAAACCGGCTCGGCGGGTTTCGGCGCGGGGTACAGCTCGAACACCGGCCTTACGGGATTCCTGACGTATTCGGAGAGGAACCTGAAAGGGAAGGCGCGCCGGGTGGACGCGAAGACGGAGTTCGGCGGAAAGAGGGACAACTTCGAGTTGGGTTATTTCGAGCCGTGGCTGGACAAGAAGCAGACCAGCGGCGAAGTGAATATTTACAGCACATACAGGGAGAATCTCCGGTATGGCCTGTCAGGGCTTATCACCGAGGATTACGAGGAAATCCGCAGGGGTTTCAATATGACCTTCGGGCGCCCGATATCGAACTATACGCGCGTGTTCGTGGGCTATAAAATCGAGAATGTGGCCGTCACGCCTGAGGAACTGTATTCGTATCTGGACGGCTCGTCGCGCAGCGTTACCGGAACGATCAGGACTGACACCCGCGATTATATTTTCAATCCCACTACAGGCCGGTACGACAGCGCGTCGCTTGAACTGAACGGCGGGTTGCTCGGCGGGGACTACGACTACGAAAAGATGACGCTGGAGGGCAGGCGGTACTATCCGATTCGGAAGAACCACACGCTTTGCGGCAGGATTATGATAGGACTGGGACAGGGAGACATTCCCAGATTCGACTATTTCGACCTCGGCGGCGTCAACACATTGCGCGGCTATGACGAATACCAGTTCGGCGGGACAAAACTGGTGCTCTACAACCTTGAATACAGGGTAAGTCTTTCCGGAAACCTGAGCGCGGCTCTGTTCGCCGACGCAGGCAACGCTTGGATGAGCGCGTCGGACATGAAATTCCTGCCCGGCAAAGACATGTATCGCTCATACGGGGTGGGTCTAAGATTGAAGATACCCGCTTTCGGAATCGGCCCGGTGAGGCTCGACTACGCCGTCACGGTCGAGGATAAAGATTCCAAACTTCATTTCGGATTCGGACACATGTTCTAATCCTCCTACGGGGAGACGCGGCGCTCGCATGAGATTATGGTTGACAATCAGCATTCTGTCGCTCGCCGTTGCGGTCGTTTTCAACGCATCGGCCTTAGCGAACGCGCCCGGCGGGACGGTTTCTTCAACTTCAGTGCGAATCGAGCTCGTCTCTTCCGTTCCTGAGCCTATACTGGCGAGAATCAAGAGCGCGGCGGAAACGGTGGCATCCCGCGCGCTCGAAGGAAAAACCATTCAAGAAGCCGAAGCGGTAAAGGCTTCTCTTGCTCAGGCGATGGAGATGATTTTCAACGAGACGCTGAGCGGCTTCAGCGTAGAGACGCTTGAAATCGACATTGCAGAGAATACCGTCGTGAAGATGAGGCTGCTGCCTTCCCAACCGGCGATAAAAAGGGTCAAGTTCGAGATTCGCCGCCCAGCGGGACTAGCTCCGTATTGGAACGATTTCTTCGAAAACAGGCTGGATATGGCTCGCGGAGAAATCCTCTCTCTGATATCGGGCGTTCCCGTTAGCTCGGCGAGATGGTCCACAGAAATTGTTTCTTCCATAGTGTCGGATTGGCTTAAGGACAAAAACAGATTCCCCGGATTCATTCTTACCCCCAAGGCGACCATCGGGGAGCAGACTCTCATCACACTCGACATCAGAACAGCTTCGGACACCATAAGTTTTGTTTTCGTCAAGCCTCGCTCAACGACAATGCCCTCTCTTCTGTTGGACAGGCTTAAGTTCGATTTAGCCGCCCACTCGGAATTCATAGTGGGCCTGCCTATTGTTTTCGCCGAAAGGTACGAGAGGGAAATCGTGGATTATTTCTTTAATTACCTTGCGACGAACAGCCAGACGGACAAGTTCGGTCTGAGATACGATATAAAGCCCACTTTCGGAAAGAACACCGTGATAAGGACGCTGGCGGAATCGGAGAAGTACAGCGCGTTCGCGCGGGCGAAAGTCAGCGTGGACCGAGAACAGCGGAACCCGGACATCGAAGGGCATTTCGGATTTTTCGCGGGGCCGAAAACGGAACTTTTCCTCGAGACGAATTTTCTCCCCGGCCCGCTGGACCTGCAGATGAACGCGGGAGCGGGACGGAGGTTCGGAAATTTCTATGCCGCCGGCGGCTGGAACTTCGTAGACGACCTCGGAAGGGTATGGCTCGACTGGTTTATAACTGAAGACATCATCATTTCGTACGAGAAGAATGTGTCGGATATCATAGACGAGCGAAACGAGGGAAGCGTCAAGTTCAAGGCGCACGACTATTTCAGTTTCGACGTGGTGACGGATTTCAACACAAAAGTGTGGTTGAGGATAGTGGCGAACCTGTAATGCGGGCGCGACTGAGACGGATCATCCATCGGGAGGAAACACAGAGATGAATGTTTATTTGAGAGCGTTGACGATAATCGCGGCGATAGCGGCGATAGCCGGAGCGAGCGCGTTTATATCGACCAAGCGCGCGACGGGAGCCGCCGAAGCTCAATCGTCCGTAGTCATCGCTTTCGTCGATTCGGAAGAAATTCTTGAGGCTTTTCCGCAGGCAGTCAGGGTCAACATGGAACTGAGCGAGCTTAGAAAAAAGAGCGAGGAAAGCCTTAGAGAGCAGATAACGGCTAAGTTCGGAACAGGCGATATCGCCGCTTTGCCGGCGAGTTCCCAAATTGAAGTCCAGCAGATGGTGGAGAAAGCGGACGAGGACTACCAGAAAGAAATGGAGAGGCTGCGGCAGCAGAAGTGGACGCCGGTGGTGGACGCCGTCAACAGCGTTATCCAGCAGGTCGGCGTCGAGTTCAAGGCGCAGGTCGTGCTTGAACGCGAAGTCGTGCTGCATGGCGGCATCGATCTGACGGACGAAGTCATCAAGAAGCTGCCCAAATAGAGAGCTTATGAAGAGGCGGTTGATATGGCTGACGGCCGCCATGCTGTGCGTTGCGGCGGCGCTCTACCTTGCTCTCCGCGAGCCTGCCCGGCCGGATGTCTCGATAGGTTGCGCGGACGCGCAACTCCTCTTTGAGTCAACTCCCGAATATCAATTGTTGAAAGCTGTCAGGATGTCTTTCGAGATGGAAGGCGACCGTCGGCGCGCCGCGACCGGAGCCGCTTTCGGCGCGTCTTTTCCGTCCCGCGTTCTAGGCTCAGAAATCCGTGGTCTTGAAGATGGTTTCGCGGCTAGGGGCCGGAACATAGGCAGCCTGATGTCCGCAAGCGCGCTCGACGCTCTGCGCAGGGACTTCATCTCATATCGCGATATCTATTCAGCCGAAGACGCGCGCGCGCACGAAGCGACTGCGAGGCGGCTCGAATCGCTTCACAGGCAGCTTAACAGGCCGGACCCGGAAGACCCGATGGCGAAAGAGAAGTTCGAGCTTTTCGCGCTCAGGCTTAAGTTGAAGGCGCTCACGCGAGACCCCTATGTTTTCTCTGAAGACCGGCTGGCGAGGCTGGAGTCGGAAGCGGAGGCGCTGCGCGTGGCGATAGATGAATACGAGAGATCGAGGACTGCGGCGCTTCAACGAGAATATGACAGGGTCGCGGGAGCCGAGAGGGAGGAGTTCCTCAGCGGCTCGCGCCGCAGAGAGGCGGAACTTAAGGAGCGCGCCGCCCGGATGCTCGAAGAGTCTGAAATAATGTTGTCGATGGTCTCGGACGCGCACAAAACCGATCTGTCGTCCCGAGCGGGGGCGTCGGCGGCGGAACGGAAAAAGATGACGGCTAAAGCGCGGTCAGCAGAAGCGGGCCCCGCGCCGACTTCAATCTCCGCGTTCGAATCGCTGGAAAAGGATTTGAAAAAGGAATTTATTCGCGGCATGATGCGCCGCGCTCCTGCGGTGGCGGATAAACGCGGGCTGTCCGTCATCCTAATTTCGCGGCATCCGCTCCCTCGCGGCGCGGTCGATGTGACCGGGGATTTTCTGACGGGCGCGGGAAAGATTGAAAGCGAGGAAAAGACAAGCGATGAAAATGAGAATAAGTGAAGTCGCGAAGATAATAGGGGGCGACGTCGAAGGGGACGCAGGACGCGAGGCCTGCGGGGTAAGCTCGCTGGACGTCGCGGCGGAAGGCAGCGTGGTGTGGCTTGAGCGGCGGCGGGATGTCGAATTGCTGAACGGCAAAGACCCTGCGGCCGTAATCTGTCCTCCTGATGTGGAGTTGGAGGGGCGGACGGTCATAAGGGCGAAGAACTCCAAGCTGGCTTTCGCAAAGGCCGTCGAGCTGTTTAACCCATACAGGAAACACGAGCCGGGAATCCATCCTTCCGCAGTGGTGTCGCCCGGAGCTAATGTGCATCCGACAAGCGCTATCGGCCCGAACTGCTGCGTCGAGTCGGGAGCCGATGTCGGCGCGGGCTCGGTTCTGAGAGCGAATGTTTTTCTGGGCCTCGGCGCGAGAGTCGGCGAAGGTTGCCTATTGCATCCGAACGTGGTCGTGCTGGACGGATGCGAGCTTGGAAACAACGTGACGCTGCACAGCGGGGTGGTCATAGGGGCGGACGGTTTCGGCTATGTGAGAGATGAGAGCGGCAGTCATTATAAAGTTCCGCAGGCGGGCCGCGTGGTAATAGAGGACGATGTGGAAATCGGGGCGAACTCGGCGGTCGACCGCGCGACGCTTGGAGAGACTAGAGTGGGTCGCGGCGCGAAGATTGACAACCTTGTGCAAATCGGACACAACACGATAATTGGCGCCCGCTGCATTATCTGCGGCTCGTCGGGATTGTCCGGAAGCGTCAATGTCGGTTCTGACACCATAATGGGCGGGCAGGCGGGCGTATCGGACCACGTCAATATAGGCTCCGGGGCGATAATCGGCGGGAAGGCGGGCGTCATTTCCGATGTGCCGGACGGCAAATTTTATTCCGGATTTCCCGCCCGCCCGCACAGAGAAAACATTAAAATGATCGCGGCCGCCGAGAAACTTCCAGAACTGATAAAAAAAGTGGAAGAGATGTTGCTCGGCGTCGAAAAACGAAACGAAAAGGGTTGAACTTTACGATGCGGTCTCAGAGGCAGACGACCATAGCGGAGCCGATAGAATTCGACGGCGTCGGGTTGCACACGGGAGCCGTCTGCTCGCTGAGGATTTTGCCGTCAGGCCCCGGCGAAGGCGTTGTTTTCGCTCATAGTGGCCGGCGAGTCAGGGCTGGAGCGGAATCCGCGGTCCCGGCGGCGCGGAACACTGTCCTCAGCGACGGCGTCATCTCTCTCCACACGGTCGAGCATGTGATGTCCGCGCTTTATTGCATGGGGATCGACAACGCTGAAATCGCGATGTCCGCCGAGGAGCCTCCGGCGCTGGACGGAGGGGCGGAGCCTTACGCCGCCGGAATCCGCCGCGCGGGTTTGAAGGAACTTGACGCGACCAGAGAATATCTGACTATCGCGAAGAAGACGACTGTCGATAAAGGGCGGAGCCGGGTGACGGCTGAGCCGTTCGACGGGTTCGTCGTCGAATATGACATGGAATACGAGCATCCTATGATAGGAAGACAGTCGGCGAGATTCGATGGTGGCGCTGATGAGTACCTGCGCGAGATCGCGCCGGCGCGCACTTTCGGGCTTTCAGAGGAGGTCGAGGCGTTGAGGGCCGCCGGCCTCGCCCTCGGAGGCTCCGAACTTAACGCTGTGGTCGTTTACCCTGATTCATATTCGTCGCCTTTGAGGTTCGACAATGAGTTCGCGCGGCATAAACTGCTTGATCTGACGGGGGACTTGGCGCTTGCGGGACGGCGGCTGAGAGGCAGATTCAAGGGCGAACGCAGCGGCCACGCTCTAAACGTCGAGCTTGTAAGGCTCATCTGCTCGACGCTATGACGCTTTTCATCAGTTGACATATACATGCCTCGGCTTATCATCGGCGCGCTCGGCAGCGAACTCGCTTTGAGCCAAATTGGATTTTCAAACCGATTGATATAGAATCAAGAAATCATCCGGGCGGACGCGGAATGACGCCGCATTATGAACTGGGAAACCTTATGAAGAAGAATATCGGAGTCGCCGGAACGGCTGTTCTGGCATGTTTTTTCCTGACCGGTTGTTTTTCGCTGGCGTATCAGTTGGCGTGGGTGAGGCTTTTCACGCTTGTTTTCGGGAACACGGTGTTCGCGGTGAGCGCGGTAGTTGCGGCGTTTATGGCGGGGCTTGGCGCGGGCGGGTACTGGTTCGGCAGAAGGATACGGCGCGGGGGAGACCCCGTGAGGATATACGGAACGGTCGAGATTATTGTGGGCGTGTACGCCTTCGCGATGCCCGCGCTGACATATCTTATAAAGTCCCTCGCGCAGTATTTTCCTCCTGCGGGGGAGGAATACGGCTACGCGCTGTTTTTCGTCCGCTTTGCGGTGTCGTTGGTCTTCCTGCTGCCGCCGACTTTTCTGATGGGGGCCTCTCTTCCGCTGCTGACCAAATATTACGTTTCCCGCGGCGGCAAGGTGGGAAGCTCAGTGTCGTTTCTGTACGGGCTGAACACCGCCGGGGCGGTGGCGGGAGTTTTTATCGCCACATTTTTCTTGATGCCGTCGATAGGGATTTTCAAGACGATAGCGGCGGCAGCTTGCGCGAACGTCGGCGTCGGGCTGCTGTTGGTTTATATATCGCTGAGGACGTCCGCCGAACAAGACGACGGAAAAGGCAAGGACGCCGCGCCGGGAGGCGCAAGGCAGCCGCGAGAGCCGTTGCGGGGCCGCCGGGCGTTCTGTCTTCTTGGCGCGGTGTTTGTCGCCGGGTTCACGTCTATGCTGTTTGAAGTAGCGTGGATGAGAGTGGCGGCGCTTCTTATCGGCGGATCAGTATATTCATTTTCACTTGCGCTTCTTACGATTCTCATAGGAATATCAGTCGGAGGGTTCGCTGCCGGAAGGTATTACCAAAAAAAGACATCCGCCGGGTCCGGCGCGCTCGCGTTCTGCCTTTTCGCCTCGGCGGTGTCGGCGGCGGTGGTTCTTCCCGCGCTGCCCTTTGTGGCAGGAATCGTTCCGGTTCTGATATCGATTCTGAAAGATTATGACTATCTGATGTTCGCCGGGAGTTTTGCAGTCTGCTGTTTTCTGTTGTTGATTCCTGCGGTGTTTCTTGGAGCGGCTTTCCCGATAGCGGCTGAGATGAGTTCGGAGAGCGATGCCGCCGCGCCGGGAGCCGTAGGCAGGGTTTATATGGCGAACACGGCGGGAGCGATACTAGGCTCGCTGCTGACGGGGTTCTGGCTTATTCCAACAATCGGGGCAAGGAACACGCTCGCGCTGGGGCTTGCGCTGGGATGCGCGGGCGCTGTCGCGGCGCTTGCGGCGGGGCCGGCCAAGGGAATGTTCAGGCGGGCGGCTTTGGCGGTTATTCCCATCGCTGCATGCGCGGCAATCGCAACCGGCCCGTTCTGGAACGCAGGCGTGATGACGGCGGGGCCTTATATGTCGCCAGCGGGCGCGGCAGGCGTTTCCGTCGCCAAATACATAGAAATTGTGAAGTCTACGGCGGATGACATTCTCTTCTACCACGACGGGCTTGCCGCAACCGTTTCCGTCCATCAGCGCGAAGGAAACATGTTTCTGAGAGTGAACGGCAAGACGGACGCGTCCAGCGTGATAGACCTGCGCACCCAGACGATGCTTTCTTATATCCCGCTTGCGCTCAAGGGCGACGCTAAAGATGTCCTGATAATCGGAGTCGGAAGCGGAAGCACCGCCGGCGCGGCTCTGGAGTTCCCTGTGGAGCGCGTCAGAAGCGTTGAACTCGAACCTTCTGTAATCGCGGCGTCGAAATACTTTAAGGACGTGAATGGATCATATTGGGAGGATCCGAGGCATAAGTTCGCTCTGGAAGACGCGCGAAACTTCCTTCTAAGGGAAAAGGTCGGTTATGACGTAATAATATCCCAGCCGTCCAATCCGTGGCTGTCCGGCGCGGCGGGACTGTTCACCCGCGAGTCGTTCGCGGCAATCCGCGACCGGCTGAAACCCGGCGGCCTCTCTTGCCAGTGGGTTCAGGCCTATGGGCTTTCTGAAGAGTCCCTTCTGTTGATTCTCGCCACCTATACAGATGTCTTTCCCAACACGCTTGTTTTCAGGAGCGGGTTGGCGGACATAATTCTTATAGGCTCGGTTGAGCCTATAGACACCGACGCTTTCAGGATAGACGCGCGTCTGTCGCAGATTCAGTCTCTGAAAAACAGGCTGGACAACTTCGGCATTCACGACACTCTTTCTTTCCTTTTAACGACGTATGTGATGGGAGCCGAACAACTTGCGGAGATGACTGCCGGTTACGGTCTGATAAACACCGACGACCGCCCGCTTCTGGAATTCGTAGCTCCGATAGACCTCCATAAGACCCCGTACGATGTGATGGGGGAGAGGTATATGGAGAATTTTGATGACATTCCAGCGGTTTTCGGCGTCGGAACAGAGAACTTCGGTTCCGCAACGTGGCACTCGATGGGCAATTTCTTCGCTTTTCAAATGAAAGACCCCGCGAGAGCGGAAAAGATGTATCTTAACGCGCTCAAGGCGGATCCCGGCATGGAAGCCGCCATGTTGGCCCTAGCGTCGCTCTATAAGAGCATGAACAAGCCGCTTATGGCTATCAGCTATTACACGCGCGTCCGCAATATCAGGCCCTCAGACGGCCAAATCACAACCAATATCATCCGCTTATACGTCCAACAGAACCTTTATGACATTGCTCTTGCCGAAATCGACGCTTTGCTCGAAAAAGCGCCCGATTCTTTGGCGGTGAAAAAGCTCAAAGGGGATGTGCTCCATTTGAATGGCGATATGAAAGCGGCGCTTGGGCAATATAGGGCTATCGAGCGCGAAATGAAGAGCGGAGATGCGAGACTGGCTTCCGTTTACATGGCGATAGCTTATGTGGCCGAAGACATGAAAGACGGCGGTCTGGCGACGGAGTATCTGAAAAAAACCGTAAGCGCGACCCCGTCCAACCTCGAAGCACAGGTAAAACTGGCAAACTGGCTGATGAAGTCGGGCGAATATTCCGCCGCAATTCGGCATTTGGATGCCGCGCTTAAGACATCTCCGGACTCTCTTGAAGCGCTTCATCTGAAAAAACGAGCAACTCGTTTGATGAACGCCCGCCCCTGATTTCCGGCGAGTTTTCAGCTTGCTAAAAAATGCTCCAAAGCATATATAAATTGGTCATACTATTTATTATAATATTATATTAGTATTAAAGAATAATTGTGATTGACGCCATAAGCTCTGCTGAATGAAGTCGAGCCGAGTATAGAGCGATAGCAAGTTGAAGCGACCGATGGCAACGCGACAAAAACATAGTAATTGTCCGTCAATCTTGGTAGAAAATAATAGTAGTATATTGCGGCGCAAAACGAAATAAAAACATTCAGAGCGGCGGACTTAAAAAACCGCGCGGCGTATTCAATAATCACGGCGGAGTCGCCAAGATTCGGACAAAGCTCTTTCGATGGCGAATCACAAGAAGCGCTGCCGATTCTTCGGCTTGCTCGGCGAGTTTGACGCGCCGGATGCTTTTTCGATTCGACATGTCGCACATGACTTGAAGCGGCCGCCGAAAACATATTGATGAGAAGGCAAAAGACGCATGATTTGTGTCACAACGTCGAAACAAAGGCGCGCGCGAGAGTTAGCCGACAAAATAAACCTTTAACTAAACGCAAAATTAATTTCACAACGCGCTTTTCTTTTTTTATGCCCGTTGTTGCCTAAACTTTCAAAATCATATAGAATAATCGGGATTCGTATATTAAGAGAAATATACAGAAAGGAGGTGAAGATTTGGAAAGAGGTCTATACACAGCCACGACGGGAATGCTCGTGCAGGAAATCAGGCTCGATCACATATCCAACAATCTGGCCAATGTGAATACCCCCGGATTCAAAGGCAACGTAAGCGCGATTAAATCGTTTCCGCAGATGCTTGTTCACAGGATCAACGACACGTACCTGAAGGTTTCCGGCGTGGAAGGCAACATGGATTTGAGGCCGATGGTAGGGTTGAGCACGATGGGCGCGGTGGTGGACGAGATAGCCACTGATTTCCAGCAGGGAGTATTGCTGACGACGGAAGACCGTTTCGACCTCGCGCTTGAAGGGCAGGGATTCTTCGTTATTGAGACGCCGTTCGGCGAAAGGATGACGAGGGCGGGGAACTTCACGATCAACGCCGACAAAGAACTGGTCAACAAGCTCGGATATCGCGTTATGGGAGAAAACGGGCCGATAAATCTCGACGGAAAATCTTTCGTTATTGATGATGCTGGAACGGTGTTCGTAGGAGCCAAGGGAGACGAATATCTGGACAAGCTGAAGATTGTCGACGTGGACGATTACAAGACTATTAAAAAAGTCGGGCATGACATGTTCATGGTTCCGGAAGAGCACGAACAGCCCCGGATCGCGTCGGACGCCAGAGTCCATCAGGGAAAACTCGAACAGTCCAACGTGAACTCGATAGATATGCTCAGAAGCATGATTGAAGTCATGAGGACGTACGAGGCGAACTCGAAAGTCGTAGTGACGAAGGACACGCTGCTCGGCAAGGCGACAAGCGAAATCGGAAGGATATAAGAAATAAACGGCGAAAAAACCGGAAGGCCGGATGTTTGAGGCCGATGGGGCAGCGCCGGGCTCGGAGAGAGAAAGGCGAAAGGGATCGCTGGGAGAGAAACGTAGCCGGACTGCACGCAGGGGCTATGAGGAGCCGCCGACCGACAGACGCGGCCCGCTCCACAGCAAGGAAAAGCGCTTGGCAGGCGCGGCCCTCACGATTGCGCTCGCTATCGGCGATCCCATGAAAAATAATTCAATGCCGCGTCACGCGCCGCGGCGAAAATCTTGGAGGAATATCTATTATGATGCGCTCATTGTACACGGCGGCATCCGGGATGCTCGCTCAGCAGTTGAACACAGACGCCATTTCCCACAACTTGGCGAACGTGAACACGACGGGTTTCAAAAAATCCAGAATCGAGTTTCAAGACCTGTTTTATCAAACTATGAGAGAGGCCGGCACGCCTATCACTCAGGGAGCTTCCATCCCCGTTCCGCTGCAGATAGGCCTCGGAGTCAGGCCGGTCGCTGAACAGAAAATGTTCGTTCAGGGCAACCTGATATCGACCGAACACATGTTCGACCTAGCCATCGAGGGAGAGGGTTTCTATCAGATACGCATGCCTAACGGCGAGATAGGCTACTCCCGCGACGGGTCGTTCAAAATCGACAGGGACGGCTCGCTTGTGACCGCCAACGGTTACTTCGTGGAGCCGCCCATCACCGTTCCCGAAGACGCGCTTCGGTTCAACGTGACCGAGGACGGCGCGGTGACGGTGAACATCCCCGGTCAGGTCGATCCTCAGGAAATAGGACAGATAACCCTCGTGAGGTTCGTCAATCCAGCGGGCCTAAACAGAATAGGCAACAACCTGTACGTGGAAACGGCCGCTTCGGGAGCTCCGATAGAGGGCCAGCCGCTGCTGGACGGATTCGGCTCGGTGCGGCAGAACTTCCTCGAACAGTCGAATGTGAAGATAGTCGAGGAAATGGTCAGCTTGATAGTCGCTCAGAGGGCGTACGAGGTGAACTCGAAAGCCATTCAGACGTCGGACGACATGCTCGGCGTGGCGAACAACCTGAAACGGTAAGATTTGAAGGCGTCGCGGCATAGATGAAAGTGGCGCGACGCCGGGGGGGCCGGCGCGCGGCGGCAATCGGCGCGCCGGGAAAGGGTCGCTGGAATCGAAAACTTATTCGGCATCGTCCGGCGGGGATGCGAGTGAAAATTAGACTTGCGATAGTTGCTCTGATGGCTGCGGCGGCGATAATCGCCACGCAGGCTAGCGCATCCGGCCCCGCGATAGAGGTCAAGGCTTACGCCGAAGTGACCGGCTCGGTGATTCTTGTGGGAGATGTCGCCGATGTAGCCGGAATGTCGGAAGCGGAAGCCGGGCGAATCCGGGGCTTGAGGTTCGGAATGTCGCCAAGACCCGGAGAGTCCCTGACTTTCAACGCCGCGCAGGTAAAAGGAAAACTTTACAACGCCGGCGTGGCGGTGGGCGATGTGGAACTGAAGCTGCCGGAGACCGCGACCATAAAGAGGAAAGCGGTGGTGGTCGCAGGAAAAGAGCTTGTGGAAGGCGCGGCGGATTATTTGAGAAAGAATCTGCAATGGCGCATGGACAACCTGACCATAACAGTCAAGGGAGATCCCGGTGATATTGTTCTCCCTTACGGCGACTTGAAAATTGAATACGAGATGGACGGGTCCCCGAAGAGGCACGGAGCGCAGGCTTTGAGGGCCAGAGTCCTGTTGGATGGGGAGGTCAGGCGCGTGATGACAATGACCTCCTATCTGGAAGTGATGGCGGAAGTCGCCGTGGCGGCAAAGGATTTGCCCGCAGGACGAGTGATTACGGCCGATGACGTCGAGTTCAAACTGACCGACCTGACGAAGATGCGGCCGGGAGCGTACGACAGCCTTCAGTCTCTGGCGGGAAAACAACTCGTCAGAGCGGTGAGACGGGGAGACGAGATAACAAGATCGGCTGTGGCCGACGTCGCGGACATCAACTCCGGAGACGCAGTGAAGATAGTATATAAGGGAGCCGGATTCGAAGTGGCTTCCAAGGGGAAAGCAGTGGAGAAAGGCTACGCGGGCGAAACGATTAAGGTAATAAATGAAAGCTCGAAAAAAATAATCAGCGCGGTCGTGATCGACTCGCAGACAGTGGAAGCGATAGGAAAATGAAGTTTACGGAGGCGGCAAGCATGAAAAGAACCCGGACGGTAGTTATGGCGTTGCTGGCGGCGGCGGCGTTTTCGGCGCACGCGGCGGCCACTTCGCTGTGGACGGACACCAGCCCCTCGCTGTTCACCGACAAAAAAGCCTTGTACGTCGGCGATATTGTGACCATCGTGGTCAGCGAGAGCACTCAGGCGACTCAGCAGGCGAATTCCGACATTAAGCAGGACACCACAGTAGAGTCCAGCGACGGAACGGGAATGTTGAGCAAGTTCTTCAACGCATTGAGCCTAGAAGCGGGGGCGGAATACGGGGCCGAAGGCAAGACGACTGCCGGAAGCAACCTCAGAACGACGATATCGGCGGAAGTAGTGGAAGTTCTGCCCAACGGCAATCTGCTCGTCGAGGCTCGGCGCGCGATGGTGGTGAACGAGGAAACCCAGACGATGGTGTTGTCAGGGATTATCCGCCCTCAGGACGTAGGGCGCGACAACATGGTGATGTCGTCTGTCATAGCGGCGCTTAACTTAAGATATGAAGGCAAGGGGCCGATATCAAACAGGCAGAGGCCCGGAATACTGCACAAGCTGTTCAATGTGATCTTCTAGGGGGGTCGAAATGAAAACGGCCTTAAAAATCGCGCTTACGGCGATTCTCGCCGTAGCGATAGCGGGGGGTTCCGCTCAGGCGGCCCGCGTCAAAGATGTGGCCCGCGTGGTCGGCGTCAGAGAAAACCAGCTTTTCGGCTACGGCCTTGTTGTTGGCCTTGCCGGAACGGGCGACGGCGTCAGGATGACCCGGCAGACGGTGGTTAACATGCTCGAACGTCTCGGCTTGAACGTGGCAATCGGCGACATCAACGTGGACAACGTGGCTGCGGTGATGGTGACGGCGACCCTGCCTGCGTTTGTGACGCCGGGCGACAAAATCGATGTCGTCGTGTCGTCCATCGGAGACGCCGATAGTCTACAAGGCGGCACTCTGATATTGACTCCTTTGCGGGCGGCGAACGGGGATGTGTACGCGATCTCTCAGGGACAGGTCACCATCGGCGGGTTCACCGCCGGCGGCGGGGGCGGCGCGCGCAAGACGCGAGGCCATCCAACCGTCGGGAGGATCACGGGCGGAGCCACCGTCGAGCGAGAGGTTCCGGTGGATTTCATGGATGGGGGCGACGTGCTTTACATCAGCCTTAACAGTCCCGACTTCACGACTGCCGCCAATATGGCAAAAGGAATCAATGACGCCATAGGGCCGGACATCGCTAAAGCGCGGGACGCCGCCACAGTAGGCGTAAAAGTCCCGGCAGAGCAGTTGAACGACATAGTCTCATTTATTTCCCAGATTGAGGCTGTCCGGGTTGATCAGGACCATATCTCTAAAGTAGTAATTAATGAAAAGACAGGAACTATAGTAATGGGCGGGGATGTGAGCATATCCCCGGTGGCGATAGCGCACGGAACCCTTACTGTCACAGTAACGCCGGAGTTTCAGATAAATCAGCCGGACACTCCGTTCGGAGGAGGCCGCACCGTGGCGAGGACGACGTCGAGCGTGGACGCTGAAGAGGAAAAAGTCACGTTCAACAGGGTTTCCACATCGGATGTGGTGGACGCCCTGAACGCGATGGGAGTCACGCCCGGAGACATAATCGCGATTCTTCAGGCATTGAAGGTGGCAGGCGCATTACAGGCAGAGATAGTCATTATGTGACGAAGTTTGCAATCCGTCGCCCGGCGCTATGAACACGGGCGGGAGAGGCAGTCATTAATATGGATATAAGCGGAATAAGAGGATTGCAGGGCGTCGGCCCCGCGAAGGAAACCGAAGAGCGCGCTACGAGCAACGCTCTAGACATGCTTCAACGCATGAAGGACGCCGCGTCGATCGCCGCAGATGAGAAACAACTCTCGGAACTCGACAAGCAATCCCGTGAAATTGAATCTCTATTCATATATATGTTGCTCAAAGAAATGCGGAAAACCGTTCCAGAGCAGAAGTTGATCCACGGCGGCAGGGCCGAGGAGATATTCCGCGACATGATGGACGAGGAGATGAGCCGGAAAATGGCCTTCACTCCGGGGCCGGGACTTGGCATAGCAAAAATGGTGTATGAAGAGCTTTCGAGGTCGATAATCGGAAAAGCAGGCGGGCCGGAAAAGGATTTAACCGGCGAGGAATAGTATGAGAGTTTTGGTCGTCAAATCAACCGGGAAAGCCGGGCCGCATGTTATGCGCGATTTTGCCGAGAGCTTCCGTGATGCCGGGCATGCGGTTGATGCGTTGGACTTAAGAGCTATTGCGGAGGCGGCCGTATGACAGGAACGAACGAAAAAACATGGGCCGTCCTCCGAGGCGCGATAGACGAACAGATAAAAATGTACTCAAAGTTGCTGGACGTGTTGGACCGAAAGCGGAAGCAGTTGATAAAAGGAAACACAAAGGAGCTTGCCAAGTCGACAAAAGAAGAAAACAAGTTCGTCGACAGGTTGGAAGCCCTCGAAAAGAAGCGGCTTGACGCGGCGGCGGCGTGCCTGCCCGGCAGAGAGGGAACTATAACCCTGCAGGATGTCTTGGACGCCGCGCCGGAAGGCGAAAAGGAAAAGCTGGAAGACGCGGCGGTGTTGCTGATGGAAACGCTTAACAGCGTGGCCGCAATCAACAGGGCCAACGCGGAGTTAGTGAAGGAATCAATGGCATTTATATTGTACAACATGAATCTGTTGTCCTCGGACAGAACGAGAGACAACCTTTACGAAGGATCGGGGAAGATGAGAGACCCCGGCCCGAAAAAACGCGGAATAGTCAACCGCGAAGCATGATTAAGGCCGCAATTGCGGCATAGCCAAAGAGAGCAGGGGCGAAAGCGGAAAGCCGCCGCCCCAAAGGGAGCGCCGATATGAAATCGACATTCTTCGGAATCGAAACGATGCGAAAGGCGATACTGGCCCAGCGCAACGTGATGGACACAATAGGCCACAACGTGGCGAACGCGGCGACGGTCGGATACTCCCGGCAGGTCGTCACGCTGGCAACGTCTACTCCCATAATGTACGCCGGCGTCGGCGTGATGGGCACAGGCGTCATAACGGCTTCCATCGAAAGAGTCAGAGACCTCTTCATCGACAACCAACTCCGAATAGGCAACTCCCAGCAGGGCAAGGTTGAAATCGAAAAAAGCGTGCTGGCGCAGATCGAGAACGCGTTCCTCGAACCGTCCTCATCCGAGGGGATAAACGGCGCTTTATCGGCATTCTTCAACTCATGGCAGGAGTTGAGCAAATACCCCGACAGCACGGCCGCCCGCAATCAGGTGGTCGCCATGGCCCAGAACCTTACCGACGTCATGAACCACATCGACCAGACTCTCAGGGATATACGGATAGACCTGAACGGGCAACTCAAACAGGATGTTCAGCAGGTCAACAACATACTTAACTCAATCGCGACGCTAACGCCTGAAATAGCAAAGGCGTACACTCACGGGTACATGCCCAACGACCTGCTCGACAAGCGCGACTTGCTGCTGGAACAACTCGCCCAATACGTCAACTTCGATGTCATCGACAGCGAATATCTCGGCGGCATAGCGATCTCGATAGGCGGACGCGAACTGCTCAGAAACGACACTGTTTACGAGCTTACCTACGAGATGGCTTGGGATCATCCCTCGCAAAACACGAAAACTCCCTACATGAACGATGTCTCCCAGAACGACTTCTTCATGCTGGCAGGAATGAGCAAGGGAGAGTTGGCCGGAATCATTAACGCGCGGGACAATATTTTGACCTCTGTTCAGTCGAGTTTCACAGAACTGGTAGGCTCGATAATGAACACGGTGAACAATCTGCACAGCCAAGGCATGGGAATAACGATGCAGGACATGAGCCAGTTCGCGACGACAACCGCCGACATCGGCAACATGGCCAATTACGCTCAGATAACCGGAACCGACCTGCAGTACTTCGCTGTCGGCGATATTCTTCAGATCGAAGACGCGCACGGCGAGTCCATAATAGTGACAGTAACTCAAACCGAGGTGGACGCGCTGGGCAACGGTCGACTCTATTTCGACAACATCGGCATGCTCATGAAATCGGAAACGGACGGCGCGGGCGGTCACATCACCCGCTCGTTTGACGGCGCGGGAATAGATTCCGGCGCGGTGGTGAGGAAACTCAACACATCTAAAAACAACTTCTTCGTAGCCGCCGATATCCTTAGCAGAAGCGTTACCGGCGACACTCACCCTGATTACTTCAGCAAGATGACCAGCACGATAAAACTGCCTGACAACGTGACGATGAACACAACCATAGGCGAACTGGAGAGGATGTTCGGGGTTAATATCACCGACAACCTCGTCGGGCAGAGGCTTCAACTGGACGACAGGGCCTATACAGGGGTTCTGACCGATAACATGACTCTCGATTCGGTCTTCGCGCTCATAAGCAAGATGAGGCCCGTTGTTAATGACGGGGAGCCGTTGGAGATTCAGTTCGATAGCGTGAACCGCACAATCACTTTAAGCGGCGACGCGCGCGACGCCCTCAGCCAGCTAGGCGGCGACAACGGAAGCGAATGCAACCTGTTCAGAATCCTCGGATTCGAAGGTTACGGCATAACCGGGTTCGATCTCCCGGTAGGCTCAAACATGACCACAACGCTTGAATCCATGGGCGTCGGCAGCGGCTATATCCAGATTGACAACGTGGTGATTGAGTTGGACGCGGCGATGTCGCTGCAGTCGGCTCTGGACGAAATCAATGCCGCCCTGAACGCCGATAAAAGCCTGAAGTCATACGGAACCAATGTTTTTTTCGACGCTCAGGCCGGAAGGCTGAGGGTGGTTTCTCCCCACATGTTCACGGTGTCCACGCCGGATTCTTCCCAGTTCCCGGCGTTGGGCGGCTCTTTTGCCTCTTCAAACTTCCTCACCGTGTTAGGGCTTCAACGCGAATCTTCTTCGCCAACCATAGCTCTTGAACAGGCTCTGGAATCCGTAACAACTTCGGACATCGGCGCGAGAATAACTGTAAACGCCGATATCCTCAAGAATGTCAACAGCATAGCGACGTCCGTAAGCTATGCCGGAATTCCCGGAGACAACAACATAGCGCTGGCGATAGCCGGAATACGGAATATGGATTTGATGGGCGACTCTTCGGAGGGCAGGCTGGCCAACCCCACTCAAACCATCGACGATTATTACAACAACCTGATATCCGACATCGGCACGAAATCCCAGAAAGCCATAATGGACTCATCGGTGGCGGACAATTTTATCGAATACTATCAGAACAAATGGCAGGAAGTGTCCGGAGTCTCGATAGACGAGGAAATGACCAAGCTTATCGAAGCGCAGCAGTCCTACGCCGCGGCGTCGCGCGTTTTGAACGCATTCGACGAGATGCTCGACAGGGTGATCAACGGGATGGGCCTTGTGGGCAGGGCATAAGCGGAAAACGCTAAAGGTTAAGTGAAAAATGACGATGTATATATAGATAAGAGTTAATATACCGGCAGGCGGCAGGCGGAACGCCGGTCGGACGGGAGCGACAATATGTACACAAGAATATCGAACTCGATGATGACGAGCACTTTTATAAGGGACCTTCAGAGGAACCTGAGCGCCCAGTATGATCTGCAGCGGCAGATATCTACGGGCAAGAAAGTCCAGTACGCCTCCGACGACCCCATTGCCGCCGACAGGATTCTCGACTACAGGCAGACAATCGAGAAGACGACGCAGTATACGAAGAACATCAACGACGGCAACAGCATATCCAGCCACATCGACTTGGTGTCCGCCAATATTGAGGACGTTCTGTTGCGCGCCCGAGATCTGGCCGTCAAAGCCTCGAACGAAGCCCCGAACAATCAACAGGCCATTGACGCGATCGCCGCCGAACTTGACAGCCTTTTGGGAGAACTCGTCAATCAGGCCAACCAGAGCTTCGACGGGAAGTATCTTTTCTCAGGGTATAAATCCGGAACCATTCCTTTCACCGCGGAAACATCTTTGGATTTCGTGTACGGTTCAGGCGCGGTAGCCGCAAACGGAGCTACGGCGCTCTCAATGCCGTCTTACACGATAGATGGGACGACGCGTCAGTCAGAGGCGATAACGGACGCCAACTCGGTAAAAGCGATATACGTCAACGGCGTGGCTCTGAACCCGGCGGATTACACGGTCGACCCGGCAACGAACACGATAAACATCACGGATGTCGGCGCGGCGGGACTTAACAACGGCGATAAAATTGAAATACAGTTCGATAAAGTCGTGTCGGTCAAATACACCGGCGATTCCGGAACCCGCGAGATCGAGATTTCCGACGGATCGAGGGTGGGAGTTTCCTACGCCGGCGCGGTTTCCAACAACTCCGGCCAAAGCTCGGTGTTCGGAAAACACAGTTCGAGCGCTCTCGAAACGCAGTCCGTCGAGGCTTTTCAGAAAATTATGGATTTGCGGGACAGCATCTACAAATACACCAACACAGGCTCCTCCAACATTCAGGATATTTCACGTGGGATAACCGACATAGACGATATCAGAAAGAACGTGACTACTGTCAGGGCGGAGCAGGGCGGCAGGGCCAACCGTCTCGAATTGGCGCTGAACAGACACGCGAGCGTGGAACTCTTCACCAAGGAAATGAAGAAAAACCGGGAAGAAGTCGACATGGCGGAAGCCATTTCTCAACTTGTTTCCGTGCAGACGGTGTATCAGGCGGCGCTCGGCGCGGGCGCGTCAATAATTCAGACGACACTACTTGACTTCTTGAGATAGCCGTGATATAATCGCATTGAAGTAGAAGTTATATTATTATTAGATAAGACACTAGGGCGACCAAGAAACACTTCAACTCAATGGTCGCTTTTTTTATTCCCTCCCGACAATAGCTATGGCGACGGCGGAAATGCGTCTTGTTAAGACGCATAAGGCGAAATGAGTTCGCCTGTTTTTCCGCAAAGCGGCTTGTCATGGAGGATGAATTTGAAAGTCGCCACAATGCGATTCGGCGAAGTTGAAATCGCCGATGAACAGATATATAAGCTTGCGGCTCCTCTGCCGGGTTTTCCGCGAACAGAGAATTTCTTCTTCATTCAAAAAGACAACATTAAACCTTTCGAGTGGATGCAGTCCGTTCAGGAACCGGAAGTGACTTTCGTCGTGGTGGACCCGCAACACTTCTTTCACGATTATTCCCCGGATATCAGCGGTTTCGAGCTAAAAGAACTCGGGCTTAAGAGCCTTGATGAAGCGACGCTCATAGTCATCGTGGTTCTCCCTGAGGACATGACGAAAATGACGGCGAACCTTCGGGGGCCGGTGTTGATCAACCGCGGAACAAGGGCGATGAAACAGGTGTTCACCGAATCTGACAAGTACGGAGTTCGGGAGTCGATTCTTGACGGAATAAAACGCAAGGAACAAGCGGCTCTAGAACAGAAAATAAAGTAGAAAGCCCGACATCGGCCCGAAGTGGGGTCGAGCCGGGAGGACGCCGGGTGCTGGTACTGTCTAGGAAACTCGAAGAAAGCATCATGGTCGGCGATCACATCGAGATCAAGGTGATCGCGGTTCATGGCGAGACGGTAAAGCTCGGCATCAGCGCGCCCAGAAACATCCCCGTGCACAGGAAAGAAATATACGAGGAGATCGAAAAGGAGAATATACTCGCCGCGAGAACGCGCGCCGAGATTCCCGGAATCGACCTCCTCGCGCAGATAATGAAAAAACCGGAGAGCGCGTGACGAGACAGGCGGAAGCCCGGCGCGCCCGGAATTGAAACTTGACAACTTAATACTACAGGCATCGGCAGAATAATCCTGCCCGCCGGCGCGATTGCGCGCTCGGCGGAATTCATATTCAAGCTTAATTCGTCCGCCTCTGGCTAGAGGGGCGGGCGCGCCTGAAAGCGTCTGAATAATAAAGCCAAAAAGGGAGGTGCGAAGGACACGGAGGTTCGGTATTCAGACTCTGACAGGTCATATTAACGGGTCAGGACGACCCGGTTACAAATTGTTTCTGGTGGCTCCAGAGACTCTCACACTACAAGGAGGAGATAAACCATGTCATTAACTAGGATTAATACCGGTGCGGATTCTTTAGTTGCTCTGAACGGATTGAGGAAGATCAGCAGTTCCCTCAGCACATCTCTGGAAAGGATTTCTTCAGGTCTGCGAATCAACAAGGCCGCCGACGACCCGACGGGCGTCGGAACTCTCAACACCGCCAAAGCTCAGCTCGGCGGAATAAGAGCGGCCCAGATGAATCTTGAACAGACTTACAGCATGATGTCACAGGCTGACGGCGCTCTCGCCACCATAGGCGAAGCTCTCGTGAAGATGAAAGAACTGGCCGTCAAAGGCGCCAACGACGCCACTTTGACAACGGCTCAGATCACTTCCATCGGCGCGGAGTACGAAAGCCTCGGCGACCTGATCGACAACATCAGCGCCAACACCAAGTTCGGAGAGAAAGCTCTTCTGGCTGGAGACCTTATCGGCGTCACAGTGCAATACGGGCCGAATTCGTCAGACACATTTACCGACGACATAATCGGCGCGAACGCCGATCATCAATTCGCGACTCTTTCCCCGAACCCTCAGACCGGATTCACGGATGCTGCCGGAGCGCAGACGGCGATGGACGATGTGGACGCGGCGATTACCGCTCTTAGCACGGCAAGAGCGACGACCGGTCAGTACATGAGCCTCATCGCGAGCAATCTCGAAGCTATGCTCTCAATGGAAGTCAACGTAGCTTCAGTGGTCTCCACAGTCGGAGACGCGGACTTGGCCGCTGAAATCTCCAACATGGCGAGGGACAGTATCCTTGCCCAGTCGGCGACAGCAGCTCTCATGCAGTCCAACATTCAGTCGCAGATCGTGCTGAAACTCCTACAGTAACCGCACAGTCGAGGGACGCGTAATAATCGTCTCGCGGCTCGACGGTTCAAGCCGCATTGCCGTTCAGACGATAATGAATCCCTCTTGGATAAGCCTAGGGTGTTTTCGTTTGTAATATTCTTTCACCCCTCCCTCCTCGGGAGGGTTTTTTTTTTGCCCGCGAGCGTTCCGTCTTAGTTGTCGGTATAATTGTTTGCGAGCGGCGGATGCCGCGAATGTCTTTCAGGCGGAGATATTATGAGCGAAACGCAAAAACTTGATTTTCCAAAAAAATTCCTTTGGGGAACCGCCACGGCGGGTCATCAGATTGAAGGCCACAACGACAAGTCCGACTGGTGGCGTTTCGAGCAGGAGGGAAAAGTTAAAGACGGCACGAAAACAGGCCGAAACATCGATTATTGGAACCGCTATGAGGAAGACCACGCCCTGATGTCAGAGCTTGGATATCAGGTGTTCAGGCTTGGGGTCGAATGGGCCAAGATCGAGCCTGAAGACGGCAGGTTCGACATGGCGGCGGTGGAGCGATACCGGAAAATATTGCAGTCTCTGCGCGACAAAAAGATTCAAATCTGCCTGACCATATATCACTGGGTTTTGCCGCTATGGTTCGCTCAAAGCGGGGGATGGCTCCGGGATGACGCGGTGGACAGGTTCGTCAGGTTTGCTGAGGTAGTGGTGAAGGAGCTAGGCGAATTCCCGGATTTGTGGGTGACGCTAAACGAGCCGTCCGTGCCTGCGGCCGCAGGATATCTGGCGGGGGAATTCCCTCCGGAACATAAGAATTTTAGAGAATACGGCCTCGTGATGAACCGCCAGATGCATGCGCACGCGAGGACATATAAGCTGATTCACGACAATGTGTCGAAAGCGCCCGGCGGCGGGCCGACTATGGCTGGCGTGGCGTACGCGTTTCAATGGATTGAGGCATACGGAAGCGACGGACTGCCCGGTTTGTATGAAAAGATGATGGCCCGGATTTTTTCATTCGGCAGCTATAGGGGATGGAATAACGCCGTCGCGACAGGCTACGCGCCTTTCCCGTTCGGACGCGAAATCGTTCCCGGTCTTAAGGACAGCTATGATTTCTGCGGCGTGAACTATTACATGCGCAACTCTCTGAAATTCGACGCGTCAAAAAAGGACACCGGATTCGTCGATATGGAAGCGATTCCGCCGGGAATTGAGAAGACGCAGATGGGTTGGCAGTTTTATCCGCCCGGTTTCCACAAAATCCTCATGTATGTCTGGGAGAAATTCAAAAAACCGATTTACATAACGGAAAACGGGATAGCGGACGACATCGACGCGCAAAGGCCGCAATACCTGCTCGAACACATCGCTCAGGTGAACCGCGCGATTAATGCCGGAGCGGACATCCGGGGCTATATGCAGTGGTCTTTCATAGACAATTTCGAGTGGAAAGAAGGATTCTCCAAAAAGTTCGGACTCATCGAATGCCGTCACGACGACCCGGAACTCAAACGCAAGCCGCGACCCAGCGCGCGGATGTATTCTGAGATAATCAAAGAGAACGCGATAACGCGGGACATAGTGAAGAAGTATGCGCCTTCGGCTGCGGACGGTGTTTTCGGCGACAAGTGGAAAGCGTAGAGTCGCCGCGTCAAGAGCGCTTTTATACTCTCATTTGTAAAAATGCGGTTTAGTCCAGTTCAGATGATTTGACGATTTCAGCGGCGAGTTCCTTGGCGGTTTTCGGACACTCGTCCATTCTCATCACGTTCCCGAAAAACTTTGAGGCGGCGGCATAGTCGCCGATTCTGCGGCTCAATTCGGCGGCAAGGAAAGTAACGTCGCAAATAGATTCGCCCGGAATCTCGCGGTTCCTGAGAGCTGCGGAGTATCGCTCGACCGCCAGTTTCTGGTACTTCCTCTCGTAGCCTATAAGAGTTCTTACGGCCGCGACTTCTTTGACGAGAGAAGCGTCGTCGCTTATGTCATCCAGCAACTCCTCGGCGATAAGGTGCTCTCCTGACAGGCGGAAGAACTCGGCGGCAAAAAGCATGTCAAGGCCGTATGCCGGATCGGACGGATCGGCGTCTCTCTCAAGCATGCTTCCTAAAACAAAGAACATTTCGAACATCTTCAATTGTTTGTCTTTGTATTCGTCGGGCACGAGAGATTCCAACCGGTCCGCAAAACTCTGTCCTCTGTCGATGTCGAGTTTAACGTTCTCGATTCTTGCCAGCCATCCGCCCAGCGTATAGAGGTCTCCCATGAATTTGTCGTTCTTGCCCATGCTTTCGTAATAAACGGCGGCGTTATCGATTTTGATGTGGAAGGAAATGGCCCACTGTGAATCAGGAGACGATTTCTCCTCTTCCGTCAGCGGAGGTTTCGACAGTTTGCCGAGCAGCGACGGATCGACTTTGGCCGACGCGAAATCCTCGGCGTACGCAGAAAACCCGTCGTATGGGCAAGTCCAGATGGAAAATAGTTGGGGATACGCGCCGTCCGGGCGGACGAGAAAATCCCAGTCGGTTCCGCCCAAGGAGTTTGTGGATAGAACGGAGACGGCGGTGAAGGATTTGCCTGAGGCAGGGCATCGGGCTTCGACGGAGGAGAGAGTTGTGGCGATGGCAGTTCCGCTGAATCGCGAAAGGCTGACTATTAATGCAAGCGCCGCGGCCGCAGCGATGAATTTTCTGCGTCCGCAGTCAAACCTCATCGTCCGCCCTCGTCAGTTCCTGATTCCGTCTGAGAAGAAACCACTCTCATCCTGTCGCCGTTCTTGACCAGCATCTTGGGTTCGCCGCCGGCCGCGTCTATGACCCATATTTCGGGAACCCATTCCGTGGAATCGTCTCTTCGCCTGAAGAAAAGTTTTTTGCCGTCCGCAGACCATTTGGGGAGCCCGCCCAGAGGCGTGAGTCTCTTGCGAGATCCTGAAAGAACGTCCACCAGCCAGATTCCGAGCGAATCGCCGTACTCGTTGCGCGAGTGAACGGCCAGTTTTTTGCCGTCAGGCGAAAACGCCGGAGAGCCGTCGTTTATCCCTTCCGGGGTGACGGGTTTCCAGTCTGAAACGTCCAGCGTGCCTATGAAAAAAATCCTTCTTCCCGAAGAGGAGTCGATGCGGCTTGCGAGAATTCTGTCGCCTTTCGGATTCCACAGTTCGACGCGCGCGCGGGTGAACACCCTGTAAACCGTCTTTGTCCGCGTGTCGATAATCAGGGAGTCGCCGATGTCGCCCGCGGAGAAAGGCGTGCGCTGCGCCGCGAGATATTTGCCGTTCGGCGAAAACGCCACCGGCACGTGAATCATTCCGGGATGCTTCTGAGAGCTTTTCCAAAAAAGCTCCGTCTTCTTTTGCGCGGTTCCCAGCTTGCACTGCCAAAGCCCCGCGTCGTAATCCGCCGTCCCGAACTTTTCGAGGTCCACCCTTGTGAAAACGGCGCGCGAGCCGTCAGGCGACACGATCTGATTCAGGTCGGACAGATTGTTTTCCGGTTTGTCGATGATAATCGGCTCGGAAGCTTCGGCATCGCCGACGGCTAGCGACTTATATGTCAGTGCATATCTTTGATAGGGGTTCGGCTCTCCCATAGGAACCTGATAGACTACGGCGGGCGGATTATTCGATAGAACGAACCTGCCGACTCCTTTTCCAGAGGTGACAGGCTGAAGCTTGGCTCCCTCGCGCCACTGCCACAGGTTTTCTTCCTGATTCTCTGTCGAGCGCGCAAAAATAAAAGAGTCCTTATGCGCGACCGCGGCGGGTTCCGTCCGCTCCGCGCAAACGCAGGGGCTTGCAAGCGCCCAAACGGCCGCTATCGCTATCATGGCGCGCGCCATCTTTCTCATATCATTTATTATTGCCCTCAGCGGCTCCGCATTCAACCCGGTTTATCTGATAAAGTTTCCCGGGCGGACTGACTAGTCGATTGGAAACGAGGGGGCGCGGCGGGGCGCTTGACGCCGTGGGGACATGCAAGTAAAATAAAATTGGTAGAACCAGTGTACCATTGCGAGGCCCTCATGCGATCAAATGAATCCATCCTCATCTCGGAGCGTTCTAACCCGTCCGCAGCTTTCGCGTTTCGCCCTGTTCCCAAGAACAGGATTTCGGAAGACGCGCTCGCGCAGCTTGTGGACATGATTGTCTCAGGAGAGGTCAAGCCGGGAGAGCGACTGCCGGGGGAGCGCGAGTTGGCGCAAAGCCTGTCCATCACAAGGACGTCTTTGCGCGAGGCGTTGCGCAGGCTGGAAAACATGGGGCTGGCGTCTGTGCGGCAGGGCGACGGAATATATGTCAGGGATTTCAGGCGCGAAGCGAATCTGGACTTCATAAATTTTCAGGCGGGGAGGGGAGCGGCGCTTGAGCCGCAGCTTCTTCTTGGCATGGACGAGGCCAGAAGGCTTATGTCAGCGATGGTCGTGTCGCTTGCGGCCCGGCGCGCGGATGCGTCTGATATCGAGGAGTTGCGCCGCGTGGCCGGAGAGTGTCCGCCTGACGGCTCGCCGGAGCTTTTAAGCGGAAAGTGGGATTACGACTTTTATCTGACTATCGCGCTCGCCTCCATGAACGGCGCTTTCGTCTGCCTGATAAACACTATGAAAGGCATGTTTGCGACGTTCCGCCCGATGTATTCCCTCCTAGACGAAGGTCGGAGAGAGAGCATAAAGGATTTGAATCTGAGGCTTGTGGACGCTATTGAATCCGGGGACGAGCGCGCCGCCTCGGCAATCGTAGAGGAGCGTATGAGGCAGGATATGGAGGATTTGGCTAAGCGCGCGCAGTCTCCTGAAAAAAGAAAGAGCAAGACTCGAAAGGCGGGCGCAAAATGAGCCGACCGCATTGTGAAGACAGAATCGCTCGCATACGCGAGAGATACCGGACGGAAACCCCTTTCATATCCATCCAGAGGGCGCGGTTATACACGGAAAGCCGCAGGGAAACCGACCGCGAGAAAATATCCGCAGGGTCGCGCGTCGCTCTCGCAATGAAAAACGTCTTCGAAAAAATGGACATTCACGTGGACGCGGCGGACAGGATCGCCGGCGCGTGGACTGAGAACTACGTAGGAATTCCGATAGACATCGAGCGCGGGCTTTTCAATCAGACTCTTGAAGTGGAGCTTGACGCGGCGGCGATGGCGAAACGGAAGGTGGAATCGGCTCTGAAGTTTGCCCGTTTCTTGGCGCGCAACTATTCCATCTCGGATATGGTCGGCGTAGCGGTTTCCACCGCGAAGTTCGACGTTCCTCCGCCATCTCTCGGTAGCTCCACGATGGACAGGCGCAGGGTAAACCCGTACAGGATACGAAGCGCAGACAGAAGAGAATTGCTGGAAGACATACTTCCTTACTGGCGCGGTAAAACCGCCGCCGACATAGTAAGGCGGGATGTGGCCGCGCTGCGTCTATGTCCGGATAGTTTTTCAGAGTTCATCGAAGCTTTGCCGGCCACAGCGCGGGAAGTCACGATAATCTCGCCCGCAGCCGCTATCGGGACATGGCAGGGGCATCTCATTCTCGACTATGAGACGGCGATGTCGCGCGGGCTGCTGGCGATGAGGGAGGACGTCGAAGACAGAATGCGCCGCGCGGCAAACGGTCCGGCGAAAGCTGCGGATTTTCTTACAGCGGCGAAAACCGCGATCGACGGGGCGGTGACGTTCGCAGAAAGGCTTTACGCCGCTGTAGAAGCTGCGCTGAACCGGGCCGGCGCTTCCGGAGACGCGCGGGGGCGCGCTTTCCTCTCGCAATCGCTGGCCGACTGCAGGGTTGCGCCTCTTCATCCCGCTCGTTCGTTCAGGCAGGCGGTTCAGTCGTTCTGGACTCTGAAGAACATTTCCGACCTCGCTATGCCGTTCAACGTTCACGCGCCGGGGCGTCTGGACCAGATTTTTCTGCCGTATTTCAAAAGAGACGTCGAGCGGGGCGAGATAAGCGGCGATGAGGCGCGAGAGATTCTGGAAGAGCTTTTCCTGAAAGTGATGAGCCACAACATGCGGCCCGGTTCCAGCCTTACGGCGGAGTTCACTCAAAGATACGAAGGCTCCGAGCCTGTTACTCTCGGCGGGCTGACGAGAAGCGGCGAAGACGCGACGAACGAGCTTACATACATAATGCTGGAAGCCGCCGAGCGCTCGAAGGCCTCTCTCAACTTCGTGGTGAGGCTTCACCCCCGGTCTCCTGAAAAACTTTACCGCGAGACAGCGAAGATTCACTCAAGATGCGTTTCCAGCGTGTCGATGATGAACGACGAGATCTGCTTCGCGGCAATGGCAAAGAGCGGGTTTTCCGAAGAGGACGCGAATGACTACGCGATAACCGGGTGCGTTGACATGGCGGTCGCGGGCAGGACGGGAGGGGAAGGTTTCTCTTCGATACTGTTGTGCCGCGCGCTCGACATGGCGTTGCGCAATGGCGACACGAAGACGGCCGCGGGCATTGTCAAAGGCGCGGGGTTGCGGACGGGCGCGCCGGATTCGTTCAAATCATTCGAACAGTTGCTCGAAGCGTTTTTCGCTCAACTCGACAACGAAATCGCCAAGATCGCCGCCGCAGCCCGCGCTCGAGACGCTGTTTATGCCCGAATCCTGCCCGCTCCCAACATCTCGCTGTTCCTGAAAGGGACTCTCGACTCGATGAAAGACATGACGGAAGGCGGAGCGGACGGCGGCGTAGAGGGCGTTCTGCTCATGAGCAGCGTCGCAAATGTCACCGATTCTCTTTTCACCATTAAGAAGCTTGTGTTCGAGCGTCGGCTTTTCTCTCTTTCGCGCCTGATTAGGGCGATGGACGACAACTTCAAAGGACATCGGCGCGTGAGGACGGCTGTTCTGTCGCTTCCCGGCAAATGGGGCAACGGAAACCCGGAGTCGGACGACATAGCCCGGAGCGTAACAAACCATATATTCGGGGAACTGAAAAAACACAAAACATACAAGGGCGGTTTTCTTGCTCCTTTCATCAACAGCATGACGGCGCACACGATAGACGGCAGGATGTCGCTTGCCACGCCTGACGGACGCCGCGCCGGGATGCCTTTCGCCGCGAGTTGCAATCCGTACAATGTGGAGAAGAACGGCCCGACCGGCGTCCTGAAATCCATCGCCGCCATCGATTTCACGGAAGTTCTCGGATGCGCGGCGAACATCAGGCTTCATCCTTCAGCCATCGGCGGTTCGGACGAGACGCGGGATAAATGGATTTCCCTCATAAAGACATATTTCAGGCTCGGAGGAGAGCAGCTTCAACCCACCGTCGCTTCCGCCGAGATGCTGCGCCGCGCTCAGAAAAATCCCGGCGCGCACAAGGACATCATTGTGAAGGTCGGCGGATACAGCGCTTATTTCACCGAGCTTGGACGAGAGATTCAGAATGAGATTATCTCGCGCTCGGAACACTCATGAGGCGGAGTTGAGAATGAAGGATTGCGGAGCGGAAACAAAAGGTTTGATATTCGACATACAGAGGTACGCGCTCTACGACGGGCCGGGCATAAGGACGACGGTGTTCCTTAAGGGATGCCCGCTGAAGTGCTCGTGGTGTCACAATCCCGAATCCCAGTCGGCGAGGGCTGAGGCGTCATATTTCGGCGAGAAGTGCGTAGCGTGCGGCGCGTGCGTGAAGGCTTGCGCGGCGGGCGCGCTAGCGATGAAAAAACGCGCCGTCGTCAGAGACCCGCGAAAGTGCTCGGCGTGCGGAGCCTGCGCGGCGGCCTGCGAAACCGGCGCTATGGAAATCATCGGAAGAGTCGCCACAGTGGCAGAAATTGCCGACGCGGTCGAGGCGGACAGGCCGTTCTACGAGGAGTCCGGCGGCGGCGCCACCGTGTCGGGCGGCGAGCCGACCACTCAACCGGATTTCCTGTTCGCCCTCCTCGAAGAATTCAGAAAAAGGGGCATTCACTCTGCGGTCGAAACCTGCGGCGCGTTCAACAACTCTCTGGCCTCCCGCCTCGCCGAGCTTGCCGACCTCATTCTCTTCGATATAAAACATCCCGACCCCGGCATGCTCAAGGAACTTACAGGCGCGAACCTCGAAGTCGTAGAGAGGAACTTTTCAAATCTGATTCAATTGAAAGGGGAAAGCGGCTTGATAGCGCGCGTCCCTCTCATCCCCGGAGCCAATACGGACGAATCAGCCATAGAAGGAGTCGCCGAGATGCTGATACGCAACGGTTATCGCGGGCTGATTCACCTGATGCCCTACAACAGCATGGCGGCGACGAAGTGGCTCAAGATAGGCAGAGGCGGAGAATACCGCAACTTCGGCGCGTTGGAAGAAGACGTGATTTCAAGGATAGTAAACCAATTGGGCGAAGCGGGTTTCAAAACATTCATTAACAGGTGACGCGAGCGCCCCAGCGGATGTCACGGCAATAATCGTCGCTTCGACTTGAATGGATATCGTTTTCGCATTTGATTTCTTGTGTTCTGCCGTTAAAATAAATATATATGCGCGGAGGGAAACAATGAAAACGGCATCGATTGTCAGAATGTTTATAGCTTCGGCGGCGATTGCGGTCGCGATAATGGCGACAGGCGCGTCTGCGCTTGCCGAGACAGCCGCCGACCCCGGACAGTGCGTTCCCCCGACTGAAAGACCGAGGGGGGATATTGTCCCCGGCGACAGAAACGCCGTCGTCGTCCAACAGAAGATGGAATACTGCACAGAATTTCCTGAAAAGTGCCGTCCGTGGACGGGAATGCCCGACCCATCGAAATCAAAAGAAGAAAAATTAAAGAATTCTCCTCCGGTTACCGAACTGGACAAGGTTGCGCCGGAAGCTAAGGATGACAAGGCATCGGACTCAAAAGAGAAGAATAAAAAAGAGGCGAAGAAAGAAGATAAATCAGTAGAGAAGAAAGCCGAAGCCGCGGCTCCGAAACCTTTTAAGCAGGACCCCGAAATCACGAACTTCTGTTTTCTCAATCCGCACTATTGCAGGCCGGTAGAGCCGCCGGCGGGATATGTCCCCAACGAAAAAACGCCGACCCCGATCGACCACATTCTCAATATCTGCAAACGCGACGCCGAGCAATGCCTTTGGCTTCCGGAAGAAAAGAAAGAAGAAAAACCCGCAGAAGAAGCTAAGAAAGACTGAATCCGAAAAAACGTTAGAATTGTTTTCACCCAATCGCAGAAAGCGAAAACCTTTTCGATTGATTTTTTCGGGTTAAACTCGAATTCTTCGATAGAGCCGACGAACCGGGGCGATTTTCATAGCGGCGAACTGCTTCGTTGCCGCCACATTTTTTTGTTCATGAACCATAAGTTCTATTCACTGCAAAAATGCGCCTTGCGCCTAGCATTTCATCCGCTCTGAACAATCGCTCCCGAATCCTAATGGCGGATTCGGGTTAAAACCTGTTTTTAACTTCGATTATCTGATAAGGGCGGGGTTGAGCGTAGACGCTGGTTTCGTTGCTGACGTATGTGATTTTGTTTTTATCCGAATCTATAACGCGGGCTGAAACGGGGACGGGGAACCGGAGGGCGATCTGATCCGGCAGCTTAGTGTCCGACAGCAGGTTCACGATGTGGAAGATTGACGATGCTCCTTTCTTCCATTCTTGGACATGTATGTAGGCGGGGGACTCGATTACGACATCCGGGGGGAACGCTTTTAAAGCGTTTGAAACGGCATCGTAAAGGACTTTCCAGTTCTTCGGCGGGGGGCACAGAGCGCTCATGGATTGAGAGCAAAGGAAGGGAAATGCGGGGAGTCCGGCCCTGCGGCTCAGGGGAAACCCTCCGAAAATCTCCGCTCCGCCGGAGAGGCGGGCGAGAAGCGCGCGCCCCGCGCGGCCCTTGGACATGCGCTCCCAGCGGTTTAATTCAACATCCATGAATGAAGGGTCGATTTCAGAGGCGTCCGCGCCAGAAGCGCATCCCGGAATTCCACCGTTGCAAATCAAACGCTTGCCATTGAAGAGGGGAACGAGGTCGATTCCGGCGGCGTCTTCGAGCGCGGCGGGGGAGGGCGAGATGACGACTTGTACGCTCTCTAGCGCGCCGGGGTCTCCGATGCGCGACGCGTCAATCGGCAGAACCGGAATCTGTGTTTCAGTCAGAGTGTGGAATATCCGGAAAAAAGATTGAACGAAAGAAGGCGCGGCCTCGACGGCTTTGAGAGAGTACAGAACCGCGACTCTTGCCACAGGCGCGGCGTCTTCGAAAACGTCGGCATTCTTGTCGATGAAGTTGTAAATGGTGGCGAGCGCATCCCGCATGTACGCGAAAGCGGGGTCGGCGATGGAGCAGCCGATGTTGTCGGAAGACGGGTCGTCGCGGTATTCAGAGGCGCGGATTAGAGCCGAAGCGCCGCAGGCGGACGCGGCGGCGACTGTGGCGGCCGCCCTCTCGGCGGGAGCCGGGATGTCGGGCGCGGGGCCGAACGGATATGCGAGCGAAGCGACGAGCGTTCCACGCGAGCAAGCCTGCAGCGCGCGGATGCCCGGCGATTCGTAAAACAATCCTTCGCGCCCGAATGTTATGTGCGAATGTCTTTCGACGCAGCAGATATCCGGTTTAGACAACGCCCATGCGGGGTCCAGCCCGAATAGCGGCAGACAGGGCAGGTGGGCGATATGCGGCGCGACGACACCGAACAGCGCGGCGGGGTCGGCTATTTTGACGGCGCACATCGTCGAATCCAGCGCTGAGGAGACCACGCCCGCCCTCCACTTGGAATAAATTGCGAAATGGTCGTCTGAGAGCGACGGTTTCGCCGGTATCGGAAAAGGTTTTGACCCGGATTCTTCGAGATGACTCCTGAAAGCCGCGCGGCATGCCGGGCAGTGGCAGCCGGCCGCGCCCGCCAGAGCGTCTCCGATGATAATCGGCGCGGAACCGAAACATGGGAAATCCATAAAAACCCCGGAAGCGCCCGCGGAGAGAGCCTCTGTCGCGTTGACTCTCAGGGTTTCAATCCATTCCTCGGAAGCCCAGCATGAGAGAGAGCGGCGGCCCGCTCGCGAATACATAGCGTGTTTGCCGTTGGGCAACCTCGCCGCCCATGTAGCGCTCTTGAAACCGTCCCGGCGCGCGTATGAGGAGGAAACGACAAGCGCTATCGTCTCGATTCCGGCGGCAGCCGCCGATTCCGCGAAAGCCGCGAACGAGTCCTTTTGCGCGCCCGATGATTCCAGAGGCTGTCCGAGAAAATAAGGATATACCGCGAAGTTGAAGTTCGCTTCTGCCAGAGCCTCGACGCGGGCCGCGTCTCCGGCGAACGAAAACGCCGATTCATTAATGTTTTGAGGCGCAAACAGATTTTTCACGAATTCAAGACAGCCGGGGCCGCCCGCGATATAAGCCGCGCGAAAACCGTCGAATGTCAATCCCGATCCGCTCATCGTCTTTTTATTATACAGTCCGGCTCAACAATGCAAACCTGTTTTTAAATAACACGAGTTTGTTATGAAATGGCCGGAGGGCAACTTTTCATTTTTTTGCGGACGAACGCGAAAACTTCTATAATAACGGGAATCGAAAGAGGAAACGCGGAGGGCAAATCAGGATGACGGAAGGCGACATTAAGTTAGGAATGCCGGCGGAATCCGGCAGCGGCAGGCTGGACAGGATCAAAGGCATTTATCTGATGTCACTGAAAGGCTCATACGAGGCTATGGGCGAACAGATGTTCGAACTTTCGTCGGGCATAGTGGGCGACGCGATGATAGCGTACTACAGGAATCTGCCGGAAAGGCTCATCGCGCACAGTTTTGCGGCGGACATATCGAAATCGTTGCCGCCGATGGTTGCCGGCGCGCTGTATTCCCTTTTCAATAGGTTTGCCTCCGACAAGGGCAATAGGTTCGATGGTTTTCTTAGGGCGTACGCGGCGAAAGCGGGCATACCGCCGCGAGAGGCCGCAAATTTCACTCTCTTCGCCGATTCTCTGCACTATCTTGCGGGCAGGTCGTTCGCGCCAATGGCCATGCCGGGATGTTCGGGATTCTTCGCGCGCGGCAGCGCAACCGCCGGCGGCCGCTGCATCGTGGGCAGGAACTTTGACTTTTTCGGACGCGGCCTCTGGGACAAACACCAGACGGTCCTCGTTCTCAACCCCGATGACGCGCAGTCTTATATCTGGCTCGGAGCATTAGGCATTCCGTTCGGCGCGTTCGGCATAAACAGCGCCGGAATAGCCGTTCTGCCGTTCACCAACTTCACGAAAGACGTTACTGTGCGCGGGAGACTGTTGTACCCGATGATAATCGAGATAATGGAGACGGCGCAAAGGCTTGACGACGTCGTGAACATAATATCGCGCGGCAAGCGGACGGTGGGACTGTCGTTTCTGGTTGTTGACTCGCGAGCGCGCGACGCCCGCGTGGTCGGATTCTCCGCAAACCGTTTCGAGACCCTCGACCCGAAAGACGACGCGCTGGCCCGCACCAACCATTACATCACCGATCAGATGAAAGAGAAAGAGACGGCCCCGACCGCGTGGAAGAGGCACAGCAACGCGCGGCTGTCGCGCATATACGACATACTGCAGGAGAAGCGCGGCTCTCTGACTCCGGAGGACGCCGTCTCGATAATGAGCGACAACACAGATCCGTTCGAACATCGCAAGCGCGTCGTCGGCGACATCGTGGCCGCTTCCAACAACGCCAATTCTCTGGTCTATCTTCCCGACGAAGACGAGATATACATCGCGAACGGAAGATTTCCGGTTTGCCATAGCGATAAATATCTCGGATTCCGTTTGAGCGCGCTTTTTGCTGGAGACGCCGCAGCCGCTCCTCTGGAAAAAGACCTGCCCGGCGGGGGACATCTGAACGAGACGGAAAAAGAAGCCCTCGAACTTTATGAAGACGCGTGGACGAAATATCTCGATTTGTTCGACACCCCGGAAGCGGTGAAATCCCTTCGCCGCGCCGCCGAAATTCTTCCGGACGAACCTATCTTCCACCGCGTCGCGGGAATTCTGCTTCTGAAAAAGGGCGAATTCAAGGAAGCGCTCGCGCATCTGGAAATTAACGCCGCGCCGAACTACAGGCAGAACAAGCTCAAGGCCGAATCTAGGCTCTGGGCGGGCAGGTGTTATGACCTTCTCGGGATTCGCGACAAGGCTCTCGAATATTACAAGTTCGCGCTCGCGCTGGACGACCCGGAAATCACCCCGTCTGTCAGGCGAGCGATCGACCGTCCGTACAGGAAGAAAGAACTCAACAACGTAGAGGTTGAATTCGTCACGGGCGGAGCCATCGCGAAGTACCACTGACGCCCGCGCTGGCATTTTCTGAACTGCGATGCGTTTCCGGCTCTATTTGTTTTTCCTGAACTTGGCGAAACCCACCGGATCCAGTTTAAGGGTGCGCTCGTTCAACGGATAGAAGAGAAATATCACGAAGCCGACAAGCACGAACGCGCCTGTGACCGGGCCGAGCAGTTGTATGCCTAGAAAATTGTCGCTCGAATATCCGTACCGCGAGAAAAGAAAACCCTGAATGACATAAGTGAGGGCGATGGTGTATTTCTGGAGCATGCCCTGAGCGCCGTAGAAGATGGCTTCTCTGCGCCTGCCTGTGATAGTGGCGTCGTAATCGGCGATATCCGCTATGATGGGCAGGCCGAGGCTCACAGTTCCGGCCACCGGGAATCCGAGGAAAAAGAACACCACGCACGCGACGTGGTACGTGGAAAGCCCGAAGAGGCTGTCCCATCCGAGGAAATAAGCCAGAGGGAGAGTAAGACCGAGCAGGAGTATGCAGAGGGAATAGGTGAATTTTTTCGTGTATTTCGCCGAGAGCTTCTGAATGATCAGAAAGCTTATGACCGTAGAAACGAGAATTATGCCGAAAAACAGAATAAGCTCAGATTCCGGCCTTCCCAGCATTACGGTGACAATGTAAATCATTCCGTTCAGAACGGTTTGGAATCCGAGGAGCAGGAACAGCGAGCTGATGACATAAACAAGGAACGCCTTGTTTGTGAAAGTCCATTTGAGAGCCTCAATAAGGCTGTACGCCTCTTCCGGCTCTCGTTTTTTAGTCAGTTTCTTTTCGGGGACGCCGAACGCGGTGGTGTATATCGAAATGAGCGCGAGAACTCCGATGATGATGAACATCTGAGGATTTTCGCGGATAGGCTCGAACAGGGTCGGCATGTACATGATGAGTCCGGTCGCCACGAAGAGAAAAACCTGCATGAGTTGGGACAGGAAAATGCGCTCTGAGCTGGTGTGGGCGATTTCGGTGAGCAGCGCCAGATACGGGCAGAACACCAGAGTGATGCAGAACCAGAAAAGGGTCGAGATAGCGACTAGCCAGATTATCATGCCTGTCGTGTTCGGCGCGAAGGGCGGGAACCACAGCAACGTAAACAGCAGACACATCGGAAACCCCGCGAACATCAGGAACGGGATTCGGCGGCCCCAGCGCGTGTCCATCCTGTCGCTCCAGTATCCTGTGAGCGGCTCGATAAATCCGTCGAGGAATCTGCCGATCGCCACCACGGCGGTTGTTATTCCGATAGGGAGCAATTGGCCGTTCTTGTCCGGCGGTGAATAGTAATAAACCAGATATGTGACGAAAGCCCATTGAAGGAACTGGCTGGACATGTTTCCGGCGCTGTACATAGCGCTTATTGAGAATGGCAGTCTTTTCGCCTTGCCGTGTTGAGGTTGCAGCATGCCTGTCCGCTCCTAATAATAGATATTGAGGGATATGATACAACAAGCCGCGCAACCCCCGCAAATTTAATATTTGAAGACGATCTGCCAATCTCATTCCTTTAATAAAGAAGACCTATCTTGGAATATTGCGCCTTCAAACCCGGCCCAAAACTTGGCGCGGATAAAATCAGCGGAACCTTATTGACAGCGGCGTTTTTTATTGATAATCTTGTCTAGGTTACTTAAGAGAATTGTGAATTTTTGCACATTACTAATAGAAATTAGCAATACGGCGTGGTGAGCGCCTGAATAAAACTAATGAAGATACTGCTGCGGAATACGCCGAATATCCCCTTATACAGTTCATACATATTAAATATATTGCAGTATAAAATGAAACGCCGGGTGGAGAATCATGCTGAATTCTCTGTATGAGATTTTAATGCCGTTGAGAGCGGCGAAGAATCTGGACAAGCTGCCGGTTAACGCCGTGCCGGCTCCCGAATTCCTGTATGTTCATCTCAAACAGCACGAGGGAGCCGAGGCCGCGCCCGTGGTGAAAGCCGGGGACGAGGTGAAGGCCGGGCAGACTATCGGGTGGGCGATGGACTTCATGTCCGCGGACGTTCACGCTCCGATGGACGGCAAAGTTGTGGATATCGAGCGCCAGCCGAACCCATACGGCGGGTTTTCCTCTGTGGTGGTTATCAAAACCGAGGGGAAACGCAAATCTGTCGAGTCAACGCCCGATCCGGATTATTTGTCAAAAACGAATGGGGAATTGCTGCACCGAATACGGCGCATGGGCGTCATGTGCGAAGGGCCTGCGCCGCCGTCCATTCATTCAATATTCAACCCTTATATGTGTCCGTCCCGGCTGGTCGCTCATGTCGGGCGCGACCCTCTGCCTCCTGTCGACACGCTGATTGTGACGGCAATCGACGAAGAACCTATCGTATCTATAAATCAATACATGATTACAAGGCAGTCGAACGATGTGCCCGAAGCGATTAAGCTGATGAAAAAACTTTCCGTGGTCACCGGGAGAACAGTTCTGGCATGTCTGGACACACAGAAGAAAGAAGCGGAAAAAGCCGCGTCGGGAGAAGCCGAAGTTAGAATAATGTCGGGCAGATATCCCGGAACGCTCAGAGAGTTGACGGTGTGGAGGTTGACCGGGCGGGAGATTCCCGCCGGAGCTTCGCCGATGTCGGTAGGGGTGGCTGTGATTCCATTGAGGACGGCCATCGCTGCGTTGAAAGCGGTTCGGGACGGCATACCCCAGACGAGCATGATAGTGACTGTGGCGGGAGACGCCGTTACGCCCCCGCAGATGGTGGACGCGCTGATAGGCACGCCCGCGAGAGATATCCTGAAGTTCTGCGACGTGCCTGAAGCCCCGATTAAGAAGCTGGTTTTCGGCGGCCCGATAAGAGGCAAGTCCCAGTTCTCCTTCGATATGCCGATTACGAAGGGCGTCAACACGATAGTGGCTCTGAAAGTCGACAAGCTGGTGCCGATAGCCGAAAACAACTGCATCAATTGCGGAGCGTGCGTGGAGTTCTGTCCGGCCCGCCTGCAACCCAATATGCTTAGCCGGCACTGCCAGTTTAGAGTTTTCGATGAAATAGTCAAAAAGCACATAACGGCTTGCTTAGAATGCGGAGTCTGCGGATATATATGTCCGTCTCGCAGGCCGATGCTCCAGTATTTCCAGAACGCCAAGCAGCAGATGAAGCTGCCGAGGAAAGGGAACATGTTATGAAGTCATCCGGGTTGATTGTCGATGTCGGGCCGCATATACACGGCGGGAACTCGATAGCGCGGACAATGCACAACCAGATAATCGCGCTGATTCCGGCCATCGCAGTGGGCGTGTATATGTTTGGGGCAGGAGCCATCCGCGCCATAGCTGTCGCAGTGGCCGCGGCGGTTGTGTTCGAGTACCTCATGCTTCGCGCCCTGAAAAAACCGGCAAGCGCTCTGGCGGACGGCAGCGCGGCGCTGACGGGCCTGTTGCTGGTGTTGATGCTTCCAGCGGATGTGCCGTGGTGGGTTATCGTAGTAGGCGTGGGAGCTTCCATCGTTATTGGAAAAATGCTTTTCGGCGGTTTGGGAGCATATCCTTTCAACCCGGTGATAGTGGGTTGGGTTATCCTCTTGCTGTCATGGCCCGGATTGATCAACAAATGGCCACGACCGAACCACATGCAGTGGGGCGGAATCGCGGAATCGCTTCCGGCTCAGACTACAATCGAAATAATGAAGAGATACGGCGTGCAGATGTCCGACCAGTTCAGTATTCTGGACAGTTTTCTGGGTTTTCAGCCGGGCGGCATAGGTTCGGTGGCGGGGCTGGCTCTAGTTATAGGCGGCGTGTTTCTCATCGCCAGAAACATCATCTCTTGGCAGGTCCCCGTAGGGTTTATTGCCGGTATTTTCATTTTCGGCGGCATTTATCACGCGGTTGACCCGACGATGTACGCTTCTCCTCTGTTTCATCTGGTGTCCGGGACGACGCTGTTCTGCATCTTCTTCTTGGCTCCCGAACACACCACAAGTCCGAACACCAAATGGGGAAAGATCCTGTTCGGACTCTGTTGCGCCGCCCTTACGATAGTGATAAGGACGCACGGGACTCACGCCAACGGCTCGGCGCGGTTTGCCATTCTCCTGATGAACCTATTGGTTCCATTCTTCGACAGGATAAGGCCGCCTATTCTGGGGCTTCCCAAAAAGAGCAAGGAGGCGGCCGCCGATGCGTGACATTATTAAAATGATAGTAGTGCTGTCAGTTATTTCGGCCACTACGGGAGCGGCGCTCAGCTACATCAATAATGTTACCGCCAAGCCCATAGCCGCCGCGGAATTCCAGTACCTTAAAGAACCTGCCCTTAAAAGCATTCTTCCCGCTTACGACAACAGCCTTGTCGAAGACAAAATCGAGTTTGCCGTCGGCGAAGGAGAATCGGCGAAAACTATAACTGTGTATCCCGCAAAAAAAGACGGCAAGCTGCTGGCCATCGCTTTAGAGACATTTGCGAGCAGCTATGGCGGCGATCTCGGCGCGATGGTTGGTTACGACATCGAGAAGAAAAGGTTGTCCGGCGTAAGCATAACGACAATGAGCGACACTCCCGGGCTGGGCACAAGGACAAAAGAGCCTAAGTTCATAGACCAGTTTAAGGATGTTCCTTTGGATGTCACATTGGCGCTCAAAGCCGACGGCGGCGGGATAGACGCGGTAACGGGAGCCAGCATTTCATCCCGGGCGGTCTGTAAAGCCGTCAACGACGCTCTTGGCATTATTAGGGACAACGGCGAGAACATCATTTCTGAAGTCAAATAACATCGGGTGGCCAATATGAGATTCTATCAGGAATTCATTAAAGGATTATGGAAGGAAATCCCGCCGTTCAAGCTTGTTTTGGGATTATGCCCCACACTAGCCGTGACTGCGGCGGCGGCTAACGGGTTCTACATGGGCATGGCGACTACTTTCGTTCTGGTCTGCTCCAACGTGCTGATATCAATGCTGCGGAAAGTCATACCGAGCAAGGTTCGTATTGCCGCCTACATCCTTGTTATTGCATCGTTCGTCGTAATAGTCGAGATGATGATGAAAGCTTATGTGTTTCCTTTTTATCAGATTCTCGGCATATTCATTCCGCTCATAGTGGTCAACTGCATCATACTTGGAAGAGCGGAAGCTTTCGCGGCGAAAAACGGAGTTCTTTATTCTTTCGCGGACGGACTCGGCATAGGAATCGGATTTACGATCGCGTTGACATTTCTCGGCGCAATAAGAGAACTTTTCGGGGTGGGATCAATATGGGGGTTTGCCGTTATGCCGGCGACTTACATGCCTTTCGAGTTCATGATTAAAGCTCCCGGCGCGTTCGTTTGCCTCGGAGTGATTCTCGGGCTTATGAGTCTTGTGGGCAAAAAATAATTTAAGAGGTCGGACATGAACGAATATATCTTAATGATTATAGGCGCGATATTCGTAAACAATATCCTGCTCGCTAAGTTCTTGGGCAACTGCCCGTTCCTCGGGGTTTCCAAGAAGGTCGACACCGCCATGGGGATGGCTTTCGCGGTTGTCTTCGTCATGGTGCTTGCGGCTGTGATGTCTTGGCTGACATGGGAATATCTGCTTGTCCCGTTCAACTTGCAATATCTAAGGACGATAGCGTTCATTCTCGTGATAGCGGCTCTGGTTCAGTTCGTGGAAATGTTTATGAAAAAGGCGCTGCCGCCGCTTTATAAAGCGCTTGGCATCTTCCTTCCTCTTATAACCACAAACTGCGCGGTTTTAGGCGCGTGCGTCATAATTATTGACAACGAATATGATTTGGTGAAGTCGATAGTTTTCTCATTTGCGTCGGCGGTCGGATACGGGCTTGCTCTGGTGCTCTTCGCGGGGATCAGAGAGAGGTTCGAGACCGCGCCTATTCCAAAAGCTTTTTCGGGCACTGCAATAGGGCTTGTGACGGCGGGGTTGATAGCTCTTTCGTTCATGGGCTTTCTCGGAATGGTGTGAAGAGGGCAGAAACGCGGCCCCAAGAGACGCGGGGCCGAATGCAAAGCTAACTTGCGGGAGATGAAAAATGGACCCTGAAGTAATCAGTGCGATATTGAAGGCGACGGCTGTGATGTTGGGGCTGGGGCTGGCTGCGGCGGTTCTATTGAGCGCGGCGTCCAAAATATTCTATGTTTACGAAGACCCGCGCATAGCTGAAGTGGAAGGCGCCATGTTGGGCGCGAACTGCGGCGGATGCGGTTTCGCAGGTTGCTCCGCAGCCGCGGAAGCGGTCGTGAAGGGTAAAGCGGGCGTGGACGTGTGCGTGGCGGGCGGAGTGGCTTCAGCCGAAGCCGTGGCCAAAGTCATGGGCATGGAAGTCAAAGCCAAAGAGCGGCAGGTCTCAATCCTGAAATGCCGCGCAGGATACAGAATCGACAAGTTGTATGAGTATCAGGGAATTCAGGACTGCCGCTCGGCGGTGGCCATGTGGGAGGGCGCTCGCAACTGCGACAGATGTTGCATCGGCCTCGGAACCTGCGCGAAGAACTGTCCTTTCGGCGCGATAAAGATGGGAGCCGAAGGCCTGCCGGTAATCGACCCGGTCGTTTGCACCGGCTGCGGCGCTTGCGTGGCTCTATGCCCCAAACATGTTCTAGAATTGCAGTCCATGACAGAAAGACTTTTAAGCTTCAATAAAATTTCCGACTGTCTCGCGCCGTGCAGGCAGACATGCCCCGCCCAGATTGACATTCCGCAATATATCAACCACATCAAACATAAGAGATACAAGGAAGCCATCCAGACGATAAAAGAGCGCAACCCTCTGCCTTTGAGCGTGGGCAGAGTGTGCCCGCATCCCTGCGAGTACCAGTGCCGCAGAAAGGACGCGGACGAGCCGGTGGCGATCAACCACCTGAAACGCTACGCGGCCGACCTAGAAATGAACGCGGGATTCTATCCTGTGGACAGGAACCCGGAAAGCGGCAAAAAAGTCGCCATCGTCGGCGGCGGCCCGGCCGGCCTCACATGCGCGTATTATCTGCGCAGGCTCGGCCACAGCGCGACCATATTCGACATGATGCCCGAACTTGGCGGAATGATTAGATACGGCATCCCCGAATACAGACTGCCCAAACAAAAGATTCTCGACAAGGAAATTCAGCACATCCTTGACTTGGGAGTGGACGTCAAACTGAACGTCAAGTTCGGCAGAGACTTCACCATAAAAGACCTGACCGATCAAGGGTTCGACGCCGTGTTTATTGGGATCGGCGCATGGAAAAGCTCTCCGATGAGAGTCGAGAACGAAGACGCCAAGGGCGTTATTCACGGGATAAAATTCCTTGAGACGATGCACGTCGGCGAAAAGATGAAGCTCGGCAAGCGGGTGGCGGTAATCGGCGGCGGAAACACCGCGATGGACTGCGCGAGAACGGCGGTCAGGATGGGCGTCGAAGAAGTGATGGTGGTTTACAGAAGGACAAGAGCCGAGATGCCCGCAGAGCCTTACGAAGTCGAAGAAGCGATTCACGAAGGAGTGAAGTTCCACTTCCTCGTCGCCCCTACGAAAGTCGTCACGGATGAAAAAGGCGAACTGGTCGGCATCGAATGTCTCAAGATGAAGCTCGGAGAGCCGGATGCCAGCGGACGCAGAAGCCCTGTGCCGATCGAAGGTTCCGAACAGGTCATCAAAGTTGACAATATAATCGCGGCGATCGGGCAGGCCCCGGATGTCAGTTTCCTCGAATCCGACCCGGAATTGAAGGGCAAGGTCGAAAAGACCCGATGGAACTCAATCGTAGCCGATCCCGGCACTCTTCAGACAAAAGCTCCATTCGTGTTCACTGGCGGCGACTGTTACAACGGTCCGCTCACAGTGGTGTCCGCCATCGGAGACGGAAGACGCGCCGCAAGAGCCATGCATCTATACTTCGACCCGGAAGCTGAGCTGAAGGCTCCGCCCGAAGCCCTTATCAAGAACATCCCGGAAAGCTGCCTGCCGTCCGTCACCGGCGTAACATACAAAGCCAGAGTGTCGATGCCGGAAGTCGAGCCGGATATCAGGAACAAGGATTTTCAGGAATGCGCTCTCGGCCTGTCCGAAGACGTGGCTCTTTACGAGGCGGATCGCTGTCTGCAATGCGGCGTTCTTTGCTATAGCAGGGATTTGATTGAAGTTTCTTAAATAATGGTTGTCAACGCGGCGATGCCGTCCGCGCATATATAAGACATGATTTTTGCGAGACCCGGAGAATCCGGGCGTTCGCTCTGAAACTTGAAAACCTTGAACCCGGATCAGGAGGGATGGCAGATTGAATCGCCTGCGATGTTAATGGCCGCAGCGTCCATATCTTTAGCGCGAGTCAGCACGCTGACTATCGTCGGAGTGTAAGCGGGGTTTTTAGAAGCTGTGCGGTTGCCGACCAGAACCATCGCCGACATAAAGACAGCGAAAACGCCAAGCCCGAAAATAAGAGCGGCGGCGTTATGGTCCCAACCGTAAATTTTGCCGAAGTGGCTGCCTAAAAAAACGCCGGCTACCAACCCCACGATGGGAACGAAGAAAATCAGGAAAGAGCCTGTCATGAAAGCGGAGTCGGATATTTCAAGCAGAACGCGGTCGCCTTTTGAGGCTCCGGCTTTGTTGACGGCCTCGACGAAATTTATTTTGCCGCCGCCCATCGCCGAACACATGCTCTGTCCGCCGCAACCGGCGCAGGCTTCAGTCCTTACCGTTCTGACTACGGCTTTCCGCGAGCTTGTGCTTATTACGATTCCCTGTTCGCTAGGCATGGTCGGCCTCCTTTCTTTACTTTACAGAACAACCGGAACGCGTTCAAGGTTTCACGAAGCAAAAACCTAAACAAGGAAGCATGAGAGATATGCGAAAACCTATGAGAATTAAAGAACTGGCGGTATGCGCGCTTGCGGCGCTGGTAGTTTTCGCGGGAACCGGCTGCAAGCAGAAACCGAAAACGGACCCCGAAGCCTGCGAGGTTCCGACGCCGCACATAGGCGCGCATTTTACGCAGGAATGGATAGATTCCCATGTTGAGGGACTTGAATCGATCGACCCCGAAAACTGCGAGAGCAGATATTGTTACGCATGCCACGTTTCCGCCGCGCCGCATAAGCCCGGAATGGTGGCGCGCCACATCAACGAATACAAGGCCGACCCGAAAAGCTGTCTGGCCTGCCACGACCATTACGATTCCTGCAACGAATGCCATCAGGCTAAATGGGCGCATGACAAAAACACAAATAAATGGGACGAACACGGCAAATTCTTCAACGTTGACAAACCCGGACAGCGCACAAACGCGTCTTGCGCGGCCTGCCACACCGTGGATTACTGCAATAACGGCGAGTGCCACAAGACGATGGTCGACGACCATGCCAAGGGCTGGAGCTACACTCACCCGATGGTCGCCAAAAAAGAGAATCAGAAATGCCGCGACTGCCACACGCACAGCTTCTGCATAACCTGCCACCAGAAAAAAATATACAGATACCACGACAGCACGTGGGGAGTCAGCCATCAGACTTCGATCCAGAGGCTTTCAAAAGACAAGTCGAAAGCCCTCAAGGAGTCCTGCGGCAACTGCCACGCCACCGAATTCTGCCAGAAATGCCACGTCAGAGATTCCAAGAAATTTAAATATCATGATAGAGCGGACTGGAGAACGAACCACACGAAACAGGCGAAAAAAGAAGAGGCGTCATGTATAGCCTGCCACGGCAACATGAAGTTTTCTCCCCTCTGCCAGAGTTGCCACGGATACGCGCTGCCTCACCCCGAGGAAGTGCTGAAGAATCACGGCCCGATTCTTCGAAAGAATCCCTCCGAATGCACCAAGTGCCACAAGAGCGACTTCTGCGATAAATGCCACGCAAAGAGTCCGCCCGCTTCTCACTCGGCAAAAGACTATGTCAAAAACCATAAAGCGGACGCCGCCGGCAATGTGGAATTTTGCAACGCCTGCCACAACATCGAAGGAAAGAAGTGCAAGGCGTGCCATTCGCTTATCCCGCATCCGAAGGACTATCTGAAAACGCACGGCAAGGAAGCCGCCGAGAAGTCCACCCAATGTTCGTTTTGTCACGACCAGAAGTTTTGCGACGACTGCCACAAGAAATCCAAACCTGCCGACCACAAGAAGGCCAACTTCAAAATGAAGCACGGCCCGGAAGCGCGAGCTAACAACGCCAGATGCGTAGGCTGCCACGCGAAATCGTATTGCGACACCTGCCACGGCGGCGGAGCGTATCCGCACGCCGACGATATCGCTTCCAACCACGGCGATCTCGCAAACAAGCAGTTCAAACGCTGCGCCATCTGTCACAAGACAGCCGACTGCGAGAATTGCCATTCAGATATTAAGCCCGCCGACCACAACGAGGACTTCATGTCGTCGCACGGTCCGGCGGCCAAAGCTAAAAACGCGCTCTGCATGCTCTGCCACAAGAAAGACTATTGCGCTCAGTGCCATTGAGATAGCGCTTCCAATCGCGAAACCAGCAAAACGGCTCCCCTAACAGGGAGCCGTTTTTTTATCCCGAATCCTAATGACGGATTCGGGTTTATCGGTCTGCGCTGTGGTTTATAAACTTTGGGGCTGATTCCGTCTCGATATCGGGTGCGGGCGGTTCGTTCATCTGAAAGTCGGGAAGATTGCGGATGGAGAATACGGGGAATCTATCGGAAATCCTGTGGGCGACGGCCCTGAAAAAATCCGGGCCGTACGGAGGGACGCTGAGCAGAGACGCGTCGAGAGAATCCACCGGGTGGAACTGCTGGAGGTGGTATGCCGCCGCCCCGTGAAGTTCTTCAGATATTTCGTCGATGTCAAAAGGGTCGTGCAGAGAAGGATGCACAGTGGTTCGGAACTCATAGCGGCAGGTTGCTCGGTGAATAAGAAGCATGGCGGAAGCATGAACGCGTTCAGCCATGCCTTTTGCGCCTACCACCGAGTCTAGCTTTCTGAGCGGAGCCTTATAGTCCATCGCCACATATTCGGCCAGCCGCTCTTCAATAATCCATTCCAACGTTTCAGGATTGCTGCCGTTGGTGTCGATTTTGACATCTACGCCGATGCGCTTAACCGCGCAAAGGAAATCTATTATTCCGTGGTTGAGAGTCGGTTCGCCGCCCGTAATCACCACGCCGTCGATGAACCCGCGCCTGTGTTTAAGCTCGCGGAGTATCTCTTCGGCGTCGACATCCGGAACGGTGTCGGTTGATATCAGGTCTCTGTTGTAACAAAACCTGCACCTGAAGTTGCATCCGCCGACGAAGACTATGGACGCGACGCGTCCGGGATAGTCAATTAGCGAAGTTCCCTGAAACCATTTTATCGGCAACAAATTCATTTTCCACCGCCGCGGAGCGAGTTATCTCGGAGTCGAACGAAGCCGTTTCGTACACGACTCGGTTGTTGAACTCCTCTCGCTTTCCGACGTTCCAGTGTTTCACCGGGCGAAAATATCCGACCACCCGGGCGTACACTTCAGTTTGTTCTTTGCATGATGCCATTGTTTTTTATTCCTTTCATAGATTTCGGCGGGCGTTCGCCGCGCTTAGGCGCTTCTCGCCGGGGCTAATCAATGGAGTTCAGGCGTTTGCCGCCGTCTCCTCCTCGTCATCGTCATAGGGGCATGTGTGATGCGCCCCGGATATATATCCGTGTTTCGGACAGATGGTGAATGTCGGCGAAATGGAAAAATATGGCAGTCTGAAGTTCTCGGCTATCTTGCGCACCAGCTTCTTGCACACCATCGGGTCCTCAATGCTTTCGCCGATGAAACCGTGCAGGACGGTCCCGCCGGTGTATTTCGCCTGAAGCTCGTCCTGATGGGTGAGCGCGGCGAATATGTCGTTCGTGGCGTCCACCGGAAGCTGGGAGGAGTTGGTGTAGAAAGGCTGCTCCTTGCCTGAGGCGATGATTTTCGGAAAGCTCTTCCTGTCGAGCCGGGCGAGCCTGTACGATGTGCCTTCGCCGGGAGTGGCTTCGAGGTTGTAGCTGACTTCCTCTTTGCTGTTCAACTGATAGTCTTTAACGCGGTCGCGCATGTGGTCGAGAACTCTGAGAGCGAAATCACGGCCTTCAGGGGTGTCTATTCCCTTGCCGAGATAGTTCAGGCAGCATTCGTGCATGCCGATGAGGCCGATGGTCGAGAAGTGGTTCGCCCAGTACGCGTCTCTGACGCTCTTCACGTTGGCAAGATAGAATTTCGAGTACGGATAAAGCGTTTGGTCTGTGAAATGCTCTAGCACCTTGCGCTTAGTGTCGAGGCTTTCGCGGGCCAGATCCATCAGTTCATCGACTTGCTCGAAGAAATGGACGTCGTCTGTGGCTGTGTAGCCGATTCGCGGCATGTTGAGCGTGACCACTCCGATGCTGCCGGTCTGCGGGTTCGCTCCGAAAAGCCCGCCGCCGCGCTTCATCAGTTCCCTCTTGTCCAGTTTCAGGCGGCAACACATGCTGCGGACATCGTCCGGGCTCATGTCGCTGTTTATGAAGTTAGCGAAGTAGGGTATTCCGAACTTCGCCGTCATCCGCCACAGCGGGAGCAGCTTCGGGTTGTCCCAGTCGAAATCCCTCGTCAGGTTGTATGTCGGGATGGGGAAGGTGAAAATGCGGCCTGAAGCGTCGCCCTGCATCATTATCTCCGCGAACGCGCGGTTTATCATGTTCATCTCATGCTGGAATTCGCCGTATGTTTCTTTCAGGCGTTTGCCGCCCACTATCACCGGCTCGTTGGCGTACACGGAAGAAGGCTGCAAGTCCATCGTCAGGTTTGTGAACGGAGTCTGAAAACCTACTCTCGTCGGGATGTTCAGATTGAACACGAACCCCTGCATCGCCTGTTTGACATCCTCGTAGGAAAGGCCGTCGTAGCGGATGAAAGGAGCCAGAAGAGTGTCGAAACTGGAGAAAGCCTGCGCCCCGGCGGACTCGCCCTGCATGGTGTAGAAAAAGTTCACAATCTGGCCGAGCGCGCTCCGGAAATGCTTCGGCGGAGAGCTTGCGATTTTGCCGAAAGCGCCTTGAAACCCCTTCTCCAAGAGTTGTTGCAAGTCCCATCCGCAACAGTAAACGCTCAGAAGGCCGAGGTCGTGAAGATGAAGCCTTCCAGAGTTGTGCGCTTCGCCTATCGCCGGGCTGTAAATTTTTGTCAACCAATATCTCGATATGACAGAGGAAGAGATATAGTTGTTCAGCCCCTGAAGGGAATAATCCATATTGGAATTTTCGTTTATGCGCCAGTCTTCGCGGTCGACATACGAGTCTACCAGCCGGACGGCGTCCTCGAGCAGAGAGCGCGCCTGACGTATCTGGGCGCGCTGCTCTCGGTAGAGGATGAACGCTTTGGCCGCCGCGGGCTTGTGCGCGTCCATCAGCGCGTTTTCCACCAGATCCTGCACTTCCTCGACCGACGGAACTCTGTCCCGCTTGTAATAAACCAGCTCGATCAGGGACATCACTTTCTGCCCGATCTCATCCGCCGTGTTGCGGTCCTGTTTCTCGCCGGACGCATGTAGAGCTTTCCTCGCCGCCTCTACTATTCGCGCGACGTTGAATTCCTGCAGCCTTCCGTCTCTCTTCCGTATCAGCTTTATTACTTTTGGACTGTTCATGTCATTTCTCCGGCCTAAATATAGCGACCGATTCAAACGCCGAATCCCGCGCAATACGCACAGGGCCGTCGCTCGTCCGGCTGCGTTGTCATTTATGGTTCCGGGCTTTTATTCCCGGCTGGCATTAAGGGGCCGGCTGAACTTCCGCCGGGGTATTATTCTAGTTTGACCTTCTCATGTGTCCCCTTGACGCACAGGACGCATTTCAGAACAACTCAAGCATTCCCTTTAACCGGATTAAAATTCCGGCCTGCTATTATTAATGGTTTTACCTATATTTACCCCTGTTTGAACTATGAGTTCCGATTTTAATTTATCTTTTAATCCCTGTCAACCATAATTTCCATATTTAGTTCGTTTTTTTTCTAATTATTTCTAGGCACACAACATATTGAGTCCTTTTGATACTTTTTGACCAAAAAAAGACGGATAGTCTAGAGCATACCCAAGCAAATTAAAGCTTGAAGGAATGAAAATGTATTTAAAAATGGCGACTATAGGCAGGTATGGGCGCAGGCGGAATCCTGTTGCTTTTTGACGCTTGTTTATTTGCCTTTTTTTGTTGCTTATAAATCTCTGTTATGCTTTCATAGCATATTTTGCGTTTTTTTAGACTTTTCTGTTAATATTATCGCCGCCGATTGTATAATATCGCAAATCTTCTTTGGGAGGCATGCCATGATTCGGCATAAAATGAATTCTGCGCCAATTTCCATAGCAACGGCCGCGCTGGTTTTCGCGTTGCTTTTATTCGTGTCCGTATCGGCCCGTTCTCAGGCTTTCGAGAAATCCACCGTTATGATTCCCATGCCGGACGGCGTCAATCTCGCCACAGACCTTTACATCCCGAAATCGGACAAGAAAGTCCCGGTCGTTCTCGTCAGAACCACATACAACAAGGACACGATGAACGTCATACAGCCTTTCATGGCCGGGAAAGGGGTTGCGCTCGCGGTTCAGGACACGAGAGGCCGCTACGCTTCCGAGGGCGTTTCGTCGGTTTTTATCGATGATTCGCTGGACGGATACGAGACGGTTGAGTGGCTGGCGAAGCAGCCGTGGTGCAATGGAAGGGTGGGAACCGCCGGAATCTCCGCTCTCGGCATAACTCAGTACGTCATGCACAAAAAACCGTCCCCCCATCTTGTCTGCCAGCATGTGATGGCGGCTCCGGAAAGTCTTTACGACACCATAGTGTATCAGGGGGGAGCGGTGCGCCGCGCGCTCTTCTACGGATGGATACTCGGCCAGAAATATCCCATGCAGATGATGAACCTTATTCTTTCTCAGGTGGATTACAACCCGGTGTGGGAGATGATGGACATCACGCCGAACTTCGAGGAAATCGATATCCCGATAATGCACATGTCCGGCTGGTACGATCTTTACACGCGAGGGAATCTGAACGCGTTCAAAGCCATTAATGAGAGGGGCGGGCCGAACGCGAGAGGGAAACAGCGGCTGGTTGTCGGGCCGTGGACGCACGAAGGTTTTCTGGCTCTTGCGGGCGTCACTCAAGGAGACCTCACATATCCCGGCAACTCGCGCTACGATCTCGGAAAGATAATCGAATGGTTTCAGGAGTGCCTGCAGGGCAGGGACAAAGGGTATCTGAGCGGGCCTGCGGTGAGGTATTACGTGATGGGCGACCCCGAAACGCCGGGCGCGCCGGGCAACGAGTGGCGCTCTGCTGACGCATGGCCGATCCCCGCCGAAAACACAGTTTACTACATGTCCGCCGACGGCTCTCTCGCCACCTCAAAACCGGCAGACGAGGGCGCGCTCGCGTTCAAGGACGACCCGTGGAACCCTGTCCCGACGCTCGGCAGCAGGGCGCACGGACTTCAGCGCCATCCCGTCGATCTCCGCCCCATCGAACAGAGGGACGATGTTCTTGTTTTCACCACTCCCCCACTCGAACAGCCTCTCGAAGTGACCGGCCCGATAACCGCGAAGATTTTCTTCACCACGGACGTTCCGGACACCGACATAGTGGTCCGTTTGTCGGATGTTTACCCCGATGGTCGTTCGATGCTCGTCACCGACGGGATAGCCCGCGCGCAGAAAAGGGAAGGAACCCGCTCTAGGAAACTCCTGACTCCCGGCGAGAGCTATGAGATGGACATTGAGGTCTGGCCGACCAGCCTGATATTCAACACGGGACACAGTCTGCGCGTGGTCGTTTCCGGAACGAACTTTCCGAGGTTCGACATCAACAGCCACAATGGACGCTATCACAACGTCAAACCCGGTAAGTTCGAAAAGGCGCTTGAGACCGGGCTGGAGGAATTCGTCTACACGCCCGACCCGGCGGACGACGCGGTTGTCGCCAACACCACTATACACATGAGCGCGGACAAAGCCTCGCGTATAATATTGCCTATTGTCAAGTAGTCAGCGGCGTTTTCGCTCCGTCATAGCGCGGGTCCGCGCGCGACGCTGCAATCCTTCGTCGCGCGGCTCCTTCATTTATGATATAATCTATCCTAGCTATAGAATAAGCGTATTGTTCGCGAGATTAAGCGATTGGAGAAGTTTATGATTGTCGACGCGAGAGGAATGTCATGTCCTATGCCGGTGGTGATGGCGAAAAAAGCCGTGGAAACCGCCGGCGGGCAGGAAGTGGTCGTGCTTGTGGACGAAAGAAGCGCGGCGGAGAACATTTTCCGTTTCGCTGCGAGCGCGGGCATGACCGCGGAGATATCGCAGGCAGAAGGCCGCATAGAAGTCAGGTTGACGGGAGCCGCTAATACTGAGCTTGCGGAGGCGGAGACATTTTGCGGAGTCGGCGCGGACGGAGCTATGCGCAAGGGCAGGGCGCTCCTCGTCACTTCGGATCGAATCGGCGCGGACGAGGAACTCGGCGGCGTTCTCATGCGCGCCATGCTCAACGCGCTGGCCGAAAACGACATTCTCCCCGATAAAATCATCCTGATGAACGCGGCCGTGAAGATGACCGTTCTCGGCTCGGACACCGCAGACGCTCTTAAGACCCTTGAGGACAGAGGTGTGGACGTAATGGCTTGCGGAACCTGCCTGAAATATTACGGCCTGATGGACGCCGACAGGCGCGGACGGGTTTCTAACGCCTACGAAATACTCAATGCCTTGCTCGAAAGCAACGTTTCGCCGTTGATTTAAAGTTGATTTCCGAATCAGTCCTGAAGTTCTTCAGCTTCGCGGCGGTTCTGCCGTTTTCTTTCGGATTTAGAGGTGAGTATCTTTCTGATTCTCACGTTGCAGGGAGTAATCTCGGCGTACTCGTCTTCCTGAATGTACTCGATGGCCGTTTCGAGAGTCATCTGGATGGGCGGCGTGAGTTTAATCGCGTCGTCGGCGCCGGACGCGCGCATGTTGGTGAGTTGTTTTCCTTTAATGGGATTGACGGTCAGGTCTGCGCCCTTGTTGTGTTCGCCGACGATCATGCCTTCATATACTTCGGTTCCGGGGCCGATAAACAGCGGGCCGCGCTCCTGAAGATTGTTGAGCGAGAAGGCGGTGGCGGCTCCGATGAAGCCGCTAATCATTGAGCCGACCTGACGTTTTTTGATGGCTCCGCGTTTGGGGCCGTAGTGGTCGAATGAATGATACAGAACCCCTTCGCCGCGTGTCATGGTCATGATGGCGGCCCTGAATCCGAGGAGGCCGCGCGTGGGTATCTCAAACTCCAGAACCGCGCGGTCGCCCGCTTTCTTCATGTCCTCGATTCTTCCCTGCCTGATATTTATGGCTTCTATCACTCTGCCGGACAACTCGTCGGGAACAGTTATCGCGCCCCGCTCGATAGGCTCGTAAGTTTTTCCGTTTATCTCGCGCATTATCACTTCGGGGCGGGACACCTGAAGCTCGTAGCCTTCGCGGCGCATCTGTTCAATCAGCACCGCCAGACACATCTCTCCCCGGCCCATCACTCTGAAGGAATCCATTTTTTCATCCGACTCGATTTTCAGTCCGACGTTGGATTCCGTTTCTTTGATAAGGCGGGCCAGAATATGGCGGCTGGTTACATATTTTCCCTCGCGGCCCGCGAAAGGCGAGTTGTTGACCAGAAACGACATGGCGACCGTCGGAGGATCGACCCTGATGGCAGGCAGCGCCTCGGCGTCCTCGCTGTTGGTTATTGTTTCTCCGACGTAGATATCGGGAATGCCCGCGATGGCGACGATGTCTCCGGCGACTGCTTCTTTGGCTTCGACGCGTTCGAGGCCTTCAAAAGAATAGATTCGGGTGATTTTAGCGGCTCTGCGCGCGCCGTCCGTTCCTATTACGTAAACGGGGGTGTTGCCTCTGGCGCGCCCTTCGTACACCCTGCCGACCGCGATCCTGCCCACATAGTTGTCGTACGCGAGCGTGGCCGGCTGCATCCTGAAAATGCCGCCCGCGTCCGCCGCAGCCGGCTTGACGTGTTCCATGATGAAATCAAGCAGAGGGGTTATATCTTCATGAGGATCGTCCAGACTGCGAACTGCGACGCCGTCGCGCGCGATGGTGAATATGTAAGGGAAATCCAGTTGCTCATCTGAAGCGCCGAGGTTGTCGAACAGGTCGAGAGTCATGTCCAACACGGCGTCCGGTCGGGCCATCGGCCTGTCGATTTTATTTATCACCACAAGCATTTTAAGACCGATTTCGAGCGCTTTGCCGAGAACGAAACGGGTCTGCGGCATCGGCCCTTCGAACGCGTCCACAAGCAGCAGCGCGGCGTCCACCGAGCGCAGCACTCGTTCCACTTCCGACCCGAAGTCGGCGTGGCCGGGCGTGTCCACGATGTTGATTTTCGTCCCTTTGTAATTCACCGAGGCGTTTTTTGAGAATATGGTTATGCCGCGCTCTCGCTCCTGATCGTTGCTGTCCATGATGCGCTCGGCTGTCTCTACTCTCGTTGAAATCGCGCCGGTGGCTTTAAGGATCGCGTCTATCAGAGTTGTTTTGCCGTGATCGACGTGCGCGATGTTTGCGATGTTTCTAATTTCCATAATTATTCGAACCGTCTTTCGTTCCCGCGCGACTATATGAAGCGCAGCGCATCATTATAAGTATTTATTCGAAAAAACCAATAGAAGATGGAATTTGCCATCAGCGAGGCTTGTCGATGCGCTTATCCGTTGAACACTGTTTCGTGTCCGAGCCAGAAGTCAGGGGCTTCCGGGTGGTCAGGTTTGAACCAAGAGCCGTTTTTGCCGACGATGCGCACTCTGCGCAGGGCGTTTAAATCTTCGAGCGGGTTTCCGTCGACTATGATAATGTCAGAGTTTCTGCCCGGCTCGACGGAGCCGAGCCTGTCTTCGACGCGGAGCATGCGGGCGGCGTTGATGGTGGCGGCGCGAATCGCGTCCAATTTTGACATTCCGGCGTTGTGGAGCCGTTTGATTTCGTCTGCAAGCTCTCCGGGGAACGCGCATACGGCTCCGAGGTCGGTTCCGGCGCATATCGGAACGCCCGCCGCGACCAGCTTGCGGGCCGTCTCCTGAACTCCGGCGAAGTTCTTTCTGTTCGCCCGCCAGAAACCGAATGCCTTGTCGTAACTCTCCCCTTTGAAGTTCAGCCAAGTTTCCGCGATCCAAGTCAGGTGCTTGAGAGGTTTCTCCTCGAACATCTCCGCGGCGCGCTCGCTCTTGAGGAAGTCCAGTTTCTCCTCGAAACGCGCCATGCCTTCGGAAATTGTCAGAGTCGGAACGACTACGATGCCTTTTTTCAGGATCAATTCAATCTCGGCGTCTTTGATAACGCGGTCGTAGACGAGGTGTTCTAGGGTGTCGATGTCGTGTCTGAGAATGCGGACGAGGTCTTCCGACCAGTTGTGGTGAACGGCGACCTTGAGGAAATGCTCGTGGGCGGTTTTGCAGATGGAGTCGAACACGAAATCGGTGATAGTTGGCATGCGCTTGTGGGCGTCGAATTCTCTAGTGTAACTTGTGAAACCGATTTTTATATGGTCGGCTCCGAGTTCCTTAAGCCTGCGCACCACCGCGCGCGCCTGTTTCGGAGTCGTGATGTTCACTTTCGGCTGGCCTATTGCGGCGGACAGCGGGAAGTAAAGAGGGTTGATGAATTCCGGGTAGCCGTCGCTGCAACTCAATACCGCGCCTGAAGCGAATATGGTCGGGCCAATCCACTCGCCGTCCGCAATTTTTTCTCTGATGGAGTTCATGGCGCGGATGGTGGACAGCATGTCGCGGACACACACCACGCCGCAAGCGAGTGTGGCTTCTAGGTTCTTTTTCATCTGGCGGAACGTCCAAGCGCCGAGGAAGCCTTTCTGCTCGGATAGGAAAGGTGAAAGGATATGCGCGTGGCAGTCGATGAGGCCGGGCATAAGAGTCCGGCCTTCGCCGTCAATCATATCGCAATCCGGCGTGTTGATATCGGCGTCTATATCCCTTATGACCCCGCCGCCGCAAAGCACGTTCTTAGGCTCGCTAAGGGTTCCGCCGACAACGTCCAGCACGCGAACATTTTTTATAAGGATTTTTTCTTTTGATGTCGCAACTTTTGTAAGCATATCAAATCACCCGCAAAATTATGGCTTTTGTTCCGGAATAATTCAACAGAAAACTCATAAACTTAAATAGAAGCGACTGCGGGCCAATCGGGGAAAAGCGATGAAACAGAATAGGCTCTTCCTAAACATTTATTTCTTCGACTTTTTGGCGGGCCGGGCAAGGGGATAGATAGGATTATTCGGACTCGTTGTTCCACTGCTCAATGAGAGGAATGATTTCGGATACACATTTGATTTTGACGCAGTCGGGAGAATAGATGTCGGCAGGATCGAGAAGGACGGGGAGAACGCCTACCGAGCGCGCTCCCACGACATCGGCGCTGATGATGTCGCCGACATGGACGCAGGCTTCGGGCGGTTCTCCCGCCTGTTCGAGCGCCATTTGAAAAATCGCGGGGTCGGGCTTCTCAACGCCTACGATTTTGGAGTCGATGATGAAATCCAGATAATGGGCGAGTCCGGCTTCTTCCAAGAACCCGGCAACGCGTCCGTCCGCGTTTGAAATGACGCCGAGTGTGTAGCCGTCGCGTTTAAGGCGGGCAAGAGTTTCGGACGATTCAGTCGGGGCGTGGCGCCACAGGTTGTGCAGCCTGTCGCGAGCGCGGAGCCGCCTTATTATTTCCAGCGCCAAGTCTCTGTCGCCGATGCCGACGCCCGCGAACATGGTTGTGAAATATATCTCCCAGATCATATTGTCGTCGCGGTCGTCGCGGGACATGTATTCGTCGACGCGTCGTCTCGCTTCGATCTCGGCGGCGCGAAGCCCGCTCTCATCGGACTCTTTCCCTGATTCGGCCAGTTCATCGATTATCTGGGCGAAATCAAGAAACAGCAGCGTGTTGCCCGCGTCGAAAAAGACAGCTCTTATCTTTCTGTCGTTCATAATGCGGAAATTGTAACGACGGCAAGCGGGTTTGTCTAAAAAACTTGAAAAAAGGCGTTGGCGGGAACATAATGCGGAATGGATTGTGGCGGATTAAATATCCGCGCGCATCCGCGAATAATTATGATAACGGCGTGTAACTGAATGTTTTTCATGAACGTAAACAGGGGCGCGTCGTCGCCCGCGAAGGCGTCGGCGTTGTGTGTTATCGCGTTGTTGCTGGCGTTCGCGGGTTCCGCGTTCGCGCAAGTCTCACCGCAAGGCCCTTCCCCTCAGGTTTTATACGTGAACACAATGCCGATGTTTAACGCGTTCGAGGCGGGGGCCGACAACAATATACTTGCGCCCGAACACACGCGCATTTTCAACGGAAGGCTTGCGGTAGGCCCGGCGGCGGGGAACATGCTCGGATTTGCCAACCCCGTGTCGCCCCCGTTCATTACCGAGGAGTTTACTTTAACCGTCAAATTGGACGGTGAAACCGCGACTACGGAAGACCATGTGTGGACGCCGATAGCGTTCGAGATGAAGGCGCTTGAGCGGCCTGAGTTCGCCTTGATGTCGCGGATAACCACCGTCCATAATGAGGCGGCGTTTCTGTTTGACGTTCAGATAAAGAACCAGAGATTCGAGCCTCGCGAAGTTGAGATGGCGGTTGAGATGAAAGGTTTCATCGGCAAACCGGGAGCCGCTGAGTGGGGAATGGAGCGTCCGGCGGCGGCATATCCGGCGATGGCCGTATGGGACGAGGGATTGTCGATGCTGGCCGCTGTGTCAGCAGACGGCGGGGTGTTCTGCCGCTCGACAATGCCCGGCGCGAGTTTTCAAGACGGACGGCTGGTTGCGAAAACGCATTTCGAGTCCAGAGAGATGAAGAGCTTTGGTTTCCTGTGCGCGGTCGGGGAGATAAAGGACGCGGTTGAGACGCTGAACAGACACAAGGACAAGCTCCCGACGGATATTTTCGATGAGAGCCGGAACGCGCTCGACCTTGAGATGTACGAAACGTTCAGAAAATGGCCGTGGCTCAGGACCATGAACATGGACCTGCTCAAGTTCTACAACAGGTCGGTCATGGGATATTTCATGTCGAGGTGGAGAATCCCGGAAGCGATGGGGATGGAGCCGTTTTGGTCGAGCGGGGGCAGCGACGGCAGAGGGGCGGCGAGCGGGCTTAGGGATTTCGCGCGAGTGTCGAGGATGCTGATACTGGCGGACCCCGCCGCGGCGAGGAACCATATAAGGTTTTATTTTAACGTCGGGGCGGACGCCGCAGCGGGATTCAGCCCGATAGGCCTAGCGGGCGTAGGCGCTCCTCATCCGTACAACGATTACAGCGCGGTTAAGGCTGTATACGACTACGTTGCCATTACGGGCGACGCGCGTTTTCTGATATTTGGAACGAGGGGCGGCAGGATAATCGACGTTCTGAAGACGATAGCCGACCGGGGCGCCGTGGAAGGAGAGCCGCCGACGCTGATCGATTACGGCCCGAACGAGACTTTTCTAAACCTTAAGAAGCCGGGATACGAGCATTTCGCGCCGACTCCGAACGCCCGCCGGGTGTGGATATATCGCGCGGTGGCGGACCTGATAGAGATGGTCGGGGATGACAACGGGACGGCTCAGGCGTTCCGGGCCAAGGCAGACGCGCTGTCGGCTCTGATAAACGAAAAGTTGTGGGACACGGTGGCGAGTTGGCACGAATCAATAGACACTGAAGGCAAACGACGACATGTATGGGCGAGAGACGCGCTGGACGTTCTGCAAACCGGAGTTCCCTCGCCGGAACAGACGGAGTTGCTGATAGGACATATAAATCAGTATGATTTCCTCGCTCCCCGGGGCGTTTACAGCATGGCGTTGCGCGAGGCGGGGGGCGAAAATCCCGGCCCTGACTGGGAAGGCAATCTTGCCGGGATCGCGGACGCGCCGGACCTTGTCGAGACGCTTTACCGTCTGGGGAAACCGGAAAAAGCGGAAGAGCTTCTGGACAGGATATTATGGATAGGCGGGGCGATGCCTTACTATCCGGAGACAGTCAGGGTGGACGAGCCGGGCTACGACCGGCAGGGAAGGTCGAACTCGATAGCCTCGCTGGCCGGAGCGCAGGCGGTCATATTCGGAGTGTTCGGGGTGGAGTTCGGGCTGGACGGCTCCGTGACGGCTCTGCCGCGCGCTCTGGCGTCGGACTTTCGCACGGAGATAAAAAACCTTCGCGTCCGCGGCGTGGACATAACCATGAAGATGCTGGACGGCAAGTTTTATCACAGGCTGAACGACTATCCGGAGATCTCGTCTCCGCTGGGCGAGCGCGCGACGATTATTCCCGGCGCTCCTATCGTCCCTCTCAGCGTCATCGACGAAGGCGGCGGGTGCGGGCAGATTCGGTAGCGCGTTGTTGACACGAAAGAGCCGCGCGGGTAAATTCACTTCCACAAGGTCGGATTGGAGAACAACTATATGAGCGGCATGACGAGGTTCGGGATGTCGATGGAAGAAGACCTCCTCGACAAATTCGAGAGATATATGAAGCGCAAAGGGTACACCAACAGGTCGGAGGCAATCAGGGATTTGATCCGCGACGCGCTGGTGAAGGATGAATGGGACGGGGGCGAGGCGGACTCTATAGGAACGGTAACCATCGTTTACGATCATCACTCGCGCGAGCTGTCGAGCAAGCTCACTCACAGCCAGCACCAGAATATCGGGCAGGTGGTGGCGGCGATGCACGTGCATGTTGACGCGCACCACTGTCTGGAGGCGCTCATCCTGCGCGGCAAAGGGCGCGACATAAAAACTCTGGGAGACCACATTGTGGGCACAAAAGGCGTCAAGCACGGACAGATGACTTTCACCACTCTCGAAGCGATAGTTTGAGCGGAGATTGCTAGAACCTAATAAAGCCCGCGCGCGGGCGGATTTCCTCAACGAGGCGGACGACATGCAAAGATACAGAATCGTGGATTATTATGATTTCCCGATAGACACAGTGGTTGACCTGCTTATGGAAACCGAGGGGCTTTACGACCTGAAAGACCTGCCGAACGTTCAGACGAACACGCCCTTGGAATGCCGGGACGAAGGCGACCGCAAATTGATAAAAAATAAATGGTGCGTTCACGGGCAGATACCGAAAGCCGCCCAAAAACTCATCAAGCCGGAGATGCTCACGTTCGTCGAGGATTCTGTATGGGACCGCAGGGACAGGACTTATTCGACGAAAATCATACCGAACTATCTGTCGAACCTGATCAATTGCCGCCATAAGCTCGAATTCTTCGACAACGGGGACGGGCGCACCCGCCGCGTGTTGAGCGGATTCTTCGAATTGAAGGTTCCGATTATCGGCCCGCTGTTCGAGCTTGCTGTCGTTCAGCAACTGAAGAACAATGCGGAAGCGGACTTTAAGATGGGAAACAACGCGATAAAGAAATATGTGGTAGAACACGATTACAAGCCGAAAAACGGGAGCTGACGCGGCCCCCTGCGGATTTTGCCGGCGCCGGCGCGCAATGACCGATAATGCGGCAGCCGGAGAACATCCGGCGGCGATAAGTCCGACAGGCTGAACCTGAAAGACAGTCCGCAATGAAAACGCCCCAGACTGAAATTGTTCCCGACCGCGCGCATCGTTCAATTCCGTGGACGACGGCGTACTTGGCGGCGGACGCGATTCTTTTCATTTCCGGATTGTGGTTCTGCGCCAGAACGGCTTATCTGAGAATCGAAGGGGTTGCCGGGATTCAGGCTCCGCTTGCCGCGTTCACTTTTTTCTCCATATTCCTATTTGTTTCGCGAAACATCAGCTTGAGAATCAGCGGAGGAAGAATGTCTGCGGGGCTTGCCCTCGAATTTGCGGCTCTCCTTGCGGCGGTTGCGGCTCCTCCTCTGATTATCCGGTCGAGCGTTCTTCCTGCGCGCATTTACGACGCCGTGTATTGGCTGACAGTCCCGCAGGGGGCCGCGCGCTCGATAATCGAACATGCGCCGGCGGCATCGGCGTTGGCGGCGGTTTTCGTTATTGCGGCGGCGCGACTCGCTCGACGGCTATCGTTTCCCCGTTTCGCGGCAAGGACGGCGACGGCGGTCGCGATAGCGGCTCTTGTGGCTTATCAGCATTATGCAGCGCCGCGAATCGTTCTGTCCGGCGGCGATTTCGCCGGTCTGTCCGGAGTTAAGACCGTCTGCTCGGAGGCAGGAAGACTGGGAACCGTCAGAGACATCGCAGTTTCAAATGATGGAACTGTCTGGCTTGCTTCAGGATATTCCGGGCTGTTCAAAATTGAAAACGGCTGCGCTGCGTTGAAAAGGGCGACGGCGGCATCGGCACATGCGTCGTTCGACAAGGCGCTGACTCATCCTGAAACCGGCATTGTTTACGCTCTCGATTCAGGAGCCGCGCTCGTTTACGAAGTGGAGCCGGAAAAAACCCGCGTCATCAGGACATTCTCGGTCGCGACGGACTGGAGTCGCGCTCCGACTGCAATGGGCTTGCATGGCAATCTTCTGAGAGTCATATATTCCGGGTTGCCGGGACTGGCGGAATTCGAGATTGACACGGGGGAACAGGCGGGCGGTCTACGTTTCACGAGGGAGCCGGGAGTCGGGTTTCGCGCGGGCGGGTGGGACATGTTGACTCTGAGCGGCGGAGAGGTAGTCGCGCTGGCAGGCCCGGCGAAAAAGGGCGGCGGCTCTTGGGTCGTCCGCGTTGACCCGTATTCGTTCCGCGTCGAAGCGTCCGCTGTCTCGCCGGGGACGGGCGGCGCTTTGGCATTTAACGGCAAAACGGCATTCGTCACATCAGTTTTCGAGCCTGTCGCCCGAGAGATAGATATTGAGCGATTGAGGGCGAGGCGCGAATTGCCGGCTGCGTCGGGCGCGCTCGTTGCGGCGGTTTCCATCCCTAATCAAGTCCTTTTCACGGCAGGGAGCAGGGATGGAAAACTGGTTTCAACTGATATAGAATCAGCGACACTCCTGCGGGAGAACCGAGTCGGAGGAAAGGTTTTCGCGTTGAGGACGGACCCGAAAGGAAAAAAGCTTTATATCGCCGCGTCAAACGGAGTTTTTGTTGTGGACATAGAGGAATACCTGAAACCGGGCGATTCGGCCGTGGAGAAATGATTAATGGAAAGAATTGGAAATAGCGCTAATAGAACCATGTCGGAAAAAGTTGTGAACGCCATGCTGTTGCCGATAGTCGAGTTCGGTCCGCTTTTTTATTTCGGGTGCATGATATCGGGCGCGGCAGGGCGTCCCGCCGGTTCGCAATTCGTTTTTGCGGCGCTGGCGGCTTACGCGGCGTTAGTGTTTGTGGCGGCTGCTCTGGCTTTCCCAAGAAAGAAGTCCGGAGAGCTTACTTTTGTTTTTATGACAGTTTTTGTTTCCGCTTACATGACCGGAATGGCGGTTGTGCTTTGGACGATAGTCTATTATCCGGTCAAATGGCTTGTTCAAGTCCTCTGAATATCAAGGACGATATCCGCGCCGATTTAACACAACGCATCGATTAAAGACGAAACCGGGGATTCGGTTTTCTTCGAATCAGATCCTAAGGAATTCTCCGAGGATGCGGTTGAACTCTTCGCTTTGTTCGTACATCGGGGAGTGCCGGGCGTTGCCTATGATTTTTACCGTCGAGTTCGGGATTTTCGACGCTAGTTTTTCCGCCGCGTTCATTGACACCACATTGTCCACCGCGCCGTGAACTATCAGTGTGGGGATGTCGTAATCCGACGGGTATTCAGGCAGAACCCAGTCTTTGAAGGATTTGATGTAGGACATCATCGAATCGGCGTCTTCCGGGGACACTATGGAGTTTCGTTCTTCTAGGAGGGAGTCGATTTCGGGAGTGAGGTTTCTGCGATCGATGTTGACGTTGCGGGAATAGAAGTCGATGGTTATTTTGTTCACGAGAATAGAGAATGTGGGAAGGAAAGGCATAAGGGCGCGCTGGAGAGGTTTAGCGGTCATGTCGGTCGGGGCTCCGACGATGGCGACGGAGCGAAGTTTTTCCGGGATGCGGGAAGTCAGCTCAAGCGCCACGACCGAGCCGAAAGAATGGCCGAGCAGGTCTAGTTTTTCTCCTTCGGGGACGAGTTCGCGGATGAACGCTTCCATCGCGTCGGCGGCGACGTAGAGTCCCGGCTCTTCCGAACCGTGATCCCGGCTCATGCCGAATCCCGGAAGGTCGGGGGCAAGGCAAAGTCTTCGCGAGGAAAACTCCTCGAACTGCATTTTGAAATCCACCGCGTTAGCCATCAGTCCGTGCATCATAAGCAGAACGGGGCCGGAACCGGCTTTCAAATAAGAAAGATTCGCGTTGCCCGCATTGATTTCGTGTCTCTCAATTGTGGCGTTCATGGCGTGTTGTCCGTCCCTCCTTGAAGGCAATTGCTCTCCGGGCGCGCCGGAGCATTCATTATTATATCAGCGATGGCGAAATTATGTCGCGATGCGCGGCAACTTCTGATGAGGGCGGTTTTTAATCGAAAGACCATGCCGGCCGGAGCCGGAATTAATTGACAGCACGGCTCTCTTAATTTAGGATAAAAGGCGTGCCGCGCGGCGGCACAATTTATTAAATGCAAAGGAACGGTTAAATGAAACAGTATTTTACCACTGCGTTCTGGATAACATTTTTCGGCTCTGCCACCCTCGCGCCTTCCGGTTACATCGCCCTGTTCATAATATCTTTCACCGAATCGTGTTGTTTCATAATAATGCCGGACGTGTTGCTTCCGTTTATCGCGTTTGGAAAATCGCTGGAAATGGTCGTGCTGATAACACTTTGGACATCGTTCGCGTCGGTGGTAGGAGCGTGTTTCGGATATTTAATAGGAAAAAAAGGCGGACAGCCGCTGCTCCATAAATTCTTCAGCCGGGAAAAGACGGACAAAGTGGAGACTCTGTTCCAGAAATACGACATGTGGGCGATTGGCATCGCCGCCTTCACGCCCATTCCCTACAAGGTTTTTACTATTTCAGCGGGCGTGTTCAATCTGAATGTTCCGAGATTCATTCTGGTGTCCGCCATTTTCAGGACGACCCGATATATGTTGATAGCCATGATATCTTTTTACTTTCTCAATAAAATGGGGTGGACGCCGAAGGATGTGGAAGGCTACCTGCACAGCTCCGACTTCGCTCTGCTGACGGTAGAGATAGCGGGCGCGTTCATTGCGCTGTATCTGATAATAAGGTTCATAAGCAAGAAGAGGAAGGCGGCGGCGCAGACGGCGGCATGACGCCTGCGGGGCGCCGCGACGCCCGGAAGGGGTGGCGCTCGTCATGATAATAGATGTCGCTTTCGGCAAAGGCAAACTTGAAGTTGACGTCCCCGACGCCAACCTGTCCGCAATATACCGCAAGAAAAAAATGGAAAAGAAGTCCGACCCCGAAAGAGCGGTCCGGGAGGCTCTTGCCGTCCCCACCGGCTCTCCGACCTTGTTCAGAATTGCGCGCGGCAAATCGTCTGCCTGCATAGTAGTCAACGACATCACCCGACCGGTTCCGAACAGCCTTATTCTTCCCCCTATGATAGAGGAACTGACCGCGGCGGGTATTCCGAAATCTAAAATCATTCTTCTCAACGCGACAGGCACGCACCGTCCTAACATCGGCGCGGAGGCGGTCGAGCTTCTGGGCGAAAAGATAGCAAGCGAGTTTCCTCTGCATAATCATGACTGCTTCGACGACGCCGCGCATAGAAATATCGGCGTCACCGCGTCGGGCACGGAAGTGAAACTCGACGCCAGATATCTAGACAGCGATGTGAAGATATTGACCGGGCTTATCGAGCCGCATTTCATGGCGGGGTATTCAGGCGGAAGAAAAGCGGTGTGTCCGGGCATAGCGTCGATAGACACGGTCAGGCGCATTCACAGCCCGCATTTCATGGAGATGCCGAACGCGACAAATTGTGTGACCTCCGAGAACCCGCTTCACGCCGAATTGACTGAGATAGCTCGCATGGCCGGCGTGGATTTTATTTTGAACGTGGCTCTGGACGAGGAGCGGGATTTGTGCGGGGTATTCTGCGGCGACCTTGAAGCGGCGCACCGAGCGGGAGTCGAGTTCGCGATGCGGCACGACATGGCTCAGGCGAAAGAACAGGCCGACATCGTCATCACGTCGGCTGCGGGATATCCTCTGGATAAGACGTTCTACCAGACCATAAAAGGAATGGTCGGCGCGCTGAACGTCGTCAAAGAGCGGGGAACTATTATAATAGCTTCAGAGTGCGGCGAAGGGCTGGGAAACGACACTTTCTCCGCCTGCTTGGACAAGTTCGGCGAAATCGGCGACATCGACAAATACATAGAACACATATCGAAACCGGAGAATTTTATTCCGGACCAGTGGCAGGCGGAAAAGTATGTGGCGGCGCTTCGCAAGGCGGAAGTGGTTCTGGTATCGCGGGGCCTGACAGAGAAAGACATAGCGCGGGCGCGAGTCGGCTCCGCGCCGACGTTGCAAGCCGCGCTGGACGCCGCGCTGAAAAAGCGCGGGCGCTCCGCCCGCGTGGCGGTGATTCCGGAAGGCCCGTACGTGGTTCCCTGCCTGTGCTGATAACGCAGCAGGGGCGAAAAACGGAGGTTCTACTATGAAAACATTCGTCGTTGCGGCAGTCGTTGCGGCGTTGTTATTCTCTGGTTCTACGGTTCGCGCTCAGGTTTCTCCGGCGCAGAAGTTCCTTGCCGGAATCGGCTGCGAAAAGGGACTGATAATGAATGGAGACGATCTGGGCAGGTCGAAGTGGAGCAACGAGGGCGTTCTCAAAGCCGCCACCGAAGGAGCGCTGACCAGCACGAGCCTTATGACCGCCGCGCTCGGCGCGCAGGAAGCTTATGAAGTAATCAGAAACAATCCCAAGCTTGATGTCGGCGTTCATCTCACGCTAGCCCGCGACGACGCGCCCGGAAACCTTTATTCCCCGTTGTCCCCCTCAGACAAAGTCCCGAATCTCCTGAATGAGCAGGGTTTCTTCATAACCGACCTGAACACTCTTTTCGCAAAGGCGACTCTAGGCGAAATGGGGATGGAGTTGACCGCGCAGGTGGACGCGGCGTACGCGAATGGCGTGGACGTGACGCATCTGGACTGCCACAAGGGCTTCTATCATCTTTACGACAAAAAATCGCTTTCGGTGACGCTCAAACTGGCGGAGAAACACGACCTTCCGATAAGATGGACGGGACGACCGAACGACCCGGCGCTGGTTCGCGCGGGCATCATCGTTCCGGATTTCACGACTATGGTAAACATGAAGGATCCTTACGATAAGAAAAAGGAAAGTTTGCTGAAGGTCATCAGCGAGCTTAAGCCGGGGGTAACGGAGGTCGTGTTTCACCCGGCGGTCGGCGGATGGGACGAGGCGGAAGCGGAAATGAGAACGGGAGACCTCGGGCTCGCGCTTGACCCGGACATTCGGGCGGCTATAGAGAATTCGCCCGGTCTTTGCCTTGTCGGCTGGCGGCAACTCCGGGATTTCCAGCGCGCCGGAAGGAAACCGATTGATTGAACAATCTGAACTCTGACGACACACATTCGGGGAGACGGCAATGAGAAACATAATGCTGAGCATCGTCGCGGGGGTTGCGATATTATCGTCCGCCGCGTTAGCGGCATCGGCGCAGCCTCAGGCGAGGCCGGGAGGGGACGCGCCTGTTTTCGCGGACGGGGCTAAGGCTCCTTTCGCCACTTTCCTTTTCGACGCCACTCCGGTAATCGAGCGCGTGTCTCATACGCCGGCGGAACCCGGCGCGGGCAGCCGCGTGAAGGTGAGCGTGGTGGCCCGGCAGGACCATCTCAAAGCGTCTCTACCTGTGGCGCGGGTAAAACTTTTCTATTCCGTCGACGGCTCTCCGTGGCAGGGAGTGGATATGGCGCGCGGCGACGCCGATCCCGATTATTTCTTCGCTTATCTGCCGCCGCAGAAAGCGGGCGCGGAGGTTTCGTATTACGTTGAAGCGGCGGACACGGCGGGCAATAAAACCACAGAGATGCCCGGCCCGGCGAGTTCGGCTTCCGGCGTCGCGGCAAATTTCGTTGGCGTCGACGACGCGGAAACGGAAGACTATGTGGTCCCGAAAGATATCGACATTTTGAGGCTGGAAGTGAGCTACGATCAGGATTCGTTGCTGGTCAGGCTGAAGACCGCCGGGAAGCCCGGAAAGGGAGACGCGGCGGGCAGGGGGGCCTACTTTTATTTCATGCCGATGCTGAACGCGGAGGCGGGCGGGGGCGGCATGGCGGAACTGTTCAACACCCCGCTTCTGGCCTACGCGCCGTTGCTTTCCAGCTATCTCGGCGTGGAGCCTCAGGGTCTCTTCCTGCTGTCGAGCCTGCTTGAAACCAAGAAGCCGATACCCGGAGCGGACGTAAAACTGCGCCGGGGCGACGACGAGCTTCTGTTCAGGTTCAACCGCGCCGCGCTCGGCCCTAACAATGGCGGCGAATACAAGACGATGGCGATGACCGCCGCAGTTAAAACGCTCGACGGCCTGCTCCCGTGGGAGGCGTCCCCATACCTGACTTTCATAATGAGAAACCATAAATATAGAGTGAGAGAAGGCGGCCCTGACGCAACGCCGGTTTATGCGGGGGCTGCTGAGATAGATATCACCCCGCCGGTCGGCATTCCTCTTGCCGGATACGCCGGGAGACAGGGAAAGCCTTCGGACGGAGTTCTGGACCCGCTCATGGCGCAGGCTCTGGCCCTTAAGGCCGGAGAAGAGTCTTACATATTCATCACGTCGGACACGTTTCTTCTCAGGCGCAAATTTCATCAGGAAGTGGCGCTCAAACTGGAGCGTTCTATCGGAATCCCCCGCGATCATGTCGTGATCTCCGCCTCGCATTCGCACTCGTCGTCCGGGGCGATGTTCCCGGAATTGGCGCTACTGGCGGGAGACGCGGACCCGAAGCTATATGCGGACATCGTCGACAGGTTCGTTACTGTGGCAAAGGAAGCGCATGGAAAAATGCGTCCGGCGCGAGCGGGCGCGGCGTCGGCTCATGCTCCCGGCCTGACGCTCAACCGGCGGCAGGAGGGCGGCCCGGTGGACGACATCGTCCGCGTCGTCCGCTTCGACTCGGCGCAGGACGGCTCGCCGATAGCGGTCATATTCAATTATTCGGCGCACCCGACTGTTCTGAGCGAATCGAACATGAAGTTTTCGGCTGAATATCCCGGCGCGGCGCGGCGAGCGCTGAAAGAGTCCTTTCCCGGCGTAGTCGGCATGTTCATGAACGGAACGCTTGGCAACGCAGGCCCGGCATGCCCCGGCGACTGCGGATCAGGCCCGGATAAAACGCGCAGACAGGGGGAGCTTCTCGCCGCGGCGGTCACGGACGCCATGAAAATCATCAAAACTTCCGATTCCCTCCCTGTTCAGTTCGTGACGCAGGAAATCCTCGTTCATCCTGAATTGGGGTTGTGGACGACGATGGCCGGGTTGCGAATGGGCGAATTCGCAATCCTTGCCATCCCCGGAGAGATGTTTGTAGAACTGGGTTTTCCGGTCAGGGCGCGCGCCGCCGAAATGGGCGTCGAGACCTGCGTTCTGGCGGGCGTGACGAACGACACTATGGGTTACATAATCCCCGAAGAGTGGTATCACAAGCATATTTACGAGGCCACGTTCGCTATGTTCGGGCCGAAGCAGGGCGAGTTCGTCAGGGATATGCTTCTGGACATACTGGCGCAACTCAAATAAGGCCGCGAGGCATAACCGGCGACCGTCGCTTGTTTCCGTCAGTTTTTTGTTGGATTATACTTTTATCAGATCGTCCTGCGACATGCTCCAGCGCATCTTTCCCGCGCCTTTGCCGGGGAACCCCTTGAATGATACTTTTATCATGCCGCCTTTGTCGATACTGATGGATTCTTCCGCCGGCATACCTGTGAAATAACCGACAAGATCCGTCAGATAAGGCTGATGTCCGACGACCGCGATATTTTCTTTGCCGATGAGTTTGTTCAGCATGGTATCCACGGCAATTTCAGAGCCGGGGGCGGCGAGTTCGGACATCACAAAAACGAAGTTCCTGCATTTCTGATGTGCGGCTATAAGATATGCCGTTCGCGCGGCGCGCGCGGCGGGACTTGTCAGGATGTAATCCAATTGTCCGGTAAGTTTGAATATCCCCGGAAGGCTTGCGGAGATCTTTTTCTCTCCTTCGCAGGAAAGCGGCCTTTCGGAATCAGGTCTTCCGCCACCGGCAGGCTCCGCCTCGCCATGTCTTATGAAATAGACGTTCATTATAATTCGCCGCCGGTTCAGCGTCCGGTTTCTTTGGCTTTGCCCCCCGCGAGTTTCATGAACCACTCGGCCCGTTTGTTGTCAGGCTCAAGCTCAAGAACTCTTTTCCAACTTTTTTCCGACAGCGAGTATTGCTCGGTTTCGAGCAGGATGCGCGCGATCCACACGTGAGCCGCGGCGAAATCAGGATTCAGCTCGGCGGCCTTAGAATATTTTGCCAGCGCCTCGTTGAGCATCCCTTTTTCATATAGGTTGAAGCCTTCCCTGTATGCCACGTAAGCGTTGCCGCCGACGTCTCTCATTCCCTTTGCTTCCTTGAGCAGCCAAGCCGCTTTCTTGTCCTTCGGGTCCATCGATGCGAGCTTTTCGAGAATGGAAACCGCCTCGTCGAGCATCCCCTCCTCGACATAAACCCTGCCGAGCCAGTAGTACGCCTCAAGCAGGGAAGGGTCGAGTTCCACGGCGAGTTTCAACTGGTGAATGACTTTATCCATGTCCTCGCCGAGGTTGTAGAAGTTGACGCCCATCCATCTGCGGGCCGCCGCCGCCCGCTTTTTAGCTCTGTCAATGACTTTGCCGTTAGGAAACAACTCGATATATCTTTCCCAAACCTGAACCGACATGCCGTGCCATTTCGCGGCTTCGTACGCCTCCGCGAGTTTTACGACCAGAGCTTCTTTCTCGCCTTTTGATTCAATAACTTTTTTGTATTCAGCGGCGGCCTTTTTATATTCTTTTTTCTGCATTAGGGCGTCGCCCGCAGCCTCGTCCGCGCCCGCCCGCGCCGCCGCGAGCAACATAGCCGCCGCAACAATCAGAACCGCCACCGCGCTCAACCTGTTTTTCATTGAATCTCACCTCTGTGTTTAATTATCTTTATTTTAGACACGCAGGCCCGCCGTGTCTAATGCTGATGACGGCATTTTAAAAAAACTTTCACCCGCGCGTTATTCAAATCCGGGCGACGCGACCGGGATGCGCTCCGAATCGAACGGCGCGGCTTGTGTTGCGCGGGCGGCGCGGATGTGTTTGAATATTCGCGGACGGCATTTATTTCAGGAGGATTGTTGCGGGGATGAATAAGATAAAAGCGTTTACGATAGCTGCGGCGGTTTGCGCGATTATAGAGATAGCTTCGGCGGTCGATTCGGCGGCTCAGAATATGGACTTCTCATTCGACGCGGAAAAAATCGCCCAGTTTATGAAGTATATCCCTCCGATAATCAGCTCGGTGAGGTTCTATCCGGCGGACCCGGGGCCTGACGATGCCGTTAAGGTTGTCGCGCGGGTGGGCAGGCTTAAACTTTCAGACGACGATTTTGAGACCATGGACGAAGTGACGCTTTTTTACTCGACGGACGGCGGAGAAACATGGGATAGCGCGGACATGGTGGAAGATGAAGACGGGCTTGAGTGGGAAGGCGAAATACCGCCCCTCGGAGCCGCAGGCGGCGTGGCGTTTTACGTGTCCGCAACGGACACTGCCGGGAACGTCGCGCGAGTCATGTCGCCTGAGGATACTATGCCGGGCTGGGAGCCGGGAGGGCCGGGGTCGCCGTTCGACCATCTGGATTTGATATTCGAGCATGAAGAAGCAGACTCGCGCGAAATACCGGCGTATATGGACGTGCGGGCCGTTTGGTTCGGTTATGACGACGACAAGTTTTATTTCAGAGTGGAGTTCAAGGAACAGCCTCGCCCCGGCACGGTCGCTCCTCTAGACGCGAACGTGTATCTGTTCGCGTTGGTGAACAGGTCTCTCGTGTTTGATCCCGCGTTGCTGCAGAAGGCGCGCGCGGGCGCTCTGGAGGGCGCTATGTCCGAGGCTCAAATGATGGAGATGGCTCAGAGCGTCTGGGCGTGGTACTACGCTCCGACCATCGAAATAGCCCCGGCTATCGAAGGCGTGAAGTTCCCGGCGTCCGCGCTGATACATCCCGGAAAGATAAACTGGGAGGAATCAGAGGCGAACAAGTCCGATTACAGGATTCAGACATTAAAATTCAAGGAATACTCTGCGGAAGTTTTCGACAAAGGCGCGTTCGGATACAAGATAAACGGCAGCAAGATGGATATATGGCTCGACCGCCGGTTGATCGGTCCATCCGAGCGAGACACAATCAATTTCGTGACAGGCAATCTGCGGCTGGCAGGCTCGGACATTATGAAAGCCAAGCCGCTTATGGGAGACATCTCTCATTCCGCGTCGATTGTGATGCAAGACTACTATTACGAGGTCGAATAGTCGGATTGCCGCAGCCGGCTCTAGGAGCTATTTCGCTGAAGCGATGGTTTTGCCCACAGCGGCGGCGACGGCGGCGATCTGTTTCATCGTCTGCGCGAAACACTCGAAGTCCAGAGATTGAGGGCCGTCGCTGAGAGCCGCGCGCGGATTCGGGTGAACTTCTATCATAAGTCCGTCCGCTCCGGAGGCGACAGCAGCGAGCGCTACCGGAGCTATCTTGTCCCGCACTCCCATCGCGTGGCTGGGATCCACCACGACCGGAAGATGGCTCTCGGCTTTGATATACGGTATCGCGCACAGGTCGAGCGTGTTGCGCGAGGCGTCCGAAAAAGTCCTGATTCCCCTCTCGCACAGCACGATTTTCTCGTTGCCCTCGCTCATTATGTACTCGGCGGACATCAACAGGTCTTTGACAGTGGCGGACATGCCGCGTTTGAGCAGCACGGGTTTTCCGCTCTGGCCGACCATTTTCAGCAGAGAGAAGTTCTGCATGTTGCGCGCGCCGATCTGAAGCATGTCGGCATCCTCCGCGCAGACTTCGAGAGACTTCTCGTCTATGACCTCGGTGACGAAAGGCAGCCCGGAGGCGGCTCGAGCCTCCGCCAGCAGTTTCACACCCTCCGCGCACAGGCCTTGAAACGCGTATGGCGATGTGCGGGGTTTGAATGCCCCTCCGCGCAGCATGGCGGCTCCAACGGAAGCTATGAACTTTGCGGTCGATACTATCTGCTCTCTTGACTCGACGGCGCAAGGGCCTGCCATGACCGTAAGCGTCCCGCCGCCTATCTTCACCCCGCCGACCTCCACCGTCGTGCACGTCTGCCTGAACTCGCGTCCTACAAGCTTGTACGGGCGGGATACGTGGATGACATTGATGACTCCCGGCAGTCCCTCTATTGTTATCGAATCCACCTGTTTTTCATTGCCGAGCACGCCTATGGCCGTTCTTTGCGAGCCGGGGATGGCGTACGGGGTGAATCCAAGCTTTCTCACTTCTTCCTCTACCGCTGAAATCTGTTCGGGGGATGCGTTGTTTTTCATTACTATCAGCATGGCGGCTTGCTCCGTTACTTTTGTCGGGCGCACGATGGGCGCGAGTATAATATACGCCAACGCGGGCGAGAGCGCCACCCGCGCGCGCGCATCCTCTTTTCGACGAAAAACGCTGTCCCGCAAAGATCCCGCATCCGCAAAAATGGCTGGGTATTGCTCTTCTTGGCTCGTCATGCTTTAATTTGGTTCATGAACCGCGTGGAAAATAGAAAGCCGCCGCAAGGCCTGCTGATGAAGCCCGTTCGCGTCGCCAAGCAGGACATTTACGACGCGGACGAGATATCGGCGAAAATCAGGGAATTTCTGGAAGCCGACGGCGTGAAACTGAAAGGCGCGCGCGCGCTGGCTCTATTTTGCGACGACGCCGCGGGCGGGGGCGACACGGACGCTAAAGGCGTCCGGCCCGAGGTCGTCATAGCCGCCGTCGAAGCGATGGCCGCTCTTGGCGCGGAAAAGATCGCGGTCGCCGGAGTAGCGCATCCCGGATGCGCTTCCCGCTCGAGCAGGTTCTCCGCCGAACAAACCGCAAGGTTGCGCGACACCGCGGAAATAGCGGACATCCGCTCAATGAGCCGCGCAAGGGCGAAGCCGGACAACCCTCTGACTCAGATGGAGTTCAGACTGCCGAAGATATTGCTTGAAAGCGACTTTGTTCTGTCGCTTCCGAAAGCGAAGACCAGCGCGATGACGACTGTGTGCTCATCCATGGATTTGACGCATCAGACTATGAGGGACCCCGACAGGCTGGCGTTGCACGACTTTCGCCTGCATCAGAAACTAGTCGACATACACGCATGCCGAGCGCCTGACTACGCGGTCTATGACGCGATAGTCGCCGGCGAAGGGCAGGGGCCGATGAATCCATCGCCGCGAAAGCTGGGACTCCTAGTCGGCGGCTCCAACCCGGCCAATGTCGATGTCGCGATGGCGAACCTGATGGGGTACGGCATTCACGATGTCGCGCATCTTAGGTTGCTGGCGGATAGAGGGGAATGCGCGTCGAGCGCGGCGACGATGGACGTACGGCCCGAGGGCGCGATAGGGCGCTCGGCGCGGTTCAGGGACGCCGAATGGGATATCGAAGGAGCATGTCCGTGGATAAGCGTCACGGGAGGCGCGGAGAAGTATTGTCCCGGCGGTTGCGTGGGTTTCATCAGGCAGGCGATGGACGCTCTTTTAGGCGCGTCCGCGCTTAACGGGACTCCAGCGCATATTATCCTAGGCAGGCCGGTGGGTCGTCCCGACACGGTCGTGGATAGGGAGCGCACGCTTGTAATCGGCGATTGCGCTCAGGATTTGGCGAGTATCGGCGTGTTCATTCCCGGATGTCCGCCCGACATCTCGGCCATTGAGTTTGAGATGATGAAGATATTCGGAATGAAAGGCGCGAACGGCTTGAAGACTAGAATGGCCGTCAAAGCGGGGATGCCTCTTGATGCCGTCGTGGACGCTCTGCGTCGCGGCGTCTTCGACGGGAGCGGTCCGGGCGGCGTATCCGCGTCCGAAATCGCCGTGTCCGCCGTTAAGCGCGTTCTCGATCAATAATGAACCGCGAAGTCCCGATTCGGGAAATGCGGTTCGAAATATTTGGCCGTTTTTGTTGATTTTGCTTGTATAAGCGGGAAAAATAAAATATTATGAAACGGTTCAGGCAGTATTGTTGAATATATAATCAGAGGCGAGCGCTCAAGCGGGATTCGCCGAGACAATGACACGGGGTGATAGGCTGTGGATATAAATCAGATAGTTCAAGTGTTCAAAAAAAGCAGAATCTTCGACGGGTTAGGCGACGAAGAACTGAAAAAAATGGCCGCCGGCTGCTCGGAGCAGTCGTTTCCCATAGGAACGGTCATAATTGAGGAAAACGACCCGCCGAAAGAGATGCTTTATGTCATTAGGCAGGGCGAGATCGTGGTGTCCGTGGCTCAGGCGACAGTTGACAGTTGTGAAGGAGCCGACAGCTCGGCGATGATAACCACTCTCGGCGAGGGCGACGCCTTCGGCGAGATAGCCATAATCGACGAGATGCCTCATTCGGCCACCGTCACCGCAATGTCGGATTCCATTGTCATTCTGCTTCCGATGTCCCATTTCTACTCGCTCGTCGAAAAGGATAAGAACATAGGCTATGTGGTGATACGGAATCTGGCCAAACTGATATGCCAGAGGCTGAGAGGCTCCAACTTCCTGACGAAGCATTTCGTGTCTTGGGGAGTGCCGGACGCGTTCGAAGAGCAATCAAAGTCCTGAGGAGAACAAGCGATGAAGTTGAGCATAGCGGTGTCCGAGCCGGACGCCAAGTTCAGCGCGCTCGCGTTGAAGGGCGAATTTGAGGACACTTTCAGAGCGGCTTCCAGCGCCGGGTTCGATGGAGCCGAACTGCATGTGCGTAATCCGGCGACCGTGGACGCCGGGCGCGTCAGGAAGCTTCTTGCGGATTTCGGGCTTGTAGCTCCGGCCATAGGAACCGGAAGGGCTTTCGGAGAGGACGGATTGTGCTTTTCGTCCCCAGACGAGAAAACGCGCCGCGAAGCAGTCGAACGGATTAAATCTCACATCGACTTCGCCGCCGATTTCGGAGCGCTTGTCATCATCGGCCTCATAGTCGGCAAGAACCCAGTCACACCGGAATCGGAACGGTGGGCGACGGAGTGTCTGGCCGAATGCGCGGGTCGGGCGGAAAGGCGCGGCGTCAAACTTGCCGTCGAGCCTATCAACAGATACGAAACATCCTTCATTATCACCGTCGAGGACTGCCTGCGTTTCCTTGACAAAGTGGGCAGCCCCGCGTGCGGAGTTCTACTCGACACTTTCCACATGAACATCGAAGAAGCCTCCATCGAAAACAGCATACGTCTGGCGGGAAGCCGCGCGGCGCACGTTCACATCGCCGACAGCAACCGGCGGCATCCCGGCGCGGGTCACATCGACTTCCGCTCAATCGTCGAAGTCCTCTCCGACATCGGCTACGACGGGTTTCTGTCCGCCGAGATATTTCCTCTCCCGGACCCCCAAACGGCCGCCGTCAACACTGTCGAACACATGAAGAAAATCCTTGCTTGGTGAAAACCATGGGGCGGACAAGCTCTCCCGAAAAGGTTCAACTCTTCTGCGGAGCGATATACTCCCCGCAAGCCGATATCGAGCGCGCCAAGACCGACTTAGAAGCCGCTTTCGGCCAGATCGATTTCTCAAGCGAAGTGTTCGACTTTAATTTCACAACATACTATTTCGGCGAGATGGGCGCGGGATTGAAAAAAATCTTTTTTGCATTCGAGAACCTGATAGAACAGGACTTTATATCAGAAGCGAAACTGACCGCCAACGAGATAGAGGAGAGGCATTCGAAACTTTCCGGCGATGGCGCGTCTCATCTCCGAACGGTGAACCTTGACCCCGGATACCTTTCGTCAGCCAAGGTCGTTCTTCCCACCACGAAGGACAACTGTCACAGGATATATCTCAAGGACGGCATTTACGCTGAAATAACTTTGAGCTACACAAAACCGGCGTTCAAACCCATGAGTTGGACGTATCCGGACTATGCGACGCCGGAGTATATTTCTTTCTTCAACGAACTGCGAGCAAGATACAGGAATAAACTTCCGAAGATATAACGCGGGAAATTCCGTTTGGGAGCGCTGGAGAGGGCGGCTATTGCGAGCCTCTAGGAGCGCCGGCGCGGCGCGGCTTGTTCAGATGCCGCACCATCTTCGCCATGCACCCTCCGTTGATATACTCGATTTCATCCACAAGCTGGCTTACCAGATATATCCCTCTGCCCCGGTCTCTTCTTATTCCTTCGGGAGCCGTCGGGTCGGGTATGCTCGAAGGGTCGAAACCTTCACCCTCGTCTTCTATTACGAATTCCAGCTTTTCGCTGTACAGCGCGCAGGAAACCTTCACCTGTTTTTTCGGGTCGAGCTTGTTGCCGTGCTCGATAGCGTTGATCCCAAGCTCGTGCATGGCGAGCTTCAGGTTCCATATTTCATCAGGAGCAAGATCCGTCCGCAGAAACAACTGGCTGATTAGCTCGTTTACCTTGTCCAGATAGTCGTACCTGCTCTCGAACTCGAACTTAATCTCGTGTTTTATGCCGAGGTCTTCGCGGGCGCGGCGGCGCTTCTCCATCGTGTCGTTTATCGCCTTCATCAACTTCTGAATCTCAAACGGCTTGGTCACATACTCGTCCGCGCCAGTCTTGAACCCGGTAACGATGTCCATCTCGGCGCTCTTTGCCGACAACATGATGATAGGGATGTGGTTGTACTCGCGCTGAGTTTTCAGCCGCCCGCACACGTCGTATCCATCTATGCCGGGCATCATAATGTCGAGGATAATCAGATCGTATTCTTTCTTCGGAACCAGCCGGAGCGCGGTCTCGCCGTCATACGCCTGATCGACCGCGAATCCCTTCACCGTCAAGTATCGTTCGAGCATCCGGCAGAGGTCTCTGTCGTCGTCGACAACGAGTATTTTTTTCTGCTCAGACATTGCAAAAGTTCCCGCGCCGCGCGGACGTCCCCGCGGCTATTCTTTCAGCATTTCCGTAATGGCGGGGAGGGCTTCCTCCACCTTTTCACGCAGAACCACAGCCGCATGCGAGTCAATGTATGTGCTTTGAAGGTTTATCACTATTACGGAAGCTCCGCCAGCCAGCGCCGCCTGCGGAAGCATGGACGCCGGAGCGACGGTCAGCGACGATCCCGCCACCACCATGACGTCGCAACTCTCAGCGTCCCTCTCCGCCTGCACCAGTTGTTTGAAGGGCAGAGGCTCTCCGAACAGCACGACGTCGGGTTTGATAATCCCGCCGCAGTCGCAACGCGGAACGCCTCCGCCGGGCTCCAGCCTCCGCACAATCTCTGCCTGCTCGATTTCGGCGCGGCAGTTCATGCAGTGGGCGAACGCTCCGTTGCCGTGCAACTCTATGACTTTGCGGGAGCCTGCCCTCTGGTGCATATTGTCAATATTCTGCGTTATCACCGAATGAAGTTTTCCCATCTGCTCCCATTCGGCAAGCGCCAGATGCGCCGGGTTGGGTTTAGCTTTCTCGACCACTTTCGACAACGGCCCCATGAACGAATAAAACTTTTCCGGGTTCCTTCTGAACGCGTCTATCGTGGCCACCTCTATGGGGTCCACCTTGTCCCACAACCCTGAGCCGGGGCTTCTAAAATCGGGTATCCCGGACGGAACGCTTATTCCGGCTCCGGTGAGCGCGACCGCCCTTTTTGCGTTCCTGATGAAGTCGGCGGCTTTGCGCGCCAGTTCGACGTTCAAGATTTCCCTCCGGACTTGCCGTCGTCTTTCACTTCCTTGCGGCATGATTTCATGTCCACTCCCAGCGTGTCGTAAAACTGTGTGAACCTGTCGTAGCCGTGAGGATATCCGGTTCTGAGCCTGAACACCCCGTTTCCGTCCGAGAGCAGAGTGACGGGAATCCCGGTGGCCATGTGAGGATCGACCATCTTCGGAGCTTTGTCCACATCCACCATCGTCACGTCCACACAGTCCGCGTACTCGCGTTTGAACCTGTTTATCTCAGGCATGAGCCTCATGCAGTAGCCGCACCAGTCGGCCATGAAAAAAGTCAGGTGCGGCCTTTTCTTATTTAACGAGTTGGAGATTGATTTCTGATATTCATTAGGCTTTGCCGGGGCAGCCAGAGCCGCGGATATTTCTTTTTCCTGTATGTCCACCACCCAAACCGCGTCAAGCCCGGTTTCTGGCCTCAAAAGAAAAACCGTAGGAACGAACTGCACATCGTAAGCGCCCCTAAGCGCCGCGTTGTCTTCGGCCTTTATCTCATAAACTTCTGCTTTGCCGCCGCGCGCCGCTTTTTTTACCGCAGGCAGCGAGTCCCGGCTGTCTTCTATCGTGTCGGAATAGAAATAGAGAATAACCGGAGTTCCCTTGCGAAGAGAATCTCCCACTTTTTGTTCAATCTTTGCCAAGGCCGACGCGGCCGGAGCGGGTTTTGCGGGCTTAGATTTTGCTGCGGCAGCTTCGCTGAGTTGAACGCCCCACATTGCTATTGCCATCGTAATTACCGCCGCCGCAATTGCTGATGTTCTTCGCCTCATGACGCATGCCTCGCTGTGTTGTTCATCAAAACATTATAACACATTTTTGCCGTTTTTCTCTGTTTTTTACGCCTAATAGCTCTTTTGCCGCCTCTCGTTTTATTCGTAGCCTCCACATTATGACAATGATTGTTTTCGCAAACTTATTACACTTGCGGAGAATTGCGTTATTACAAAAATCGGCTGATTCAGTATTTTATATTTGACACGCGCCGCGTCCTCAAGGTACGATGAAACTCGTATTATGACTATGTCAACTTTATGGGAGGCGCAAATGGAAGGAGATTTGTTGTGGAGTCCGTCTAAGGAGCGCGCGGCAGACACCAACATGTTCGCGTTCATGCAGAAAATCAACAAGAAATACGGCAAGGATTTCAAGGAGTATGAGGATTTATACCAGTGGTCTATAGACAACATGAAAGATTTCTGGGCGGAGATGTGGGACGCCGCAGGGATTATCGCATCTGAAAAATACACAGCGGTTATCGACGATGAAAAGAAAATGCCGGGAGCGGAATGGTTCGTCGGAGCGAAGCTGAACTTCGCCGAAAACCTCCTCAGGCGCAGAGACGACAAAACGGCTCTGGTATTCTACGGCGAGGGGATGGAAGAGCCGGAGCGGATGACATACGCCGAACTGTACGACAATGTGGCGCGCATCGCCAAGTCGCTCAGGGAAGAGGGCGTCGCCGCCGGAGACCGCGTCGTCGGGTTCATGCCCAACATGCCATGGACAATCGCGGCCATGATCGCGGCCACCAGCATTGGAGCGATATGGTCGTCCTGCTCGCCCGATTTCGGAACCAAGGGCGTCCTCGACAGGTTCGGCCAGATCGAGCCGAAAGTCCTGTTCACCGCCAACGGCTATCAATACGGCGGAAAGAAGTTCGACTCGCTGCAGAAAGTGAGCGGCATTTTCGAGCAACTTTCGTCCCGCCCGAAGATAGTGGTTGTTCCGTACACCGAACAGAACGCCGATATCAGCGCCGTCCCGAACGCCATCCATCTGAAAGATTTCATGTCGAAAGAGGAGGGGCTTGAGATTAAGTTCGAGCAACTCCCGTTCATGCATCCCCTTTACATTATGTACTCATCCGGAACGACGGGGCTTCCCAAGTGCATGGTTCAGAGCGCCGGCGGAATCCTCATCCACCACATAAAAGAACTTATGCTGCACACGGATGTGAAACCCGACGACAGGCTTTTTTACTTCACCACCTGCGGCTGGATGATGTGGAACTGGATGGTCTCCACGCTCGCGCTTGGCGCCACCCTGATTCTGTTCGACGGCTCTCCGTTCTTCCCGGACCCCGGCATCCTCTTCAAAATCGCCGAAAAGGAAAAGATGACCATCTTCGGCACAAGCGCGAAATATATCGATTCGGTGCAGAAAGAAGGATTGAAGCCGAAGGAGAAATACAATCTCGGCTCCCTGAAGGCGCTGCTCTCCACAGGGTCGCCGTTGTCGATAGACAACTTCGAATACGTCTACAGCGGAATCAAGGACGATATATGTCTTTCGTCGATATCCGGAGGCACAGACCTGAACGGATGCTTCGCGGCGGGCAACCCGATGGGGCCGGTTTACGCGGGCGAGCTTCAGTGCCGTTGCCTCGCCATGAAGGTCGAGGCTTACGACGACAACGGCAAACCGGTTCTGGACAAGCAGGGCGAGCTGGTCTGTTCAATGCCTTTCCCTTCAATGCCTATCTATTTCTGGAACGACCCGGAAGGCAAGAAATACCACGACGCGTATTTCGACGTTTACCCCAGCGTGTGGCGGCACGGGGACTTCGTGAAGATAACCAAGAACAAAGGCGTCATCATGTACGGCAGGAGCGACGCGACTCTCAACCCCGGAGGGGTGCGCATCGGCACGGCGGAGATTTACAGGGTGGTCGACAACATCGGCGAGGTCGCCGACAGCCTCGTCATCGGACAGGAATGGCAGGGCGATGTGCGCGTCATTCTTTTCGTCAGGCTTCAACCCGGCGTCGAACTGTCCGACGACCTCGTCAAAAAAATCAAGACCGCCATCAGGAACAACTGTTCGCCTCGCCACGTCCCCGCGAAAGTCATCCCCATAGCGGATATCCCCTACACCATCAACATGAAGAAAGTCGAAATTGCCGTTAAGAAGATAATCCACGGACAGGAAGTCAAGAACAGGGACGCGCTGAAGAATCCGGAGTGTCTCGAACTTTACGCGGGACTGCCGGAATTACAGAGTTAATCCGGCGCGGCAACCACGAATAACTTCCTAAACGGCGCGGGCGCAAACCCAGCGCCGTTTTTTTTGCGCGTCAGATTGATAACCGCATGTTTATGACATCGCGGAAGGGGGCTATACTAATCAGAGGCGCGGCCCGGCGGGCGAGGTTGTGAAATGGCTAGAACAAAAAAACTTTCTGAAATCGAGATGCTGATTGACCGCCTTCGCGACTCCGAAGATTATCAGGACCAGTTGGTGTTCGCCCGCAGATATCCGCCGCGCAAGGCGGTGTATTCCCAGTTGAAACCGCCGCCGCCGGGGCTGTTGGCGTCCAACCTGAAGGCGCTGGGCATAGAGAAGCTTTATTCGCATCAGGCGGAGGCGGTGAGGTTGGCGCGGGCGGGCCGAAGCTTGGTCCTCGCCACCGACACTTCAAGCGGAAAATCCCTGTGCTACAACATTCCTGTCATTGAGACGATGATGTCCGACCCGGAGGCGCGCGCTCTCTACATTTTCCCGACCAAAGCTCTCGGTCAGGATCAGACGCGGATGATCCACGAGATGGCCGACCCGGAATCGGAATACGACGAGACGCGGGCGTTTCATTCCGTCAGGATGGGCCGCCGCGCGTTGAAGTTCGGCACGTACGACGGGGACACTTCGAAGGAATCCCGCTCGGCTCTGCGCCGCGAGGCCAACATACTGCTCACCAATCCCGACATGCTTTCGCTGGGGATACTGCCGAACCATTCGCGTTGGTGGAGCGGCTTCTTCCGCAACCTGCGTTATGTCGTGTTGGACGAGATACACACATACCGGGGAGTGTTCGGCTCTCACGCCGCGAACCTGATGAGACGCCTGCGCAGAATTTGCGCGGCATACGGTTCCGACCCGGCGTTTATATGCTGTTCGGCAACCATAGGCAATCCCGGAGAGCACGCGTCGCGCCTCATCGGGGGCGACGTCGCGGAGATAACCCGAAGCGGCGCCCCGGCGGCCGGCAAGCTGTTCGTCATGTGGAATCCCCCTCTGGCGCGCGGCTCCAAGGAGGATCGCCGAAGCCCGATAACGGAGTCTATCAACCTTTTCTCGCACTTGATCGGCTCCGGGCTGAGGACAATCGTTTTCGGCAAAGCCAAGCCGACGGTCGAGGTGATACTGCGGATGACGCGAGAGAAGCTTCTGAAGAACGATGTGGGGCCGGACGCCATCGCTTCATACAGGGGCGGGTATCTGCCGTCTGAAAGACGCGCCATAGAAAGAAGCCTCGCGCGGGGCGAACTGCTGGGGGTGGCATGCACGAACGCTCTCGAACTCGGCGTGGACATCGGCAGCCTAGACGCGGCGGTCATCAACGGGTTCCCCGGCTCAATATCAAGCGTCTGGCAGCAGGCGGGGCGCGCGGGCCGCAGGCACAAGCAGTCTCTCGCCGTGATGGTCGCCTACCCTGAGCCGCTAGACCAGTACCTGATGAGGAACCCCGATTATTTTTTCGGCTCTCCCGTCGAGCGCGCGGTGATTCACCCTTCAAACCCGTACATACTTGAGGCGCATCTTCGCGCTGCGGCGGCGGAACTTCCCCTGAAGCGCTCCGAAGAGCCGGCGTTCGGCGAGAACTTCGTGCCCGTCGTCCGCAAACTGATAAAGAAAGGCGAGCTTGTGGAGAGGCGCGGCGGCGCATGCTATGCCGGCGATGACTATCCGGCGGCGGACATCAATCTGCGCTCCGCCGGAAACTCCCGCTATTGCATCATGTTAGAGGACGGCAACGTTATCGGCGAGATGGAATCATCGACCGTGCAATGCTATCTGCACGAGGGAGCCGTCTATCTGCATCAGGGCGAAAACTATTACGTAAAGAAACTGGACACCGAGAAGAAAATGGCGGTCGTGTCGAGGAAAGACATGCCGTACTACACGCGCTCGCTCAGCAGGGAATGGATAACGGTAGACCGCGAGACGAAACGCGCGCGAGTCGGCGCGACGGATATTTTCTTCGGCTACGTGTTCGTCACTTCGCGCGTCCACTCATACAGAAAAATCAGGAACAAGGATAAAAGGTCGATGGGGACGGAGGATTTGGATTTTCCGGAGGAGAGGCTGTGGACGCAGTGTTGCTGGTTTTCTCCGAGCGAGAAACTGGAGCGGCGGCTGCAGGAGCGCGGAATGGATCTCGCGGGAGGTCTGCACGCTCTTGAACACGCGACTCTGGCGATGCTGCCGCTGCTTGCGATGTGCGACAGACAGGATGTCGGCGGGGTGTCCACGGACATGCATCCCGACGCCGGTAACAGGCCCGCGATTTTTCTCCACGACGCCTATGAGGGCGGCATGGGGCTTGCCGAGGCGGGTTTCGAAAGAATCGAAGAGCTGTTTGAGAAAACGCTGGAGCTTATTTCCGGGTGTCCCTGCGAAGACGGATGTCCGTCGTGCGTCCAGTCGGCAAAGTGCGGCAGCATGAACAATCCTTTGGATAAAAGGGCGGCGGCGGAAATGTTGAAGACGATTCTAAAAGGCGGATGAGGGCGGGGACGGAATCAGGCTTCTTTAAGCGTTCTGCTGACTATGTGCGAAATATTGTCCGCGTCGTCGGGCAACTCGAAAATCTTGTTTTCTAAAAACACCTTTAGCACTTCCGGGTCGAGCTTTCCAGATTCCGATTCCATGCGAAGAATATCAAGAGACCTTTGAACGGGGATGGCGGGTTTGTACGGCCTGTCCTGAGCTGTCAGCGCGTCGTAAACGTCCACCAGAGCGAGAATCTTTCCTTGCAGCGGAATCTCGTCGCCGCGCAGATGATTGGGATATCCCGTTCCGTCGATTCGCTCGTGATGACAGGCGGCAAACTGAGGGACGTGGCGAAGTCTCTTCGAGAACGGGATCTGACTGAGAATTTTGAAGGAGCTTTCGACATGCGAGTTCATGTTGCGGCGCTCTTCTTCGGTGAGGTTGCCCTTTTCAATTTTAAGAACTTCCGCTTCGCGGGGGAGCAGGCAGTGATGTCTTTCGCCGTCCGAATCGATGAAAGTTTTCGCGGCGATGGCGTCTATGCGCTCGGCTTCCTGAGGTTTTACGAAACCGGGTTTGTTTATTCTTTCGATGAATGCGAAATCCATGTCCGCCGCGGCTTTTCTGCGCTCAAGCTCTTCGGCGAGGGCGGAGAACTCTTTTGAGCCGCCGCCGCGCTTGAGTATCTCCGCCTGTTTCCCCAGAGAGGCGACGTCTTCGGACAGCTTGACGCTCTCGAAGCGCTCCCGGATTTTCGCCAGCTCTTCGGGATACAGTTTGTTTTCTTTCACGAGGATGTGCTCGCGAACGCCTATCTTTCCCACGTCGTGCAGCCACGCGGAGTATTCCAACTCGCTGATTTCCTCTTCTGTGAAACAGCCCATCGCGCGGGCTGTGGCTGCGGCGAACCGCGCCACCCTTCGGGAATGGCCGGCGGTCGCCGGGTCCCGCTCGTCGATGGCGCTCGCAGAAAACCTCACCAGCGCGTCAAACAGGTCCGTCACTTCCTTGTACAACTGAGCGTTGTCTATCGCCACCGCCGCCTGCGACGCCAGCGACATCAGAATCCTCTGGTCCCTCGCGTTGAACGCCACAACCTCGTCGTCGATCACCTTGTTGATCAACTGGACCGCCCCAGTGATGTCCCCGTTGCGGTTCACCATCGGCACGGTCAGCATCGATTTCGTCCTGTAGCCGGTCTTCTGGTCTATCTTGCGGTTGAACTTGAAAGGTTTAGTTTTGTCGATTTTATACACATCGGGGATGTTGAGAGCCTCCGAAGTTGAAGCGACGTATCCGGCGATGCTCGAATGATCAATTTGAATCCTTATTTCCTTTAGCAGATCGACATCCACCACATGGAAATAAAGCTCCTCCTTGTCGGGATCGACGAGGTACAGAGTGCCTTTGTCGGCGTGAAGGAGTCCTTTTGCTTCATCGATGATTCGGGTGAGGAGCGAGAAAAGGTCGATTTCCGAGCTGATGGCCACGCCTACATCGAGCAGTTTCGTGGTCAGAGTCTGAAGTTCCTCAAGCTCGGACTGAACGTGCCTGACGTGTTTTTCAAGCGAACTGAACCTGTCCCTGAACTCATTAAGCGAGCCTTCAACGAAATCCTCGTTGCCCGCCGTGTGTTTATTCAGTTTTTTTCTGACTGTCGCCATCCGGTGAAACCGCCGATCAAGAATTCCTATGATATTAAATCACAATTCCGTGATTAGCGCCACCTCGTTGCAATTAGGAAAATGAACGCACTTTATGCAGTCCGCCCACACTTTGTTGGGAAGCTCGCTCATGGCGATCCGCTCGAAGTCGAGTTTTTCGAAGAACTCCGGCTTGTATGTCAGAGTAAAAACCTTAGGAAGACCCAGTTCTCCGGCTTCCTTGAGGGCCTGTCTGACGAGTTTGGAGCCGTACCCTTTGTTCTTATGTCGGGGAGCGACGGCCAGCGACCTTATCTCGGCAAGGTCGTTCCAGCAGACGTGCAGAGACACGCAAGCGAGGACGACGTCTTTCTTCTCGACCACCATGAACTCGCGAATCTGTTCGTAAATGGCGTTGAGCGAGCGGGGGAGCATCTCGTTTTTGCGCGCGTAGTTCATAATGAGCTTTTGAATCTGCTCCGCGTCATTCACCGTTGCGTGGCGCAACAGAGCGCCGTTCGCCGTCACGCTTTTTCTTTTAGCCATCCTGTCAACTCCTGCCGCTCCTTAGCCTTCGCCCGAAAAGATGGTTAATCCTGATCGGGTTTCTGAACATCCGGTTTATTCGGCGAATTCGGGGCGGCCGGTCCCTTCGGCCCCTCTATCTCGCCGCCTTTGATTTTACTTTGTTTTTTAAATCTTTCCAGTCTGAGAAAATTTTCCGGGCTGTACGGGTTCTTGTGCAGTTCCCCTCTTGTCTGGTGCAGAGTGTAAACAACGTCCGTCAGCAGGTTGAGCGAGCGGTTGAGCGCGGCTTGAGCCTCCGCGTCAATCGTTTTGAAAGAGGCCCCGCGCCGATACGCTTCGTAGATGACGGAGCCTTTTTCGTTTGCGAAATCCATGTCGGCGTCCACCCTCGCCGGGATGTCCTTAATGACCGCAGAGCCGTCAAAAAGAAAATTGAATTTTTTCGCCGTCTGCTCGAAATCGGAATGAAAAAACATTCTATGTCCGGCGATTTCGAGAGGGCGGAAACTTGAGGAAGGAGGCATCGGTTCAAGCATGTCGAGAGCCACGCGAGAGAGAGCGCCCAGTTCCGCAGCCTGAACCGGGCCTTCGGCTTTAGCGTCTATCAGCCGTTGCATTCTTTTTATGTGATATACGAATCTTTCCATTCCTCTGAATCTGAGAAGCTCGGTGGAAAAACCTTCTTTCTGTCTGACCAGTTCGTCGTAAAGCTCCGGGCTGTTCTTGACGCCTTCGAGGTAAGCTTTCTGGTTGGACTTGACGATGTTTCGGAGCGGAGTAGGGAAGTGAGCCGAGGCGGAGAGAGCGGTTTTTTCATGAACCGCGTCAGTCCATGCCGCAGCCCGGACGCATACTGCGGAGACTATCAACAGCGCTGAAACGAGAACCTTCAACGCGTTCATCCGTCAACCTTCTCAGAGGTTCCAAGTTCGTGGACTTTCCTGTTAAGCTCCTCCATCTGCCTTCTCATCCGGAGGATGATGCGGACGCCGGCGAGGTTGACGCCTTCCTCGCGGGTCAATTTCCTGATTTCCCTTACGTCGTCGAGGTCGCGCATTGAGTACATCCGGTTCTGGGTGTCGGTTCGGCGGGGGACCACGAGCTTTTCCCGTTCGTACATTCGGAGAGTCTGCGGATGCACGCCTAGCAGTTCCGCCGCGACGGAAATTATATATACAGGCTCATCGTAACCGTGGAAGCTCATAGACTCATTCCCGATGGAGTGGAAAAGCGGCGGGAGCGGTCAGCCGCTCACGCTTTTGACAAGCGGCACGCCCCAGCGGAAAACCCACACCCATATCAGGGCTATAAGCCCTATGCCGACGATGGATAGCGCTATCATCTTCCAGTCGTCCGCTCCGGCTTCTCCGGGTTCCGCCGCTGTTTCATGCACAAGCCCGCATTGCCCGCACACTTTCCTGATTTTCATTTCTTCTTTATCTTCAGACATGGCATTTTCCATCCGCGTTTTGCCTAATGATATACCACATGCGCCGCCGAATTCAACTTGGAACAAATAATGAGCGGCGTCATTTCATGCCGCGCAGAGAGAAATCAGGAGAGAACAAGCCGATTTGCGGCAAATAAAAAAGCGAATGCCGGCGCGGTTTTCTCATCGCGGAGAATCATGCTAAAAATCATTTTTCAATCGTTGACTGACGAAGACGCCGAACATATAATATCAACGGTCGCGCGAAGGAAACGACGCGCGGCTGTGGCCGAAGTCTGAATAATATAGACACACAAAAACCGGCAGCTCGAGGATTTACGGCAGGCTGTTTGAAAGTCCGCAGACCAACCGAATCCCACGCAAATGCTCCGGCGGGCGGCGGTCGCGCGCGACAAGGTGAGAGAAACGCTATTTTAATTATAGATAGGGGGAATGACCTATCAGCGACGCTGCTGCAAGCGTAGGTCTTGTAAATTTCAAGATTAATCCCAATTTCGTAAATGTATTAAAAGCGCGAGGCGCGAAAAATCTTTCGCGTTGCATTCAATGCATGCGCTGCGGCGTGGGTTGTCCGGTGGAATTCGCAATGGATTACAACCCGACGCAAATAATCCGCATGTGCGCGCTTGGCATGGAAGACGAGGTTTTGAAGAGCAGAACCATCTGGATGTGCTCTTCGTGCGTCACATGCACGACGCGTTGCCCGATGGAGATAGACGTCGCGGGCGTAATGGACATCCTGAAAGAGATGGCGGTCGAGCGCGGGATCGAGTGCCCGGAGCCGAACACCAAGCGGTTCCACGACATTTTCATGGGCATTGTGAGGGCGCGCGGCAGGATGAACGAGCCGATGCTGTTCGGCCATTATAAGCTCAGGACGAAGTCTTTCATGGACGACATGGAAATCGGCAAGGAAATGATGAAAAAAATGAAGATTAAGTATTCGCCCAAAGTGAAAGGGCATAAAGAAGTCAGAAAAATCATAGACAAGGCCGGACCGAAAATATGACCGAGACGAAGACTGCGGCAAAGCGGTTCGCGTACTACCCCGGATGTTCGCTGAAATCGTCGGGCGGAGAATACGACCACTCGACCCGCGCAGCGCTGAAGCATATCGGGGTCGAGTTAACGGAGATACCCGACTGGGTGTGCTGCGGGGCCAGCTCCGCTCACAACCTGAGCCACGAGCTTGCGTTGGCTCTGCCGCTAAGGACGCTGATACTCGCGGAACCTGCCGGGCTTGACGTGCTGGCTCCCTGCGCCGCCTGCTACAACAGATTGAAAGTGGCGGAAACTTCGGTCGCGCAGGACCCCGATGTTAAAAAGCGGATGGAAGAGATCGTAGAGAAGCCCTTCGGCGGCTCGATAAAGACGGTGAACATCCTAGACGCTCTTGAACAAATCGGGCTTGGCGAAACGAGCGCCCGCGTGGTGAAGCCGTTGGCAGGGCTTAAGGCCGTCTGCTATTACGGTTGTCTGCTGACTAGGCCGCCTAAGAAACTGACGGGGTCCGACCCGGACAACCCGACGGGGATGGACAATCTTCTGGCGGCGCTTGGGGCTGAGCCGAAATTCTGGTCGTACAAGACGGACTGCTGCGGAGCGGGGCACGCCATGGCTAGGTCGGACGTTGTCAAAACGCTTGTCGGCAAGTTGAGAGAAGCCGCCGAAGAGGCGGGGGCCGAAGCCATCGTCACCGCCTGCCCGATGTGCCACGCAAATATTGATATGAGACAGGAAACGGAGCCGGGAAACAGGATGCCGGTGTTTTTCATCACTGAACTGATGGGACTGGCGTTCGGACTGCCGCAGGCTCAAGGCTGGTTGAAAAAGCATCTGGTGGATCCGCTGCCTTTGTTGAAGAAACTGAATCTGCTGTGACATCGCGGCGGCGGCCGCATATCGCCGGAAGGACACCGAACATGACGGAAGAGAACGTCAATCAACAAGAGAGCGAATCGAAAACGGGAAGCGAAAAGATCGGGGCGGTAATGGTTGTCGGCGGCGGCATAGCGGCCATGCAATCTTCGCTCGATCTGGCCGACTGCGGTTTTCAGGTTCACATGGTCACAAATCAGCCCTGCATCGGCGGCAACATGGTGCGGCTTGACAAAGTATTTCCCACCAACGACTGCTCCATGTGCATAGTGTCTCCCAAGCTGGTCACGGTCGGCAACCATCCGAACATCAACATCGTAACTATGTCGGATGTGCAGAAGATTGAAGGAGAACCCGGCAGGTTCGACGTCTCGGTGAACAAACGAGCAAGATATATTGATGAATCAAAATGCACGGGTTGCGCCGAATGCGCGGGCGTGTGTCCGGTGCATATTCCGAATCCCACAAACGAATATCTGAACGAGTTCGGAGCCGCGTTCCGGCTCTATCCGCAGGCGGTTCCCAACTGGTTCGCCATCGAGAGGGAGAGGACGTCTCCGTGCAAGAGCGCCTGCCCGGCCCACATAAGCTGCCAAGGGTATGTGCAGCTTGTTGCCGAAGAGCGCTTCAAGGACGCGCTCGAAGTTGTCCGCGCCCGCAATCCGTTCCCGTCGGTATGCGGCAGGGTGTGTTTCCATCCGTGCGAAGAACAGTGCACGCGGAACAAAGTGGACGAGCCTGTCGCCATAAATAACTTAAAAAGATTTATAAGCGACCTTGAGCTTGAGGAAGCCGGGATAGTCGGAAAGGCGTCCGGAATCGACCGCCCGACCGACCCTTCGAGAGAACCGTGGAAGACGAAGGAAAAAGATGTCGCCAAGAGAGAAGAAAAAATTGCGGTGATAGGGGCCGGCCCGGCCGGGCTTACTGCTGCATACAGGCTGGCGCAGGGCGGATTCCCGGTTACGGTGTTCGAAAGACTGCCTGTGGCAGGCGGAATGCTCGCTGTCGGCATACCTGAATACAGGCTCCCGATGGCCATCCTGAAATACGAGATAGAAAGAATCGAGCGGGCCGGAGTCGAGATTAAACTCAACTCGAATATCGACGGCGCGGACGGCGTAGACAAGCTTTTCAACCAAGGGTTCAAAGCCGTGTATATCGCCGTCGGCGCGCACAAAGACATGAAACTCGGCGTCAGCGGCGAGGACGCGGCGGGGGTTCTGTCAGGAATCGAATTTCTACGGAAAGCAAAACTTAACGAAGAAACCGGAATAGGAAAAAAGGTTCTGGTGCTGGGCGGCGGAAACGTGGCCATCGACTGCGCGCGCACGGCGATGAGGCTCGGCGCTTCGCAGGTGACGCTGGCCTGCCTCGAATGCAGGGAAGAGATGCCCGCGTGGCAATGGGAGATACACGAGGCCGAGTCTGAAGGCGTGTCGGTTTTGAACTCATGGGGCGTCAAGGCTATCCACGCGACGGACGGCAGGGTGTCGAAAGTCGAATTCAAGCGCTGCTCTCAGGTGTTCGACGAAAAAGCATGCTTCAATCCGATGTTCGACGACAGCGTCGCAACCAGCGTGGAAGTCGACACGTTTATCATCTCTATAGGCCAGAGGCCGGACGTCAATTTCGGAGGGAACGGGTCAGGAGTCAAAGTCAGCGGGCGGGGAACTGTGGTAGTCAACGAAAAGACGGCGGAGACGGACAGGCCCGGAGTTTTCGCGGGCGGGGATTGCGCGCGCGGCCCGTGGATGGCTATCGGCGCGATCGCGGACGGACAGAACGCGGCTGTTTCAATAATGAGATACATCAACGGCGAAGACATGACCGCGCCGAGATATGAAGACGAAATGCCTCCGGCGACGGACGCGGATCAAAAGACGATTTCTTCTGCCGCCAGAATACCCCGCAATAAACAGGCGGAGGTTGATCCGGAAGTCAGAAGAAAAAGTTTTATAGAGGTGGAAAAGACATATACGCCGGAACAAGCGGTGGCGGAAGCGAAAAGATGTCTTTCGTGCGGCCCGTGTTCGGACTGCCGAATGTGCGAGATGATATGCCAGCAGAATGCGATAGATTTCAATCAGACCGACGTCGATATGAATCTGGAAGTGGGCGCGGTGATCCTCGCTCCGGGGTTCGAAACGTTCAATCCGAAAGGCAGGCTCACCCAATACGGCTACGGGGTTTATGACAATGTGTACACCAGCATCGAGTTCGAGAGGTTTTTGAGCGCCTCCGGGCCGACGGTCGGGCACATTCGCAGGAAGTCCGACAATAAAGCTCCGAAAAATGTGGCTTTCATACAATGCGTCGGCTCTCGAGACGCTACTGTAGGGAACGAATATTGCTCCGGCGTGTGCTGCATGTACACGGCTAAAGAGGCCGTCATTGGCAAGGAACACGAGCCGGACATGGATTGCACAGTGTTCTGCATCGACGTGAGGGCGCAAGGCAAAAACTTCGATCGTTACTATGAGACCGCGAAAAACGTTTACGGCGTGAAGTACGTGCGCAGCGCCATCTCCGGAATAAAAGAAATTCAGAAGACCAAGAACTTATTGCTCACATATATGGGAGAAGACGGAAAGCAGGCCACTCAGGAGTTTGAAATGGTTGTGCTGGCGGTAGGACTTGAGCCGACGAGCACGAACAAGAAAATCGCCGATATATTCGGAGTCAAACTGAACGAATACGGATTCTGCGAAACTGATCCGTTGTGCCCGACCAGCAGCGGAAAAGAAGGCATATATGTCGCCGGAGCGTTTCAGTGCCCGAAGGATATCCCCGACTCAGTGACGCAGGCGAGCGGAGCGGCGTGCGCGGCGATGATAGACTTGGCGGCGGAACGCGGCACCCGCATTACTCCCGTGCAGTATCCCCCTGAAAGGGATGTCACTGGAGAAGAGCCTCGCGTGGGCGTTATGATATGTCGTTGCGGATTCAACATAGGCTCGGTGGTGGACGTGCCGGCTGTCGTCGAATATTGCAAAACGCTGCCGGGAGTGGTTCACGCCGAAGAGAGCCTTTACACATGCTCGCAGGACAATCTGGACCACATCATCGAAGTCGTCAACGAGCATAAACTCAACCGGTTTGTCATCTCCTCATGCACGGTGCAGACGCACCTTCCGCTTTTCCAGCAGACTATGAGGCTGGCGGGGTTGAACAAGTATCTCTTCGAATTCGCCAACATTCGCGAACACGATTCATGGGTTCACAAGGAGAATCCCAAGATCGCCACTGAAAAGGCGAAGGAACTGACCGCCGGAGCGGTGGCGAGAGTCAAAGAACACAAAGCCCTCGAGGTTTTTAGAAACGAAGTTATTCAAAAAGGGCTTGTTATCGGCGGAGGGCCTGCCGGGATGACCGCCGCGCTGGCTATCGCCGATCAGGGTTTTGAAGTGTTCCTTGTAGAAAAAGAGAGCGCCCTCGGCGGAAACCTCATAAACAACATTCATTACACTGTCGAAGGCTCGGACGTTCAGAATTTGCTGATAGACTTGACCACCAAAGTGGAGGCTCATCCGAGAATCAAGGTCTTCAAAAACTGCTCGATTAAGGAAGTCACAGGGCATGTGGGACACTACTCGACGACGTTGTCGACGAAAAAGACGAAATCCGAAGAGGCGCAGACGATTGTCGTCGAACACGGCATTTGCATAGTGGCATCGGGAGGAAACGAGTTCAAGCCCGACTTGCCGTTCTGGGACGACAAGCGCGTTATGACTCAGTCGGAACTGGGCCGCGCGCTGTACACCGGAGACAAAAAAATCACGGAAGCGAAGAATATCGTAATAGTTCAATGCGTCGACCAGCGGAATGAAAACAGGAAATATTGCAGCAAGATATGTTGCAGCCAAGCGGTGAAGAACTCAGTAAAGATTAAGGACGACAACCCCGAAGCCAATGTGTACGTGCTGTACAGGGACATTAGGACATACGGGTTCAAAGAGCTAAATTATCAGGCGGCCAGAGACAGGGGAGTCGTGTTTATAAGGTTCAAAGACGGCGACGACCCCGTTATTAGCAAGGAAGGCGCGGCGTTAAGAGTCAGCGTAAACGACGACGTTTTAAAGAAGGAACTTGTCTTTGAGCCTGACGCGCTTGTGTTGAGCGTGCCTGTGGTTCCGTCCGACACAAACGAAAGACTGTCCGATCTGTTCAAGATACCCGCGGACGCGGATGGATTTTTCTGCGAGGCGCACGCGAAACTGAGGCCTGTGGATTTCGCAAGCGAGGGGCTTTACCTTTGCGGCGTGGCGCATTCCCCGAAACCGCTGGAGGAAAACATACAGCAGGCGAGAGCGGCGGCCAGCCGGGCGATGATAATTCTCTGCAAGGACTATCTGGAAAGAGAAGGCATGGTCGCCCAAGTGAATGAAGAGCTTTGCGCGGCGTGCCTTACCTGCGTGAGGGTATGCCCGTACAATGTGCCGATTATCAACGAGAGAAACCGCGCGCAGATTAGCGGTGTCGAGTGTCAGGGTTGCGGGTGTTGCGCGGCGGCTTGTCCCGCGAAGGCCATTCAGGTGGAGCAGTTCAGAGACGACCAGATTATTCTGCAGGAAACGGCGATTATATCTAAGGCTCTTCAAAGAGAGCTAGCGATGAAATAAAAAGTTTTAATGACGGAGGCGAAGGCGAGGCCTATGCCCTCCGGGAAAAGAAAGGCGCGCAAACATGGCTGAAAGAGCCGATTTGATGAGCACGGTTCCGGATCCCGATCCGTTGATGGAGAAAGAGCCGGTTCCGGGTTTCGAACCGTTGATAGTGACAATAGCCTGCCATTATTGTTCGTACGCGGCGGCTGACTTGGCCGGCTCGATGAGGCTTCAATATCCGCCCAACATCAGGATTATCCGGACGCCTTGCACTGGCAAGGTTGACGTTCTTTACATCCTCAAGGCTTTCGAAGAGGGAGCGGACGGCGTGTACGTGGCCGGATGCGAAGAGGGGGGATGTCATTTCGACATAGGCAATCTGTACGCGAAACAGAGAATATATTACGCGAAAAAGCTCATCCAGCAGGTAGGGCTTGAGCCGGAACGCGTCGAGATGTTCAATATAGCAGCTTCCGCAGGGCCGCGTTTCGCGGAGGTGGCCGCGCTGATGACCGAAAGGGTCAAAAGACTCGGGCCGTCTCCGATAAATATAAAGAGGATATAAAAACGCTGAAAACTCAAGGCGCTCTGGAGAGGGCGTCTAAAATTCGCGGGGTGCGCAGATGATTATTGCAGAACAGAAGCCGTTGGAAGAAATCCGCGAAATGCTCGGGGACGCCAAGAAGGTCATGGTCCTCGGTTGCGGAGCCTGCGTGACGATTTGTTTCGCGGGCGGTTCCAAGGAAGTCGGGATACTGTCATCCCAGCTTCGTATAGCGGCGAAAAAGGACGGCAAGGAGCTTGAGGTGATCGAAGACACCATCGAGCGGCAGTGCGAGAACGAATTCTTCGAATCGGTAAAGGACAAGATGAAGGAAGCGGACGTCGTTTTGTCCATCGCCTGCGGCGTCGGAGTGCAGACGATAGCCGAGTTGTTCCCGGACATAATCGTTCTTCCGGGGCTAAACACGACCTCCTTCGGAAGGCCGAAGGAACCCGGCGTTTTTGCGGAGTACTGCGGAGGGTGCGGGGACTGCATTCTGGATTTGACGGGGGGGATATGCCCGATCGCCCGCTGCTCGAAAAGCCTGCTCAACGGGCCTTGCGGCGGATCCGAGAACGGCATGTGCGAAGTAGACCCGAAGACGATTCAGTGCGCGTGGCATCTGATCTTCGAGAAACTCGAAAAGATGGGAAGACTCGATCAGATTGAAAAAATCAACCCGCCCAAAGACTGGTCAAACAGCATGTCGGGCGGAGTCCGCAACATAGTGAGGGAGGATCTCCTTGAAGTCAAACTCGAATCTTGAAAAAGTATTTGCGTCGGGACAGTTGGCGGTCACAGGCGAACTCGGCCCGCCGAAAGGCACGAATATAAAAGTCATCGAGGAGAAGGCGAAACACCTGAAGGGGATGGTGGACGCCGTCAACCTCACGGACAATCAGACGGCCATAGTCAGGTTGTCGAGCATCGCTTCGGCAAAAATCCTGCTGGACATCGGTCTCGAGCCGGTGATGCAGATGGTGTGCAGAGACAGAAACCGGCTGGCTATGCAGAGCGACCTTTTCGGAGCCGTCGCGCTCGGCGTCCGCAACATGCTGTGTCTTTCCGGAGACCATCAGGTGTTCGGCAATCACCCGCAGGCGAAAAATGTTTACGACATTGACAGCGTGCAGATGATAAACATGGTAAAAACCATGCGCGACGACGGCAAATTGCTGAGCGGCGACGAGATAGACGGCGAGTTTAAGATGTTCATCGGGGCGGCGGAGAATCCGTTCGGCGACCCGTTCGCGTCGAGAGTGCCGCGGCTGGCGAAAAAGATCGCCGCCGGAGTGGATTTTATTCAAACCCAGTGCATCTACGACATGGAGCGTTTCAAGAAATGGATGGAGGGGGCGCGGGCGCGCGGCCTCCACGAGAAATGCTTCATCATGGCGGGCGTCACTCCTCTGAAATCCGTCGGGATGGCCAACTACATGAACAACAAGGTCTCCGGCATCAGCATCCCCGAGGATATCATCAAGAGGATGAAGGGCGTCCCGAAAGAGCAGCAGGCTGAAGAAGGCATCAAGATAATGGTCGAACAGATCGATGAACTGCGGAAGGTGGAGGGAATAAAAGGCATCCACCTGATGGCGATAGAATGGGAGCACAGAGTGCCCGAGCTGGTGGAGCGGGCGGGGCTGCTGCCGAGACCGAAGTTCGACTGAACCGGCTGTGTGCGGGCGGCCTGTTGACAAGGGCCGAAAGAACGGACAGATTACATGGAAGCGGGGCGCGCGGGAGCGCGCGCCCCGCCGTTCTAATTTTATGAATATTGTTTTTATCGACAATTACGACTCGTTCACGTTCAATCTGTTCCAGTATTTCGGCGAACAGGGAGCGGAGATGATCGTGTACAGAAACGACGCCGTCTCGACTGCGGAAATAGCCGAGACGAGGCCTGACGCGATTGTGATATCGCCGGGGCCGGGAACGCCGGACGACGCAGGGGTCTCGCGCGCGGTCATCAGGGAACTGGGCCGCGACATCCCCATTCTTGGAGTGTGTCTGGGCATGCAGTGCGTGGCCGAGGTTTTCGGCGGCCGCGTGACGCGCGCTGAAAAGGTCATGCACGGAAAAACGTCGCTGGTTCATCACGACGGCTCCGGAATCTTCGAAGGGATTCCCAACCCGGTCGTCTGCGCCCGGTATCATTCTTTGATTGTCGACGCGCTGCCGGATTGTCTTAGGATAACGGCATGGACTGAGGATGGAGTCGCGATGGGAATAAGCCATGAGCAGTTCCCGATTTGGGGAGTACAGTTCCATCCCGAATCTTTTTTGACGGAAAAAGGCAAAAGCATGATCAGAAACTTCATGCTGATGGCGGAAAGGCATGAGAGGAATGTTTCAGTCCGGGGCGCGTGAGCCGCTCATCAGGGAAATAGAACTGCCGGCGTCTTTCGAGGAATGTTATGGGCGCATCGGCTTCCGATCTCCTTATTCCGCTCTTTTAAGCGGCGGATCGGACTATTCGTTCGGCAGATTCTCATACATCGGCTGCGACCCTTATCTAGTCTTCCGCTGTTCAGGCTCTCACCAGACAATCGAATTGCCGGACAGGGTGGAGTACGCGAGCGGGGACCCGTTCGACACGCTGAAGAAGATTATCGAATGCTGCAAAGTTAGAAGCGACTGGAACGAGGCTCCGTTTTACGCGGGAGGGATAGGGGCGTTCGGGTTCGACCTCGGACAGTTCATCGAGCGCCTGCCGCGCCGCGCGGCGGTCAATCTGCCTCTTCCCGATTTGGTTTTTGCCGTTTACAGGACAATCCTCATACATGATCGGCTCTCCGGAAGGACGCATCTTTCGTCGGTGGAATACTCTGCGGAGGGCGGCGACGCAGGCGCGGCGGAGAAATGCGCCGACAGGGCAAGAAGATGGATGGAAGAGCCTGTCGTCGAGGCTCCCGCGCCTTCTATAGCAAAAACCCGCGCGCCGGTTTCCAATTTTACAAGAGAACAATACTTGCGGGCGGTGGAAAAAGCGCTGGAGCATATTCGCGCGGGCGACATTTATCAGGTGAACCTTTCCCAACAGTTCCGCGCCGGATTATCCGCTTCGCCGCAAGCCTATTTCAAAAAATTAAGAGATATCAACCCGGCTCCGTTCGGCGCGTATCTCGATTACGGGGATTTCAAGATAATCAGCTCGTCGCCGGAGAGATTCCTGAAGAAGAGCGGACGGGAAGTTGAGACGCGCCCGATTAAGGGGACGCGTCCGCGAGGCGCGGACGCCGCAGGCGACGCCGCTCTCGCCCGCGAGTTGATCCACAGCGAAAAGGACAACGCGGAACTTGCCATGATAGTGGACCTCGAGAGGAATGACCTCGGCAGGGTGTGCGAGTTCGGTTCCGTGGCGGTTACGGAGGAAAAAACGCTCGAATCATACGCCACGGTGCATCATCTTGTGGCCACTGTGAAAGGGGTTTTGAGGGAAGGCTGCGGGCCAGTGGAACTGTTGAGGGCGTCTTTCCCCGGCGGCTCGATAACTGGATGCCCGAAGATACGCTCAATCGAGATAATCGACGAGCTTGAGCCGACTAGGCGCGGTTTTTACACGGGATCAATAGGCTGGATCGGTTTCAACGGGGACATGGACACGAACATCGTCATAAGAACGCTAGTGGCGAAAGGCGGCGAAGTGTGGTTTAATGTTGGGGGCGGAATCGTGGCGGATTCAGACCCGGCGGCGGAGTATCAGGAGACTTTGGACAAGGGGAGGGCGCTTGTGGAGGCTCTCGCCGCGGGGGACGGCTCCTGCGATTCTTCGGCTGCAAAACGCGCGCGCGCGGAATAAACACGGGACAGGCGGAAATGGACAAGAAAAACAAAAAGAAAATCGAAAAAGCGGTAAGGGACATACTTGAGGCTATCGGAGAAGACCCGGACAGAGGGGAACTTGTGGAAACCCCGGCCCGCGTTGCCGCAATGTACGAGGAAATTTTCGCCGGCATGAACTGCGATCCCAAAGAGGTTCTGAAAGTATTGCCCGACGGAGCTTTCGATGAGATAATTATGGTCAGGGATATCCCGATTTACTCGATGTGCGAACACCATTTGCTGCCTTTTTTCGGAAAAGCGCACATCGCATACATACCGTCTGACGGAAGGATAACAGGCCTCAGCAAACTGGTTAGAGTCACGCATATGTACTCGCGAAGGCTTCAGCTTCAGGAAAGGATGACCAACCAGATAGCGACGGCCATAAACGACATACTTCAACCTAAGGGGGTGATGGTTGTAATTGAAGCGGAGCATTTGTGCATGGCGATGAGAGGCGTCAGGGAGGCGGGGACGATGACTGTAACGTCGTCCGTCAAAGGCGCGTTCAGGACTCATCAGAAGACTAGAATGGAAACGCTCGCGCTGCTGCGGGACAAAAAATGATTAATAAAATTATTAAAAAATAATCAACGGAGGGTGAAATGGACATTAGAAAGATCGATCCGACGAAGATGGCTGACTGGCAGATCGCGGAAGCCTGCGAGAGCGACATGAAGCCGGTCAAGCAACTTGCCGACGAGTTGGGACTGCTCGACGAAGAGCTTATCCCTATGGGCCACTATGTCGGCAAGGTGGATTTTACGAAAGCTTACAACAGGCTCAAGAAAAGGCCCAACGCGAAATACATAGAGGTGACGGCGATAACGCCGACGCCGCTGGGCGAAGGAAAGACGACGACGAGCATGGGACTGGTTCCCGGACTGGCGCTTCGCGGCAAGAGAGTGTGCGGAGCCATCAGGCAGCCGTCGGGCGGGCCGACTTTCAACATCAAGGGCAGCGCGGCGGGCGGCGGTCTCGCCCAGTGCATCCCTCTCACGGAGTTTTCTCTGGGCCTCACCGGCGACATTGACTCCGTCACAAACGCTCACAACCTTGCGATGGTGGCTCTCACCTCGCGCATGCAGCACGAGCGCAACTATACCGACGCCATCCTGAAAGGCAAAGGGCTTAAGCGCCTCGATATCGATCCGAAAAGGGTCGAGATGAAGTGGATCATCGACTTCTGCGCGCAGGCGCTCCGCAACATCGTCATAGGCATCGGCGGAAAGATGGACGGGTTCCTGATGGAGAGCGGATTCGCCATATCGGTCAGCTCCGAAGTTATGGCAATACTGTCCGTCGCCACCAGCCTTGCGGACCTGCGCAAACGAATCGGCCAGATAGTGGTCGCGTACAGCAGGGACGGCAAGCCCGTCACCACAGAGGACCTCGATGTGGCCGGAGCCATGACCGCTTGGATGGTCAAGGCGTTCAACCCTAACATAATGCAAACAATCGAAGGGCAGCCGGTGTTCGTGCATGCCGGGCCGTTCGCGAATATCGCGGTGGGCCAAAGCTCGATTGTGGCGGACATGATAGCCACCAAACTAGCCGACTACCACGTGACGGAGTCCGGATTCGGCGCCGACATCGGGTTCGAGAAATTCTGGAACATCAAGTGCAGGCTCAGCGGAGTGATTCCGAACTGCTCGGTGGTCGTGGCGACGATACGCGCGCTGAAGATGCACGGCGGAGGCCCGAGAGTCGCCCCCGGCCAGCCGCTAGACAAGGCATACACTCAGGAAGACCTCAAACTGCTGAACGCCGGGCTGGGAAATCTGATCGCCCACATTGAGACCGTCAAGAAGGCGGGAATCAACCCCGTGGTCGCCATCAACAGCTTCTACACCGACACGCCGAAGGAAATCAAAGTGGTGAAGAAGGCGGCGGAAGCTGCCGGCGCAAGATGCGCGGTGTCCAGACACTGGCAGTTCGGCGGAGCCGGCGCTCTGGAACTTGCGGACGCCGTCATCGACGCCTGCGAGGAAAAGAACAAGTTCAAACTTCTATATGAAGACAAAACGCCGTTGAGAAAACGCATCGAGCTTATCGCCAAAGAAGTTTATGGAGCCGACGGAGTCGAGTTCTCCCCGACGGCAAACGAAAAGGCCAAAAAGTTCGAGGCGGACAAGAAGTTCGACAAGTTCGCCACCTGTATGGTGAAAACGCACTTGAGCCTGTCCCACAATCCGACATTGAAGGGACGACCTAAAGGCTTTATTCTTCCCATAAGGGACATTCTCATATATGGCGGCGCGCAGTTCCTAGTGCCGCTGGCGGGAGACATTACCTTGATGCCCGGAACCGCGTCTGACCCGGCGTACCGCCGAATCGACGTCGACACGAAGACAGGCAAAGTCAAGGGGATGTTTTAATCGAATCGAGGGAAAACGCGCGGAGCGCGCTTCGCCCCGCGCGTGCTTTCCTTTTTTTCGCCTGATGAAACGCGCGAGAGGACATAGAGATGAAGATTGCGGTGACAGGAAAAGGCGGCGTCGGAAAGACCACGTTCACGGCCATGCTCTGCAACTCCCTCGAAAAAGAGGGCATAAAGGTGTTGGCAGTGGACGCGGACCCGGACGCGAATCTGGCCGCGACTCTCGGTTTCCCGGAGGACAGGCATCCCACGCCTGTTTCAGAACTCAAGGACCTCATCGCCGAGCGCACCGGAGCGCAGCCCGGAACTTGGGGCGGCATATTCAAGCTGAACCCCAAAGTGGACGACATACCGGACAAGTACTGCCTCCGTCGCGGAAGCCTCTCCCTGCTGGCAATGGGAACGGTGGAGAAAGGCGGCTCCGGCTGCGTATGCCCGGAGAGCGCGTTCATCAAGGCTCTCATCTCTCATATGGTCTTTCAGGGCGATCAGCATTTAATCATGGACATGGAGGCGGGGCTGGAACATCTGGGCAGAGGAACCACGCGCATGATGGACGCGCTGGTGGTAGTCGTGCGCCCGGACGCGAAAAGCTCTTCGACCGCCCGCCGCATCATTCCGCTCTGGGAAGACCTTGGAAATAAAAAGATTCTCTTCGTCGGCAACGAAGCCAGAACTCCCGCCGACGTCGAGTATCTGAAGAAAGAACTGAAAGATCATCCGCTGCTGGGCGTCATCCCGGAGAGCGAGAAAATCCGCAACTCCGGCAGAGAGAACATGACGCCGTTCGAGGATGAGAGGGTGAACGAAGTAATCAAAGAAATCCGCGCGAGGCTTGAACAGGAATTAGCAGGGAACTGAAAAGCCCGCCGCGGAAACAAGGCGCGAACCCCGCGCCGAAGCGCATTTAGAGGCATAGCTAAAGGAGGCATTTAAATGGCGGAAGAAAAAGCCAAGAAAAAAGAAAAGAAACAACCTCAAGAACAGTCCGCTTGCGAAGCGACCTGCGAAATGCTCGGCGAGAACACCGGCGGCGAATACGTTACGGTGTTCGACAGATCCGACTCAATGGAGCCGCGCTGCAAGTTCGGCTCAGACGGCGTGTGCTGCAGGATATGCGCCATGGGACCCTGTAGGATAATCCCCGACAAGCCCGGAAAAGACAGAGGCGTTTGCGGGGCTACTGTAGACACCATTGCCGCGCGCAATTTTATCAGGATGGTCGCAGGCGGAACCGCCGCTCACTCCGACCACGGTCGCGCGGTGTGCGAAGCCCTTCTCGAAGTGGCCGAAGGAAAGAGCAAAGACTATTCCATAAAAGACGAGCAGAAAGCGATTAAAGTGGCGCTGGACCTCGGAGTGGAAATAGGCGACAGGCCGATCAACGAGATAGCCGCCGATATCGCAAGAACGGCTCTCGCCCAGTTCGGCAATCAGCATGGAGAACTCAAGTACCTCAGCAAAGCTCCTCTCAAGAGGCAGAAGATATGGCGCGACCTCGGCATCGCTCCGCGCGGCATCGACCGCGAAGTCGTCGAGATTATGCACAGAACGACAATGGGCGTCGACCACGAGGTGGAAAGCCTTCTCATGCAGGGCGCTCGGTGTTCGCTCGGCGACGGATGGGGCGGTTCCATGCTCGCCACGGATTTGCAGGACATTCTGTTCGGCACTCCTGAACCGATCATTAGCAAGACCAACCTCGGTTGCATCGACCCAAACATGGTGAACGTGATTGTCCACGGCCACGAGCCTTTGTTGTCGGAAATGATAGTCGCGGCCTCTCAGTCCGAAGACATGATAAACGCCGCTAAAGCTGTAGGCGCGGAAGGCATCAACATCGGCGGAATATGCTGCACCGCCAATGAAATTCTGATGAGACACGGAATTCCGCCGATCGGCAATTTCATCACTCAGGAACTAGCCGTGTCAACCGGAGCGGTGGACGCGATGATTGTGGACGTCCAATGCGTGTTCCCGTCTTTGCCTACAGTGGCGAAGTGCTTCAACACGGCGGTGATCACCACATCCAAGATAGCGAAGATGGAAGGCGCGCGCCACATCCAGTTCGACGAGCACAACGCGCTTGCCACCGCGAAGAAGATCATCATGGCGGGCATTGAGATGTTCAAGCAGCGGCCTGCGAATGTTCATATTCCTCAGATGACCGAGGACTTCGTGGGCGGATTCAGCCACGAGTCCATCAACTATCTTCTGGGCGGAACTTTCAGAGCTTCGTACAAGCCGCTTAACGACAACATCATCAACGGCCTGATACGAGGCGTGGCCGGAGTCGTCGGTTGCAACAACCCGAAGGTGAAACACGACTGGGCGCACTTGGAGATGATAAAAGAGTTGCTCAAGAACGACGTGCTCGTTCTCACCACCGGATGCGGAGCCATAGCGGCGGCGAAAGCCGGCCTGTGCTCCCCGGAGGCGGCGGCGAAATACTGCGGCGAGGGTTTAAGGCAGGTGTGCGAAACCGTCGGCCTGCCGCCGGTCATTCACATGGGGTCCTGTGTGGACAACTCGCGCATTCTCATTGCCGCCACGGCTATGGTCAAGGAAGGCGGACTCGGAGACGATCTGTCCGACCTGCCCGCCGTCGGCGCCGCTCCGGAATGGATGTCCGAAAAAGCGATCGCGATCGGCCAGTATTTCGTCGCTTCAGGCGTTTACACCGTCTTCGGGACGACTTTCCCGACGCTGGGAGCGCAGGAGACCACGAAGTATCTGTTCGAGACTATGGACGAGAAATTCGGCGGATGCTGGGCGTTCGAGCCGGACCCGATTAAGGCCGCTCAACTCATGATTGCGCGCATCGACGCCGCGCGCAAAAAACTCGGAATCGACAAAGCCAGAGAACGCGTGCTCTTCGACATGGAGAAGCGCAGAGAGCTGGCCTGAGCGGATGAATATCGAGCCGAAAGAAAGGAGAATTTGACAAATGTCAAAAATTATCGCGGCTGCGGCGATACGCGGCGCCCACAAGATAGTCGATGAAGCCGAAGAAAAGTTCAAACAGGCGATGGATAAATACGGCCCCAATCAGGACGTGGCCTTCCCCAACACCGCCTACTATTTGCCGATTATCTACGGAATACTAGGGGAAAAAGTTGAGAAACTCAAAGACATGGAGCGCATTTTTAAGAAATGCAGGCTCCTGTTGCCCGAACACGTGAGGGAGAAATGCCACCTTCCGTACCTCGGCCCGGTGCTGGACGCCGGAATGGCGACCTTCTTCGCCGAAGAAATGTTCGAGGCGATACGCTACATAGACGATCCGAACTTTTACGTCAGGGGCGAGGATCCATCCGAGAGCAATATATGGCTAGGAGCCGCCGACGACGTGATTCTGAGAAAAAGAGGCGTCGAGTTCGTAGACGGAACCGCGCCCGGATTCGCGGCCATTCTAGGGGCCGCCCCGGACCCGAAAACCGCCGCAGACCTCGCTCTCGAAATCCAGAAGAAAAACCTCTACATCTTCATGGCCGGCGAGAACGAGGGGAAACGTTTCTCCGAACAGCTCGTCGAGGCGGGCGTGCAGATAGGCTGGCCCACTAGGCTCGCATCCTTCGGTCCCACCCACCACGCCACCGTGTTCGCCATCGGTTTCGCCACCCGCGCCGCCATGTCCTTCGGCGGCATCAATCCCGGCGAATACCGCAAGATTCTCATCTATAACAAAGACCGCTGCTTCGCTTTCGCCATGACGATGGGATTCGTCACCGACGAGTGGTACGCGAACGGCGCGGGAGCCATCAACTGGGGGTTCCCGGTAATTGCGGACACGCCGATACCGGAAATCCTTCCCACCGGCGTCTGCACTTACGAGCACGTCGTTTCCAATCAGCCCCACGACAAGATCGTCTCCAAGGCGGTCGAAGTCAGAGGCCTTCAGATAACCGTCACCGAAATACCCGTGCCGGTGGCTTACGGCCCGGCTTTCGAGGGAGAGCGCGTCAGAGGAGACGACATCCATCTCGAATGCGGCGGCGGAAGGACTGACATGGTAGAGGTCGTCACCAGCGTCAACATGGACGAGATCGAGGACGGCAAAGTCATCGTGGTCGGTCCCGAGTTGGCGGACGTTCCGGTAGGCTCCAAACTTCCTCTCGCCATACACGTTCAGGTGGCGGGCCGCAAAATGGAGTCCGACTACGAGCCTATTCTCGAGCGCCAGATTCACCACCTCATTAACTACGCTCAGGGAATAATGCACATCGGCCAGAGAGACATCGCATGGCTTCGCGTCAGCAAGAAAGCCGTCGAAAAAGGCTTCAAGCTCGAACACCTCGGCAGCATTCTGCACGCCAAGCTGCACACCGATTTCGGCGCCATTTTCGACAAATTGCAGGTGACTCTCTATACCGAATCTGACAATGTCAAGATGATGTTGGAGAAGGCTAGGGCGATATACAGGGAGCGCGACGCGCGCGTCGAAGGCATGACGGATGAAACTACTCCCACGTACTACTCCTGCCTGCTGTGCCAGTCGTTCGCTCCCAACCACGTCTGCGTGGTCAGCCCGGAGAGGACGGGGCTTTGCGGCTCTTACAACTGGCTCGACTGCAAAGCGTCCTATGAAATCAACCCCACAGGCCCCAACCAGCCCATCGAGAAGGGCGAAACGCTAGACCCGAAGCTCGGCCAGTGGAAGGGCGTCAACGATTTCGTGGAGAAGGCGTCCCGCGGAAACGTGACTCACTACAATTTCTACAGCATCATGCAGGACCCAATGACCACATGCGGATGCTGCGAATGCATAGCGGCAGTGTTGCCGATGTGCAACGCGGTCATGACGGTCAACAGAGACTACACCGGGGACACTCCCTGCGGAATGAAGTTCACCACTCTGGCCGGCACGGCCGGAGGCGGCCAGACCACCCCGGGTTTCGTCGGCCACTCGAAATACAACGTCTGCCAGCGCAAGTATCTGGCGGGCGAAGGCGGACTCCTCAGAATGGCTTGGATGCCCAAGAGCCTGAAAGACGAGCTCGGCGACAAACTGAAAAAGCGCGCCGAGGAACTCGGTTACCCGAACCTTGTCGACATGATAGCCGACGAGACAGTGGGGATCACCGAGGAGGAAGTCCTTGCCCATCTGGAGAAAGTCGGGCATCCCTGCCTTACTCTCGAATCGATTCTTTAAGATTGAAATCAGGCGGCTCCGGAAGCCGTCTGGTCGGTTTTATGATATAAATAACGCTTAGGATATCGGAGGTGCGATTGTATGGCTCTTACAGGAATTGAAATCTTCAAGCAGTTGCCCAAAACCAACTGCAAGGACTGCGGGTTTCCCACATGCCTTGCCTTTGCGATGAATCTGGCGGCTGGAAAAGGGGAACTTGCCGATTGTCCGCACGTGTCGGACGCCGCCAAGGAAACGCTTTCAGCGGCCTCGGCTCCGCCCATCAGGCCGGTGAAAATCGGCGCGGGCGACTACACCGTAACCGTCGGCGGAGAGACCGTCGAATTCAGGCACGAAAAAACTTTCGTCAACCCGACTCCAATCGCCGTCATGGTGTCGACGGATATGAGCGACGCCGTCGTCGAAGCGAAAATCAAAATGCTCGACACGCTGGTTTTCGACAGAGTCGGCTTGAAACTCAAACCCGAAATGGTCGCCGTGAAGGACGCCGGCGGAGACGCCGCAAAATTCTCGGCCCTCGTCTCGAAAATACTTTCCATCAAAGCTTGTCCTTTGATACTCGCAAGCTCGAGCGCGGACTCACTGAAGGCGGGAGCCGAAGCGTGCGGGGACAACAAGCCGCTGCTCCACGCCGCGACGGCGGAGAACGCCGACGCGGTGGCGGCCATCGCCAAAGAGAAAGGATGCCCGGTGGTTGCCAAGGCTGACAGCCTTGAAGCTCTGGCGCAGCTCACCGAGAAACTCTCCGCCGCCGGACTCAAGGACATCGTGCTGGACACCGGAACGACGGACATCAAGAAGGCGTTCGAGGAGCAGATTATCATCCGCCGCGCGGCTCTGCGAAAACTGTTCCGCCCGCTCGGATTCCCGACCATCACATTCCCTTGCGAAATGTTCGACGACCCGATGATGGAGACTCTAGCGGCCGCCACCATGATAGCCAAATACTCCGGCATCGTCGTCCTTTCCGACCTCAAAGGCGAAACGGTGTTCCCGTTGCTCCTGCAGCGCATGAACATCTTCACCGACCCGCAGAGACCGATGGCCACGGAACAGGGCATATACCCGATCGGCAATCCGGACGAAAATTCTCCGGTGCTCATCACCACGAACTTCTCCCTCACATACTTCATTGTGGCCGGAGAGATCGAGGCGAGCAGAGTCCCGTCGTGGTTGCTGATAATCGACAGCGAAGGGCTTTCCGTGCTTACCGCGTGGGCGGCCGGCAAGTTCGTGGCCGACGCCATCGCTCCCTTCGTCAAGAAGTCCGGCATAGAGGATAAAATCAAGCATCGCAAGATAGTCATACCCGGATACGCCGCGCAGATAAGCGGAGAACTGGAAGAAGAACTGGCCGGATGGGAGATTCAAATCGGGCCGAGAGAGGCTTCTCACCTGTCGGCGTTCCTGAAAAACTGGTCGGCGGCTTAACGCGCGCCGTTCTCGAACTGAAATGAAAACAACTTTAATGGAGGGTGTAACTGTGAAACTTGTCGGAGAAAACATGAATGTGATGTCAAAAACGCTGGGGCCGGCCATGAGAGAAAGAGACGCTGGGCCGATCAGAAAGATGGCTGAGAATATCGCGTCTAAAAATGTCGATTTCATCGACATCAACCTCGGCCCCGCCCGCAAACAGGGCGCGGAGATGATGGAATGGGTCGTAAAGACCGTCAACGAAGTCACCGACATTCCTCTCTTCCTCGACACAAGCAACGTGGAAGCGATGGAAGCCGGGCTGAAAGTCGTCAAGCGCGACAAAGGCAAACCCGTCATCAACTCGGTGTCCGCCCGCCCGGAACGCATGGAAGCCCTTTTCCCGCTCGCCAAAACCTATGAGGCCGGCGTAGTGGCCCTTCTGTTAGGCGTAGACGGAATTCCCCGCGACGAAAACGAACGCGGCATCCTCTGGTCCGAACTGATGGTCAAATGCACCGAGTTCGAACTGGCTCCTCAGGATGTTTACGTGGACCCGATAGTGCTTCCTGTCAACACGCAGCAGAATCAGGTGCAGGGATGCACGAATTTCATGATGATGTTCAGAGACATCGCGCCCGGATACAGCAGCACGTGCGGGCTGTCCAACATCTCCAACGGCGCTCCCGAACACCTGCGCCCCATCCTCAACCAGACCTACTCCGTCATCCTGAACCACTTGGGAATGGAGTCGGCGATTGTGGACTCGTTCGACGCCGACCTTACGGCGTTCGCCCGCGGCGGCAAGGCTGAAATCCGCGACCTGATTCTCAAAGCGGTCAACGGCGAAGACATAGACACGGCTTCTCTTTCGAAAGACATGCTCGACTATGTCAAAACCGCGAAACTGCTGCTGGGCCAGTCGCTTTATTCCGATTCTTGGCTTGAGCTTTAAAAGCGCGTCCGAATCCGAGGCGCGCGCCGCGCGTTAGAAAGGCTGAGAGATGAGTTATACCATAGCGGTCGCCGGAAAAGGCGGAACGGGCAAAACGACGGTCGCCTCTCTGATTGTCAAACGGATAATCGACAGAGGGGCCGGGCCTGTGCTCGCCGTTGACGCCGATCCCAACTCCAATCTCGCAGAGGCTTTCGGCTCGGATATCCCAGTGACCGTCGGGAAGATTATGCACGATTTTCTTGAAACGAAAATCGACATCCCGATGGGAATGACGAAGGAGTCCTTTCTCGACTTCAAGTTGAACACGGCGCTCATCGAGACCAAACACCTCGATTTCATCGTGATGGGAAGGAAACATGGCCCGGGCTGCTACTGCTACCCTAACGTTCTGCTTAAGAACTTCGTGTCGAAGCTCTCCGGCAACTACCCGTACACCGTCATAGACAACGAAGCGGGGATGGAGCATCTCAGCCGAAAGAACGCGGAGGTAATAGACCTTCTGGCGCTCGTGGCGGACCATTCGGTGAGAGGGTTGCGCGCGGTAAAGCGCGTTCTAGAACTTGTGGACGAATTGGACATAAAAATCAAAAACCGGATACTTGTCGTGAACAGGTTCCGGCAGGAGAACGCGGAGCTTCTGGCTCCCAACATCCGGGAAGTCGGCGTGGATAATGTGTTCACGATAGCGGAAGACCCGCTGCTCGTGAGAGCGGACGCCGAACAGGTCCCCGTGATGCGGATGTCCGAAGACCTCGAAGCCGTCAGAACCGTCGCCCGCATGACAGACGAAGTCGTGCTGGACGCCGCAGGCGGCTCCTGATTCTTTTTTGACGAACCACAAAGGAGGCGGTCATGGACTGCAAACTCGAAAAGAAAGACGACTGGAAAGGCGACAAAGTTGATGTCATAGGCGAATGCTACGAACCCGGATTGCCGAAAGGCAAACTGGCGTGGAAAAACAAGGTTGAGTCCCGCGCCGAATACATCGAGTTCCTGAAACAGTCGGAAAGATATTGGTACAGCAAACCCGAAGATTGGTTCGGAAGCGAAAAGCGGAAGAACCCTGCCTGATGGATATTTCTCGGAGGAGGCCGCGGGCGATCCAGCCCGGATTCCGGCGGCCTGACTGTGTTTTACATTAAACCGGAGGTGACATTGAAATGGCATTCGAAACGCCGAAGATCAATTATTCAGGAAAAATAAGAGAAGTGAAGCTCGGCAAAAGCAAGAACGTTTCAGTGGGCGGGGAGAGCGCATATCCGCTCTACCTTTTCGAAGGCGAAAACCCCAACCAGCCCAAGATCGCTATGGAAGTGTTCGATCTCGCTCCCGAAGAATGGGCGGACGCGGCCATAGCTCCTTTTAAGGATGTGGCCGGAGACCCGGTCGCTTGGGCAAAGCTCAACGTCGAACAACATGGCGCGGACATGATTGCTCTTTATCTTGTCAGCACCGACCCGAACGATAAGAACATGGACGCCGCTCAGGCCGCCGAAACGGCGAAAAAAGTCGCTCAGGCTGTTGACGTCCCGGTTATCGTTTACGGAACCGGAAGCGAAGAAAAAGACGCCGAAGTTCTGGCCAAAGTGGCAGAAGCCTGCGAAGGGCTTAACGTCATTATCGGCCCGGTTCAGGAAGCGGGACACAAAAAGGTGGGCGCTCCCTGCATCGGCTACAAGCACACCGTCTCCGCCAACACTCCCATAGACGTCAATTTGGCCAAGCAGCTCAACATCTTGCTCGGTAACCTCGGGGTCAACGCCGACAATATCATCATCGATCCCACCACTGGGGGGCTCGGCTACGGCATCGAATACACCTATTCGGTGATAGAGCGCATACGGATGGCCGCGCTCACTCAGCAGGACGCTCAACTGCAGCAGCCCATCATCTCGGTCCTCGGCAGGGAAGTATGGAAATGCAAAGAAGCCAAGATGGGCGCGGAAGATGAAAAATACGGAGACCCCGCCAAACGCGGCATCCTCATGGAAGCAGTGTCCGCGGTGTCAATGATAATTTCCGGCGCGGACATCGTCGTTCTCAGGCATCCGGAAACAGTGAAGCTCATCAAGCAGTATTTGAAAGCGTTTTTCAACTAGAAGACAGCGCGGCGCGAGCGGTCCGGCAAGGATCGCTCGCGAACATGCGCCGCCCGGCGGCGGCTTCGCTCGACCGCCGGACAACTATCTCATAGAGGGGGGTTTTATGGCTCAGATTATCGATGGAAAAGCCGTCTCCGAGCAGTTGAAAGCGGAAATCGGCGCTGCTGTCCTCAAACTCAAGGAAGAAACCGGCATTCAGGCCGGGCTTGCGGTTATTCTCGTTGGCGAAGACCCCGCGTCTCAGGTCTACGTCAAGAACAAAGGCATCTCCTGCAAACAGTGCAACATCAACTCGATCGAGCACAGGCTTCCCGCCGACGCCAAGCAGGAAGACTTGATGGCTCTGATTGAAAAGCTCAATAACGATCCCGCGATTCACGGCATACTCTGCCAGCTTCCTCTGCCGAAGCATCTCGACGAGAATCAGGTGCTTCTCGCCATCGACCCGGCTAAAGACGTCGATGGATTTCACCCTATGAACGTCGGCAAGTTCATGACGCTTAAAAAGTTCAGCGACATGGCGGACGCCGGAGTGTTCCTGCCTTGCACGCCGTACGGCTGCATCGAGTTGCTCCAGCGTTCCGGAGTGAAACTCGACGGAGCCAACGCGGTCGTCATAGGACGCAGCAACATCGTCGGAAAACCCGTCGCTATGATGCTGATGAGCCTCAACTGCACCGTCACCATCTGCCACTCGCGCACGAAGAACTTGGCGGACGTGGTAAGGGCCGCCGACATAGTGGTGGCCGCCATCGGAAGCCCGGAATTCGTCAAAGGCGACTGGATAGGCAAAGGCGCGACGGTCATCGACGTCGGCGTGAACAGAATCAGCGATCCCGCCGCCAAGAGCGGAACGAGGCTTGTAGGAGATGTCGAATACGCCGCGGCTTCTGAAAACGCGGCCTTCATCACGCCCGTTCCCGGCGGAGTAGGCCCGATGACAATCGCCATGCTGATGAAAAACACTCTGATGTCAGCGCAACGCGTCGCAAATAAGTAACGCGGCTCAGCCTCGCAACATAGGCGATTAACGGATTTCGAGATTTCCATTTGCGAAAAAGCGTGGAAGAAAACTTCCGCGTTTTTGCGCGCCCGAAAAAATGCCTCGCGAACGATACCGCGGCAATTTTCGTTGAGAAGTTGCGGAGATATTTGGAAGGATGCTAGAACAGCTTGAGAGCGGTTTCCACCGCCGCGCGGCCGATGAGCAGCACGAGATAGTATCTGACCACTTTCCCGGCGAATGAGACGGCGTAGTACCTAGCGAAATTGAAACGGATCATGCCCGAAGCGATAGCAGTCGCAGAAACCGGGGGAATGCTGACAACGCCTGAAACGAAGATGACGGCCTCCCGGCCTTTGCCCAAACGTTCAAAGTCGAAGCTTTCTATCTTCTTTCTCAATTTGTCGCTGATGTTCAACGAGCCTTTTCCCATCAGATAGTAAAGCCAGCTTCCGAAGTTGCTTCCAAAAGCCGCCGCGAACGGAAGCAGCCACGGGAAATCCGTGCTGTATCGGGCGACCTCAAGCGTTCTCCCGAACGCTTCAATCGGCGGGACTTTGTCGATGTTTGCCAGAGTGAGCAATATGGCTTCGCTTGGCAGAAATATGAAGACGCTAGACATGAACGCCAGAACCATCATCAGAGCGTAAGCCGTCAAAAAGAGCCTCCGGCGCGTTATAGCGCGCGACGATAATTATAACGGGAAAAATGTGAATTAGAAGGCAGATTATTAATCCGGTCCGGCTGTCGGAAAAACGTTCTAAATCCTTTACGGCGATCGGAATCAGATTTCTTTCACATGCCAGTTCCTGTCAATCCACACCGATTGGACGGAGGCTGGCAATCCCCAAGAACGGACGACTTCGACAGCCTTGTGAACCATCTCCGCGTGCTCTTTTTTGCATACCGGATTTCCCGCGCAGTCATGGTGAGCGACGATAACGATGTTGCGGCTGCCGTGTTTGTAAACTGAAATCATAGCGCGGGCTTTTATCGAGTCGAGGTTGGGCTGTATCCCCTGCGCAAGAATCTTGTCAGGCCCCGGTTCGGTTATATTGTCAACGTAATCCACGCCGAATTTCTCTTTAATCCATTTCAGCGCCGGTTCCTGAGTCCTGCCGTCCATGCAGTTGATTTGAGTCGCGAAAGCTCCGTGAGCCATATTTTCCTCCGTAACAATCAGCATGATAAGCAATTTCAATTAAATATTACAATATGGATTGAATAAATGCGACAAGCAACGAAAAAACGAAACTCACATGATTTCTGCGGTTTTACCGCCGTTTTAATGCGAAAAACGAAAGTAAACTGCCAACGTCCCGGATTCTTATAGTACAAATCCGAGCTGTGGACGAGCAGATTTGACCTAAAATCCACTTAAAAATCGCCGGATCGGGGCATTTGTGATTAATATCATTCAAATGATAAAAAACAAGTCACAGTCTATGGTTTATTTCTAAGAAAAACCCGAAAAAACATTGCATCCAAAGCAATAATTTGTTGTCACGAAAATCATTCAGCCTATGCCGAAAGTGGAAATTTCGTCGGTGCGCCCGGAATGCAGGTAATTTTCCTGTTTAACAAAGGAATTTTGGGGTATAATAAGAATGATTTTGTATTTATTTATATTGATAGGATAATTAATTTATAAAAATGATAATAAATAATCACAATATCACAAGTCACAAAAGTCACAAACAAAGTCGCAAAAATCATCGGAGCAAAACCATGAGAAAACCATCAAGTGTCGCGAAGTTATTTATTTTTGTCGCGATAGCGTCGGCTATGGTTATGACGCTAAGACCGGGAACGGCGCTTGGCGGCCCCACATACGTGCATCTTTATGAATCTATTACTCCGACAGTTGCGGGCGCGTGGACGACTGTAAATTTAAATGCTTTATATGGCATTCCGGGAAACGCGGTTGTTGAGGCGGCTTTTGTGGTGACTCAGGGAAACGCGGACAGGACGGGAGGCGTAAGGGCCGTAGGCTCGGCGCTGAACAGATATGTCACGGTGAATAGGTCATCCACCAACGGTTTAATGAATGCGATGGTTATGCATGTTCAAGCCAACGCAGCCGGACAGATTCAGTATTACGTGGACAATGTCACGAGGACTAGTTTCGTCATATTGGGATATTGGACGACCGGAACTTATGTTGAACGATTTGCCACCGTAAGCACGACGGCCGATAACACATGGCAAACAGTGAATGTGGCAGTCGGAGCCGGGATGGTGGGGGAATTCGTGCTATCGAACCGCACCACGACGGACAAATATCTTGGCGCAAGGGAAGTCGGCTCTGCCATTGACAGGAGGGCATATTTAAGAAGGCCCACAAACACTACCGCCAATACCGTCACAATGCATTCAAAAGTGAACGCGTCGAATCAGGTTCAGTTATATCTGAGCGATAGAGCTAACAGCACGGTTTATTATGTCGGGTATTGGAGCGCGTCGCCTGAGGAGCAGTTTGCGGAACTATTTTTCAATATTGGCAAACCTACTGCGGACGCCACATGGCAGGATTACAATCTTAACGGTTGCTGCGGGACGGGGTCGCCGACGGCGCAATCGGTGGCGGAGGTCGCGTTCGAGAACGACGCGATGGTTTCCAATAATATTGGTGTTAGGGAAACAGGAACAACGACTCCTGCGAGGATGTTCAATCTCAGAACTTCAGGGGGAGCGGCAAATATCGGCATTTTCGGAAAGATGCACGCGCAGGCGGATTTCAGTTCGGGAGCCGCGATTCAGAGATATCATCAACGGGCGACTAATAACAATGCCGCTGGAGGAAGAGGAAGATTTCTGGTTACTGGCAATTGGTGGACCCCGCCTAATGCCACATCATACACGAACAATGCCGAGTCGGCTCTGAACAATCTTGGAGCGAGACCCGGCCAGTCCGCCACAGTGTCAGGCTCAAAATTCGGTTCTTCGTGCCTCGCGACAGTAAGCGCTGTGAACGTAGGAGCTTATGAGGTCGCGTGCGCCGATGTTTCAGCATGGAGCGACACGTCGATAACATTCACCGTCAACGACGCGGTCAGCGACTACGGCGGAGCAGGCGCGCTGGTGGTCAAGGCGAGGGGGAACAACGACCTCACTCCTCTCAACTTCTACGTTTATCCCAAAATCGACAGCATTACGACGCCGTCTGTGGCGAACGCCGCGAGGATTTACGACGCTGGAGATTCGGACGGCGTCATAACAATTGTGGGTAAGAGGTTCGGAACAGGCGGGACAGTGACGATACTGGGCCAAGCGGCGACAGTGAACTCGTGGACGGACACTGCGATCGAGGTTAGAGTCCCTGCGACAATCCCGGACGACTCCTATACGGGCGATATCGTTGTGACCCGCACTACGCCGGCGGACAACAGGACGGCGACTTTCACCGGGTTCAGGATACTGCCGAGGATAACAGAAATAGCTCCGCAGTGCGGAGGCGCCGGGCTGGCTGTGACAATCACGGGAAATCACTTGTGTCAGTCTGGAACGTGCCCGGCGGCTGGCAACAGGTCGAACGCGACCAACAATGTGGCGAACAGTTTGGATCAAATGGTTCCAGACGGAAATATTACAGGATGGACGCACGCTTCGATATCCCTGACGGTCCCGGTTGGAGCTACGACCGACGACGTGTTCGTCACAAGCGGATCGTACAAGAGCAACGGAGTAGGCTTCGTATATGACGACGCTGCTCCGGCGCAGAGCGGTCACAATCCGGCTAGCGGTTCATACGTGGAATCATCAGCGATATCAGTTGATCTCGCGCTGGACGCCGTCGGCGCATGCAGATGGTCGACCTCGAACCAGACTTATTGGGACATGCCGCCCGTCAACGAGTGCTCCGGCGGAGGAACCACGGCGATATCATGCGCCGTTTCCGGGCTGGCCGAGGGGGACAACAACATATATGTCGCCTGCGCGGACGGATGCTCTAACTCGGTTACTCAGCAACTTGTTTACAAAATCGACTCAGCCGCTCCGACTCAATTGACATGGAACCCTGACAAAGGCTCGATTGTATGTTCCACAAGCCCGAGTATTGTGGTTTCGACGAACGAAAACGCATGGTGCAGATGGTCGCTGACGGACAAAGACTACTCGAACATGACCGCTCCGGGAGACGGGACATGCGGAGGCGGAGGCACACAGAATCTCAATTGCGCCACATCAGGACTTATTCCCGTTAACGAGTATCTCTACATATCCTGCCGCGATGAAAAAGGCAACGAGCAATACTGGCATAACAACGAGGACATCAACTACGTCGTGGACATAGTCGCCCCTATCGGATTGACCAACAGTTCTCCTGCGAACGGCGCGACGAACGTGGCTTTCAATCCGACGCTCAAAGCGGCGGGCGCGGTGGATGCGGGCGCAATCTCTTACTATTTCCAGATAGCTTCCAACTCCGGGTTCACGACCGGGCTGCAGGAAAGCGGATGGATAAGCGGCTCTGATGAATGGGTCGTGCCGGTTTCGCTTCCCGCGGATACTGTTTACTACTGGCGGGTCAAGGCGAAAGACACGTGCGACAGGGAGTCCGCTTACACCTCGGCGTTCTCGTTCAGAACGATACCCATGACGCCGGTTATAACATTTGCCGGGTTCTCTCAGGCGGCGGACGCTTCCGGGGAACTGACTGTCACATATAATCTGACGGATTTGAACAACGACGCGGCGAGGCTTCTCATCGAGTTTTCCGCTGACGGAACGAACTGGCGACAGGCGAGAATAAAAAGTCCCGCAAGCGCCGGCGCGGTTGACAACACGGGGGTAAGCTCCGGGACGTCCACAGGGCAGATAACGGGAGTTCCCACGCCGCAGACCGGAGCGACGTTCGTGTGGCTGACCATGAGCGCGGAAAATGAGGGTGGGGCGTTTCTCGAAGAAGACGACACTGTTTACATCCGCATTGCCACGTTCGACGCGGCTCAGGGAGAGACGAAAGTTTCCGAGTCGTTCAAGGTGGATAATCAGGCTCCCAAGAACTACAACTGCTCCACGCCGCCGAACGGCACGACAGGGGTTTCACCTAATCCGACGCTGACGGCGGCGGGCGCCACTGACATATCCAACGTCGAATACCACATCCAATTGGCGGAAGACGAGGCATTCACGACCGGGGTTCAGGCTAGCGGCTGGCAGTCTTCGCTTTCGTGGAACCCGGGGGCGTTGTCTCAGAGCCAAATGTATTATTGGCACGTAAAAGCAAGGGATCAATTCGGAAACGAAGGCGATTTCTCAGCGCCGACATGGGATTTTCTAGTGGCGGACGACGAGCCTGACGCGAGCATCACCTCTGCGTCTCAGACTTCGACGGACGGCTCCGGGGTCGTGACGGTCACGTACAATGTGTCCGACCCGCAGAATGATTCCGTGTCTCTTCTCGTGTTGTTCTCAGTTGACGGCGGATCGACATGGAGGCAGGCGCATATACAGTCGTCGTCTGCCGGGGCAGTAAACAATACGGGAGTCAACTCCGGAACATCCACAGGGCAGATAACAGGAATAACCACTCCGAGGACGGGAGCCACGCTGACTTGGCACACGCAAAACGCGAACAACGAGGGCGGCGCATATTTAGGCGAAAGCTCGAACGTGTATGTCAAATTGACTCCCAACGACGGTGTAAACGCGGGCGCCACGAGGTACTCTACGTTTTTCACGGTAGACAATGTTGCTCCGACGGGGGTAGGCCTTCAGTATCCTGAAATAAACGAAACCTACGTAGGGGTGAACGTGACGCTTACGGCTCAGCCGCCGAGCGACATCAGCACGGTTCAGTATAAATTTCAAGTGGACACCGCGTCTGCTGACTGGTCGGCCCCCGGACTTCAGGAAAGCGGATGGGAGCCGTCTAACTCTTGGGCGGTCTCGTCTCAATTGAATTATGCGGCGGAATATGATTATAGGGTCAAGGCAAAAGACCAATACGGCAACGAGGGAACATGGGTTGCGGTTCCATGGAGATTTACCACGACGCCGGCTCCAGACGCTTCCGCATGGCCGTTCGACGCTCCGGGCGATTACTCCTACAACTCCGCGCAGATATCCGTGGAGTCGGGCATGGCGAAGTTGAAACCCAGCGTCGACCCGGTATGGATGAACGACAGTTGGCTCTATCGAAAAGCCGTGACGGTGAACAATTCCGGCAATCCGTTCCTGCTGACGGATCAGCAGGTCAAAGTCGAGCTTAACAGCGTGGTGTTCAACTTCGCCAAGGCGAGGACTAACGGGGAGGACATAAGGTTTACGGACAGCGACGGAGTGACGGCTCTCGACTACTGGGTCTCTTCGTATAACAGCGGATCTCAGACGGCAACGATATGGGTTAAGGTTCCGAGCGTGCCGCAAAGCTCGACGAAAACCATCTACATGTATTACGGGAACGCTTCCGCTCCCGACGCGTCGAGTTTAAGTTCCACGATGGACGAGCAGACGTTTACGGACGGAGCCTCGGCATGGACGAATCTGACTTCCTCAACGAACGTCAACCTGACATATAACGGCAACGATGTCATATTAGGCTCTCCGCTGATAGTGGACGGCGCGGTTGTGGAACTGGACTGCAACGCTGGTTGCTACTTTCCGTACATAAGAGTGGTTAACGGCGGAACGATAAAGACGACCGGGCAAAAGGCGTTAAAGCTGTACGCAAAAGAGATATATGTGGACGCGACGTCAAAGATAGACGCGAACCGGATGGGATATCCCGGCGGGCCGCAGAACACGGTAAGATACGGAAGGAACGACGGGACGAGTCCGAGCGGGACGCCCGGCGTTTCGGGAGGATACGGCGGACAGAGCGCGGGCACGACCGACGGCCCCGGCGGCGGAGGCGGAGCGCACGGGGGGTTGGGAGGATCCGGCGGCGGGGCCAACGGAACAGGCGAAATTGCGGGCGCGGGCGGCGGAACGGCTTACGGGAACAACGCCGACCAGACAGTTAATTTCGGCGGCGGCGGCGGCGCGGGCGGAAAATCCGCCAGAGGAACGGACACCAATAGGGGCATAGGCGGCGCGGGCGGCGCGGGCGGCGGCATAGTTCTTCTGGATGCTGAAACGATAACTATACTTGGCACAGTCAGCGCAAACGGAGAGGCCGGATGGCAGGGCACGTGTTATTCGGACACAAACAGCGGCGGCGGCGGCGGCGGCGGCGCGGGCGGCACGGTGGCGATTCGGGGAACGAACGTCACGATAGCTTCGGGCGCAAGCCTCACGGCGAACGGCGGCAACGGCGGCCCGCAGACGATATACGCGGGGTCCGGCGGCGGCGGCGGCGGCGGAAGAGTGAAGGTTTTCTGCGCCACGTGTTCCGTAGCGGGCGCGATGTCAGCGTCGGCAGGGGCCAGCGGCGGCGCTTCTTACGCGGCTCCGGTCTCGACAAACGGGACGGCCGGCACAACTTACATGTCGCCCGGCGGCTCGTTCGTTTACACATACGATTTCGCAAACTCGGTTTCAGGCTCGATTGTGTCTAACAACATCTCATCATTCTTCCTCGGCGGGACGTTCCACGCTCAGAACACGCTTCCATCCGACCCGTCTGCGGGGTCGCTTGCCTTCCAGATACAGAAGGCGTCGGACTCGTCCACTTTGTGCGGCATCACTCCGGCGCAGGCGGCGGCGGGATTCGACGCTTCCGGATGCACTTTGGCGGATGTGCCGGTGAAACTCCGCGCAGCCCTAGGCATGACGAAGGCTCCGGGATCGCCCACTGTCAGAAACTGGACTTTTAACTATTACACTAGGAACCGCGCGGACCTGACCATCCCGACATCGGTGGGGTCCGAACTGGCGTTCACTTATTTCTCAAACACTCCGACGATATCTCCCAACTCTTCAATGGGGCAGGTCTTTTCGGAAGTCACCGAGTTCACGGCTTCCGTGATAACGGGAACAGTGGAGTTTCAGATAAGCAACAACGGAACGAACTGGTATTATCACAACGGGACCGTTTGGGCGCAGCAGACGGGCGGCGGTTATCCGTTGCAGACGAACACATCCGCCGAGATTAGCGCCAAGGTCAGTTTGTTCGACAACGAGGTCGGCGCCGGCACGTTCTTCTTCAGAGCGTTTCTGGCGTCTGACGGAACCCAGAAAGCGGAGCTGGACAACGTCAATATCGTATACACTCTTCCCGCGAGGCCGGTGGTGACGGGACTTGCGCCGTCGAGCGGAGTGGCGGGACAGGAAATAACAATAAACGGCTCCAGCTTCGGATTGTCACAATCCTCTTCGACGGTGACGTTCAACGGAATCGCAGCCGGAACGGCAAACTATTGGAGCGCCACACAAATAAAAATAAACGCGCCATCCGATGTCGCCACAGGGCATGTGGTCGTAACCGTCAGGAGCGTTCTTTCGGAGCAATCCGGCAATTCGCTATTCACGGTTGGCGCTCCGTTGATTTCTACAGTCACGCCGTCTCAGGGCTACGGCGGGGACATCATCCTGATTGAGGGAAACAACTTCGGAATGGTCAAAGGAGCTTCCACGGTGAAGTTCCACGGAGGAATAACTGCGACTTGCGACACATGGGGCAACACCGCGCTGATATGCCGCGTGCCGTCGGGATCTCAAACGGGAAACATCACCGTGACCACAAGCGGCGGAACGGCGACGTCGATGTTCACAATAACGACCGACACGTCGATGTGGCCGTTCGAGGTTCCCGGCGACTACGCCAAATCGAGCGCGAGCATACTGATAGACGGCGGGGCGGCTTATCTTGACGTGGTTAACTCGCCGGCATGGTTCAACAAAAGTTGGACGACGAGGCGCGCGCTGACTGTTTCCAACTCCAGCGGCGTCGCTCAGACTGACTTCCAACTCGCGGTATACCTCAATGTTTCGAATTTTGGTTTCGACAGCGCGCAACCGGACGGCGCGGACATAAGATTCACGACCTCCGACGGAACGACGCTGATTAACAACTACTGGATTCAGAGTTATGACAGCGTTGGGAAAACGGCGGTTATTTGGATTAAGGTTCCGAATGTGCCGACAGGGGGAACCACCTTGTATCTGTATTACGGCAACCCGTCCGCCGGGCCTCTCTCGAACAAGGCGAACACTTTCATAGCCGAATCATTTACGGACGGCGCGGCGGCGTGGACGCAGACGGATGTCTTGTCCGACGTTGAGGTTGCGCCTATTCCGGCGCATATAGCGTTTCAGACCAGCGCGGTGCCGAGGACTTGCGACGAGAACTGGGGCAACTCGTGTTTCGGCTGCACCAACTACAACGACGACTGCACCACCTGCGCTCCGCCTTGCATACTCTGTTCCGGCGCCAGTTGCGTCGGTTCCGAAGCCATAGACGCGCTCAGAGTGAACGAAGGAACATATTTAAGGCCCGGTTCCAACTACACTGTGACCGTGGATTACCACGCGTACGGCAGCAACAGGTTTTCCATAAGCTATCAGCCTCCGGGAGGGGCGTGGACTCAGATGTACTGCTCCGGACTGATCGCCGCGGGAAGCTACAGTTACACCAGCCCGACATACGCTCTCAACGCCACGCCCGGCGTCCACAAGGTGAGGGCGGCGATGAACTACAACGTGAACTGTCCGTTCACTTGCGCCACCCAATATTGCGACACGGACGAGCTTGAGATTTACGTCAGCTACAAATCCGGCGGATATATGACGTCCGTCGCGCTGCCCGGATTCATGGGGGCCACATCGTTCACGTCCCCGAACGCCCAGCCCGCCGGCTCGACTCTCGGCTATAAAATAGTCAAAGCGTCCGATAACAATAATCTTTGCTCAATAACTAGCGCGCAGGCGAACGGAGGGTATTCGATTCCGGCCGGAACGGACTGCGCCGATCAGACGGTTCCCGTTTACATCAGAGCGGACATGCAGTCGACCGACCCGCTGCTTTCACCGACAGTTAATTCTTGGACGCTGAATTATTTCAGACGCAAGATCGCGAACGTTTCCGTTTCGGCTTACGGAGCTTCGCAAGCAAAACAGTATCCAACAACCCGGCCGACCGTCGTGAACAACACCGGTTTGAGCTTTGAAGAGATAATTTCGTTCACCGACATCCTTTATCCCGACGGGAGCGATGTCGCGTTCCAGATCAGCAACAACGGGTCGAACTGGTATTATCACAACGGCTCGTCGTGGGTTCCCGCTTCAGGATACGCTCAGTCGAATTCCGGAACGGCGGTTTCTCAGAAAATCAATACTTTCCACACTGACGTCGCCCCCGGAACGTTTTACTTCAAGGCATATCTGAACTCGAACGGGTCGCAACCGTCCGGGTTGGACGGCGTAAGCATAAACAAAGCGCAACTGACGTTCTCGCAGATAGTCAACAACGGCGCGGGAGACAGATATGTGCAACTGTACAATCCGTTCAGTTCGGACTACAACCTCGCCGGGCACGTCCTCGGAATCGGACCGGGCATGGAATACACCATCCCGGCAGGTCAGAGCATTCCGTCGAAAGGCCACTACATAATCGCAAAAAGCCAAGCGGATTTTATTAGCAGGTTCGGGTGCGAAGCGGCGCATGTGAAGGAATGGAGCGGATTGGACATGTCAGCCGCCGGCGACGAAGTGTATCTGAAAGCAAGCTCAGGAGCCACAAGCTCTATAGACCTTGTGGTCTGGGGAGCGTACAATGGAGCGCAACTGCCCGAAGGCCAGTTCACCGCGCCTCCCGGTTCTCCCGCGCCGACGCATCCTATAGGGAAAGCGATTCGCAGAGTGGTCGAGGGATACGAGGGCAACGAGAAGGACTCAGGCGCGGATGCGGACTCGTCGCCGGAGAACGAAGAAGCCCTAGCGTCAGCTTTTATGGCGGATGAGCCTTCGCCTTTCTGCGCGCCTCCTATGAACGGCTCCATAGTCATCAACGACAGCGACGGATACACGAAGATAGCCAACCCGGTCATGACTTTAACGTGTGAAGACCCGGCCGGAGTCAATTGCGACGCGCAGGACTCCATGAGGATGGCCTGCTCGGAGGCCGCGCTGTCATCGGCGGCTTGGATTCCGTTTGAAAAGAAATGCAACGAGCCGGGATATGCCTGCGCGTTCAATATAACCGCAAGCGCCGGTTGTTCTTCAAGCGAAGGAGAAAAGACGGTATATGTGGAGTTCCGCAACGACATGGGCAATATTCAGCCGACTCACCCTTCGGACTCGACTATTTATGACTTGACGCCGCCAGTGATTTCTCAGCTTCTCGTTTATTCCGACAAGGAAACTTATCTCTGCGGAACCGCGGACGGATGCGCGACTCTTTCTCCATCGACAGGCGGAACGGTCTATTACAACAATCTCGGCGGACAGGGACACGGACAGAAGATGACTGTCGAGCTTGTCTGGGACGACCCCGTAGGGGATAAGTACGAATATCGCGGGCAGTATGCCTTCGGAGCAAGCCCGACTTATGACGGAACGAACACTGGACCTGACATCGACGGCGCGGACGGCTGGAAACAGGTATACACGGTTGATTCCGGTGAAACGGATGAAATGGGAATCAAATTCACCGTTTATGATAAAGCCGGAAACTCTTCATTCGTTTCTCTTAATTTCATCATGGACAATACGGCTCCGTCTATAACTTACGTATGGCCGGCAGCCGGCGGCAGAACCAACTGGTACAAAGATAATCCCGGCAACGTCGTCAATATCGACTTCGGCTGGGTCAACAAGTGTCCACTGCAATCGGCTCAGTATAGAATAGGAACCGGAACATGGACTAGTATTTTCTCGTCTTTCATGACTTCCGATTACACCAACAACTGGGGATTGAGTTGGGCGGCGGTTCCCGAAGGCTCAAACTCCATCAGCGTCAGGGCTTCCGACGGCTGCGGCAACACCGCCGAACATTCCTATATCGAAAATATTCAAGGGTTCATTTTTAGAAAAGACGGCACGGCTCCATCAATAACCGGCGTTATGCTGACATCGAATGCCGAGGACTATTTCTACGGCACGTCGGACGGTCTTGACTGCGCGAACGTCGGCGCGTATCCCGGAGTCACCTGCGCGGCGTGGTTCAACAGCGCGGCGGGAGAGGGCGCGGGGCAGACCATCGACGTTTCCGTGTCATGGACGGACACTGCCTCTTATAACAGGGCGCAAGGCTCCGTCGCGTTCGATTCGAATCCGCCTCCGGACTATTTCGGCCCGCCATGGAACATCTATTACACGGCGGCGGCCGGGGTCGGCAACCAACTCGGAACGGAAGTCAGCGTCTATGACGAAGCGGGCAACAAATCGACCGTGAAGATAGATTACAGACAGGACAACGTCAAACCGGTGTCGGCGATAACCGCGCCGACGGCAGGCTCATGGCAAACCGCCGACTTCAATTTAACGGTTTCCAACAGCGACGCCGCGCCAAGTTCCGGTTTGGCTTTGTGCTATTTCAGGGTGTTAAGCGACTCCGTTGAGACGGTGGCATGGACGAGTTACGACTGCGCAGGGAATCCTCCCGCGATAACCGTAGGCTCAGGCATGAATTGCGACGTCGAAGGCGCAAACATTTGCGAAGTCCAGATTTACAGCCGGGACAAGGTGAATTCCAGCGTTGTCGCCTCGCGCGTGTTCTCAGTGGCGTGGCAGGGGCCTGTTATCACGAACAACATCGCCGGATGCCCGTCTTGCGACGACACATGGCGCTCGGCGGCCGGAACTGTTTACGACATTGATTTCTCCGACAACGGAGTTCTCGATGCCGGGGAATACACGATATGGACGGGGCCGAACAGGACCGGCTCCATGCTGAAGGACTGGACGGCAATATTCGGTCCGGGCCTAGGCGCAGGCTCTTATGCGACTGACTTCCAGATCGATTTCGATTCGGCGCAGAACGGAATCAACTATGTTTCGTTCCGCGCTTCCAATATTGCGGCTCTTTCGACCACATTGACCGACGCGTTTTATCTCAGGAAAGACACGCAGGCGCCATCCACGCCGGTTGTGACGGGTTACGACAGTTCGGCGATGAATGTCGTTTTGACGGACGGCGGGTGGGGATCTTACGCGAATCCGTATTTCGCATGGTCGGCCGACATAGACAATCCCGCCTCGCCCGCGCCGAATTCGGGCGTAAAGCAATTCAACATCTATTTCGGAAACAATCCCGCGGGAGTTCCGGATACGGTCGCGGCCTCCGCCTTCTATGAGGTCGCTCAGGTTCTCGTCAGCGGAGAAACATATTATTTGCGGATCGGCGTCGAGGACAACGCGGGAAACGCCGCGGCGGCCCAGACTGTCTTCGTCTATAAGTATGACGACACCGGGCTTAGCGTCGCCGCCACGGACTCTGCGGCGTTGTTGACCAACAATGTGACAAAGGGCCAGCAGAATGTCGTGTTCGCGCGGCTCGACCTCAGTTCCGCCAACAGGACGGTGGACTTGCTTTCGTTAAAAGTCGAACTGAACGGGTCCGACGCCGACATATCCGCCGCGAGACTCGCTCACGATGCCAACGACAACGGCGAGTACGATTCAGGAGTGGACTCGCTCCTCGGCTCCGACAAGACCTTCGCTTCGGGAGAGTTGACCTTCGACGGGTTCTCGCTGTCAGTCAACACGACCGACACGGAAAGTTTGCTCATTCTGCTGGATATTTCCGGTTCCGCCACGCAAGGAAACGCCGTTGGAATCGGGATTCTTGAATCAGACATAACAGCGGACGGGGCGGCGGCAAGTTTCGCTCAATCGCCATTCTCCACAAGCTTGCCGACGATAATGAATCCGGCGGCTCTGACTTCCGCGTTCGATTACATCACGACTCCCATCAACACGGAACACGATTTCGCTGTGAGGGTGACGGTGACTAACGCGGCAGGCTCTTCACGCGCCGACACTGTGGCTCCCGTTCCCGTCGAGTTGACAAAGAACTATTCGGACGGAGCGACGGTGTCTCTCGTCAGCGGTCCTGTTCCCGTGTCGGCAAATCTTTCCGCCGGACAGTCTCAGACTTTCGCGTACACCTTCCGCGCGCTGACGAACGGCTCCGTGGCGTTCGAACTAGAGGCAGTTGGGACGGAGTCGAACCTTAAGACGCCAGCGGCTTCAAATCTTGCTCAATCCAATCTCGTAGCGATAACTAATCAAGGCCCGCTGCTGTGGACATTCGACGACGGCGGCTCGACGGACAGCTTTTACGGTTCCGCCGCTCCCGCCAGAAATCCGATTAACGAACAGGTCATTTATATCGGCAACGACAACAATAAGCTTTATGCGATTAGAATCGCTGACGGAGCCAAGAAGTGGGAGTACACAGCCGGTAGTCCGATTAAGAGCACGCCTTATGTGAGAGACTTCGTGGTGTATTTCGGCGACGAATCCGGCAATTTCTACGCTGTCAGGGACAACACAGGGTCCGCTTCTCTTGTGTGGAGCAAGTCGGTGGCGTCGGCTGCGATAAGGACAAGCTCCACAAGGTGGGTGAACGAATCTTCCGAAGGCCGGTTGTACTTCGCCTCTCTCGACGGAAAGATGTATTGCAGAAAAACGTCGGACGGAAATCCCTGCACGGACTGGTCGGATGTGAACCTCGGTTCGCCAGTTTATTCGACGCCCGCCAGCGCCAACGACGGCTACATTTATGTGGGAGCTTCGAACGGAACCATTGCAAAAGTTGATCGGACCAGCGGAAACGTAATAGCAATGTACTCGGGATACGGCGGAATATCCGCGTCCCCGTTCATGTACCCGAAGAATCCCGCCGTTCCTCTGGACGGCGCATGGCTCTGGATAGGCGCTCTCAACGGCTCCGTGTACAAGATAGACTCCACACTGCCTCCCGGAAGCGAACAGGTCTGGTCTTTCTCGCCGTCTTCCCCCATACCGGCGCAGGAATTTAGAAACTCTATTTTCGTTGATGTGTTCAGCGGCGGGGCGGGCAGCTTGGCTGTTTACGCAGGGAACGACAATGGTTGTGTTTACGCGATATCCAACGCTGGAGAGCAGATGTGGAAGTTCCCTCCGGGCGCTGATGCTATAAACGGAGCGGTGTCGGGATGCATACTTCTCGATTTCACCACCAACAAGCTCTATTTCGGCGCTGAAAACCACCACTACTACGCGTTGCAGAACAACGCTACGGCGCCGACTGTCATCAGCGGGTGGCCGTACTACACCGGCGGCCCCATCGTCGCCTGTCCGTCGCTGTTCGGCAGCGTGGTGATGATCCCGTCGACCAACGGCAAAATCTACGCGTTTACGAGGTAGGTGACTTATGACGAATAGAATCAAAGGGCTGGTCTTCTCCGCTCTGGCGGCGGCGGCATTGACCGCGTCGGGCGCGGCGCGCGCTTCGGACTGGCCCATGTTCATGAACGACGCGGCCAACTCCGGATGCGCATCCGCTCCCGTAAACCTGCCTCTGGCTCCCAAGTGGTCCTTCAATGCGGGCGCGAAGATCGTCGCTTCCCCGGTCAAGTCGGCGGACAAGGTTTTTATAGCCACTCGCGACGGCGTTCTTTTCTCCTTGAACGCGTACACAGGCGAGTTGATTTGGCGTTACGAGGCGGGGGCCAGAATCAGCGCAGCTCCGGCGGCGGCGGACGAGCGCGTTTTCATCAGCTCTCTCGACGGCGTGGCGCACGGCATAGACGCGGCGACGGGCAACGTCGTATGGCGTCATTCAACCGGCGGAATGAACGCCGGCTCGCCCACGGTCGAACGGGGCAGGGTGTTCCTCGGCTCCGGACATCCTCATAACAGCGTAATCGCTCTAGACGCCGCGACAGGCGCGCTCTTGTGGCGCTATGCTGTGGGACAGCCCGTTCTTTCCACTCCCGCCGTCGTTGACGCCGCTCTTTGGGTGGGCGCAGGCGACGGAGCCTTCCACGGTTTGAATCCCGACACCGGCGCGCCGTTTGCCGTCGTCCGCACAAGAGGCCTGATTTATTCGGCCTCTCCTTCCATACTCGCAGGAACCGCTTTTGGGGCGGCCGGCGAGTTCGACAAAAATGTTTACGCTTTCTCCACCGGCGACGGCTCTCAAAAGTGGAAGGCTTCGCCCGTCCCCGGCGATAGCCAAGTGAAAGTGTCATCCGCCTCTTCTTGCGGCGGTCGTGCTTTCATTTCAATCGGATACCCGGACCAGAAAGTCGCAGCTTTCGACGCCGCTTCAGGCGGCATTCTGTGGACGCAGAACGCAGGCTCCGCTGAAGGCAAAAACTTCCATCCCTCGCCTGTGGTCGCCGGAAACACAGTGTTCGCCGCTTCCGCCGACGGAACGGTGCGCGCTTTCGACGCGGCTTCCGGCTCAGCGCTCGCGTCGCTTTCAATCGGCTCTTCGATATCCGCGACTCCAGCCGTCGCCGACGGCATGATTTTCGTCGCTTCTTATGACGGCGTCGTGAGCGTTTATTTCGGCGCGGACGCCGCTCCTCCGGTCGTTTCGCTCTCCAGCCCGACGCCGAATCAGTTGACAGGCGGAGATATAGTCATTTCAGGAACTGTCTTCGATTCCAACCTTGAAAAGTATGCGATAGAAGTGGGAGAGGGCGCGGCGCCCGAATCTTGGACGCCGCTCGATACAGTTTACGGAAAAAACGTCTCCGACGGCTCTATTGGCGTTTGGAGTCCGGCTTCCGACCTTGATTCCGGCGTTTACTCTTTCAGGATAACAGCTTACGATGTCGCCGGCAATTCGGCTTTCAAGACAGTCTCGTTCAGGCTCGACAATTCTCCCCCGCAATTCGCCGGGCTTCAGTCTATTTCGCTGTCGGAAGACGGCGGTTCGATTATACTTTCATGGAGTCCCGCAGCGGATGAAAGCGCTCCCCTGACATATCCGATTTATATGAGCGAAGAGCCGGGCGGTCAGAATTTTTCCTCGCCAGTAAGGGTTGCCGCCGGGCTTTCTTATGAACTCTCCGGGCTTGCCAGCGGCACGACGTATTACTTCGTCGTCCGAGCGGCAGACGCGTTCGGCAATGAGGATTCGAACACGGTCGAGTTGAGCGCCGTTCCCACAAAAGACACTCAGTCGTCAGGCTCCCCTGTCGCCGCCAGACTGTACATCCCTCGCTCCGGCGAACTTGTGGAAGTTCCCGGCGGCGAAGGCGCTTTGGACTCCGAGGGACGAAAAACGATTCTTTTAGTCGATTCTCAAAACAGGACATTGATATCCTACACGGACACCTTTTTGACGTCCCTGAAAGCGGACGGGAAGGATTTTGTCGAAATCTCCGTTAATGTTTACGATGTGAACGGCGCTCAGGCTCCGGGCATTGCGGTGTCGGTCTCAGGAGAGACAAGGAGCATGTCAGCCGCGGCCGCGGCATCCCGCGCCGCTCTTTCATCCCCGCCTCCGAGGACGACCAATAGACTTGGAAGAAGCGTCTTCCAAATCTCGTCCGCGCAGGCCGGAGACTTTCTTATTCAAGCCGACGTTGACGGACACGACTACGGCCCGGCTTTCAGGGTGGCGTATCAGGCTCCGCCTCTATCGATAAGCGAGGCCCACGCGTATCCCAATCCGTGGAGGCCGTCGGTATCGTCGAAACTCTGCTTTGCCGGACTCATGGCGGGCGCGCCATCCTCCGTGACAATCAGGTTGTTCGACATTCGAGGCTCTCTCGTCAGGGAGATTTTTGCGCCGGACGCGGACACCGGTTCACTTACGCCAAACGGTTCTTATTCGAATCTGGCTTGCTGGGACGGAACGAACAACGCCGGAAAGCCTCTCGCGAGCGGGGTGTATCTGTACAACATCTTGGCTTCGGACGGAACCGAAAGGATAAATATCACAGGGAAATTCTCAGTCGCGAGGTGAAATCCCGCGCGGGCCGGGACAGGGCTGAGAATGGGGTTTCGCGTTTTTTCCGCTTCCCGCCGCGCTTGAATTATATTAATATGATACGTCGAGGTTTTTCCGCGCCGGATATGATCGAGTCGCATTTTTCTCGTGAAAATCCGGACTAGCAATAGAAATTGAGACTCCGCTTGCATGGCGCGAATGGCCCGCTTGAAAAAGATACTGCTCGCTGTTGAAAAAACATTTCTAACATTTAAGAGCGCGGCGCGCGCGCTGACGCTCGCCGTCACAATGTTTCTTGCCGCATCCGGCGTGGCAGCCTCTGAAGAAAATCTTTCGGCGGACTCAGCAGGCGTTTCTCGCGATGCATCCGCACGGCTTTCGGAACCCACGGAGCCTTCCGCCGCAACCTCCACCGTTCAGACGCTTCAACTCCCCGGCGCGGACTCCGCAAAAAGCGACAAACCCCAAATGGAATTGGATATCAACGGGTTCAGATATTTGAAATTCAGGGGATACGAATCGTCCGGCAATTCCGAGGAGTTCCAGTCCCGCGAAGGTTTGATAAACTTCGGCGAAAGAATCGAGCAGGGAACCAATCTGACCATAGACGCGAAAATGGGAGATGATTTTACGCTCGAAGGCAAATTCGACGAGATGCCCTCGCAGGACCGCCACATGATGTTTCGGTTGGAGCGCGGCGACTACGGCGCCACATTCGGCGACTTCACAGCCGACCTCAAAGGCGGCGCGTTCTCGCCTCTGTCTAAAAGCATTGAGGGTTTCCAAATCGACTACAATACGGACCGCGACAGCGTCACCGCCGTCACGTCTCGCGCGAAAAGCTCCACCAAGAGCGTGGTCGTGACAGGCCGCAACATTAAAGGCCCTTACGACTTGAACGCCCGAGATCTGGTTCCAGACAAAATTGAAGTGAGACTCAATGAGATTGTGCTTTCCCCTGACGAATACGTTCTGGACGCATTCCTCGGCGAAATAACTTTCAACCGCATACTCGGCCCCAACGACATAGCGACGATTTCGTTCGAGCAGAAGCTTCCGGGCAGCCTGACCGAAGGCGCGATTGTCGGCTTTTCAGCGGAAAGGAAGTCCAAGAACGGCAAGTTCGTTTACGGCCTCACCCGGCTGGAGCAGAAAGCGAACCGGGAGTCGCGCAGGTTGACAGAATCGGTTGCCTCAGAAGTTCCCGTCGTCAACGGACGCTACCTCGAAGTCGGCAAAGGATACATCGTCCACTGGGACTCCGTGAGAGGCTCGGAGACGATCGTCAAAAACGGCGTCGAAACTCTTGAGCCTAATGTTCATTACAACTGGCAGGGAGAGCTTCAGGCGCATGAGATAGACGTCCTCTTCGCTCAAGGCAGGTTCCTTCTGCGCGACGAGCCTCTGCCGACGGACACGTTCGCCGTCAGCTACTCGTATTATCCCCTGCAGACGTCGCTGCGCGAGGCGCTTAAGGAAGAGTTGTCTCTGGACATAACCGGAACCATAGGCTATCCCGCGAGAAGCTACATCTATTCCGGCTCGGAGAACATTTACATCTGTTCGGACGCCGAGTTGTCCATCTGCCCGACGCTGCTCGTCAGAGGAGACGACTACGCGGTGGACGAAAGGCTTAACCGGGTGGTCTTCACGACGCCGAGGAACTCTCCGAACGAGCGAGTCAGGATCGACTACCGCTACTATCCGGACGCCTCGGCTTTTCAGTCGGAGTACGATCACACAATGAACGATTTCAGGCTCGCCTACAAGGACGAAGGTCTCTCCGTAGAGTATGAACGCGCGATGAGCGAGGCGGACGTGTCCTCACGCCCGATACCCTCCCTCAACGAAATAATCCTTTCTCCTCCCGCCGCCGACATCGAATGTTTCAGGCCGGATATGACTAAGCAATGCACATTCCCGACCGCGAACAAGAATATCGTGGCGGGCACGATGGTCGTTTATTTCAACGACAGGATATCTCAGGAAGGCGTTTTGAAGAATTACACGGACTACACAGTTGACGGCGAGCGCGGCGAGATAACGATAAGAATCCTCATCCCCGCCGGAACGACCATAATCGCGGACTATCAACATAATCCCGACATGGAAGACGGCCTGAAAACTGGAACGCGCGACCGGCTCGCCGCTCGCTTCGACAAAGGCGCGACGGCCGCCATGTTCTCGCTCGATACGGGCGACACCTTTTTCACTCCTATCGGCGGCGCTCCCAACATGGAGACGAAGCGCTTCTCATACGGCGTTTCGCAGAGGGTTTCCGACAACATTCAGCTTTCAGCCGATTGGATGAACACATTCACCGCGCTGGACATCCTCGACACTCATTCGCGAAAAAACAGATCCTCGAAATATTCGCTTTCGATGTTCTCGAAGCTATTCACACAGTTTCGAGTGGATCTCGACCGTCGAAAGTTGACGGACGATTACAGCCCTTCGCGCGTGGACAATCAGGAAGACAAAATTACGGCCTCGTTAGCCATGCCCGCTCCATATCTAAAAAACGCGGATATCTCGGCGGGGTATTCGACGTCCGACTTCAACGACAACGCGCCCGACGGCTCGGACACCGGAACGGTCAGCATGAGGCTCGGCTTCAACTGGCGCAGTTCGGAAACTCTTTCCTTCAACGCCGAGCTTGCTTCCAACGACGTGGACACGGACGGCCCTCAGGCGCAGTTCGCTTCAGGAAACAGGTCTCGCAAACTCGGTCTTAAATGGGACCCGATTCCGCTCATATCCATAGGCGCGGACATAGATTCTCAGACGACCACGGACTCGCGCGACACCGTCGCCGACCGCGAGATTCAGCGCTCCAGCCTGTCGATTTCCTCCCGCCAGTTCGGCAGGGTGAAAAATATTCAAATCAGGCTAATGCAGAACGATTCTCCGAGCGTTTCCGGGCCTTCTTCCGGCGCCAAGAGCCTCATGGTTTCCTCAGGCGTAATAATCACGGACGCTCTTTCGTATAATCCGTCCTTCTCAAGATCCGATTCCTATTCGGGAGAAACATCTTCGTCCAAGAACACCACATCGCGGCACGAACTGGACTTCTCCCCAGCCGAGAAACCGTATCGGGCCAGATTCTCCATTAAAAATTCGGTGGCGGATTCTAACAACTCTTCAGGCGCTTCATCCACTGAATCCGACAACTGGAACCTCACTCTCGACTATGTTCCCTCGCAGGTCTGGAGTTATTCGGTCTCATATCAGATGGACACATATTCGGCGACATCCTCTGAAGGATACGACACGTCGGTTTTTCAAGCGCGCGCCGCACGCAAACCGAATCCGACCCTCAACCAGTGGCTCCAATGGCGGCTCCAATCCCGCACAGGCTCTTCCGGCGAAGCATACAGCTCTCTGGATTTCGGAATGGAGAAGGAGCTGACAAAAATCATGTCCTTTAAGCTGACTTACCGGATGTCAGATTTCGAGAGCGAAAGCGACCTTCTGCGCGGCTACTCCGGGCATGTGCTCGAAAGCGTGCTGCAGGCCAATTTCTAACCCTCATGCGAAAACTCCTGATGCAAAAACATATCCGTTTCGGCGCTGTAGCGTCGGTCTTGCATGCGAATCCGATACAACGCGGAAGGATGAGTTTGATTGAAAGATAAATTGCTCGGATACGGCCGGGTGGCGGCATCCGCCGCCACAGGCATCAACCTCGTTCTCGGCTCCCTCTACGCGTGGAGCATTATCAAGAGCGCGCTCGAAGCCGAGCTTGGGATGGACGCCGCGTCCGCCGCTCTACCCTACACCCTTGAGTGTCTGGTCTTCGCGCTTCTGATGGCTCCCGCAGGGAAGTTTCAGGACAGGTTCGGCCCCCGCGCCGCCGCCTCCCTCGGCGGGTTGCTTTTCGGCTCCGGTTTCATCGTCAGCAGTTTCTGCCCTTCCAGCGCCAACCCCTTGCTTGTTCTGCTTCTCGGTTTCGGCGTTTTAACTGGAGCCGGAACCGCTCTCGGTTACGCGTCCACCACGCCCGCCGCCGTCAAGTGGTTCCCGCCTGAAAAACACGGTCTGGTCATCGGCATTGTCGTAGGCGGAGTCGGCATGGCCGCCGTCTATGTCGCTCCCCTGACGGAATTCCTCCTGAATTCGGAATCCTTCGGATTGCAGGGAACTTTCCGGACTTTGGGAATAGCATTCTCCGTGGCGATTATACTTTTCGCGCAATTGTTGAGGAACCCGCCCGATCAGAGCGCAGCGAACCGCCGGGCAACGAACGAAGCTTTCTGCGAAAAAAATTCACGCGCCGATTTCTGTTGGAAAGACATGTTGAAAACCCCTCAGTTCTATCTGCTTTGGACGATGTTTTTCTTCGGAGCCGGCGCCGGACTGATGGTGATATCATTCGCAAAGAGCATGGCTGTAGGAAGCATCAAGGAAATCGGGTTTGCGCTAGTAATCGCGCTCTCGGCGGGCAACGCGAGCGGCAGGGTGGTGTCCGGCTTGGTGTCGGACAAGATTGGCCGCATCCGCGCGATGCTCATAGTCTTTGTTTTTCAGGCGGCAACGCTCGCCGCGATGTCGGCGCTGTCTTCCTCGCCTGCGGCGGTCATGGCGGGCGTCGTCTTGGTCGGCTTCAACTACGGCTCGTGCCTTTCGCTTTTCCCGGCGATAACCGCCGACTATTTCGGGCTTAAGAATCTAGGCGCGAACTACGGAGTTCTTTACACCGCTTGGGGAGTGGGGGCGATCTTTGCCACTGTTGCCGGAAAGATAAAAGTCGCCACGGGCAGTTACACCCCAGCGATGGCGCTCGCCGCCGTTCTGTGCCTTGTCGCCGCCGCCATGTCGCTTGCGGTGAAGCCGTTGTCTAAACCGGACGTCCCGGAACCTAAACAAAGAACAGATTAGGATTTTAGCAATCCCGGATGCTCCGGTAGGGAATACGACATTAAACATCTTATCGGGTTAATCCCGGATTCGTCGATAGAGCCGACGAATCGCTCCCGAACCCAAATGACGGATTCGGGTTAATACAAGAGATGCTTTTTTCGCAGCCTGCGGAAAGCTTCTTCGCCCGGACGCCATGAAGCCGCAATATCGCGCGGGTCGCGCCCGGCCTCAATATCTTTGCGAACTGAGTCGGAGCCGAATATCAAATCTATGGGCAGTCGAACAAGCTCATATTCGTAAGGCGGTTGTTTCCAAGCAAATTCGGAAGGGGATTGCGCCCTGATATCGGAGAGAAGACAGAGAGCGGCTTCAAGAGGGCGGAACACGGCGGCGTCGAGAATATGCGTCTGAACGCCTCCGCAACGCTTGCCTGCCCATTTGTGAAAAGTCGGCTCGAACCAGCATTCGCGGAACAGCGCTCCGGGCAGCCCGCGGGCGTTGAGCCCTTCCGCAAGCGCTCTCGCGTCCGCCCATGGCGCTCCCACAAGCTCAAATGGCCGTGTTGTTCCTCTGCCTTCTGACACATTCGTCCCTTCGAATATGACCCCGCCCGGATACACCCTAGCTGTGTCCGGCGTCGGCATATTGGGGGAGGGGAGAACCCACGGCAGACCAGTCTGCTCGAAGGTCATGTCCCGCCGCCATCCTTCCATTTTTACAATTTCCAAGTCGCAGCCGATTCCGAATTCAGCGTTGAACATAAGCGCCAGTTCGGCGGTCGTCATGCCGTGCCTCATAGGTATGGGCAGTAGTCCGACAAACGATGAAAATGCCATATCGAGAGGGGCGCCCTCGACTTCAAGCCCTCCTATCGGATTCGGCCTGTCGAGAATGACGAACTTCTTTCCGAGACGAGCGCACGAGCGCATCGCAAGCGCCATCGTCCAGATAAACGTGTAAACCCTTGTTCCGACATCCTGAACGTCGAAAACGAGGACATCAACATCAGACAGCATCTCGTCCGTCGGCTCGCGGGTCTCTCCGTACAAGCTGTGGGCGGGTATTCCAAGCTTCGGGTCGACGAATCCCGACCACTCGATCATGTTGTCCTGAGTTTCGCCCCTTATTCCGTGCTGAGGGCCGAAGAGGGCGGTCAGCCTGAATCCGAACTCGGCGGCGCGTCCGGCAAACACGTCCGCCGCGTGGATGTAACCGGAGTTTACGGAAGCTGGGTTGACGATAAGCCCTACCCGCGCTCCGGCCAGCTTTTCCACCGCGCTTTCGCTTCTAAAAAAGGTCTCAAGACCGATTCTCGCCATTTGAGCATCTCCGCGTTTTACTTCGGCCTCATTCGAGCCGCGCAATAAAGAATAACACTTAAAAGACCTTGAAATAAAGCATTTTTTATTATTCGAGTCGCTTCAATGGGCATGATCGCAAAAACGGTTCTGGAGTTCGGCGGCGATGACAAAGAATAAATATTTGCGTCTTGTCTAAAGTAACCGTCGTTTTTTGTCGAATATATACTGATTATCGGACAAGTTCAGGGATTCACTGTAGCAAACGCAGTTGTATTGCCCGGTAGCAATGGATTGAACAGAAAACCGAGCGGGATGGAAATCAGATAGTGGTTATCAACACGAACATAGGCGCGATGGGAGCGCTGGAGGCGAGCAGGTCATGTTTCATATCCTCCGGGCTGGCGATGGAGCGCCTCTCATCCGGTCTGAAGATAAACCGCGGCGCGGACGACCCGTCCGGTTTGGCAATATCCAAGGGGATGGAGGCGCAGATACGAGGCGCCAACGTCGCCGCAACCAATATTCAGGACGGCATTAACCTGATGAGGACGCAGGAAGGCGCATTGCTTGAAATCCTTGATATGCTGAAGCGGGCGCGGGACTTGTCGGTGAGGGCGGCGAACGAGGCCACTCTTTCAACGGCTGATCTTGCCAGAATCGACTCTGAAATCAAATCGATAATCGACGGAGTCGACCAGATTGCGGAAACGACGACGTTTAACACCAAACATGTGCTGCTCGGCAACCCGGTCACTACAAGCTCCGACCTCGAATTCGAAGTGGTGTGGTGGGTGGCCAATGTGGATCTTGACATACATATTATTCAGCCTGACGGAGCGCATGCGTGGTGGGCCAACCAGAACCCGACGGGAAACGGAGAAATAGACGTTGACGATACTGACGGTTCATCAGGCCCGGCGGACCCGGCGGTGGAACACTATAACGTGGCTTCAGGAGCGGCTTTGACCGGCGATTACGAACTCTGGATCAACTATTACTCCGGCGGGGCGATGCCTCCGGTTGTCAATGCGACAGTCACCGTGTCTATGTATAGAGGAACCGCATACGAGGACATCCAAACATTCAATGTGAATGTCCCGTATCAGGCAGGCGACGCCCCGTGGGGATATGACGACGCCGTAGGGCCTTACGGAGAGGTTTTTGCGGGCTCTTACTCGTGGTCTCCTCTGTCCACAGCCTCTACGGCCAACATGCACATAGGCGCAGACAATAAAGAATGTTATGTGTTCGAGCACGAATTTTTCGAGTCGCGGCGCGGCGCGCTCGGAGTCGCGACCGTAAGCGCCGCTTCTTCGGCGGCGGCAGCGGCTTCCATCGACTCATTAGACTCCGGCATCCAAACAGTGTTGAACTATTTGGCGACGATCGGAGAGCGCGAGAGGCGGCTGAATCATGCTCTCGACGACCTGAAAACGTCCGTCATAAACTTGTCGGCGGCCAATTCCCGCATTGAGGACGCGGACATAGCTTCCGAGGCTTCGAGGCTGGCTGTCGCAAACATATTAAGCCAGATGAGCGTAAAAGCTTTGGATTACAGTTCTAACGTGTCAAAAAGCGCTTTAGAACTGCTTAACCGGTCGTTAGGCAACTAATTAGGCAACGCCCGGCTCCCGCCGGGTCGGCTCGATCAGAGTCCGAGAGCTTTTTTCAGAGCCGCAGCCTTGTCCGTTTTTTCCCAACTGAAATCCGCGTCGTCCCGCCCGAAGTGGCCGTATGAGGCGGTCTTCGAGTATATCGGCCTTCGCAGATTCAGCTTGTCTATTATCGCGGCAGGCCTGAAATCGAGCGTCGCGAGAACTGCTTTCTCTATTTTCTCAACGGCGACCTTTTCAGTTCCGAATGTTTCGATGTGAACTGACACGGGCTTTGCCACGCCTATGGAGTAGGCGACCTGAATTTCGCATTTGTCGGCGGCGCCGGCTGCGACGATATTCTTGGCGGCGTATCTGGCCATATAAGCTCCGGAGCGGTCCACTTTCGACGGGTCCTTGCCTGAGAATGCGCCGCCGCCGTGCCTTCCGTATCCGCCGTATGTGTCCACGATTATCTTTCGGCCTGTCAGCCCTGTGTCTCCCATCGGACCGCCGACAACGAATCTCCCCGTCGGATTAACCAGCAGCCGGGTGTTCGCCGCCATCATTTTTTTAGGTATTATTTTATCAAGCACGAACTTCTTCATGTCGGCTTCGATCTTCGACAGCGAAACAGCCGGGCTGTGCTGCGAGGAAAGAATCACTGTGTCCACCGCGACAGGTTTGCCGTTTTCATAAACGACCGTGACTTGGCTTTTGCCGTCCGGCCTCAGATATCCCATCGAGCCGTTGCGCCGAACCTCGGACATTCTTAAACAAAGTTTCTGAGCCAGAGAAATCGGCAGCGGCATAAGCTCTTTGGTTTCGTTGCAGGCGAAACCGAACATCATGCCCTGATCTCCAGCGCCCTGCAGATTGTATCTGTCGTCTTTGGAAAGAGTCTTTTTCTTGCGGACTTCGAGGGCTTTGCTCACGCCCATGTCGATGTCGGGCGACTGCCTGTCGACGGCGACGATCACGCCGCACGTGTCGCAGTCAAACCCGTAGTCCGCGTTGTCGTAACCGATTTTCCGGATGGTTTCGCGCGCGATGCTCGGAATGTCCAACTGGGCTTTTGTGGTGATTTCGCCCGCAACAAGGACAAGTCCGGTCGTTATGGCGGTCTCGCACGCCACGCGGCTGGCCTTGTCGCCGGCCAGCGCGGCGTCTAGCACCGCGTCGGAGATGTGGTCGCATATTTTGTCCGGGTGGCCTTCCGTTACCGATTCCGACGAAAAAAGATGTCTCTTCACAGTTGTTCAGCTCCTTGTTTTTATTTATCGCTCATATCCCTAAGTCGGGCGATGGATTTCTCAAGCTTTCCGTGCGGCCCATCAGCATTTGCCATGGCGTAACGTTATAAATATCCCAAGCGATTGAAGCGCCGGGAACTATCATCATCGCGAACGAAGACTCCGGCAGATAGTACAAAAACACCGACAGGACGAATCTTGCGATCCCCCATCCGGCCGCGCCCGCGATGATAAAACCGAAGACGCCCTCCATAGATTCGATGAAAGTTATTCGGGAATAGCCGTATAAGAGAAAACCGCCAACGGTAAACGCGGCTGTGATTCCTATGAAAGTCCAGACGTACGCGCCCTGAGTGGCTCCCTGATCTACCATTCTTTCAACGAATGAAGTCGCAAATATCATGCCGAGCAAAAGCATTATGCTTCGTACGGCGCCCAAGAAAACGCCGCACGCGCAGAACGCCACTATGATGCCGATAGACACATAATCAGCCGCGCTCATACATTGCCTCCGTGAAGCGTCGCCGGAGAAAGAATCCGACGATACGCCGCATTATGAAACATATCCGTCACGGCGATATTTTAGCATAATTAAACAGGACAATCCAAATAAACTACCGCGCTCCCGATGGGAGCGAGCCTGAATCAAGCTTGTTTTGCCGGAAAGGATAGAGCAAGGCGGCGCGCCTTAGCGACGCGCCGCCCGGAACTTTCCAGCTTACGCGCCCAGTATGGGCTGCAGCTTCATGGCCATCGCCATGTCGCCTTCGATCCGCAGTTTGCCGGTCATGAACGCCGTGGTGGCGTCCATCTCGCCGTTCAGGATCCCCGTCCAGTCTTCAGCTTGAACGATGATCTTGCAGGCTGCGTCGTCGCACTCGCCGGCGGCCACGTCCATCGCTCCTGCGCCCGGGAAATCGACGCTCCACGCGCCTCCGCCTTCGCCTTCGATCACGAACAGGTATTTTCCGCTCATGCTCTCAGCTTTGCTCGGATCCGCGCTGAACTTCGCCGGCAGCTTTTCCTCGAAAAAACTTTTGATTTCTGACATCGGCAACTTCCTCCCGTTGATTTTTTAGGATTACATTCTATCCAAACCCGGCGTGAAATGGAAATATCCTTCAATATTTTTTTCAACGAGCCTTTTCAGGTTTGCCGCAGTCGCCCCCGATGTTCCATGTTTGCTCTCCATTATCTATAATATTCATCGCGCGCGGCGCTGCCGCCGAGAATTGGAGAACCGGGATGATCGAAACTCTGAAGTCAGGTTCGCTTTCTATTGAATGCGATGTCGCAAAGGGAGAATATTCCCTGAGAGACGAATCGCGGGGAGAGTATGTTTTCGAGCGCGCCACGTGCGGAGCGGCTTTCGGAAGCGGTTCCGGCGCTCTCCGCTCATCAGACTCCGTTTCCCGCGTCGTCGACCGTTCGGACGGCTCGCTTTCCGTCGTTTACCGTTTTTCAGACCGAAGAATCGAACTGGCGATAGGCTTCGAGCCGCTGGAAGGCGTTTCAGGTTTCGCCGCGCGCGTGTCCCTGCGCAATTGCGGCGACTCCGACATAACAGGCGCGGATTTGTGTCCTTTCGATCTTGACCGGGGCAGGGGAGGCTCGCTGTTCGGCTCGGCGCAGGCGCGACCTGACTTCAGATTCCTGCGCAACGGGTTTCTCACATGGAGCGGCAGCGACGTCAGGAAGTGGGACGAGAAACTGCCCCCCGCGATTCACGACCTTATTCACGACGGCTGCGCAAATCCTGAGGTGAAGCCTCCCGGCGCGCGCGGCCATTTCATCAGCGAATGGCATGGCTTGGCTGCCGACATTGTTTCCGGCCGCTCTCTTGCAGCCGGGTTCATCACGGTTTGCGACAAACTCTCTCAGGTGGAGTTCAAATCGCGCGACGGCCAGTTTCATTTCATGCGCGCGATCTCGAGAGGCGAGAAGGCTCCGGTTCGCGCCGGCGGCGAACTCCGCTCTGAAAAGCTGGCGATTATTCCCGCGTGGGCGTCCGAAGGCGCCGGACGCGATTCGGGAGCCGCCACAGCCGCCGCCAACGCTTCTCTGAGTTCATACGCCTCGCTCGCCGCAAAAGCGGCTCCGCCTCCCGTCTCTTCCAAGTTCCCATCTCCCCCCGTCGGCTGGTGCTCTTGGTATTTCTATTACCATCGCATGACGGAGCGGGTCATATTGGAGAACCTAGAAGCCGCGGTTTCCCTTCGCGACAGGTTGCCTATTGACATTTTTCAAATAGACGACGGCTACGAGCCCGCTCCCGGCGACTGGTTCGACTCCAACAAGAAATTCCCGCATGGGCTGGCATGGCTCAACGGCAGAATCAAAGAGGCCGGTTTCCGTCCCGGTCTTTGGCTGGCTCCTTTTTTCGCAACAAACAGGAGCCTGCTTTTTCGCAATCATAAAGACTGGTTCGTCCGGGAGTCCGCAAACAAGGTCAGGCGGGTTTCGATATGGCCCAACACGGACACATTCGGATGGATGCTCCCTCTCGACACGACCCATCCGGATGTTCTCAAATGGCTTGGCGTTCTCTTCTCAACGATTGTGAACGAGTGGGGATATGATTATCTCAAGCTGGACTTTCTGCACAACGGGGCGACCAACGGGATTCGATACGACCCGGAGGCTACTAGAGCGCAGGCTTTCAGGCGCGGACTTCAGGCGATAAGGGACGCCGCCGGGCCGGAAACCTACATCCTCGGTTGCGGCATACCCATCGCTCTCGGTTTGGGCATTGTGAACGCCATGAGGGTTTCCGGCGACACCGGCCCCGAATGGCACAACAAGTTCCTTGCGGATTTCGTCGGTCATCCGGCTCCACCCAGCGCGTTCGATGTCGCCTCGTCGAATTTCTCCCGGCATTTCCTCGGCGGAACTTGGGGATGGAACGATCCCGACTGCCTCATGTGCAGGTTCGAGGACACCAAACTTACGCGCGACGAGGTGTACACACACGCGGCGATAGTCGCCTTCTGCGGCGGCCCGCTGTTCATCAGCGACAATCTTTCCAAACTAACCTCCGAATCCATACGGCTGGCCTCCATGTTGATACCGCCGATGCCTAAACCCGCCGTCCCTGTGGACCTGTTCGACTCGCCCGCAAACACGACTCCGACCACTTTGGTTTATAAATTCGACCGGGAGTTCGACCCTGCGGTCGTAGCGGGCGTTTTCAACTGGTCGGACGCCCCGGCGGACGTTTCCGTGTCGTTCGAGCGGCTCGGCCTCTCAGCGACCGATGAGTATCACGTTTTTGAATTGTGGGAGCAGAAGTATTACGGAACGGCGAAAGGGGAGATAGCGCTGTCGAAAGTTCCCGCGCACGGCTCAAGGATTCTCGCTGCGCGCCCGGCGCGCCCGGAACCTTGCCTCGTCGCCGCCACTCACCACTTCACTCAGGGCGGCGCCGACCTCGTCTCGCAGAAGTTCGACCCGGCTTCGGGCGTTCTGGAAATGGAATTCAGCGCGCCCGCGGCGCGGGAAGGGCGCGTTTTTATTTCCTGTCCCGCCCCCTTCGTTCCCGACTCATGCCTCATCAACGGCGAGAAGCGCGAACTGACACGCGTTTCCGGCGGGGTGTTCTCCGTAGATATGCCATATCGGGATTCAGCTCGCTTGGAATTAAAAGCGAGAAAGAATTCTTGAGCGCGATTCTGAATCGCGCGTTATCATATCGTTAAGTTGTTGACGAATAGCCGCAACTTTAATGTTTTTTTTGACGCGATTGCGACAATCGCCGGATTACTTACGACATCACTTTCTGGAAACCATCGCCCTGCTGACGATTTCTCTCATGGTGGCGGAGTGGCCGCTTTCGCCTTTGAGTTTTTCCGCCATTATGTTGGTGACTATATCGTCAGTGGCGCGGATTCGGTTGATAAGAACCCTCAGAAGAGATTCAAGCATTTTGTTGGAAAGGGCGTCTCCGGCGTTCATGAGCATCTTGAAGTCGCGCCCGTAAAGCTCAAGCACGGTAGAGTTTACTAGCGCGACAGCGCTGGCGGTTCTCGGACTCCCGTCCACAAGGGCCACCTCGCCGAAAAAATCCCCGTGCCTGAGCGACGTTATGTCCCAGACCGTTTCCGTGTCGAGTTTTTTTACGATTTTTATCTCGCCCTGCCCGATGATGTACATCGAGTCGCCCCATGCGCCTTCTCGGCAGATGAAATCGCCCTTTCTATGATGATGCTCCTCCACCTTTGTGGCTATCAGCCCCAACTCGTCGTCAGACAAAAACTCGAAGAGCCGGCAATGCTTCAGCGTTTCCATGACGGTCATGACAGTGTCTCCGCCGTTCTCATTTTCATTACTAATATATTATCCTAATCTGAAACGGCAATTTTGTAACTGCTGAAAAAGAAATGACATGTCGCGGGGCGCGGGCGGATGATTGGCGGAATATAGCTGCGAGTCGCGCTAATTGACCGCTCCGTTTTTTTCTTCTCGCAAAAACCGGTTAGACAAAGAGGCGTCTGATGAATAGAATGAGTGAGCGACTCGTCAGTCGATGGAGGAATGGTAATTTGAACCGCGCTTGTTCATTGTTTGCGATAACATCGACAATAATCGCCGCCGCTTTCTTCTGCGCGAAATCAGCGGACGGGGCGGAGGCCGCTACACGCAAATCAGCCGCGCTCTCCCAGCGCAGCATGATTGTCGTTGTCGCCGACCGCACCGGCCTTGCCGACTGGTCTGACCCGGCGCTTGTAAATTTCCGTTCCCTCGTCGAAAAAGGCTCTCTGGGCCTGATGGTGACTAGGACCGACTCTTACCTGTCGCGCGGTGAATCTCGCTCGACAGAAGTCGCCTCTTTCCTCACGTTGAACGCCGGACTGCCCGCGGGAGGCAACAACAACGGACGTCTGGCGTATGGAATGAACGGGATTTACGAGGGCAGACCCGCCGCTCCGCTCTATTCGCATCTTACGGGCGCTCCCGTTCCCGAAGACGGCATCATGAATTTGGGGATAATATCTCTGCTCAGAATGAATCAGGATGGAAGATGGAACGCGCAACCGGGAGCGCTCGGCGACGCTTTGCGCTCCTCCGGCCTCAGAACCGCCGCAATCGGGAATTCAGACCGATTCGGCGTTCAGGAGCGTTCTGCATCCATCATTGCTATGGACTCCAAAGGCTTTATCGACCACGGAAACGTGTCTGCGGCGATGGTGGAAATAGACCTGTTTTCGGCCACGCACTATAAAACGAACTATAAGGCTTTGTTCGATGAACTGGATAAAGCTCTCGTAACAAGCCATTTCATTGTTGTCGATCTCGGAGACGCCGCTCGCCTCGGAAGATTAAGAGACATGATGAGCGACGAGGCTTTTCTCGACGCAAACAGGAGAATTCTTCTTGAATACGACGTCGCCCTTGGGGAGATATCCAAAAGAATCGATCCCCAAACGACACAGTTGATTCTGATATCTCCGACGCCTCCGGCGAACGCGGCCAAACTCAAGCAGACACTGACGCCTCTGCTTTTGTACGGGGCAGGCGTCGAAGCGGGGACGGCGCTGACTTCCTCTTCGACTCGAAGGCCGGGCTTGGCGCGCAACACCGATTTCGCTCCTCATGTTTGCGGATTCTTCGGAATCGAGGCTCCTGTCGAGTTCATAGGTTCGCCGTTGTCCTTCGCGGACGTCGGCGACGTTTTTGATTTCATCTCCGAATTCCACGCGCGCAATTCTTTCGTCGAATCGAGGTTCGACCTTCTAAAGGGCATTGTCGTCTGGCATCTGATCGTGTTGGTTCTGGGCTTTCTCTCTGTTCTCAGGCTGGATAAAGCGGGAAAATTCTGGCGTTCGGCAATGACCGCCGTAATCCTGTGGACGGCGTCGATGTTTTTCGTGTTTCTCATTCTCGGAGCTTTTCCGCAAATAAGCGAAGCGGCGGATTTCAGCGTCGCGTTTTTCGCCGGAGCCGGGATTGTGGCCGCGCTTGTCTGTCTGGCTCCCGGAGCCGACGGCAAAATGATGGCCCTCTCCGCTCTTTACATGGTCGCTTTGCTCGCCGACCAACTCACGGGAGCCTCTCTAATAAAGAACTCTGTTCTGGGCTACTATCCTCAAATGGGGGCCAGATTCTACGGCGTCGGCAACGAATACATGGGAATAATGATAGGAGCGCCGCTGGCGTTTTTCGGGCTTCTTCTGGACAGAGCGAAGTCCGCTCAAGGATTTATCAAATGGGCTATGGCGCTGGTTCTCGCGCTGTCCGCTTTTGTCATTGGCGCGCCTTTTATCGGCGCAAACTTCGGCGGATTGATATCGTCGGTGTTTGCGTTCGCTCTCATGGCGATGCTGGCGTGGAATCTTAAACTGTCGTGGAAGACCGTCATCGCGGCGGGGCTGTGCGTGGCGGCGCTCGCCGGGCTGGCGCTCTCTGCGGACTATCTCCTGTCGCGGGACGCGTCGCACGTCGGCAGTCTCGTCGGCAGAGTTGTGGAGGGCGGCGGCCCTCAGGAGTTTTTCATTGTGGCCGGACGAAAACTGGCGGTGAACTTCAGGTTGTTGCGCGTCAGCTTCTGGAGCGCTCTATTCATCGGCTCCGTGGCTGTCGCTCTGTCGGCCCACTACTTCCCGGCGGAACGCGTCAAATCCCTCTTCTCCCGACAGGACTTCTTTAGAAAAGCGTATCTTGCGGCTCTCGGCGGCGCTCTCGCCGCTTTCGCGGCCAACGATTCCGGCATAGTTCCCGGCGCCACCACGCTCATGCTCCCGACCGCCGCTCTTTTCATCATGCTTTTCAACGGCGAATCACGCAAGGACACTAAGCCTCGAAAGCGTAAATCATGACAATCGGCGAATTTCAGGAAACGATTCGAAAGATATATTTCAACAAGGACGACGAGCGCGGGCTTGACGGAACATTTTCGTGGTTTATCGAGGAAGTGGGAGAGTTGTCCCGCGCGATGAGAAACAAAGACCTGCCCGCGATGAAAGAAGAGTTCGCTGACGTTCTGGCATGGCTGGTCAGCATGGCCTCCATCTGCGGAGTTGATATCGAGTCGGCGGCGATGGAAAAATATTCCGCCGGATGCCCCAAATGCGGCTCCTCTCCTTGCGCCTGCCCCGCAGACAGACGCGGCTGATTATCATCATTCCGATTCTTTACACATTGGCGAGCGAAGACCCTATCGTAGGGGCAACCCTTGCGGTTGCCCGAAACAACAAGGCGGGGGCAAGCCCCGCCCCTACGATTGGCGCTATTATTGGTTCATTTAAATCCCTTTGTTTTAAAAGATACAAAAAATATGTTGAGAATAATAATATAAATGATGAAACTATGTTTTGACATTGTCTCGGACTGATTCTAGGCTCGACCCCAGACTCCCAATGACCATATCTCGGAAAATGTCAAAAGCATTTTTGATATCACTCTCTAAAGCGGCGGCGATCTGATAAAATAGCGTATGGGCGAACGCCTGCCCGCCGAATTGGAGGGGCTGGTTCGCCCGCTGAATCCAATGCAAAACCAAAAACCAAAACGTAAACCTATCCGCCTAAGAGGATTTGATTACTCCGAGCCAAGAGAATACTTTGTTACTATTTGTTCTCACAATAGAGAGTGTATTTTTGGTGAAATAATAAACCAAGAGATGGTGTTGAATGAATTAGGAAAGATTGTGGAGGAAGAGATAGTAAATATTCCAAATAGATTTAAAAATGTTGAGATAAATATTTATTCTGTTATGCCAAACCATATTCATTTGATCGTTTCTATATTGGCGAGCGAAGACCCTATCGTAGGGGCAACCCTTGCGGTTGCCCGAAACAACAAGGCGGGGGCAAGCCCCGCCCCTACGATTGGCGCTATTATTGGTTCATTTAAATCCCTTTGTTTTAAAAGATGCAAAAAATATGTTGAGAATAATAATTTCAATATTAAAACAAAAATTTGGCAACGCAACTACTACGAACACATCATCCGCAACGAAAAATCTTATGACAATATTTATGCTTATATAGAATCCAACCCCCAAACATGGGAGCGGGACAGGAATCATCCGTAGAATCCATAAATGATAAAATCCTAGTTCAGATAAATATGCCATTTCTTAATTGATTCTACCCACCTCTTTGTGTGCCATGCACAAAACTTTTTCTTTTGTGCATGAGCAAAAACAGTGCTTGACAGCAATGCTGTCATGTTTCGATGCAGAAAGACAAACCAATCGGTTAGGGAAATATTTCAATAGCTACTTGAAAAGGCTGGGAGTGGATGTATAATATGGCTGAACCAACCAACCGGTTGGTTAGCGGGAGGTCACGATGGCTTCTTCCAAATCTCAGAAAATCTTGGATAAACCCGAAGCTCGCGATAAGTTGCGCGTGGCCGCCGCCCGTCTTTTCGCCGAGCAGGGTTTCAGCGCAACCGGCGTTCAACAGATTACTGACGCCGCAGGCGTCAACAAGGCGATGCTTTATTACTATTTCGACAGCAAGGACAAGCTCTACGAAGCTCTCATCAACGAAGGCGTTTGGCTGATTGAAAGCTCTCTTTCCCCGGCGGTGGTCAGCAAACAGGACATATCGGACAGGCTGAGAAGTTTCCTTAATTCATACCTGACGCTGGCGTTGGATCATCCTGAGATAGCGGCGATTATTTTCAGAGAAGCTTTCGGAGGGGTGGAGCCGGGGCGCAGAAAAGTTGCCGAGCACATCCGGAAGACGATTGAGCAGATGGCCGGGATGATGGAGGACGCGGCGGCGGCGGGCCGCATCAGGGCGGACATCGACCCGCTTATGGCCGCTTATTCCCTGCTCGGCATCGCCAATATGTTCATTTCTAGGCTCATCGTTTCAAAAGCCGCGTTTGAGACCGGCTCTCTGGTGGAAAATATCATGGATTTGTTCATGAGAGGAGTAGAGGCGAGGAAGGAATGACGAGATGGGGGTGAAAGCGGATGTTTGCAAGGAGCGTTGTGGCAGTTGCATTCATGGGGCTTGCGCTTGTGTTCGGAGCGCGGGCGGGCGGACTTACGCTCGAAGAGGCGGTTCTCTCCGCCGTGGCGAACAATCCTCGAACCGAAGCGGCTGAACGAGAGGCGGACGCGGCTCGCGCCATGAAGGGCGAAGTCGCCGCCAACAGGCTGCCGAGGATAGATTACGAGTTCAGTTTTATTCATCTGGACGACCCGCCCAGTCTTGAAGTCCCCGACATAACCATTGATCTATCCGACTTGGGGACCGCTTTGAACGGATACTTCAGCGGGGCGAGCCAGCAGTTGCAGGCGCTCGGAATGCCGGGTTTGCCCGCGTTTCCCACTCAACTTGGCAAAACTCTGTCTCTCCCGGCGTTTGAATTGGCCGCGCCCGACACCCGGCGGCACACTCTGTCCTTCCGTCTGCCTCTTTACACAGGCGGCAGGGTGCGCCACGCGATGTCTCAGGTCAAAAATGGGGCTGCCGCTCTGGACGCTGCGGCGGAATCAGAGCGCAGGCGACTGGCGTTCGAAGTCGTTCAGGCGTACCTTTCCGCCGTTCTCGCAGAGAGGGCGGCTCTCGTGAACGACAAGGCTCTTGCCACGATTGAAGAGCACGTTAAACACGCCGAGGCCCTTCACGATAGGGGAATGATTCCAAAATACGACCTGATGCGCGCCCTCACCGAACGCGCCAATCAGGAGCGCAGGTCTCTTGACGCAAAAAATCAGGCCGACCTCGCGATGGCCTTCCTGCTTGATCTCATGGGAGAGCCGGACGCCGATTTCGAAAAACTCGAAACTCCTCTCGGCATCGGCGGAGAGATTGCTTTAGAGTTCGACGAAGCGGCGACCGCCGCGCTTGAAGCGTCAAGCGACATGAAGGCTCTGCGGCACAGAGAAACGATGTACGCGGCGGGCATAAAAGCCGCGCGCTCGGAGCTTAAACCCGCGGCGGCCTTTGTGGCTTCCAAAGAGCTTCGCGACGAAGACCTATCGGCGCTCACTCCCGAAGAGTTCGTCGGCGTGGTCGTCCGCCTTCCGGTCTTCGAGGGCGGGGCGGCCAGAGCGAAAGCGTCCCGCCAGCGCGCGTTGCTGCGCCGCAATGATTCAGACATCAAACGTCTCGAAAACGGCGTCAGGCTCGAGACGCGCAAATACTGGCTCGACCTCAAATCGGCGGAAAAGGCTCTCGAAGCTTCCGCTATGGCGGTCGAACTGGCAGAGGAAAGCTCCCGGCTCGCTTCGCGCAAATACGAGGTGGGCGAAGGAACAAGCATAGAAGTGACGGACGCCGCGCTCGCGCTATCCGTCGCAGAAGTTAATCTCGACAGGGCGAAGTATCAGCGGGACGCCGCGTATTTCGGTCTTAAGAAAGCTATGGGGTTGATCCTAGAGGAATTCTCGCATCGGGGAGGCGGCATACAATGAAAAGGATGAGACCTGTTGTAAGCGGAGTTTTGGCGGTAATTTTATTCGGGGCCGGATTCGTGGCGATCCTGCTGTCAGGCAGAGGCGATTCGCGCGGCTCGGCGGCTCCTTACGTGGTGGACGGATTCATCGAGGCCGACGAAGCGGACGTCTCTTCGAAACTTCCCGGCAGAGTGGAGTCGTTGCTGGCCCGCGAAGGCGATTACGTCGAGGCCGGGCAGACTCTCGCCATACTGTCCAGCGAAGAGATAGACGCGAAGGCGGAGCAGGCTCTGGCCGGATTGAGGGCGGCGGAGGCGACTTACGAGAAAGGCCGCTTAGCCGCCGAGCTTGAACGGCAGAGCGTAGAGTCGAAAATCAAACAGGCCGACGCCGGTCTCAAGGCGGCGCGCGCCGCTCTCGGCATGGCGTCTGAAAAGCTGTCCGCGCTAGAAAGCGGCGCTAGGCCTCAGGAACTTGAGATGGCCGCTCAGGCGGTAGCCGCCGCGGAGGCCGCTTACGACACCGCAACTAAAACGTGGAACAGGGTGCGGAGCCTTGCCGGCGAGGGCGTTCTTGCCGCTCAGAAAGCCGACGAAGTTGAGATGAAGTACCGCGAAGCCACCGCCCAGTTGACGGCGGCTCGCCAGCGGCACGACATGGTGCGGCAGGGCGCAAGAATAGAGGAAGTCGAGGCCGCCCGCCATCAGGTCAGACAGGCTGAAGCGGGCGTAGAGGCCGCCGAACTCACTCTTCAACTCGCCAAGGACGCTCGCCTCATGGTCGATATCCGCAACAGGGATGTGGACGCCGCGCGTCAGGGCGTCGCAGCCGGCGAAGGCGTTTTCAACGAGGCCTCCGCCTATAAGAAAAACACGAAAATTGTCAGCCCTATCTCCGGCAGGATAAACAAGCGCATGGTCAACGAAGGCGAGATTGTCGCTCCCGGATACGCGATGATGACGGTTACGGCCACTCGCGGTTTCAGAGTGGACGTATATGTGGACGAATCGAAATTCTCAGGCGTCAAACTGGGCGACGCCGTAAAGGTGGAGATACCAGCCGCCGGACGGACTTTCGAAGGGAAAGTGGCTCAGACGATGCCGATGGCGGAGTTCGCCACCCGGCGCTCCACCAACGAAAACGGCGGGTTCGACGAGCGCGCCCTTCGCCTGCGGATCGATATCTCCGACGCTCCGGCAGACCTTGTCGCGGGCATGACCGCCAGAGTCGCTTTCAACCATTGACGGGAGGCCCGCTATGTTCGCCATCAGAATTTTACGCCTGATCAAAAGAGAGCTGACCGATGTCGTTCTTTCGGACTGGCGGCTCACCATAATGATTTTCATCATGCCGGTCGCATACACGGCGCTCCTCGGTTTCCTGTACATGGAAAAACGCGTTTCCGAAGTGCCTGTGATGATAATCGACCACGACAACGGGGCGCTTAGCCGCTCCATCGCCACCGCCGTCGACCGCAGCGACGCCATGAGAGTCGTCGGCATGGCCTCCGGCATGGACGAGGTTCGGGAAGCCGTGCTGTCCCGAAAAGCTTACGCCGCCATTTGGATTCCCCCGGATTTCGAGCGGGATATCAAAAAGGGCAAACAGGCCAAGCTGCTAACCGTCGCGGACGGAAGCAACATGATGCTCAGCAACACCGTTGTAGCCGCGATGGCGCGCGTCGCCGGCACATTCTCTGCGGCCGTCGAGATGAAGACCCTCAACATGAAAGGCGCGCCGTCCGACCATCTGCAGAACAAGGCCATGCCCATCGACGGAGCCACGCGCGTCTGGTACAACCCCACTTATAACTACAACACCTTCGTCATGGTCGGCCTCATAAGCGTTATAGTTCAGCAGATAACGCTTGTCGGCTGCGCGCTCGCCTTTGCCCGCGAGAGGCAGCACGGCCTTCTCCCGCAGATTCTCAAAATCACGGACAGCCCTCTTGAAGTCCTCGCCGCCAAGGGCATCTTCTATACCGTCGTCAATTTGATTACCGCTCTGGCCGCGTTCTGGATGTCGCTGAAATATTTCGGCATCAATTTCTACGGCTCCGCGTGGCTGTTTTTCATGATGCTCACCGTGTTCATAATCGCGATTGTTGGATTGGGAATATGCGCCAGCGCGATTCTGGGCGACGAGCTTTTCGCCACCGAAGCCCTAATGCTCGTCTCTCTGCCTTCATTCCTGCTGAGCGGTTTCACATGGCCCGATTTCGCTATGCTTCCCGGCATAAAGTTCATAAGCTGGATACTCCCGCTGACCCACTTCATAATGCCGCTCAGAACGGTTTTTATGCAGGGCGGCGGGTTCGAGCACATCCGCTCAGACATGCTTTGGCTCTGGACTCTCGCGGCGGCGTCCTATCTTATCGCCTACGTCGTGATTTGGCGCTCTATGGCGAACGCCCGCGTCAAACTCGAAAAAGAACCGTCCGTCAGATACGCTCTCGTCCCTAACTGATATTTTTCGAATAAAGTATTTTAGGAGTCCGTCGCAATCGCGGCGGACTCCTTTGTTTTTTGCTTTATCTTTTGTCTTGCTGTAAAATTAAAAGATAATATTTGATTCTTAAATTAGAGGAACATGAATGACGTTTATGTTGCAGAAAGACGTCTCAACACAGATAAAAAACGATTGCGATTTTCTATTCTAATTCTGAACACTAAATAATTGCGTGCTTTTCATTTTGAGGCAGCCGGATGGATTTGAAGGATGATTCATTATCAAGCAAATAGAGGTGGAAGATGAAGAAACGGATAAGATCATTGTTATTGATGGCGCTGGGTCTTTCTGTAGCGTTGCTTTCAGGTTGCGATGAGCCGCCTCAGAGGCACGAGGTTGATTTTTCACCGGATGGGACTAGCGTTGTTTCGATATCCAATGATCATGCATTAAAAGTAGGCGAAGTATATGTCAGAAGCGTTTCAAAAAACGATCAAGAAAGCCGTCTCGTGTACCGCGCCCCGGAAGGTTTAAAGATATTCGATGTATTTTGGAAGAATAAAAGTATCGTTGTTTTTGAATCAGGAGAGGTATGGAAATGTCATACTTTTAACGAATCAACAGCGGATGTTCCTATCGATTATGGTTTAATGTACGACATAAGAATAGTCGCAATCGACATGAAAACACAGTATCAAAAGAGGGGACTGCGCGAAAGAGTGTTGTTTAAAGACGCATATCCTTGCTGGACTGCTCGGATGGAATCTGATCAGCGCGATGCGTCAGAAAAAAAGCAGGATATCGAATATCATCGAAACGAGGTATTGACGTGGACGAACGTTTCGAACGCGAGAGACGCTGACAGCATTGTTTTTGAGACAATAAGCATGTCCGAAGGAAAACGAAATAAAGGTTTTTCCATTATCGATGTTGCGAGTGGCAAGATAAATGAAATATTTGAACGCAGGAGCGTTTCAAATCCATCGATTTCGCGCGATGGACGCATGATAGCATTTACTGAGAAAGTCGCGAGAAATGGAGTGAAAACATATGGGTCCGATTCTAAACAGGAATACAGCGAAGAAATGAAGATAGTGGACTTAGGAAGTGGCGTTGAGAGCGATGTGATTATGCTCGCCGAAAAATCATCGCGGCGTCCGATGTGGTCTAAGGATGGAAGGTTTCTTTTTATCCCTAGCGTGTCAGCAGTAGCCTTTACTTTCCATTGCGACAGGAATTACGTGTTCTACGAAAAGAACAAAAACGGATCAGAGAACGGAACAGATGAAGAAGATGCTATTGATTTATCCGCAATGGACGAAGCCGACATAGAAGGTCATTGTGAAACTGTTCACGGGACTGTGCCGGAGGAGAGGAGAGATGTTTCAAAGCGGATATATTTCGATTATGTTCTCGAACAGAACTCTCTGCACAAGCTTTATGTCGATATGGGCATTGCGGTTAAAATTTTGGAGAATGTGAGTTATTTTAGCGTCAATCCTGAAACTGAACGGATATTGGCGATGATGGAAGATAGTAGCTCAGATTCCGAAAGTTCTCTATGGCTGTTGGATTACAGCGGGATGAAAATCAAGAAAATAGATGCCGAATATGTCGAGAAGTTCGAAGCGGTTAACCATTACGGAATTGCGGTGGGGGTTATCGGTGACGATCGCGGTTCTGTTCCTGTTACAATTGACATTGAGACTAACGAAGAAACTGTCTTGATATCGAGCGGCAAGGATATTCTCGTACAGGCGGTTCATCATTTTGACCACGGAAGGCTGAACAAAGCAAAAGAACTATTTGACGCTTACATTGCAAAATATGGACTGCCGGATGATAACGGCTATAAACTGATTATGATAGCAACATATAGAGCCTCTGGAGACTATAAACGGATGATGGACATCACCCGGAAAGTTCCCGTAGAAGAACTCCAGAAGTATTTTGCAAAAAGTGGGAACTTCTAAAGCTGTTTTTGCGCGATGTCATTCGATGGCAGTTTTCACTCTCAAAATGGATTCACTCAATTACGACTCTCTGATTGACATTTTTTTGCGTTTTCTGGATTTCAAATGAATCATTATCTATTATTACAGGGAACGGAACATGCTTCTCACGCCGTCACTCCCTCGCAAGCGGGAATCCATTTTCAGCAAGGGAAGCATTTCTTTTCTTCTTTCGGAAATTTTGCGAAAAAGAGTTTGGAATAGTTGGTGAAGCGACTCGGAACGGTGTGACGATATGGAGCTTAAGAATCCGGCAACGGGAATAAAGCATTACTATGAAATCAAAGGGGAGGGGAACCCGCCGGTCGTGCTGTTGCACGGCTGGACAGGGAATGTGTCCCGGTGGGGCAGGGTTCCTTACCTGTTGTCCTCGAAAAACAGGGTCATCGCTTACGAACTTAGAGGCCACTCTCTAAGCGACAAAGGGAAAGATCTGGATTATTCTCTGGACGCGCACGTCAAAGACCTCGAAGGCTTTCTCGACGCGCTTGGCATAGAGCGCGCGGTGATCGGCGGACATTCGATGGGCGGAATGGTCTCCCTGATGTTCGCGCTCAAAAGGCCTGAGAGAGTGGAAAAACTTGTCCTAGCCGCGACGGCGGCGGGGCTTGCCGCAGACGAAAAAGTGGTCGATCGCCTAATGTTCGGCGTCCGCATGTTTTCCCTGATGTTCAATTTCACCCTTTGGATGAAGAACAGCAAGAAAAGAAAAGCGCCCGACCTTTATCCCGACGCGTTCGACAAGAAGATGAAACCGTCAAAGGCGGCCACGATAAAATCCCTTATCGAGATGTCGCAACTCGACCTGCGGGACAGGCTCAACGAAATCAAAGTCCCGGCGCTGGTGATAGCCACCGAGACGGACGAAACGATTCCCGTTCATCTGTCAAAGCAACTGGCGGAACTTCTGCCGGATTCCAAATTGATAATGGTGGAGAACGCAAGTCACCAGATACCCGTCGAGAAGTCCGACGAAGTCGCCGCCGCAATACGCAAGTTTTTGGATGAATAGTATAAAATTCCGTTAGGAGAGAAATATTTAACAGTATGCGCCGCTTGTGTCGGAAGGTATTGACAGTCGGGCGGGGCAACGCTAGTATATTCATCTTGTGCGGCTTATGTCCGCGACATGAACATAAAGGATGTGCGAGAAATGGCGTACAAATGCGAAATATGCGGAAAAGCCACGACCACGGGCAATCTGGTCAGCCACTCCAACAAGAGATCCAGACGGACGATTAAACCGAACATTCAAACGGTGAACGCTGTTGTGGACGGAAAAAAGCAGAAAGTTAAAATCTGTTCCCGCTGTCTGAGGTCGAACAAGGTGCAGAAAGCTATTTAAGCTCGGAGGCGCAGGAGCCTTCACGAGGTTCCGGGCCGAGCCAAGCTTTGAATCTTCCGCAGCCGTAACTTTCCGAAACTTTCACAGTCAACGCGCATAGAATGCCTGCGGCTACCGCCACTATCACTATGTCCATCCTGTGCGCGGCGTCCGAGCGCAACGGCATTATGTCCGACGCCGCCACGAAAAAGCCCCCGATAGAGCCTATAACAGCGCCGAGCAACAGTCCGAGGTCGCTTCTGCCTATGCCGACTGCGACCGCCAGCAATGCCCCGATGACCAGCCCGACAATAATCTTTTTCACAATGAGCAAAACCAGAGCGCCGGCGGCCGCCTTGCCTACGGCTCCGCCAACCAACAGCCGGATAATAAAAATCAACGGAGCCCAGACCGCGCAGATGACAAGCGCGGCAGGCAGCGCCGCCATGCCTATCTTGACGGCGCGCGCCGCCACATAGTCGTCGTAATCCTTCAGCGCCCCGCCGCACGCGGGACATGTTCCCATATTCGTTTCGTCTTTTCCCATCGTCATCTCCAGACAACGCCCCGGATGAGCCTGCGCTTCCCGGCGTATTCCGTCAGTTACGATTTCGCTTGTATATTATCTAGGATTTTTCTCAAAGTTTCCAGTTCGACGCCCGATATCCTTATTTTTTTTCTTCGCGACGCCGATCCGGATGAAATCTCGATGTCGGACGCGCGCGCCCCGGTGAGTTTCGAGAGGAGCCGGATCAGTTCGGCGTTGGCTTTGCCGCCTTCCGGCGGAGCTTTGATTTCTACCTTCAGCGCGCCGTCAACAGTTCCGCCTGCCTTGCTTTCCCTCGCTCCCGGCTTGACCTTGACGTCGAAGCCGAGGCCGGAGCGGGTCTGCCGAATCTCGATTTCAGGCATCTTCGAAACCTTGAGACGCGATGTCTTCCGGCTCCCTCAACTCCCCGAGCCTGTGCCTGAAAGATTCGAGCAGGGTCTCGAACTCGATCTGAAACTGTTTTTTTGCGGCGCGCGTCTGGGCGAACCTTTCGGCTATCTTGTTGCTCTTGTGATGCGCCTCTTCGATTATCAGTTCGCTCTTCTTCTTTGCCGTCTCCATCAGGTCGTCTTTAGTGCGTTGCGCCAGCAGAAGTGTTTCCTTTATGCTGTCCTCAAGCTCGTGATACTTCGCCAAGCTGTCCTTGGCGGCGTCAAGTTCGCGTTCGACCATCGCCTTAGCCGACATCAGTTCGCCCATCTCGCGGGAGACGTTTTCAAGGAAGTCCCTGACCTCGTCCGGGTCGTATCCCCTAAACTTCTTCTTAAATTCCCTGCTGGAAATCTCAATCGGTATTATCCCCATTGCATCCGCCTCCCGATATCATAAAAAGTGAAAGATGACAGTGAAAAACGCTTTCCTGAATGTCTCCACAAGAAGAATCGCGAGAATGGGAGAGAAGTCGAGAGGAAAAGCGTTGGCGTCTATGCGGAGCAGTCCGAAGAAAGCCCGCAGCAACTCCCGGCACGGCATGAGAACAGGCTCGGTTAGTTTTTCCAGAAGGTCAGTCAGCGCGCTTCTCTGAGGCCGCACCCAAGACAGTATCACTGACGCGATAAGCAGAAAACCATACAGCCTGAACAGCATATTTATTATTTCGAGAACGATTTTTATCATCTGCCGCACCATCCGCGACCGCCGATGACAGCCGAAGCTTGCGCCCGGCCGCGCTCCCGGCGGCGTTTGTTGTTATTATAATGTCCTGATTTCAGGCTTCAGAGTTAACACATTTCGGTCACATATAGAATCCGTTGTCCATGAGGGCTTTCAATTGTTCGAAATCGAACTTCAGGTCGTCAAGCTGCGAACGGCGGTAAAGGGCCGCCGCCGGATGGTACATCGGAAGACACAGAATGCCTTTCCATTTCATGGGTTTGCCGTGAACGCGGGATATGGGCAGGTCGGGTTGCACCAGCGTGTGAAGAGAGTGGCGTCCCAGCGTGCAGATGACTTTCGGGCTGATGAAGGATATCTGGGCGAAGAGAAAATCTTTGCAGGCCTCGATTTCCTCCGGCCTAGGGTCCCTGTTCTCCGGGGGGCGGCACTTGATGATATTGCCGATGAAGACATCCGCGCGGGCCAGCCCGATTCCTTCGATCATCTTGTCCAGAAGTTTTCCGGCGGCTCCGACGAAGGGCCTGCCCTTGGCGTCTTCATCCTTGCCGGGGGCTTCTCCGACGAACATTATTTCAGCGTCAGGGTTGCCCTCGCCGAAAACCGTGTTCGTCCGCGTCCGCGACAGTTCGCACTTGTCGCAGACGGACACCATGTCTTTCAGGTCTTCCCATGCGCCCATCTGGTTTTTCTCCATTTTTCCAATTATATCACACAACCGGGGGCGCAGTCACGCTATGACGCAAGCCGCCTTCGCTCTATTGCAACCGGAGTCTCTACGGCGTACAATATTCGGACAAATGAAGACCGGTCTCGCGCCGGACGAACGGAGGAAGAATCATGTTGAAGAGCGTCGAAGAACTGAAGGGGCTGCTTGCCGGGAAGGCTGACATAAAAGACGGGGCGATAAAGATTGCGGATGAAAAAGGTTTCAGGGCGCTAGCCAGAACGCTGGCGGAGAACTCGGCTATGAACGACAACGCCGAAGTTCGCGACGCCGTAAGATGGGTGATCATCGAAGGCGGTCAGGAGCTTGGCGTTATCCTCGCCTCAATCAACGATTTGTACATGGCCGCAGGCAAGGGCGAGTGCGAGGGGCTTACCGTCCCGGCGATCAACGTCCGCGGGTTCACGTTCGACACGGCCCTCGCCATATTCGCGAGCTGCCGAAACAAGAACAACACTGCGGTCATCTTCGAGATAGCCCGCAGCGAGATGGAATACACCGAGCAGAGGCCCGCAGAATACACCAGTTCGATTATGGCCGCCGCCATCGCGGACGGCTACAAAGGCCCGCTGTTCGTTCAGGGCGACCACTTTCAGGCGCGCAACCGCTTGTGGAGGGAAAACAGGGAAGGCGAGAAACAGAACCTTCGCGACCTCATCAAGGAAGCGGTGGACGGCGGGTATCTGAACATCGACATCGACACATCAACTCTGGTGGACTTGAGCAAGGAAACGCTTGAAGAACAGCAGAGGCTCAACTTCGAAGTGGCGGCTGAACTGACGAAATACATCCGACAGATAGAGCCGAAAGGCGTAACCATCTCCGTCGGCGGAGAAATCGGAGAGGTCGGAGAAAAGAACAGCACGGTCGAGGAGCTTGAGGCGTACATGAGCGGATATAAAAGTTGCCTCGGCGAGGGACTGGTCGGCCTGAGCAAAGTCAGCGTGCAGACGGGCACGTCGCACGGCGGCGTGGTGCTCCCCGACGGCTCCATCGCGAGCGTCGCGCTCGATTTCGACACGCTCGAAAAGCTTTCTCTGGAAGCGCGCAAAAAGTGGGGAATGGGCGGCGCGGTTCAGCACGGCGCTTCCACTCTCCCGGACGAGATGTTCCACAAGTTCCCCCAGACGAAGACCGTGGAGGTCCACCTCGCCACCGGGTTCCAGAACATCGTTCTCGACTCGAAAAGCTTCCCCGAAGATTTGAAAAAGAAAATGTACGCTTGGATGGACGTCGAGCTTGCCAAAGAGAGAAAAGAAGGAATGACCGCCGAGCAGTTCTACTACAAGAGCAGGAAGAAAGTGTGGGGGCCGTTCAAGAAGGACGTGTGGTCAATGCCGGAAGACGTCCGGGCCGCCCTGCGCGCCGAACTCGAAGCGAAACTCGATTTCCTGTTCGAGCAACTGGGCGCGGTGAACACCGTCGGGCTGGTCGCCGAGAAAGTGAAACTCGTCCGCGTCAAGTGGCCGGTTAAACCAGCCTCGCTCTGACATCCGGGCTTTTTTAGTCGCTAATAGACAATAACGCCGGGTTTCGCCTCCCGGCTGAAAGGCGCTGCTGAACAATGAAAGTTCCTTTTATCGATTTGAAAGCGTGCTTCGACCCGTTGCGGGCGGAGATGATGAGCGCTATGGAAGGCGTGTTCGAGCGCTGCGATTTCGTGCTCGGCAAGCCGGTTTCCGATCTGGAGGCGGCCGTGCGCGAACACAGCGGCGCCAAGTTCGCCCTCGGAGTCGCCAACGGCACGGATTCTCTGGTCATCGCTCTCCGCGCTCTCGGAATCGGCTCCGGCGACGAAGTAATCACCTCTCCTTTCACGTTCATGGCCACGGCGGAGGCGATAAACGAGGTCGGCGCTCTTGTCGTCTTTCAAGATATCGCGCCCGAATCGTATAACCTCGATCCCGCGAAAGTGGAACAGTACATCGAGGCGAACTGCCGAAAGACGGATGCGGGACTGATTGACTCGCGCACTGGCAAACGGCTCCGCGCCATTCTCCCCGTCCACCTGTACGGCCTCATGGCCGACATGCGCGCTTTCATGAAAATGAAAGAAAAATACGGCATCGACATTATTGAGGACGCGGCTCAGGCGCAGGGCGCCACGATGACTATCGATGGCAAAACCGTTCAGGCGGGGGCCATAGGAGACGCCGGTTGCCTGTCTTTTTATCCCAGCAAAAACCTCGGCGGAGCCGGCGACGGCGGCATGATTCTCACCAACAGGCAGGATGTTTACGACAACGCCAAACTGCTCCACGTTCACGGCAGCAATCAGAGGTACTATCACACCGCTTTCGGATACAACAGCAGGCTCGATTCATTTCAGGCCGCCGCTCTGCTTGTGAAACTGCCCCGCATTAACCGCTGGCTTGAAATGCGGGCGGAAAACGCCCGCGCGTATTGCGACGCCATTAAGAATAAACTTTCAGCGGCGGGAATCCCTGTCGTTTTTTCAGACGAAATCGGCTCAGACGGCAAACGGCCCGACGGCGCGGTCGTGCTGCCCGTCTCGCCCAAGGACTTCGCTCACACATACAACACGTTCGAAATAAGGGTTCCCGACAGGGACGCGGTTTCCAAAGCTCTTATCGATAAGGGCGTCGGCAACGCGATATATTATCCTCTCGCGCTACACAAACAGACTGTGTTTTCGTTCTTGGGGCATGCGCCGGAGGATTTCCCCGTCACAGAAGCGGTGTGTTCGGACATTCTTGCTCTTCCGCAGTATCCCGAACTGTCGCGGGACGCGGTGGAATATGTCGCTGAGAGCCTCGCGGTCGCTGTTAAAAAATGAACAAAATCATGTCGGCTCTGAAAACATGCTTTGCCATAGCGTTGGCATCGGCATTATTTGCGGTCGCCGCTCAAGCTCCACGCGCTATGGCCGAAGACTCTATCGGCTCGGCGTCTCCGGAACCCTCGCGCAGAGAAATCACCCTGAAAGTCATGACTATCAACCTGCGCCATCACGCGGATTTGTGGGAGGAAAGATTTCCTCTCATTGCCGATGAAATTGTGCGCCTCGATCCCGACATCATAGGGTTGCAGGAAGTTTCCATAGGAATGGACCAGTCCGCCGTTCTCCTTTCTCTCATCAAGCAGAAGAGCGGAGGAGAGCAGGGGAAAACATACAACAAATACGAGCGGCTCAAGACAGGTTTCGAGGCGGTGTCCGGCGAAGGCATCTCTATTTACAGCAGATTTCCGATCGCCGAAAAGAATTTCACGGACTTGAAGAACGGCAGGGTTGTCATTTTCACAAGGATTAACGTCGCCGACGGCCTCGACGTTGATATGTACAATACGCATCTTCATCACATGGGCGGTGACGAAACCCGGCTGCCTCAGGCTAAGAAGATTGTCGCGTTCGAAAAAAGAAACAACGTCGGAAATATTGTTTTTCTCACAGGGGATATGAACGCGTCGCCGGAATCCGCGACTATCGCCGCGTACACGGAAGCCGGATTCGAGGACACTTATGTGCTGGCGCATGGCGAAACGGCGGAGGACACCGGGAATACTTCCCCGATAAGACTCGAAAAAGGCCGCGACGCAGCCGATCAGAATCCCAGAAACAGGATAGATTATGTTTTCGTCAAACCGTCCAAGGACGGCCCGGCGGTGAAAACGATTGATTCGGTGGTCTGTTTCAGAAACCACAACGAAGAAGGTCTTTATCCCTCCGACCATCTCGGCGTGATGACGACATTCTTAATTTCGTATTAACGCAAGATTCGCCTAAAAATTCAAAAGATGAAGCGACATATATATTCCAGTCAGATGTTCCGCCATTATAACCCGTATTCGTCGATTGGAAATAAAGCCTTATAGATTTCGACGAAAACGTCGCAATATTCTCAATAATGACCAAACAAAAAGATGCGAAAAGATAGGGAAAAGGGGTCATGCCTTATCTGTACCACATTCCATCGAAAATTAATAGCGCCTAGCAGTTGTGTAAAGTAGTTTCTGCGA
>DIWT01000025.1 GCA_002435745.1 bacterium UBP15_UBA6099
GTCGCTTGATTGAACAGCATTGATGACAATGTCCCATTGGCTATGACTGTTTTTGATGCATTTAATGCACAAAAATAGGCTTGCTGTACAGGCGATTATTGTAACCGTAAAACGATTCTCTTTCTTTAAGTATTAATCACGCTCCCTTGCCAATTGCCGCTTGCAAATATGCGTTCAGATGCAAAAACAACACCGCCCAGTATTGCATCGGAGGGTTTATTTAAAAAAGCGCACTCGGCAACCTCTAAAGACGGTTTGCCTATCTATTCATCATTGCCAATGTTTTCGCGATTATCATCGTTGACAAGGTCGTTATTCATCGAAGCAAAAGTCGTTACTCATCGTTGCCAAGGTCTCCTTGGCAACGGGGAAATAATGACAAGGAAAGCGGAGCTTCCGGCTCATACGTTACCAAGGTGACCTTGGTAACGATGAAAATCGGCGATTGCCAGCACGCTGTTGCTAATATTCAGATGTAACATCTGTAACAAAGCGAGAGCGGAAAGAGGCTGGATTTACTTAAGATTTTATGATAAAATTACAAAAAATAGAAACTGACTCTATGGATATGTAATTGGAGAAAATTCAAAAACAAGTTGGTGTGAATCTCGCAAGGTGTCACCCGAAATCTTGAAAGGTGCGTTTTTGATTGAGCAATCCTAGCATAAATCCTGAAAAAATCAGCACCCCATTACAGTTGCTCGCTGCTTGGTTTGTAGCATTGGTTTTATTAGTGGGAATTTTAATGGCAACTGCATTGAAAATCAAAGTCGATTGGCTTCAGGCAATACTTGTGATAGCCTCCATTGTTTTGATTCTCGTTTTCACTATGTTGATATATCTCATGCAAACAAAATATAGACCTCAACAATTATCCGATGCCCACTTTGTGGAATATAATAAAAACATGTTCAAGGATTTTTCTCCTGTTGAACAAAAGAGTAAAACAGCACAAATCCAAAATGCTAATGAATATGGTGATATCGAAAAAGAAAGAATCAAAAAGTATGAAGATAATTGCGGATTGTTCCTTGTCCACTACTGGAGACCATCGCTCAAACCAGATCAAGTTGCAGACATTGCTATTAATCTTAAGCAACATAAAAGCGGCCCGCTTAGTGAAGGAAACATCAGTTGCGTTGAATACTATTTAGGGCCAATGTTCTCTGATGAACCTTTAATAATCACTGAAAAAAAGCATGATTTCAGACTGGACATTTCTGCATATGGGCCAATGCTTTGTCTTGCCATGGTGAAATTCAAAGACAGCAGGCCTCCAATCATACTGGAACGTTACATAGATTTCCCGGAGAATTTGGGTCAATTATAGATATAGTAGTGAGTGCCTCACCCCCATGCCAATCTATCTATAGACTGCCGAATGCAAACATTCGCCGACTCCTGAAGTAGCAAAAATACCCATAATAAACATGGGGATTCCAATGGTTCGTGCGCAGATTTCTTTATCTCAAAAATAGGCTTCGAGAACCCACTGATGCGAGTATGGGAAGAATGCCTATTGAAATTCCCACTGCCACTGATACAGCAATTATGCTTCTGATTCTCAAAATAACTTTCACCTTCATAGGCCCCACCTCCTTTTTTGATTCGAAGGTCACTGATGATGTGATCCTCGCATCAGTAGATAATCTTCCGCCCACGTAATGTGGCACTTTTGATACTATTTACCCATATCTTCACTACTTCAAACACGTTTTCATTATTGTATGGCAAATAACAACCGGATGACGATACAAATATCATCTATACCAGTTCTTAATTGATTTCACCCATCGCACACCCACAACTGGGTTACTCATCGTTGCCAAGGTCTCCTTGGCAACGCGGAATCAGTGACAAGGAAGTCTCAGCTTCCGGGCTATCCGTTACCAAGGAGACCTTGGTAACGATGATAATATTGTATCGTTCATTGAGGCGGATTCATGCGTCCGGGTGAGGTTAAAAACCCGGTGTTGGCGCGCGAAAAAGGAAAAGGGGACAATCAACGCGGTTTTTCGCGATGGGTGTCCCCTTTTTTCAGAGCTGTTATAACTGCGCGCTGCCGATTCAGTTCACAGCAGGGCCATGCCTTTGATGGTCATTATCTCGTTAGTGGCGTCCATGATTTGCAGCAGTTTGGCGTCGCGCATGTATTTCTCCAAGTTGTATTCTTTGGAGATGCCGTATCCGCCGAGTATCTGAACCATTTCGACGGTGTGCTTCATGGCAAGGTTGGTGGCGAAGACGCGAGCGGCGGCGGAAAGTTTTAGGTCGCCCATGAATTTGTTGGCTAGCGTCCATGACGCTTTCCAGAGGAGGCCGCGAGCGGCTTCTATCGCCTGATACGCCTCGAACAGCCTGAAACCTATCGCCTGATGCTGGAAGATCGGTTTGCCGAACTGCACTCGCTCTTTGGCATACTGCAACGCTTCTTCATACGCGGCGCGCATCAGCCCGACAGCAAGATACCCGACTCCGATGTTGCCGACTGTCTTTATCGCATTGTGGATGGTGGGATAGCCGTCTCCGGGCGGCATAATCATGTTGCCCTCCGGGATTCGCGCGCCGTCGAAGCATACTTCGCCCTGATTCAACGCTCTCATGCCCAGCTTGTCCATAGATTTGCCGCGTTCGACGCCCTGCCCCAGCGGAACCAGAAAAACGCCAGAGCCTTTTATCCCCTTTGACGGGTCGACGCAGGCGAACACTAAAAACAGGTCGGCTATGCTGCCGTTGCTGACGAAGCTGGATTTCGCTCCGGTGATGACGTATTCGGAGCCTTCTTTTTTTGCGGATGTTTCGTGATGGACGCACGGGTCGTAGTAGTTGCTGCCGTCCGAGCCGATGTTGCCTTCGGAGCTGCCCCATGCGGAAATGTGCTCGGCTTTCGTGTCATCGCAGTAAGGGACGACATGTTTTTCGATGAGTTCCTTTTTGCCGCCGGCGAGAACGCTGAGGAACGCGGGGGCGACCATTCCGGCGAGCAGCGTGGCGGGAATGCCGACGCCGCCGACGGCGAGTTCCTCCCAGACCAACGCCGTGCTCAGAGGGTCAAGCCCAAGCCCGCCGTGCTGGACGTTTATCGTCATCTTATGGAATCCCAACTCGTAAGCCTGCCTTAAAGTGTTCCTGAATTCAGGGCTGGCGTATGCCTCGTCAGGATTCTGCATTTTATCTATGGCAAGCTCGGCGGGCCTTATCACCTCGCGGGCGAACTTCTTTGCCATCTTCTGCAACTCAAGCTGTTCCTGCGTCGGATTGAAATCAATCATTTCTCGAACCCCCAGTCAGTTCTTGCGAACGAGTAAGGAAGGAAAGCGTCAGGGTCGGCCTCGCCGACCACTTCGCCGGGATGCATGATGGTATCGCTCGTGAAGAAGTAGGCAGCCACAGGGCGCTTGCAGACAATTTCGCTCCATGAGTCGTGCGCGGACGGCTCGAACGTTATTTTGCCCATGCCCATCTCGAAGGAATGATAAACGATTTCCGTGCGCTGCCTGACGAGAAGAATCGGGCCGTCGAAACCGGGTTTCAGGTCGGCGCGGGGCATGAACTTGAAAAGGAAACTGGGGCCGACTTTGAGGGGCGGCTCGGCCATTTTGACAGCCAGTTCCGCCCTGATGGTCGCGAATCTAACGCCCCTGCGCTCGACGGTCCCTTCGACCACTTTATCTTCGCGGTTCAGAGTTATCTTCGCGGTTTTCTTCGGGAATCCGTAGATTTCCCGTCCATTGAATATCCGGTCGTCGTCGCCGTCGAGAGGCATGGACAGGCAGTAGTTGCCGACCTCTCCCTTATATTGACACCTGATGAAAAGAGCGCACTCCCTGTATCCCGGCCCGAGGTTCGTGTCAGGAAAGTTCGAGATGTAGGAAAGCGCCCACGGCTCGGCCGCAGGCTCCAGCGGCGGCGGCAGCAGTTTCGCGATAATGTCCGCCTCCGTCTCATACATGATGCCGAGCATCTGCGCTCCGTCGAACCTCCTCGTTGCGAATCCGTAATAATTGTCAATTTCCTCTTTGCTTCTGATGAACCCCATTTCCCAACCTCCTCTTAGTGTTTGAGCCGTCCGCGCGGGGCTTTCGACAGCCTTTCGCGTCCGGCTTTTATTTGCTTTTAGGCGATATACTGCTCGGTGCGAGCTATCACCTCGTCCTGAATCTCCCTGCCGAGTTCTGTGAAATAAGCGCTGTATCCGCCGACTTTCACTATCAGGTCGCGGTGAGCGTCCGGGTCTTGCTGGGCCTCGCGCATGGTTTCAGAAGACACGACGGTGGGCTGCAACTGAGCGCCGCCCATCCTGAAATATGCGCGTATGAGCGCGGCCCATTTCTTCCTCGCCTCCTGCGTTCCGCCGACGGCGGAGGGATGAAACTTCATGTTCACCGCCGCGCCGAGTATCTGCGTGAAATCAAGCGAGGCGACCGACCTCATAGCCGCCGTCACGCCGTTCTTCTCGACGTTGTAAGGATTGCAGCTCGCGGCGTAGGGGGTCGCGGCGCGGCGTCCGTCGGGCGTGGCTATGGACAACCTGCCGTCTATCGTGTGAGTGGTCATGCTTATCACGTACGGGACGAAGACTCCGCCCCGGCTGGTCTTGTATTTATAAGTTTCATCGAACATCGCGTTCGTCACCCGCCGCGCAAGCTCGTCTGTCTCCGCGAACCCGTTCCCCCATTTTCCTTCAAGTCCGGCTATCTCTCGTCGCAAGTCATCGAGTCCGGCATAGTTCACGTTTATCGCCTCGATTATTTCGCGGAGCGCGAACTTGCGCTTTTCGAAAACGAGTTTTTTAATCACTAAAAGAGAGTCGGAGACATTGGCGATGCTGTTGATGAAGGAAATGCCGCTGAGGTCGTACAGAGCGCCGCCGTTGACGACATCCCTGCCCTTTTCCGCGCATCCCTGCATGAACGCCGAGATCAGAGGAGCGGGAAGCATGTCCGCAAAGACATCGTCCTTTATATTCGACGCGTCGGCGATGAGTTTTATCTGATGCCGCGCCTGCTTTAGAAAAGCCTCCTCGAAACTTTCGTAAGAGTCGAACGATTCCGGCTCGCCGGTTTTGAGTCCGACGTTTTTGATAAGGCCCATCATGGTGAGCGAGTTGCCGTTGCGCAAAGTGAGGTCGAGCAGACGGGAAAGAAGAAGAGCCGAGGCGCTCATGCCGCCGGTCTTGCCCGGACACAGCATCTCGACGCAACCCATTACGGCGTAGTCGCGGGCGTCCTCGTCTGAGAACCCGCGCCGCCGCATCGACTCGACATTGATATCGTCGTTGAAAAGAGAAATATTCGAGCCGCCCGTGAAAACCGCTTCCGCAGCGGCCGGAAGAAGGTCTTCGGGCGAATCTTTGTGGACGCGGAGCGAAATGTTGGTCACCGCTTTGGCTCTCGCGGCCGCTTCCAAGAACAGATAAGTCAACTCGTTCGTGCCGTCCGTCCCATCGGGTTTCACCCCGCCCACTGTGACAGGCGATGAGCCGAGGAACCGGTGATAGAAATTGCTCAGCATGTTCGATTCCGGGCGTATGTTCTGGGACATGATTTTGAGCAGAAGCTCTTCGAGCGCCGCGCGCGCTTCGTCCCTCGTTATTATTCCGTCCTCGATGTCTTTTTTGTAATAAGGATAAAATATCTGATCCATCCTGCCAAAGCTGTGAAGGTTGACCGGGTGAGCAAGCTCTACCGCCGTCTTGACCGTCCACGCCGCCTGAACAGCCTGCATGAAAGTCTCCGACGGCATCAAGGGAGCGGCTTTGCAGTTTTCCAACGCGGCGCGAAGAGCGACCCTGTATTCCGGGACAAGTTCGTCTTCGAGCGCGGCTTTAACGGCGTCGGCCAGTCTGCGCGCGAAAACAATGGCGCCGTCGAGAGCCATTTCAACAGAGCGATGGAAAGCCCGGGTTTCATCGTCCGCCGCAGCCGCGACCCTTTGCGCGGCCTCTTCCTTCATCTTTAAAAGCCCTTTTTTTACTACCGTTTCGAAATCAATTATCACGTGCCCCTGATAAGAGGATATCGTCGAGCATATCGACACCATCATTGTCTGCCGGGAGGTGATAGTAGGCAGCGCTAGGCTGAATTCCCGCATGTCGTCGCCGAGCAGACCTGACGACATCAACCGCCGGTCAACCTCTTCGACGACCGTTTTTCCCTCCCAGAACGGAAGAAGCTCGTTTACAAGAACTTTTCTGTCTTCCGGATCAATCACATATCTATTTATTTCGCGCTCGTCCATCGTTTTAATTTCAAGATTCATGGGCTGTTGCCCGGCGGCGCGGGACGCCCTCATGTTTCGCGCGAAATCCCGCAGACCGCGTTTGCCGACAAGATACGAAAGAGCTCCGCCTAGAGACTTGAATCTGAATCTCATTATCGATCCGCGCGCAAGCTCGGTTTTAAAAACCCCGTTGAACACTCCCCGCTCGATGTCGATGGGGATGCCCATGAAATCTTCCGTCCAGTATCCCGCTATAAGGTCTTCCGGCTCGACATGCATGTCCATGTTTTCATACACGTTCTTCATAGCGAGAGCCACGCGCTCGCCGGCGGTCAGTCCGGAGCCTTCCGTCTTCCTCCAGCTTTCGGTGTAATATTTCGCGCGCTGGATGGAAATCTTCGGAGTCTCCAGAATATACCTGTCGCGCAATTCGGCAGACCGGTTTTTATTCTTCTCAAGAGTCAGCATCTTTAGTCCCCCTCGCGCGGTCGCGCTTCAACCGTCCAGAACCGACGCGTCGGCAAACTTGTCCAGCATTGCGTCGACCACCATCCTGACATGCTCCCTGCGTTCGGCCAGCGCGCTCTTCGCCAGAGGATCGCCCTTCCACAGCAACTCAAGCGCGGGCGCGTATGTGTAGTAATTTATCGCCAATCCGAACAGAGTGACGAAAAAATGTCTGGGAGCGACCGCCCCGCCGCCGGGAAGCAAAGCCCCGAAAGCGACCTCTCCCCACCTCTGCAACGGCTCCATGTATTGCGCTATTTTCTCCAGACTCTGCGACCTCGAACATATCTCTCTCTGAATCAGCCGCGCGTAACCGGGATTCAACTCCACGAAATCCAGATACGCTTCCATTCCGGCGTGAACCTTCTGCCTAGCAGTCCCTCCCGCAGTCAATGCGCCTAACAACGCCTGCGCCTGCGCCTTGTAGTAAACGTCCAGCACGTTGTCAAACAGGTTCTTTTTGCTTTCGAAATAATAGAATACGAGAGCTTTCGCGACTCCCGCCTTCTCCGCAATGTCGTTTACGCTCGCTCCGTCGTGCCCGCGCTCAATAAACAACTCTTCCGCCGCCCTGAAAATCTTTTCTCTGGCGTCCGGCTCGGACACCTTCGTTTCATTTTCGGTGACGACGTCTTTTTTAGTTAATGTGTTCATCTTGTTCACCGCCGAAACAGTCGGAGCGCATAATTATTTGCGAACATCTTGACCGAATGGTCAACTCCTGTCATTATATTAACCGAGCGGTCAAAGACTGTCAAGACATCTCGCCGAATTTAACCTAAATCTTTCGCAAATGCTGCAAAAAACAAGGTTAGACCGGCGGTAGAGAGGATGAATAACATGAAAGCGCTTGTCACTGGAGCCGACGGGCTTCTTGGAGGGAATCTCATCAGGGAAATGATAGAGAGAGGAATCGAAGCGCGGGCGATTGTGCATCCGAAAAGCGTGTCGCGCACTCTAGACGGTCTTCCGATAGAGCGAATAACCGGAGACATCCTAGACGCCGTCGGGCTGGAGGAAGCGGCGAAGGGTTGCGACGCGGTGTTCCATGTCGCGGCGTCCACCGCTCTCTGGCCTCCCAAATCTCCCATAATCACCGCCGTGAACGTGGAAGGCACAAGGAACATGCTGGACGCGGCGGTCAAAGCGGGCGTAAAGAGGTTCGTCCATGTCGGTTCCGCCAGTTCGTTCGGGTATGGAACCAAAGAGCGGCCCGGAGATGAGACGACTCCTTTTAAATACGCCGATTTCGGACTAGCCTATTTTGATTCCAAGCTTGAGGCGCAAAGGATAGCTCTTAAGCGCGCCGCCGATGGCGCTTTGGACGTTGTGGTTGTGAACCCGACGTTTATGATAGGCCCGTTCGATTCCGGCCCCAGTTCTGGAAAAATGATTTCTAAATTCGCCGAAATGAGGCCGCCTTTTTATCCTCCCGGCGGAAGGAATTTCATACACGCGCGCGCCGCCGCGAAAGGAATGCTAGCGGCGTTCGAGCGCGGGCGAACCGGCGAGTGTTACCTTCTGGGCAACAGGAATATGGATATGAAGGAATTTTTCAGCGAGGTCGCGCGCGTGGCGGGCTTCAAGCCTCCTTTTCTTGAGATTCCCAAAGAGATATTGATGATTGCCGGGGCCGCCGGTTCGGCCATTAGCAATGTAACTGGAAAGCAGCCTGAACTGTCTTATGAGATGGCCCGCAGTTCATGCGTCGGCGCGTACTATTCCGCTGCGAAAGCCGTGAAAGAGCTTCAGTTGCCGCAAACGCCTATCGAGACCGCTGTCGAAGAGTCCTACAAGTGGCTTGCGGACAACGGATATATAAAGAGCGCGCGCGGGCGCGCCGGAAAGGGTCGATGACGATGGCCGCAAAACACTTTGAAAATAAGACGGCGCTAATAACCGGAGGAAGCCGCGGTATCGGGCTTGCCGTCGCGCGCGAGATGTCAAAAAGAGGCACTCGCTGCGCCATCGCCGCGCGAGGAGCCGAACGGCTCGAACGCGCCCGCGCGTCTCTTGCCGCTGACGGTTTCGATGTCCTGACCATTCAGACTGACGTGTCGGACGCCGAGTCCTGCGCAAACATGGTCGCGCGCGCGGTCGAGGAATTCGGGCGACTGGACATCCTTGTAAACAACGCGGGCGTCTCGATGCGCGCCACGCTCGACGAACTAGACGCTGAAGCCTGCCGCTCGATGGTGGACATCAACCTGATGGGATGCATTTATCCGACACTGAGCGCGCTCGATCAACTGAAGAAGAATAAAGGAAGCGTCGTTTTTACTTCCAGCATAGCGGGGCTTATCGGGCTGCCAACGGCGACTATATATTGCGCGACCAAGCACGCGCTTCGCGGGTTTGCGGACGCGTTGAGATGCGAAATCGGGCCTTGCGGCGCGCATGTCGGCGTCGTCTATGTCGGGTTCACTGAAAACGACCCTGAGAAGAAAGTGGTCAGCGCGTCAGGCGGGGCCGTTCCGCCCGGCCCGGCTCACATGACGCAGGAAGAGGTCGCTCGCGAGTTCGCGGAACTTATCCGAAAGCGCCGCTCCCGCGCCGTGCTTTCGCCAATCGGCAAATTAGCTGAGTTTGCCGGAAGGCTTTCGCCCGACATCGTGGGAGAGGCCATCGTCTTCAGCCGCAAAACCAAGCTCAACGAGCGCCTCGGCATAACCTGACGGCATTACGGCGCGTTTTCAAGGTGCCTTCTTCCATAAGCGAAGTCCTCTACGCCGCCAAGTTCATCTATTTCACCTTCCGCAGCGCCACCAAATTTCTTTCGTTCAGAATCGTCCCCGGCTGATTGGACCCAAAACTGCCGTAAGGATTTAAAAGCGATTGTTATGAGATATGTAAGGCACAGACGAATTTTCGTTGTAATTAAGATTTTCTATTTCTTATAGTTGTTTTGTTATGTATGCGCCACAGACAAAACTATATACAGAATGGGATTTTCCGTTTGATATTTGGGAGATAAACTAATATTGAAAGAAAGCTTTTTCAGTAGCCGAAACTTCTATTCTTCAATGACATTGAAATTAAACGTCTTTTGCTCGTGTTCTTCTGCTGATGTCGGCTCAGCCTTGGCAATTTCATTATTTATTTCTTCCGGAATAATTCTTACAAGGCCACTGATAAATACTCTGAAACTCCGAGATTTGTTAATCGAGGGATTCATGTGCTTCCCTATAGCTCGTGCGCCACTTATTTTCTGATAGTTCACAACAATGCGCTTTATTTCTTCCGCGGGTTGGTTAATGCTGTCCGGACTTCTGAATTTGGCTTGATTTTGTCTGCCTGATAAGTTCCCGATTCCCATTCCGGCTTCAACGGCCTTCAGGTCTCCAAGAAACCATGACTCAAGTTCACGACATACTACACGGACAAGAACATCTGATCTTCCACCTTCTTCACAAAGTCTTGTAAGGTTCGTTTTCACAACTTGGCAATCAGCTTGGTCCTGATCCCTCAGCACTATGAATCTGACATCGTCCTCTCGCCACGCTCTCAGTTTTCTCGGAATCGATTTCTCAAGATCTTGTTTTCCTTCGTGAACAACATATATACAGTGAATTGACCTTGGAACAACTCTTGGCAAAAAGCCCTTTAGAGCCTCCTTCATTGACTGTTCTTCGAGCAGAAATACAATCTTCATAACTCGCTGTTTATCTCCTCAAATAGCCCCTGTTTCCATAGCGCTCCTGGCAACTCTCCTTCCGCAACTAGGTTTCTAAGCACTTCACTATCCCTAGCTCTTTGTAGAGTTGTAAATCCGTTCATTTTCCGAAGATAGAACACCTCATCTAGTCTCGTTCCATTCAGGAAATCTGGTGAATGCGTCGAAACAAACACTTGTCCGCCGCGTTCGGAATACTGCCTAAATTCTTCTGCTAATTCTTGGAGCAGTTGAGGATACAACTGGTTCTCCGGCTCTTCCACGCATAAGAGCGGGTGAGGTGATGGATCGTGTAATAGCACAAGATATGCAAACATTTTTATAGTCCCATCCGATACATACCGCGCAATGAACGGATCTTTGAATGAGCCATCTTGGAAACGCAGCACTATTCTTCCATCAATCGTAGGCTGCGCTTCTACTTTGCTTACACCCGGCACTCTTTCTGCCATCTTCCTAAGCACTTCGTCAAATATATCTCGGTGCCGGTCATAAAGGAATTGAGAAACTAGCGCAAGGTTTTCTCCTCTTGCTGACAGATGCTCCGCATACCCTTCCTCGTGACTAGGCCGAGCTTCATGTATATGGAAATCCGAAACATGCCAGTTCTCGATTAACTTCCTGAAAGCCGTCACTACTTTGAAACGTTGAAATTGCCCAAGTCCTTTGATAGCAAGTATATCCGGCGACTCAAGCTCCTGAGGCTCACGTTGCATCTCGCTTTCAGGCATCTTGTAATCGTCCTCATTTGTTATTGCTTGGCCATGCCCCTTGCTGAATTCTAGAAACTTCCATGGTTGCCCGTGCTGGCCCCTTCTATACTTAAGAACTTCACTTGCGACCACCGGCCTGCCGGAATCCAGTCCTATCGATAAACTATATGTAACGAGAGGACCATTTACTTCACGAAATTTAATTTCAAAACTGACTGGCCCTTCGGCATTACGACTTATCACCTCGTTGAATCCTCCACGCATAGCAAGAGCTTTGTCAACGTTGTGAGTAAGCGCATCTCTCAAAAAACCGAACACATCGAACATCGTGCTCTTGCCTGTTCCGTTTGCTCCCACGAGAACACACATACTAGGGATGTCTGTCATATTAGCTTCTCGGAACACTCTATAGTTTCGTATACTTATTGATTCAATATGCATATCCCGCACCTTTGTACTCAATAGAGTTTTTTTATTTTTCTAATCGATCCATTCAGTAAAACATTCCAATATCATCAATATTATACACCTTGAGGCATATATAAAAGAATGGTTTAAAAAACCTTCATCGATCCTCAGAAATCTCATTTGTATTCGTAAATATTGAAGAAACCACAGGATCCTGAGTTATACGAAGAATTAAATGAAAGCTCCCATTTACTATTTGGTAAAAAGCATCATGCGCAAAAGAAAAAGTTTTGCGCATGGCACACTTGGTAGTGGGTAGAATCATCTGATAGCATGTATAAGGTTAAACAAAAAGGAGTGATAAGTAGCAGCGGGTATGAATAACCTGAATCCTAATGAAAGATTCGGAATGAAAGTTCCGGGTTAGTCGTTCTGAGGAGGCGTTTCGTTTTGACGCTCCGCGAGTTCCTCGTCGCGCTGTTTGAGCACCGATTCGAGTTTGTTCCGGAGGGTTTCTTCTTTGAATGGTTTTAAAAGATAGCCGGACGCGCCGTCGCGGAAAGCGGTTATCACTTTTTCCTTCTTCCCTACGGCGGTCAGCATTATAACCGGGATGTCTCTGGTGTTGGGACTTTCTTTCAGAAGCATAAGAGTGGAGAAGCCGTCGAAACCCGGCATCATAATGTCAAGAAGGATAATGTCGATCCTGTGCTGGTTCGCAATCTCGATGGCCTCATGTCCGTCTCTGGCGGTAAGCACATTGTAGTCGCCCGAAAACACTTCGCTTATCGCCGCGAGCACCACCGGATCGTCGTCGACCGTCAAAAGGGTTTTACGTCCCATGCCACCCACCCGGAACTGAATATAGTTAATTATATATCCGCGAAAGACGATTGTCCAAGATAAATTTTCAGCTCATCAAAAACGCCTTGTGAATCAAAAAACAGCAGGTCGCCGGGCTTCAGTCATCCTTTTCCAGCCGTCTATCGCCGGGCGCGTCACGCGTCCGCTCTTTTGATGACCTTCTGAGCCTTCATCACATCGGCCATGTTGCCTTCGATCCTGATTTTGCCCGTCATGAACGCCGTAGTCGGCTCCACAGAGCCTTCCGCTATGCCCACCCATGTTTCGCAGTCGGTGATTATCGTCGCGGTTGCGTCGTCCACTTCGCCCTGAGCGACCGAGCAAGAGCCGTTAGATACGGTCATCGCCCAGTTCCCGCCGCCGTCTCCCTCAATCTTGTACGCCACTTTGGCGTCCCAGTCGCCTGCAACTTCAGCGTCGAACTGCTCCGGCATCCTTGCAAAGATTTCAGCGCATGTGACCGCCATCATTCACACCCCTTTAATGATTTAATGGTTGCTAACGGCAGATATCTTAAAAAACATTTTCGAAAGCGACTGCATCATATCAAACCGGCGGGAAAGATGTCAAGTGAAATAATTCACCAGCGGCGAAGAACTATAGAGAAGTCACGCGCGAAATATTCGGCGGATTGTCCGGGTCAAGCCCTTTTGAGAGAGCCGCCTTGGCTCCCAGATATTGCATAAAAGGAGCGTATAGCATGCCTCTGTAAAGTTCAGGCGTTCCGCGCCCTGTCAGTATCGTATAGTCCGCCTCGTCGTCGAAATCCTTTTCTTTTCTGTCGGACATAACCAGAGTCTTCGCGCCCAGCCGCTTTGCCGCTTTGAGGATTTTCAGTTCCGCGTCCCGGCCAGAGTCCGAAATCATGAGAGCGATAAGGCTTGAGGCGTCCGCCGCTGCGCGAGGGCCGTGCAGAAATTCCATCGGCGGCATCGCTTCCGTCCTCGCAAGAGCCATCTCCTCAAGCTTCAGCGCGCACTCTCTGGCCACTCCGAGGAACGGTCCTCCGCCCAACACGGTCGTCCTCTCCACAGCGCATTCATCCAGAAGCCTGTCCGCCACTCTCCGTTGCATCTCGAACGCCGCTCGGCCCTCTTCCGGCAACTGTTCCAGATGATTCACCGAAGCGTACCTCTCTCCGAGAGCCGCCGCGAACATGTGAGTCACCATCAGCATCGACGTGAACGACTTGGTCATCGTCACGCTTTCCTCGACGCAGTTCTTCACCGGGAACGCCATGTCGCATTCGGCGCATAACGGGCTTGCGGGATCGCAGCTTATCGCCACGGTGGACGCGCGGTAATTCTTCCGAGCGACATCAAGCGCCTGCTCGGTCTCAGGCGTCCGGCCTGATCGCGACATGAACACGAATATGTATTTTCTTTCCTTTTTCAGGTTGTTCCTGTGAAAGTAGCACACCTCCGATGACGGCAGCGAAAACGCCATCTCGCCGGTCACCGACCGGAAAGACGACGCGGCGGCTGTGGCGGCGTGCCATGACGACCCGGCCCCGACGAACACCACGTCGTCGTATTCTTTCGCCTGAAAATTCTGTTCCACATCCTTTATCAGCAGGTCGATATCATCGACAAGCCCTTTCCAGACATCGAACTGTTCGGCAATTTCATTCAGGGTGGCTGTTCCCGGCATGGGCGTCTCCCTTTTCTTTGGTTTCAGGCGTTCGGACTAGAGGAGCGTCGCTTCGCTCTGGTCTCCCAACATAAAACTCAGAGCGCGAGGCGTTCCCGCCGAGCGGGTCACCTTCGCCGCGCGCCCGATAAGACTGTCTGTGATTCTTCCCGCGATGTCGGACACCTCGCTGTCGTCCAGAAGGATGCTGTGCTCGATCTCGCTGTTAACGACCTTCGCGCCCGGCCCGACGGACGTGAACGGCCCGATGTACGAGTTCGACACTTGCGCTCCGGCCCCGATCACCGCCGGGCCTCTCACCACGCTGTTTTCGATGACCGCGCCATCTTCCACCGCCACTTTACCCTCAAGCCTCGAGCCGCCTTCCAGCTTCACCTTGCATTCGCAGTCTATCATGTCCAGTATGATGCGGTTGGCCTCCAGCAGGTCTTCCAGCTTGCCGGTGTCTTTCCACCAGCCTTTGATTATGTACGGCTCCACCGCGTAACCCTTTTCTATGAGCCACGATATCGCGTCCGTTATTTCAAGCTCGCCGCGCCATGAAGGTTTTATCGAGTTGACGGCCTTGAACACGTTGGAATCGAACATGTAAACGCCCACCAGAGCTAGGTCCGAGCGCGGCTTCTTGGGTTTTTCCTCGAGCCTGACTATCAGGTTTCCGTTCAGCTCCGCAACCCCGAACTGCGACGGATTTAAGACGCGGGCGAGAAGTATCTGCGAATTCGGCTTGTTCTCGATGAACTGCGCGACCAGTTCGTTTATGCCGTCCCTGATTATGTTGTCGCCCAGATACATGACGAAGCGGTCGTCCTTGAGGAAAGGCTCGGCGACCATCACCGCGTGCGCCAGTCCCAGAGGCTCGTCCTGTTCTATGTAAGTGATTTTGCAGCCGAAACGGGAGCCGTCTCCCGCCGCCGCTTTGACCTCTTCCTTCGTGTCGCCGACGATAATGCCTATCTCGTTTATCCCGGCTTTGACGATCGCCTCGATTCCGTAGAAGAGAATCGGCTTGTTCGCGACGGGGATAAGCTGCTTCGCCCTCGTGTAAGTCAAAGGCCTGAGCCTAGTTCCCCTGCCGCCGCTCAATATAAGACCTTTCATCTTTCGCGCCTCATTTCCAGATGATATTGTGCATTATCCAGTCGCCCGCCATGAACAGCTTCTTCGTGGCCTCCCGGTCGACAATCGTCAAATCATAGCTGTTGCGCGACAACGCTTTGCCCGCGCGGCTCACCGCGCATTCTATCCGCCAGCCGCCTTCGCCTCTCAACGCCAGTTCCACCGGTTCGACTTCTATTATACCGTCCCCCGGCATTCTGTCGACATGTCTCTCGACCCGGTCGACCTCCACGCCTCCCTTTCCGGTCGCGCTTACTGTTATGTCCAGCCCGGAATACTCGACGCGCCTGTCGTTGATCAGGAAAGCCCTCGCTCTCAGCGTCTGGTCCGCCTCGTACGGCCCCAGCGGATACTCCATCGAAAACAACAGCGGCGAATATATCTCCTTCAACTTCTGATATGCCAGCTTCGGACGCAGATAGTAGTCGATCACGCTCCAGCAGACAGACGGCCACGGCTCGTTCAACTGCCAGAACATCACCCCTCCGGCCTCGAACCTCCTTCGCCGCATGTGCTCCACCGCCACCTGCAACCCGTGCGCCTGCATCCGCTGCGTCGCGTCTATGAACGATTCGCAGTCGTAAAAACCTATCTGCTTGGCGTACCTGAATATCTTCATCAATTGCGCGTCGTGATACGCCCACAGTTCGGCGTTCCGCCTTTTGACGGAATTCGACAGTATCATCCTGTTTATCGGGTCGTACTCTTCCGCCCTCATCCTGCCGCTAAGCGGGAACTCGTTCAGAGTGTAAGGAAACTTCGGCTCCACCGGCCACTGGCTCTCCCTCGGAATGAACTCGTCGAGAGACTCCCTGACCGGGACGGACTGCATGCCGAACTCGCTGAGGAAAGAGGACTGTTCCATCCTGTAGTCGGCGACGTTCGCAAGCCCGTGGAACACCCTCCAGTTGTGGCTTTCGCCTACCGCCGGAGAGCCGCCCCTGAACGGCCTGCCCCCGCCCCGCTCCCTGACAAGCTTCTCCATCATGCTTATCAGCCGCCTGTTGAACGTCTGGTTTATCTCGTTGCCCCCGCTGTAATAAACGACGCTGGGATGATTGTGCAGCGAGCCGAGTATCCCCGTCGCCTCTTTCCTTAGCAGCCTTCTGAACGCCGCGTCGGCGGGATACGGCTTTCTTCCGCATGAGAGCGGGAACTCCTGCCACACGAGGATTCCGTGTTCGTCGCACAAATCATAGAAGGCCTTCTTCTCACGCAACCCGCCGCCCCACACTCTCAACATGTTCACGTTTGCCTGACGGGCCATCTTGATTAGCTTCTCATAACGCTCTCGGCCCGCCCTGCCCGGCATCGAGTCGCACGGAACCCAGTTGGCTCCCCTTATGTATCTGCGAGCGTCGTTGATCGCGAACGTCCATCTCTCGTCCGGCCTGTTCTGGTTGGGAAGAAGAGTCACGGAGCGCATCCCGAACCTTGTGGCAGAGTCGTCCAGAACCGAGCGCCCCGACTTGCCGCCGCGCAGAGTCGCGGTCAGCCTGTACAAATTGGGTTTTCCTTCCTCCCACGGCTGCCACAATTCAGGCTCTTTCATCGGAAGCGATATGATATGCTCCGAGATTCCCGCCGAAGCCTGAATCTTTCGCTCCGTGGTTTTCGTCTCGGATTTGAAGTTGGCCCCTTCGACGGCGAACTCCGCGGTGATGGCGGTCTCCCGCCTCGAATCCAGCGTCATTCTTACTTGCGCTTCCCAGTAGTCGTCCGTCACCCTGATCGGCTCAACGTCCAACTGGCGGATGAAAACATCCCCGGTTCGGATAAGCGTCACCGAGTCCCACAACCCGCAGGTCCTCATGACCGGGGCGAAATCCCAGCCGAAACCCATCTGGCATTTCAGCGTTTTCTCCCTGTCCGTGAACTGTCCGGCGTACTCGATGTTCACCGCCAGAGAGTTGCGCTTCGCCAACATCTCCGATATCTCGACCACGACGGGGGCGAACATTCCCTCGTTTTCCTTTATCTTCCTTCCGTTGAAAAATATGTGCGATTTGTAGTCTATCCCGTCGAACCTCACGAACGTCCTGCCCGGCCCCGGCGCGGCGTCGATCTCCCGCCTGTGCCACCAGTTCCAGTCGTCCACCCACAACGAAAGCTCGTTCTGTTTGCCTATGAACGGGTCCTCTATGAGGCCGTGCCTGAGCAGGTCCGCCCTGACGTCTCCCGGAACGACTGCCGGCAGCCATCTCGCCACCTCGTCCATCCCCTGCCCCTGCATGCACTGCCCGATCCGCCATTCGTCTCCGTCCAGCGATATCTCTTTTCTGCCCATATCCTGTGTTCTCCCGGCGAATCTTCCGCGCCGCTTTTCGCGCGGGCTCCTCGATTCGCTATTGTTTTACTCCGCCGTCCGGGTCGGCATTCGCCTCAACTTCAACCACCCGCCGCAATGCATTGCCGACCGCGCCAATTATATTTTCCGCGCTCTTGCCGTGTCAAACGCCGCTGATTCCGCAAAAGAGCATTTTTCCATCTCTTTTAATCCTATACTGCCTGTTCTGCTATAATTTTTATCTGACGAGCGCGATGGAGAGACATCCCTCCGTCCGCGCGAGATACGAAAGGCCGCAACCGATGACAACGAAAATTGCCGATTTATTCGACCTCGAAGAATTCAGGTTCAAAGACGTTTTTTCAGGAATTGAAGCACCGTGGGAAGCCCTATCCTCTATCGGCTCTTATATAGCTTCTGCGGGAACTCCACGAATCCTCGGCAAGGTGTCTCCCGGCGCGTGGCTCGAAGGCGACATGATATCCATCGGCGCGGGCAGCGTCGTCGAACCCGGAGCTATGATTATCGGCCCCGCCCTCATCGGCGAAAATTGCGCTATCCGTCAAGGCGCTTATCTTCGCGGCAACGTTATCGCGGGCGACGGCTCGGTCATCGGACACACCACCGAAGTCAAAAACTCTATCTTCCTCAACGGCTCCAAAGCTTCCCACTTCGCTTATGTCGGCGACAGCATTCTCGGTTCAAACGTCAACCTCGGCGCCGGAACCAAACTCGCAAATTTCAAAGTCGATACTGGCGAACGCTCCGTATCAGTCCGTTTATCAGACGGCTCCGCTTTACCCACGGGCAGACGAAAACTCGGAGCCTTAATTGGCGACGGCTCCGAACTCGGTTGCAACTCTGTCACCATGCCCGGCGCGATTATCGGCAAACGCTGCATCATCTATCCATGTTCTGTGGTTCGCGGTTATGTGCCTCCCGATACCATTATCAAGCTCCGTCAGGAATTCATCGCGAACTCGCGAAAACAGCCTGATTGATTGTCTCAAAAAGCCTTTTGACAATTACAAGTTTTCCATAATTGCTGTTGTTGATTTTTAAATCAAACGACAAATCAGACACCTGAATATTGATTTAAATCACACAAATATTCCTTTTTTTACTAGCATTTCTTAATTGACACATTACGATATGCTAGCTATATTTTTATTCATAGGCGGCGCATGCGGCGTTTTATGGGAAATTTTACTAGTGAGGTGAAGGATGGAGGAGACGACAATCTTCAGCAAGAAAATCATCACAAGGAACAAGGCCTTTTTTCTTGATCTTAAAGAGAATCCCAACGGCAAATTCCTGAAAGTGACTGAAAGCAACGGCGAAAAACGCAGTTTCATTTTTATCCCCGAAGAAGGACTCAAGGAATTCGGCGAATCCATCGGGGAAATCATAAGCGAACACGTCGGCTAAAACAGCGAAAGCGCATTATCAAAACTTCTAAAAACCATCGTCGGTCTTTGTTTTTTCAACTCAGAATATTTCCTTCATGGCGGTTTTGAATTTTTTAGACTCCATTTTCAATGATCCCGGCGCTTTCATCTTCTTAGCTATCCCTTCCATCCAATGCCCGCTCGCTATTGAGGAGCCAAATATGTTCGATTACAATGAATAACAGACGCGACGCGTTTTGAAACGGTAGTTTCGCCGCGACCGGCCCGCGGACACTGGAGACAAGCCTGAACAATGCCGAATGGCGATAACAACAGAACATTATCCCCGGAGTTGATCGATAAAATCGCTCGCATGGAGTTGACGGCGCGGACCGCCGCCGACGGGCTTCTAGCCGGCATGCACAGATCGAACGCCAAAGGATTCAACGTAGAGTTCCTCGAACACCGGCCTTACAGTCCGGGAGACGACATCCGGCACATCGACTGGAAAGCGCGCGCAAAAAGCGGAAAGTATTTCATCAAGCTACGCGAGGAAGAACGCAACATCCAAGCGCACATCGTCGCGGACGCCAGCGCCTCTATGGACTTCGGAGCCGGAGACTCTTCAAACAAATGGGATCGTTGCGCCCTTCTGGCGTCGTCCGTCGCATATCTTCTGCTAAAACAGGGGGACGCCGTCGGGCTGTCGCTTGCCGGAGGGCAAGCGCCTGTGTCCCGCGCGGAGCATCGGGCCTCGCGCGGACAGTTGCACAGGCTGATATCCATCCTCGCCGCCGCCCGGCCCGCCGGAGCCGCCTCGCTCGCCGCGGAGCTTGCCGCTTCCGCAGACCTGCTCAAACGTCGCTCTTTCGTCATCGTCTTCTCCGACCTTCTTGAGCCGCCAGAACCTGTCATGGATAGCCTCAGAGCGCTTCGCGGGCGCGGCAACGACGCCACTATCTTCCATATACTCTCTCCGGAAGAGACTGATTTCCCTTTCGCAAAGGCCGCGAAGTTCATAGACCCGGAATCCGGCGCGTTCATATCGGCGGACCCCTCGGCGGTCAGGGCCGCATACATCAAAGCTCTCTCGTCCTTCACTCGCGGTTACAAGGAGTTCTGCGCTAGGATGGACATCGACTACGTCAGCGCTCCCACCTCGGCATCCCCGGAAGAAACTCTCCTTAAATATCTCGAATCCAGAGGAAGAAGGGCGGGATGGTAGAAATGGCGTTCCTTCAATCCGCCCTTTTGTTCGGATTGGCCATCGTGGCCATACCCATTGCGCTCCATCTTTTTATGAGGCGACGCCTGAAGAGCCTGCCGTTCCCGGCTCTGATGTTGCTGACAGGCTCCAGCCGAAAAAGCATGCGCGCCCTCACCCCTCGCCAGTGGCTCGTGATGCTTTTAAGGATGGCCGCGCTCGCCGCTATCGTCGCCGCCGCCGCTCAACCTGTCATCAGGGGCTTATCGCTCCCGCTCCCCGGCGCGGCTTCCTCTACGACCGTCCATGTCATTCTCGACAACTCTCCGGGCATGAACGCAAAACACAACGGCGTCTCCCTCTTCGAGCTTGCCAAAGCGGCCGCTGAAAAGATTGTCGCCGTCTCATCCCGCGAAGACGATGTCAGCCTCGAACTTGCCTGCGAAACCCCGTCCGGCCCCCTGCCCCGCGATCCAGCCGCCCTTTCCGACTCGATACGAAAATCCACAACATCATATTGCTCTCCGGACTTGGGGCTTATTATCAACCGCGCCGTCCGCTCCATGAGAGATGTTCGCTCAGTAGAAAAAAAAATAGTCGTTCTCTCCGATTTGCGGAGAAACGTTTTTATCGCTCCGCCGCTTGATCACGCAAAAGGCGACCCTGACATCATTTTTGTCAATTTATCGCAGGGACTAAAGGTTAACGACCTTTCTATAGCCGAAATCGAAACTCCTCTATATCCCTCTCCCGGCGAAGAACTAAAAATCTGTTACCGATTGAAAGGCGACGCCCCTGCCGGCGCGGCGCTGAACGTCGATCTGTTCATAGACGCGGATAAAAGAGGCGAGCAGTCAGTTCTCATGGACGAACACGGCGACGCCGCTGGTTGCTTCTCCGTCACCCTCGGCGAGTCGGGTCACGCCGCGGGCAGAATCGCGGCGCGCGGCGACGGGCTTCCAGACGATATTTCCAAAAGATTCATAATATCAGCGCGCGAAAAAATGAAGCTCGCTCTGGTCGCTTCTAAAGAATCGATGCGGGACCCGGAGAGCGGAGCTTTCTATCTTCTTCGCGGTCTTCGCGCCGCCACTGGCGCGGGAGGCGGAGCGCGCTCCATCGAACTTTCCACGCTATCCCCGGATGGCATCGACGCCCGCGCTCTGTCCGACTTCGACGCCGTCATAGTTTTCGACCCCTCAGGCTTGAATCCTAAAGGCCTCGCGGCGATGGCGGACTTCGTTTCCTCCGGCGGCGGCGCTATCCTGACGGCTTCAAAATCAATCTCAGCCAACCAAGCTGTGGCTCGCGCTTTATTCTCAAATTCGATTTCAATCTCCGAACGCGCGGGCGACTCCGGCTCCGAAGACGCTTTTCTCACTGTGGGCGACGTCGATTCCGCTCATCCGATTTTCTCCGCGTTGTCCGGAAAAGTCTTCGCCGCTTTCAGAGAGACCCGCTTCAATCCGCATTGCGCCGTCGCTGCGGTCAATCCTGAAATTTCCTCTCCGGCGGCCTTTTCCGACGATTCTCCGCTTATCGTCGAAAGAGCCGCTAAGGGCGGCGGAGGCGCTGTGTTTTTTGCCACAGATCTCTCCCCGGCATCGACGAACTTTCCTCTGAAAACGGCGTTCGTTCCCATTCTCCTCCTTGCCGCAAAACATCTCAGCGACTCTTCGCAGTCCTCTGAATATGAGTTCATCTACGGACGTCGCGCGAGAATTAGAGCGGACGCGGCGGGCGCGCCCGAACTTTCCGTCTTGAATATGGAATCCGGCGACGAATTCACTTTCGCCGAAATAGAGCGAGGCGGCGGCGTATACTCTCCTGAGAGCGGCGTTCCTCTCCCTCCCGGCTCCTATAAGGCGCTCCATCCGGATGATGACCGCGCGCTCGCCGTGTTCGTGATCAATCCGGACGAATCTTATAAAACCTCTCGCCCCCGGCCTCTTGATGATTTGTTAACAACATACAAAGACTGGAAAGCGAAATCTTTGCCAGCTTCAAGTTTTTCGGGGTCGAACTTCCCCGGCGATATATTCTCTGACAAAGGGGCCGCTCTCTGGTTTCCTTTGCTGTTCCTGTCCGTCGGGCTTCTGTTGATCGAGACGTTTGTTGTCAATAAAAGATAACGCGCAAACGGCGCGTCAAGAACGCTGCCGACATATCGGAGGGCAATAATGAATTATCAAACTACGTTCCACAAAAAAAACAACGCGAACGACACAAGCGCTGCGCGGGCAATAAGAAGGATTTTCTCGTTAATCCCCGCCCTGCTTCTGCTCTCATGCGTCTCCGCCGCGGCAGACGCGTCGGACGCGCGCCGCGTCGTTCTGGACAACGGCCTGACCGTCATAACAAAGGAAATCAGAACCGCTCCGATAGTCGATTTCGCCGTCTGGCAAAAAGTGGGAGCCAGAAACGAGCCTGAAGGCCAAACTGGCATATCTCACATGCTTGAGCACATGGCGTTCAAAGGCTCGCAGAAATTCCCGCAACCGGGAGACGCGGACGCCTTAATCCGCAGGCTGGGCGGCAGCGCCAACGCCGGCACAAGCTCCGATTACACCGTTTATTATTCGACAATGCCCTCCGGCAGCTACGAGGCCGCTATCGAAATAGAGGCGGACAGGATGCGCGGGCTTCTCCTGCGCGAGGAGGACTTCGCGACCGAGCGGGATGTCGTCGTCGAAGAACGCAAGATGAGGTACGAGGACAGCGCCACAGGGCTGTTTTGGGAAGAGATTGACTCGGCGGCTTTCAAAATTCATCCCTATCGCAACCCCGTCATCGGCTGGATGTCCGACATCAAAACATACGACATCGACAAGATAAGAGAGTATTACCGCTCAATGTACGCGCCCGACAACGCGGTAATCGTGGCTGTCGGCGACTTCGACACAGAGGCGATGCTGAAGAAAATCAGGGACGAGTTCGGCTCCATACCGCGCGTCGAACGAGCGCCTCGCTCGGTCAGGGTCGAGCCACCCAGAAACGCGGACAAACGCGTCGTAGTCGAAAGCGACAAAACAAATCTCGCCTACGTCGTATGGGCGTACAACGCTCCGTCCATAACCGGCGATGACAGCCCGGCGCTTGAAGTCGCGGCGGCGGCGCTCGGCAGCGGAAGACAATCCCGCCTCTACCGCGCTTTCGTGGAAACCGGACTCGCGAGTTCCGCCGAAGCCGTTCACGCCACTTACACCGACCCCTATCTTTTCTACATCGAGATCGAGGCTCAGCCCGGAACCGACACAGCAGTCATTGAAACCGAGCTTGAAAAGATTATCTCCGACATCAGTTCCAATCCCATTTCCGAATACGAGTTGCAAAAGGCGAAAAACAGATTCGCCGCAGATGAAATATTCTCAAACGAAAGCATCCCGATGTACGGAAGAAAACTCGGCTGGTTCGAGGTCGCATCGAGCGATTTCACGAACCTAGACGCATATATGACAAGAATCAACGATGTGAGCGCGGAAGACGTTTTGAACGCCGCCCGCAAATATTTCGTCAAATCGTCGCGGACCACGGGCGTTCTTCTTCCTGTTAAAGAGAACGCCGGCTCCGCCGAAACATCAAAACGCCCATTTCGAAGCTCAAGCCCCGGCAGGATGGATGTGTTCGCTTACGACGGCGGAAACGCGCCCGCGATTAAGGCCGAACCCGTCCTTAGCTCTATCAAATCAGGCCGCGTCAATTTCTCTTCGTCAATAAAAAAACGGACGCTTCCGAACGGAATGACAATCATCGTTAGGGAAAACCCGGCGTTCCCGACCGCGCACATCCGAATGGTCGTCAAGGGCGCCGGCTCCGTCGGAGACGTTCCCGGAATAAGCGGATTGGCAAAACTGACAGCCCGAAGCCTCAGAAGAGGAACCTCGTCCCGCTCATACGAGGATATAACCTCCGCGCTCGAATTCACAGGAGCCGAACTCGAAATCATGGCGGGAGTCGAAACAGCCGTCGCCGTAGGAAAATTCCTCAAGGCCGACCTCGACACGGGCATGTCCCTTCTCGCCGATATGATGATTTCTCCCGCGTTTCCGTCTGACGGCGTTGAAATCGAGCGCGCCGTCGCCATATCCGAAGCCGAAGCGGCTGACAACAACACAAGAGACAGGGCATGGAGAGCTTTTAATGAAATTCTGTTTGCCGGGCATCCGTACGGCAATCCACCGGACGGTTCTCCGGACGGCCTTGCCGCCGCTTCCATTGACGACATCAGGTCGTTTCACTCCGCCGCGTACAGGCCGGACGCCGCGATGCTTGTCGTCTCAGGCGATGTGACGATTGAAGAAATTGAAGCTCTCGCCATGAAGGAGTTCGGCACATGGAGCGCTCCCGTCTCGCCCCTCTGGCGCGCCCCCGCTCCGGCTCCGCTTGCTTCGCCGAATCGCAAACACTCCGAGATGCCCGAAAAAGTCCAGAATGTCTTCTTTATGGGATTTCCCACTATGCTTCCCTCCCATCCTGACTATCCGGCGTATGAACTCATGACGAACATCCTCGCGGGCGGCGACCTGACATCCCGCCTCTATCAGTCCATCCGCGAAAAAGAGGGGCTTGTCTATTACGTGTACGGCTACGACGCTCCTCGCGCTTTCGGCTCAACTTTTCAGATAACGGGCGGCGTCGCGCCGGACAAACTGGAAAGAGCCGTCGAGCTTGCCGCGCTGGAGATAAAACGAATCCAGACGGAGCCTGTGTCGGACATCGAACTCGAAGACGCAAAGAGCCACGCTACGGGCCAGCTTCCTCTCGCAATCGAAACCAACGACAAGGCCGCGCGGGTAATCGCCGACTTGGAATACCACGGCAGGCCCTTTGACACGATTGACAATTACGCGTCGATTATAGATAAAATCACTGCCGATGATATAATGAGAGTTGCGCGCGAAGGACTTAACTCCGAGGCTACGGCGATAGGCGTCGCGGGGCCGCCCATAAGCGGCGCGCGTTTCTAAAAGGACGGAACGGAACATGCGAGACATCTATTCCGTGGTCATGGCGGGCGGGCGCGGCTCCAGATTCTGGCCCCGCAGCAGAAAGACCAACTCCAAGCAGACTCTCAACATCGTCGGCAGAAACACCATGATTCAGGACACCGTCAACCGCCTCGTTCCCGTAAACGGCGCGGAAAAAGTTCTGGTCGTCACGAACTCCCTTCTCGAAGGCAAAATACGCGCCCAGCTCCCGATGCTGCCGGACGGCAACATAATTGTCGAGCCTGAAAGCAGAGGAACCGCCCCCTGCATAGGATTGGCAGCGGTCGTCATTCAAAATATTTCTCCCGGCGCGACTATGGCGTGCTTCGCGGCGGATCATCTCATAACCGACCTGCCCCGCTTCCATTCCGACGTCATTTTCGCGGCTCAGGTGGCCTCCGAGCTTAATGTTCTTGTCGCGTTCGGAGTTCCGATCAAGCGCGCCGACCCCGGCCTCGGCTATATCCAAGCAGGCGATATATTAAAGACGTCCGACGACAACCCGGCCAGAAAAGTCGCAAGGTTCATCGAGAAACCGGACATGGAAACCGCTCTCCGCTTCGCTCAGGACCCCGATTACTTCGCCAACAGCGGGATGTTCGTATGGAAAGCCGACACTTTCCTGATAGAGGTTGAAAAGCATCTGCCTGATATGCACGCGGGGCTTATGCGCATCGCTTCTTCTATGGGCTCTCCGACGGAAATTAAAACGATTGCCGACGCGTTCAGAGGTTTCAAAACAATATCCGTCGATCATGGAGTGATGGAAAAGTCCGACAGGGTCGCCATGATTCCGGCGGGCTTCGGCTGGAACGACATCGGAAGCTGGGACTCGCTGTACGACGTCTGGCCGAAAGACGAAAGCGGAAACGCGGCGATAGGCAGAACGTTGACCATTGACTCGAACAACAGCCTGATATACAGCCCCAAGAAACTCGTCACGACCATAGGCGTGGAAGATTTAATCATCGTGGAGACGGACGACGCCCTGCTCGTCTGCAAAAGAAGCGACGCTCAGAAGGTAAGCGGCGTGGTTGAAATCCTTCGCGGTAAAAAATGGGAAGAATATCTGTAACGAACCATAACTACGTCAAGACGGATATGACTCTGTCAGAAATAGCTAAATAACTAAGGAGAACATAATGTCCGAACCGAAAAATCCCGTGTCAGCAAACGAACAAGGCCCGCCGGAACGACGCCAGACAATCGTCAGAGGACGAATAACCAAGATAAACGCCGAGAAGGTCAAAGACGCCCCGATTTCAGGCATCGAACTCGGCGTTGAATTCGACGACGTGAAAGCAAACGGCTCCAACCTCGAAATCTGGTTCACTTACCACGCGATTTACAAACAGGACGTCGGCAAAATCAGCATGTCCGGATTCCTTATGTTCGAGATGGACGAGCCTAACGTAAAACGGATTGTGGAAAAATTCGAGAAAGAGAAGGAATTCGACGCGCCGCTCGCCGAAAATATTGTGAACAGCATTAACTACAAGTGCGGGACAGAGGCCATCCTTCCGGCGAAAGTTCTCGACCTGACCGCGCCGATAGTTCCTCCGAGGATAGGTTTGCGCATTTTGAGAGGCGACGGCGCGGAGGCAAACGCCGGAAAACCGGCGCCCGCGCCTCAACAACCTTCCGCTCCCAGAAAACCGGAGCCGGCGGCGGCGCCTCCGAAATCAGCCCCTTCTTCTCCTTTTGGCGCAAAAGTTCCGCCGCCTTTTAAATAGGCGTCCTATGGATGTTTCATCCTGCGAGAGCGGAACGGTCGATTATTAAAAATGATTTCTTCAGAACTTGAAAAAGCTCCCTGCGCCATCTGCGGCGGAATAGAGTTCGCCGAGCTTTTTAAAACAAGAGATTATCTTTACGGCGTTCCCGGCGAGTTCTCCATATCAAAATGCAAAAATTGTTCGCTCGTTTCCCTTAACCCCAGAATCCCTAAGGAACGCATCGCCTCCCTGTATCCCGACAACTATGAGCCATATTCAATGTCTTTCAGTCAGGAAATGCTGTCGAAACTTGTGGCGGGACAGGAAGGCCGAAGGATACTTCTTGAGCGCCATGCGCAAAAAGGATTCGCCCTCGATGTCGGCTCCGGTGACGGGAGATTTCTTCTTTGCCTCAAACAGGCCGGTTGGCGAGTCGCCGGCTGCGAGCTTTCTGAAAAATCAGCGGCTTTTCAAAGGGATTCCCTCGGTTTGGATGTGAAAACAGGCTCTCTGCTTTCCTCTCGCTTCGATTCAGAAATTTTCGACGCCATAACTTTCTGGAGCGTCTTCGAACATCTTTACGATCCGCTGGAAACTCTCGCCGAAGCGAAAAGAGTCCTGAAACCCGGCGGCGTCATCGCAATGTCCATGCCGAACTTTGATTCTTTGGAGCGCATGGTTTTTCGCTCGAAATGGTTCTGTCTTCAACCTCCTTTCCACATTTATCACTATTCTCCGAAAGTCATGAAAAGAATCGTCGCCGAAACGGAGATGAAAATCGAAAAAGTTTACTATTCAACCACTGCCACAAGTTTGATTAGTAGCATGAGAATTGCTAAAGGCCATTCCATATCGGTTCAAAGCGATGAAAACGCCAATGACGCGACCCCGACCCGAATCTCCGGTTCTGAAAGTCGCGTAAAACAATTTGCGAAAAATGTTGTGTTTGATTGTGCGATTGTCCCTGCCCTCCGGTTCGCCGATTTGCTGCGGCTCGGAGCGTACACGAATTATGTAATTAGAAAAACATAGCCGGAACCGACGCGCTTTTTGTGTTACAATAGCCTGACAACGACGCCGGGAGGATGCTGATTGTGAATAAGTTTAGAATGATGATATGCGCGATTGCCGTTCTTATCGTTTGCGCTGCGGTCGCGCGCGCGGCTGAACCGATTGAAACGAAACGTCCGAACCTCGATGTTATAAGAGTAGCGCATCGCGGAGCCGCGAAGTTCGCTCCCGAAAACACTGTCCCCGCTATCCAAAAGGCTCTGGAACTGGGAATGAATTACATCGAGCTTGACGTGCGCTACACGACTGACGGGGTTCCGGTGCTGATGCACGACGACACGGTGAACAGGACGACAACAGGCTCAGGCCCGATAAACAGGATGTCGCTTGCGGAAGTTAAAAAGTTGAGAGCCGTGTTCGGCATGGGTCGAGACAGTTCTTCGGATGTCGAAGTTCCGACTCTGGAAGAGGCTCTTATCGCGATGGGACCCGGCGTCGGCGCTTATATCGACCAGAAAGAAACGCCCCAACCGATTCTACTCGAGTTGCTGAAGAAATACGACAAATATCCGCATCTCACCGTCATCGTAGGCGGGGGGCAGTTCACGGCGGACTTCGCGAAGCTCGACCCGCTTGCTCCCGCCATGCCCGGCATCGGCAGCGTGGAGGACATTCAACCGACGCTCGAAAAGTTCCCGAACGCCAGAGCCTTCAACACCAGCGCAGCCATCATCACAAACGAACTGGTGGACGCGGCTCACGCTCGCGGAATCATGGTTTTTACCAACACGCTCGGCTGGGACGACCGCGAGACTGCCATGAAAAAAGCCATTTTCGCCGGAGTCGACGCGATTCAGACCGACCATCCGGATGTCCTCGTTTCAACTGTGAAAAAATTCAAAGCCAAAGCCGAATCAATGAAAAAACCATAAAACAAACCAACGCTGTTCAATCATCAAACAGGAAGAGCATTCATTAGGATATTTATTTTGGTGTAGGGCGGCATCGCCGAATGCCGCCGATATTTAAGTTGAATTTCTTATACATGTTATTAGATGATTTAACCCACTGCAAATTGTGCCATGCGCAAAGTTATTTCCTTTGCGCATGATGCTTTTTACCAAATAGTTAATTGGAACTTCATTTAATTCTTCGTACAACCCGAATCCGCCAATAAAAGCCGGGTTAAACTTTGGATAGCGCGCGGTCGAGGTCTCGGACAAGGTCTCGCACGTCTTCAAGTCCGACGGATAGCCGGATTAGATTGTCCGTGATGCCGAGCCGTTTTCTTCTTTCTTCATCGACAGTGATATGGGTCATTGTCGCGGGATGCTCGATTAGCGTGCAGGCGTCGCCGAGGCTGACCGCCACGTTGCAGACTTTTACATTGGCAAGCAGCTTTGACGCGGCCTCGTACCCGCCCTTCAGCCAGAAAGCTATCATGCCGGAGAAATCGGACATTGTTTTCTTCGCCACATCATGCTGCGGATGGCTCTTTAGGCCGGGATAATTCACTTTCATAATTTTGGGATGGTTTTCGAGAAATTTGGCGACTTCCAAAGCGTTCGAGCAATGTCTGTCCATGCGGACGTGGAGAGTGCGCATACCCCGCCAAGAGAAGAAAGCGTGCAACGGACTCATCGAGCCGCCGAGAACGAGCATATAGTTGTCGACAGCCGCGACCAGTTCGGCGCCACCGGCGACATAGCCGCCGAGCGCGTCGTCGTGTCCGCTGATGTATTTAGTAGAACTGGACGCGACGAGGTCCGCCCCAAGCTCAAGCGGGCGCATGAGATAAGGAGACGCCCACGTGCTGTCCACAACCGTGACGCAGCCGGAAGCGCGCGCGAGTTTCGCCGCCGCCGGAATGTCTATTATCTCGACCATCGGGTTTGCCGGAGTCTCTATGAAAAGGACTTTCGCGGGCCGCGATAGAGCCTTTTTCATCTTTGCGTAATCCGTCAAATCCGTCATATCGACCTCTATGCCGAGGCCCGGAAGATACTGTCCGAAAAGCGTGTCGGACGCGCTGTACATCTTGCTGTGAGCGACCACTCTGTCGCCCGCTCTCAGAAGAGAAAGCAAGGCGGTTGATATGGCGGCCATGCCGCTGGCGAAAGCGACGGCGCGCTCGCCCCCTTCAAGTTCCGCGATTTTCTCTTCGAACATCGCGTTCGTGGGATTGCCCGTTCTGGTGTAAAAGTACCGCCCTCCCTCGCCGAGCATCTGTTCGGAGCCGGCCTCCATGAAGTCTTCAAGAGAGTCGTAAACGTAAGTCGTGCTCTGGTAGATTGGAGGATTGACCGGTCTCGGCTCGCGTGACGGCGATTTCCATCCGGATACGACGCGGCTGCCGAATCTTAGCTTGGAGTCCATGCGAGAGTCCTTTCAAGCGCAACGCCGAAGCGGCGGCGCAAGAGTTCATGTCTAAAGAGCCGTAGTCCGGGACGGCAGGGTCGTTTGCATATAATCAACTCGCCAACAGGCTTTTGACGAGGTCAACGGCTTCGCCGGCGTCTTCGCCGTAACCGTCAGCGCCTATCTCTTTGGCGAAATCGGCGGAAACGGGAGCGCCGCCGACGATTATCTTCAGGGAATCCCTCAGCCCGGCGTCTTTCAGCGCGGACACGGTGTCTCTCATAAACGCCATAGTAGTCGTCAACAGCGCGGACATCCCGACGACGTTGGGTTTAATCTCCCTGACCATATCGACGAATCTCTCCGGAGGAGCGTCCACGCCGGCGTCGTGAACTTCGTAGCCGTTGCCCTGCAACAGGGCGACGACGATGTTTTTGCCGATGTCGTGGATGTCGCCTTTCACCGAGCCGATGAGGACGCGGCCCTTAGGCTCGTAACCGGAATCTTTCAGTTTCGGCGAGACCGCCGCGAACCCGTCTTTGAAGGCTTTCGCGCTCATCATGACCTCGGGCAGAAACACCTCGTCGTTCTTAAATTTCACGCCGACGATTTCAATGCCGGAGATAAGGCCTCCCGCGACGATTTCCATTGGGGCAATGCCTTCCGCCAGAGCCGATTGCGTCAGTTCGACCGTAAGTTCCGGCTCCATCTCGATAATCGAATTCTTGATTTTTTCCAACAGCGACATTATTAGACCTCCAGATTTTTATTCATTAATAAACGACTATCCGCTACAGGCGGGAGTCTTATTGCAGACCTGCGGCTTTCACTCTTCGCGACACGATCCTGTCGATTTCCGCCGCGATGTCTTCAGAGACCTGAAGTTCGAGGCTGTTTTCTGCGAGAACCTTTTCGACCCGCTCGCGCGCCCTCTGCTCGATCGGTTTGGGTTCTGACCAGTATTTGTCGAAGGTGTCCTGAGTGAAGACGCCCGGCTGCCAGAAATCGCGCGCGTGCCGCATGGTATGTTTTTCCATCAGGTAGTTGCCGCCGATTCCGACCTTTTCAATGACATCGAGCGCGAGAGTGTCGTCGTTGACGAGTATGCCCTCGGAGAGTACTCTGAGCATGCCGCCCATTTCGTTTTCGACAACGAGCGATTCGAGGCAGAAACCTTCGCCGCCGCCGATTTCGCCGCGCATGCCGATGCTTTCGGAGCCTGCCGCCCATAGGAGCATCATGCTCAGCCCGCGGTCCCATCCGCTCTGAAAATCCATGCAGTTGGAATCGGTCAGGCCGGACGTGCAGCCGGACATGAAACCGAGGTGATGAGCGCAGGCGACCAGAGCGAGGTGTATTAGAGAGAGTTCCGGGGCGGCGTAGAGGCATCTGCCTGTGCGCATGTCGCTGGTCTGCATCGGCCCGCCGAGCGCCATCGGAGAGTTCGAGCCTAAACAATAAAGATATACGAGGCCCGCGAGATTTTCGGCCATCTGCAGCGCCACCGACCCCGCGAGAGTCGCCGGGCCGGTCGTTCCCACCTGCACCATCGGCCCCATGTTTATCGGCTGATCAAGTTCGCCGTACACTTTCATTATTTCCAGCGAATGCTTGGAAAGCTTCAGCGGGCTGACGGGTTCGGCAAGATAGTTGATCATGCGCGAGCCGCGAAGCTCGTCCTCGCCGCCAGTCACCGCTTTCGCCATCTCGACCAGATCGTGAGCCGATTCTATCGTGTACGTCCACGTCGTGACTATCTTCTCGGAATACTTGAACAGCAACTCCGCCATGTAGATATCGGATATCTCGATAGGCACATCCTGAGGAACGACTCCTGTCGAGGACACCGATATGTTTTCGAGGTGGTTGACCAGATTTATCACGTTCCGGCAATCGTTGAGAGTTCCCGCGCGCTTGGTTTTCGTTTCGAAATCGATGATGTTCATGCCGATCCACGGAGCCCAGAAAATCTTCGGATAGTCCTGCGGCAACGCGAGCGGCTTCATATTGGCGACGGCTTCGAGAGTTAGCGAGCGCGGGACGCAGGCGATCTGTTTCGCCATGTCAACCTTGCAGCCGCGTTTTTCAAGCAGTTCCAATGCCCAGTCCCATTCGTATTTGAACCCGACTTCCTCCAGTATCCTGTAAGAGGTGTCGAGAATCCTTTCGATTTCCTGAGTTGAAACGACATCGAGTTTATTGAAAATCATGTCAGCAGGCTCCCTTCTCGGCGACGGCCGCGACTCTTCGCGCGACAATCTCGTCAATCGCCTTGGCTTGGTCTTCAGGTATCTGCAGCGAAAGCTCTTTCGAGGAAAGGATTTCGTTCACTTTGTCATGGGCGTGGGCGATAATGCGCATCCCGCCGCTCTTGGCCCAATGCTCGAAGCTGACTCTCTGGAAAATGGAGGGCCGCCATGCGTCCCTCGCGTGAGCCATCGTGTGTTTCTCGCCGAGGAAGTTGCCTCCCGGCCCGACGCTCTTAATCACATCGAGCGCCAGAGTGTCGTCGTTCACCAGAACGCCCTCGCCAACCTTGCTGAGCATGCCGAGCGCCTCGTTGTCCAGCACAAGCTGCTCCATAGAGAAACCATCGAAGAGGAATCCGGCCTGACCGAACATGTCGCATCCTGCCGCCCAGCACATCACGCCCGACAGCGCCTTTTCCCAGCCGTTCTGCATGTCGAAGTCGCAGGAATCCGTCTCGAAGCTGGTGTTCCCGCTGCAGTATCCGAAATAGCGGATTATCTGATGCGCGCCGAGGAACATAAGCGTCTGTTCCGGGGAAGCGTACAACTGCCTCCCGGTGCGCATCTGCATCACCTGAGTCAAAGCGCCCAGAGCCACTTCCGTTTTCGTCCGGAGAGACCTGACCCAGACCAGACCGGCGAGCAACTCGGCGGCGCACAACACTAGGCATCCGGCGGGAGTGGCCGGAGACACGCTTCCCGCCTGCGTCATGGACGCTACGGCTATCGGCAAATCCCTTTCGGCGTACATGCGGGATATCGCGAGCTGTTTAGGCGGAAACCTCAGAGGAGAAACCGAATTGAGCATGTAGCTGAGGAACTTCGAGCCGCGCAGTTCCTCCGAGCCTCCCGTTATCACTTCCGCCATCTCCATTACGACAGGCACGTTTTCCGTCTCATAAATCCATTGGTTGAAAAGTTTCTCGGAATATTTCATGAGCAGGCCGATATTAAAAACCTCGACCGCCTGCACAGGCACGTCGGACGAGACGATTCCCGCCGAAGCTAGAGTGATGTTGTCCAGCGAGTTGCACAGCTTAATCACGTTGCGCGCGTCCTCGGTCGTGCCCGGTCTCATCTTCTTCGTTTTGCAGTCGAGAATCATCCCCTTGTTGGCGCTTGCCACGCGGACCTTCGGAAGGTCGTCAGGCGGCGTCACCGATGGCACGTTGTCCAACGCGTCGAAAATCACATCCTCGCTGAACTTTACAACCATCGTCGCGCGGTCAACGTCGCAGCCGGCTGACTCCAACTCGTCCATGCACTTCTCGTCCTCGAACCGGCAGCCCGTCGTCCTCAGTATCCGAAACGCTCCCTCGACTATCTTTACCACTTCGTCGTCCGATAGAACCTTAAGTTTTCTGAATATCATTTTCGCCTCCCAGTCCGGTCAAGCGGAAAGTTCTTCTTCATAATCGACATCCATCCCGCCAAGCCCAACCATATCCACCCCTAGAGCTATCTTGTGTCTGCCCGGATTCATCCCCCCGGCGCGTTTCACCCTGATTGTCAACTCGTCTCCGAAAGAGACCGACAGCGGGGCCTTGTCGGACACTTCGGAAGCGGCTACCTTCCGCGAGCCTTTCGTGATTTCTATCAAATCAAGACCGAAGGATTCTCCGTCCACTTTCACATCCGTGAATCCGATGACAGTGGCAACCCCAAGCTTGTTTTTCAGTTTCACCTCGAAACCGGCGACCTCGCCGTCCGCCACGAAGTTTTTGAAACTGCCGGGGACGACCAGACGTTTGACTAGGTAGCCCGACACCGAACTGCGGGACATTTCTATGACTGCGGTTTCGATGACGGAAGAGATGCGGTCCCTGAGCCTGTCCTGCAGGGATTTTGCCGGAGCGGCGGAAGCCGCGGATTTCTTTGCGACCGGAGCGGCCGCGCGCGGTTTGGGGGCTTTCAGATCTTCTTCCGCTTCCTCCCGCCCGAATGAAAGCATCCTTCTCATTTCCTTATCGAGCGCGTCCCATACGAGTTCTATCCTGTTTAAGGATTTTTCATAGAAATATTTCATGCCGAACGCGCCGAGCGCCTTGTCCAGCCCTTTGAGAACCTCGTCGAACACCGAGAAAGCCGCGCCGAGCGCTTGCTCCAGTATCCCGCCTTCAATGCTTTCAGGAACCGAATCGAATTCCACTCCGTCCGACGCCGCCCTGTAGCCTCTGAATATCGCCGTTATCAGCTTGTCCATCCCGCGCAGTTTCAGAAGAGGAATCCCTTCAAGTTTGATGTCCCCTCTTGCGTAGGCGATTCCGGCGTTCAGTTTGCCGTGCGCCATGTCGTGGAACGCCGTCTTGGTGGTCTTGATTACCAGAACAGAACCGCAGGACACAGCGCCTTCGACGAATTCCGCGCGGCCGTCGGATGTCAATTTCACAGAATATTTCTCGTCCGCGTCTTTCATATCAAGAACAATGGCGTCGAGAGTCTTCGCGCACTCGGCCAGAGACGCGGCTCCGATATGCCCGGCGGCCATTTCCACCGTTCGGCGCAACAGTTCGGAGTAAGAGCCGCCCTCCCCGGCCGATTCGGCGGTGGCGGTTTTCTTTTTCACCCTCTGTGACGCCGAGCCGTCGCCTGTCAGCTTGTCCTTGTATTTCGCTTGCACAAGGCCCAGCCCGACCATCTTAAGGGCAAGCTCGATATCATGCTCTCCGGACTCCAGTCCCTGCGCGTCCTGTACCGTTATCGTCAGTTCGTCGCCGAAAGAAACTCCCAGAGGAAGAGTCTCAGACAAATCAGCCGCGCAATAAGATTTCCTGTTCTTTTCTATCGTTATCACGCTCGGATCAAAAATCTCTCCGTCGATTTTCAAAGGGTCGCAGCCCACGATGGTTGCCACGCCCAGCCTGTTTTTTACTTTCACCCTGAAACCGGCTGTCGCGCCTGCAGCGTCTTTCACATTGGTGAAAGACCCCTCCTGAATAAGCCTTTTCACTAGATAACCTGAGACCGCCTGAGTCGAAACGCTTTCCGCCGCCTGTGCGACAGCCTCCGCAAGCCTCGACCTCAGCCTTTCTTCCAACGACTGCGCCATTGTCATATCCTCCCTAGACGGACGCCCGATTCCCGCCGCTCCCGCTAACTCCTCGGATCCGGCGTCGGACGTATCCCTCTGTTCTGCATTTCTGAAATCTCTTTTATCACATGTTCGACATCGACATCTTCGACTCTATCTATCAGTTCAAACACCACGCTCTCGATCATCCCCACCAACGCGACGCCTGCTATTCGCGCGTCCATCTCCCTGACCACTCCGAGTCTCATCCCCAGAAGAAGCGCAAACTCGGCCTGCCTATATAAATAATTGTGGAATTCTTTTATAAGCAATCTGATTTCCGGGTCCGGATTGTTCGTTTCATTCCTGATTATCTGGCCGAGACAAGTGTTTTTTCTGAGCAAGTCCGCGACATTCCGGGAAAACACCAATGCCATATCGGCGCTCGTATCCGTTGTGGCGGCCCAATTTGCGACAAGCTTCTTCATGGCGTCAAAAAAACTATTCAGCAATTCGACAAGCGCCGTTTTCTTGTCTTTGAAATGGTAGTAGAAGGTTCCCTGAGCGACTCCCACCTCGCGCACGATATCGGACACGTTGGCTTTGTCGTAGCCCTTCTGGGAAAAAACAATCAGCGCGGCGTCCAGTATTTTCTTTCTGGTCATCTCCTTCTTCGACAACTTCTCGGAGATGTCCGCTATCTCATTCATAGGTGTTTTGTTCATTGAAACAGAAGATATGGGAATATCCGACGATGCTGAAAAAGTATCCTGCGAAGTATTTTTCAAGTTGGACTGTTTCATAGATATCGTGCCCCCAAACCGACTGACTAGTCAGTCAATATTACCGCGCCTCTCCTTCGGCTGTCAATACGATTTTTAGTTTTTTTGGGCTTGAACATATCCGACCAATTCGTTTGAAGGCGTAGAATATGTTTTATAGCGCATATATCCGGTATTTCGCGCTTGATTTAGGTTTGATTTACATATAGAATCAATGACAACAAAACAGTGTCCGGAGAGGCTCTTTTATGAAATTAGGAATGACCCACGAGTACGACCACCCGCTCGATCTGGTATTAAAAGTTACGCATTACGACATAATCGAAAACCCGTCCATATATGAGGATATGCCGAATGTGACGAGCATAAAAAGGTCTCACTTCACGCAGCATCCGGATGGAAGACAGGATATCGAGTACACATATTGCGCGCACGGACAAATCCCGAAGATAGCGCAGAAGATACTGACGCCGGACATGCTTTCATGGCGGGAAGTAAGCCGCTGGGACCCTTCTTCGCTTGTTTATCATTATGAAATCATCCCCTTTCACCTGCGAAACGTGTTTCACTGCAAAGGGAAATGGACGTATGCCGCGAAGAACGGCCGAGTGTTTCAGACGCTGGACGGAACCGTAAACGTGAAACTACCGCTTATAGGGCCGATAATTGAACAGCGCATCGCCGAGGAACTGTATAAGAACCAGAAAGACATGTACAAGGTGAACCTTAAGAAACTGGCGGGGATGGCCAAGAGTTAACCCGGCGTTCTCGCCGACGCGGTTAAAGCTCGCCGGGATTCTGTCCGGCGCTCCGCGACGGGACGGATATGAATTTTTCGCTGTATGTCATTCTCGAGTTCGGGTTGCTGGCGCTTGTGGGGGCGGCGGTCTGGGCGGCGCTGCGGGAAACGACCGGCGATGAATCGGACGGTCCCGTCTGAATGAATCCTCTTAAAATCGGAATAACCGGAGTAAGAGGCGTGGTAGGCGAAACCTTCACGCCTCACCTTGTGGCGCAGTTTGCCGAAGCGTTCGCCACGTGCGTCGGCCGGGGCAAGGTTTTTATCTGCGACGACGCGCGGCGTTCAGGCTCGATGGCTCGCGGGGCGGCGATATCCGGGCTTCTTGCCGCCGGTTGCAAAACATATGACTTGGGCGTATGCCCCATACCTTCCATGCAAAGGACTATCGCGGCTTCCGGCGCGGTCGGCGGAATAGCCGTTTCAGCCGGCCATAACTCGGAGGACTGGAACGCTCTGAAGTTCATCCGCGCAGACGGGTTCTACTTCAACGCGCGGGAAGCGGACGAACTGTTGGACGTGTACCACGCCGGGGAGTTCGAAAGAGCGGGATGGGACAAGATAGTTCCTCTTGAAAAGACAGGCTCGAGCGGGGCCGTATCTGAACACATCGCGGCGATAGTCGGCATGACGGATGTCAGGCGCATAAAAAAAGCCGGATTGAGGGTAGCCGTCGACACCTGCAACGGGGCATGCTCGGAGGCGGCGTCAGAACTGCTTGACGCTCTCGGTTGCAAAACGGTCGCTATAAACGCGGAGCCGGGAGAGCCTTTCCCGCACGACCCTGAACCCAACGCGGCCAATATGCGGCAGACCCGCTCGATTGTCCGGGCGGTCGGTTGCGACGCGGGCTTCATGCTCGACACCGCCGGAGAAAGACTCGGCATCGTCACGGATGATGGAACCATTCTTCCGGAAGACTACACGCTCGCTTTATGCGTTTCGATATGGCTTTCAAGCAATCCCGGCGGGCTGGTCGTCACCAATCTAAGCACCACCGGAGCGATAGACGCTGTGGCTAAAAAACACAAAGCGTCGGTGATGAGAACCCGCATCGGGCAGGCGTACGTCGCGGAGGCGGCAGCCAAACACAAGGCGGCTATAGCGGGCGAAGGCAGCGGAGGGGTCATATTCCCCCGACTGCATTACGCTTGCGACGGCATGGCGGCGATGGCTTTCATACTGGATTTCATCGCAAGGACAGGCTCGACGGTATCGGCGGCAGCGGCTGCGATTCCGAAGTTCGTGACTCTGAAAAAAAACGCGCAATTGGATTTTTCGGTCATTCACCGAGCGATTCACCACGCAAGAACAGAAGCTAAAATAAGATACTCAAACGCAAACGTTGACCTGTCGGACGGAGTGAAGCTTGGCTGGGCGAACTCATGGCTGCACATCAGGCCGTCAAACACCGAGCCGATAATCCGGGTCATGGCCGAAGCGAGGTCGGAAAAGCGGGCGCGGGAGCTTATTGCCATCGGAGAGGAGCTTATCGGGGGATGAAGGGCGTGCGCTCTCTTAAGATAAGCATTTCCGGCGTCCGGGGCGTCGTCGGCGAGTCTTTGACACCGGGACTGCTCGTTCGTTTCGCGGAAAGTTTCGGCACATACGTCGGCGGCGGCAAAGTGGTCGTAGGGCGGGACACCCGGACGAGCGGCGAAATGGCGCAGCACGCAGCGCTGGCCGGCCTCACATCGGCGGGCTGCCAAGCCGTTCTGGTCGACATAAGCCCGGTCCCGACCATACAGCTTGCCGTTCGTCAACTCCGCGCCGCCGGCGGCATTGCCATTACCGCCAGCCACAATCCCGCCGAATGGAACGCTTTCAAGTTCATCCGCGAAGACGGTTGTTTCCTGAATTCATTTCAGGCGCGCGAACTTCTGGACATCTACCATCAGGGTGACTACGCGAAAGCGCGCAGCGACGCGATGAGGGAGCCGAAGACGCACAGGCGCGCCGTTGAAAAACATATTGACGCGATTATGAACACGTTCGGGCCTCTGCCTGTTTCGCGCCGCCGGCCGGTTAAAGTCGTGGTGGACTGCGTAAACGGCGCAGGCTCCGTTATGTCTCCTTTCCTGCTCAAGAAACTCGGTTGCGATGTCATGGCGATTAACGCGACTCCTGACGGGATATTCCCGCGCCCGCCCGAGCCTTTGCCTGAAAATCTCGCGATGCTTTCTGACGCCGTGCTGAAACATAAAGCCGACATAGGATTCGCTCAGGACGCGGACGCGGACAGGCTGGCCATCGTTTCCGAACTGGGCGCGCCTATCGGCGAAGATTACACTCTCGGCGTGGCGGTCGACCACATACTATCAAAAACGCCGGGCACGGTTGTGACGACGCTTGCCACTTCCAGCGCCGTTGACGATATCGCTATCGCGCGCGGATGCAGGGTCGTCAAAAGCATGATCGGGGAGATAAACGTCACCGAGACCATGAAATCCGAGAACGCCGTCATCGGCGGCGAGGGCAACGGCGGAGTGATATACCCCGAAGTGAATTTCGCGCGAGACAGTTTTGTCGGGATGGCTATAGCGCTTCATTATTTTGCTGGGAAAAAGGGGCCTGTCTCCGAAGTTGTGGCCGCCCTGCCCCGCTATCACATGGCGAAGACGGCAACGCCATGCCCTGCGGGCAAAGCCCTCGAAGTCCTTGAGTTGCTCATCGAAAAAAACAAGAACCGCAAGATAGATTTGACAGAAGGAATTAAAATCAGCGACGGAAATAAATGGACGCTCGTGCGGCCCTCTAACACAGAGCCGATTATGAGGATTATTTCCGAAGCTCCCACGGCGGACGAAGCGCGCCGCCTGAACGAAAAACTCGTCTCCCAAGTCAACAGCTTCATACACGACAACGTTTGACGCGCCTGTTGCCGTCGCGCGCGACGACATTCTAATCATTCCTATTAGCATATTGCGTCAGGCCGCTGGGGTTCAATCGAACTTGACGAGGATTTTAAGGGCGCCGGGTTTCTGCGCGGCATCGAATGCTTCCGCAATCTGATTGAAAGGGAATATTCCGTCGATAAGCGGCGACGGGTTAATTTCTCCGGACTCAAGGGCTTCCAACGCTGGGTCGAAAGGCCCGCAGCGCGAGCCGACTATCGTTATTTCATTTACCACCCAGAGCGAAACGTCTATCGACGGCTTTTCATGGTATGTGCTTTTCAAGACAATCCGGCCTCGCGGTCTTACTAGCCTTGTCGCCAGTTCCAGCCCGGAGGGTTTTCCGGAACACTCCACCACTATGTCGTACTGCTCGTCTCCAATAGAGTCTTCGGTTATCGCTTCGACTTTAAATCTCTTCGAAGCGATAGCCATATTGCGCTCATGTTTCCCTATCAGAGTGAGGTTGAACGCCCTGTCCCTTAGGACGCGCGCTGTCAGAAGTCCGAGTTTGCCGTCGCCTATGACGCAAACTAGAGCGTCCGGCGAAAACTCGACCTGTTCGATTATTTCGAAACAGGCGGCGAGCGGCTCGACGAAAACCGCCTTCTCGTCCGGCAGCGAATCCGGAACGAGCCTCAGGTTGCCTGCCGGAAGCGTCAGGTATTCGGCGAACGCGCCGTCGCGTTTCAATATGCCGAGAACGTCGCGTTGAAAACAATGCCGCTCCATCCCCGCGTTGCACCAGCAGCATTCCCCGCAGGCGCAATTTATCTCTCCGACGACTCTTTTGCCGATTTGCTTCTTGTTGGGAGACGACTCCACGACGCCGACGAATTCATGCCCCGGAACGCCGCTGAACTTCATGTAGCCTTTAAGAATCTCGACATCTGTGTTGCAGATGCCGGCAGTGGAGACCCTGATTAAAGCCTCTCCGGAACCGGGAACAGGATCGGGAATGTCCCTTATCTCAAGTTCTCCGTCGTTGAAACGTAGCGCCTTCATAATATTTCAACCGGCGTCCTCGAACCGAGGAGCGCGAATTAGAAGTCGATCTTCATTTCGTCGCGTCCGGCCTTCATCAGGTCTTCATACTTGCAGTCGATTCTCAGAACTCCCATAACCGCCCCGTCTTTGATAATCGGCGCGGAAACCGTGACTCCGAGCAACTCTGTCAGCTTCGACTTGAAGATGCTGGTGATGTGCATGTGTTCGTTTTCCAGAGGGATGACGAACCACGCGCGCTTTGAGTAGTTCTTGTCAAGTTTCGCTTCGTCGTCCGGGGTAATCCTTCCAGAGCGTATGAAGATGTCCGTGTTTTTGTTGCCGTCTTTGTCCGCGATGACTGCGAGTTGAGCGAACGGGTTCTCCTTGAAGAGAGCCTCGAGGATTTTTTCCTGTCTTGCGGCGTCCATCGAGATGATGTCTTCGTGGGCGACGAGCTTCTGAATAGTGTCGCTCATCAGGCGGCGTGCCGCTTTCTGGATGTACTCTGTGTCGATGTCGAAATATTCCGGCAGGTGGCGCACCGACTGTTCGAGAAGCTCTTCGTGGGATATCGAAGTGATTCTTCCCTCCTCGTACTCCTTCTGAATCCATTCGTTGATCTTGATGATTCCGGGATGCCTTTTGTCGATTCGCGACCGAGGCTCCAGTTCGAGATAGCTGTTGAGCCAGTGCGCGATGCCGGCAGCGCCCGACTTGTCCGTTATCGCTATCCCGACCGGCCGGTTGAGGATGGACGCGGTGTCGAATATGTTGTATATCTCCTCGTCCTTCTGAAGGCCGTCGAGATGTATCCCCGCTCGCGTGATGTTGAAATCCTCTCCGACGAACGGCTGGTGTTTTGGAATGTGGTATCCAATTTCCGTTTCATAATACTCGGCGATTTCGGATATCACGGTGGTGTCTATCTCGTCGGTGTGTCCCTTAAGTTCGATGTATTCCATGATGGCCGCTTCGATGGGCGGGTTTCCTGTCCGCTCTCCGATTCCGAGCACGGAAGTGTTCACCGCCGCGCAGCCGTAGAGCCATGCGGCCATCGCGTTCGCGTGAACATGGCAGAAATCGTTGTGGCCGTGCCATTCCAGCATCCTGAAAGGCAACCCCACATCGTTCAAAAACGCGGACACCAGTTTGGGCACCGATCTCGGCAGCACAGCGTTCGGATAGCTCACCCCGAACCCCATCGTGTCGCACAGCCTTATCTTCACGGGTATGCCGGATTTCCGGTAGCGTTTCACAAGCTCTATCGCGAACGGAACGCAGAAACCGTACACGTCGGCGCGGGTGACGTCCTCAAAATGGCATCTGGGCCTGATTCCATGCTCTATCGCGGCGTCCACTATCGAAAGGTAGCTCTCCATAGCCTGTCGCCGGGTCATTCCCATCTTCAAAAAAATATGGTAGTCCGAAACCGATGTGAGTATTCCGGTCTCCCTCAAACCCATCGCCTTTACCAGCTTGAGGTCTTCCTTGTTCGCGCGTATCCAGCCTGTCACCTCGGGAAAGTCGTAGTTGAGTTCAAGGCATTTCTCGACTGATTCCTTGTCTTTCTTGCTGTAAAGGAAAAATTCGCTCTGTCTTACAACGCCGTTGGGACCGCCGAGCCTGTGCAGCATCTTATATATATCGACTATCTGTTTGACAGTGTAAGGAGGCCTCGCCTGCTGACCGTCCCTGAATGTGGTGTCCGTAATACATATATCGCTTGCAGGGTTGAGCTCCGGGGTTTCTCCGTCAAAGAGAAGTTTGGGTATTTCCGTGTACGGAAACTGTTCTCTATACAGGTTAGGCTCGTCAACGTCCTGAAGCGGAAAAAACTTCTTCTTCTCGAACAGGAGTCTGCCTGTTGTCGCTTCGCTCATCTGTTTGTTCTCCCCTCCTCGCCAACATTTACAATTAAGTTATCAATTATAGGAAAAAATCCGGTGTTTACAATAACAAAGACGCTACCGGGCGATTTCGGCGACGCTTATGGCATTACGGCAGAATCCTCTTCGGCGACGCGGCGCAAAAGACTTTACCGATATAAAATTTGAAAATCGAACCGAACGGCTCCATAATATAGTCAATTCTTGAAACACTCGAACGCGGCTGTCAGGGGAGTCGCCATATGAGCAATCCTTGCTTGGCGTGCGGAGCGTGTTGCGCCAAGTTCAGAGTGTCTTTCTATTGGAGGGAGGCCGACGACGAGACGCCCGGGGGCGTTCCTTTGATATTGACAGAAGATTTGTCCGAAGTGAAACGGATTATGAAAAACACTGGGGGAACGAACCCGCGTTGCGCGGCTCTTGTCGGGAATATCGGCAAAAGCGCCCGCTGCGTAATATATGACAAAAGACCGGGCGTTTGCAGGGATTTTCCGCCTTCGTATCAATTCGGCGTCCCGGAGACGGCCTGCGACAACGCGCGGGCAAGCCACGGGCTTCCTCCGCTGAAGCCTGAAGATTGGCGCTTTGAAGCCGAAACATTCCCGCCTGTTCGCTCCGCATGAAGCGACAATTTCTACTTTTTTCTCATTGTTTAGAGTATTAAATCGAGAAACCTCCACAAATAAAAAGTTGACAACGCGGGGCTCTCTGGATAATATGTGCTTTAATTCACAATCAGAATTGTTATATTTATAGTTTTTTCTGATGTGTGAATGTGAATCTTGAAATAAGAATAATATCTAATGCACGGACCGGTTTTTTCTTTTTTACGCCATGAGGCGTATTAAAAATAGAAAACGGATTCGGAACATCGGATCCTAAAAGGTCCGCAGCCGGGACGCGGCAAGGAATGTATATTGCCATATCCCAGACGGCGCGGAACCAAAAATCAAACAAGGTAGGTTGCGAAAAATGGAGCACATGGTATTAACGCCGACCGCACATCCGGCATTGAAAGTCCTGTTTATTCTGTTGTTCATAGGCTCGCTGGCGATATTTGCCAAGAGGGCCTTGTTCCTATTCAACTGCATAAAGCTCGGCCAGCCCGACCCTCGCCCGAGGACGAACGACATTGTCAAACGCGTTCTCGGCGTGATTGTTCTGGTGTTCGGTCAGAAGCGCGTCGTGATGTTCCTCGGAGGGCTAGGCCATTTCATTATCTTCTGGGGATTCCTCATGATAGGCTTCGCCACGATGGAACTGTGGACGAACGCCCTGTTCCCAAGCGTGACATTCTGGACGATCCCCGGCTTCAACTTCGTGGGACTCGTCGTCGATCTCATCAGCCTGCTGGTTCTTGTCGCCATCGCCATCTCTATATTCAGACGGATTATCATTAAACCCGTTAGGCTCGAAGGCCCGGTCTCAGGCAAGATCGACGCATTTATAATTCTCGGATTAATCACCGCTCTGATTCTCAGCTACTACGTGATGGGCGGCATCAGAATTCACGCCGGCGAGATTCCCGCCGCGTGGGCCCCGATCTCCAATTTATTCGCCTCATTCGTTCCCAATCCGAATATAAGCGACGCCGCAAGGCCCGTGTTCCACATCGCTTGGTGGATTCACGTGATGGTGCTGTTCGCTTTTATCTCCTACATACCTCATTCCAAACACCTGCACCTGCTCGGCTCCATCCCCAATATTTTCCTGCGCGACCTCGGCCCCTCCGGCGTCGTGAACAAAATGGACCTCGAAGACGAAAACCTCGAAACTTTCGGCGTGAACGCCGTCGAACAGTTCTCATGGAAACAGATGCTCGACTTCTACGCCTGCACCGAATGCGGGCGCTGCCAAGAACAATGCCCCGCTTACAACACCCAGAAGCCTCTCACGCCCAAAGGTCTCGTGCACGAGCTTAAGGAACACCTGTTCGAGCGCGGCGAAGTCCTTTTAAAAGAAGGAAAGATAACCGCCGAGAACCTCGAAGAGCTACAGAAGAAACACGAAATCCTCAACAAGAACCTGATCGGCGACATCTTCAGCGAAGACATCATCTGGGCCTGCACGTCATGCCAAGCCTGCCAGACTGTCTGCCCGGTCATGATAGAGCACACACAGATCATATTTGATATGCGCAGGTATCTGGTTCTCACCGAATCGAAGATGAGCCCCGAAGTGCAACTCGTGCTGAAGAACATCGAAAAGAACTCCAACCCGTGGGGCATCGGAGCGCACAAGCGAGCCGAATGGGCGCAGGAATTGGGAGTGAAGACTTTCGCCGAAAAACCTGACGCCGAATATCTTCTCTATCTCGGCTGCTCGGCTTCTCTCGACGAAGACAACAAAGTCATCGCGCAGAGCACCGCGAAAGCCCTCATGGCCGCCGGCGTGGACTTCGCCATCCTCGGCGAGGAAGAATGCTGCTGCGGCGACTCCGCTAGGCGCATAGGCAACGAGTACCTGTTCGCCGCGATGGCCGAGGCGAACGTTGAGATATTCAAAGCCTATAACATCAAAAAAGTAATCTGCGTGTGCCCGCACGGCTACAATTCCTTCAAGAACGACTATCCGCAGTTCGGCGGAAACTACGAAGTTTGGCACCACTCGGAGTTCTTCAAAAAGCTCATCGACGAGGGCAAGCTCAAACTGTCCAAGAAATTCGACGGCGGCAAAATCACTTGGCATGATTCCTGCTATCTCGGAAGATACCATGATATCTATAGCCAGCCTCGCTCTGTCATACAGACCGCTACAGGAAACTCCCCTGTCGAAATGGCCAAGCATCACAAGACCAGCTTCTGCTGCGGCGCGGGCGGCGGCAGGATGTGGATGGAAGAAGACCTCGGCAAACGCATCAACGAGGAACGCGGCAGAATGGCCGTCGACGCGGGCGCAAACACCGTCTGCACCGCCTGCCCGTTCTGCAGAACCATGTTCTTGGACGCTTTCAAGAACCTCGAAAAAGAGGAAATCAAGACTCTCGACATCAGCCAGATAGTAGAAAAAGCCATCTGACGGATTATATTTACAGACAAGACGAAGCCTCGCTTTCTCAGGAAAGCGGGGCTTTTTTTTGTGCGCCCGGCAGGGCGCACCCGCTTGGAGGTGAAAGTCCTCTACAGGCCCGGCAGCGGGAACTGTTAGCTGGACGGCAAGGGTGTCCGTCGCGAGGCGGAATCTGAAGGAAGCCGCAGGCAAAGCGCCGGCCCGACGAACAGAAATCGCATACGAGGCGGAAGCGCCGGATGAGAAGGCAAATATCTTCAAAGTCCGATAGCTGCACGGAAGGCGCGGACGTATATGCGGCGGGCATAAGCGCGAAGGCGGGAGAGCATTATCCGGGGAGGTCTGTCCGTCTGCCACTGGCTACCGGCGTCGAGAGGCGGCGGGAAGGGCGGGCAGAAGTCAGCCGAGGGCATAGTAGCTCTATCGACCGGAGTGAAGGCCCGAACGTGAAGAGTGGGGAGGCAGGCCGAAATTTCGATGGCGAACAGAGACGCAGATAGAAGGGCTGAAACGCCCGAAGCCCGCCGGAGAGTAGCGGACGGAATCCGCGAGAGCATGGAGTCGGAGCGTCATAAGGCCACGGCAAGGACGGACCCTCGCCGCCCGGAGAAGTCGCAGACGATGGAAGCGGTGGTCGAACGCGGGAACATGAGCGCGGCCCTCAAGCGCGTGGAAGCCAACAAGGGAGCGGCGGGGGTGGACGGGATGTCCGCCGAAGCCCTGCGACCGTGGCTGCGCGCAAACTGGCCGAGAGTCAAAGAAGAGTTGCTGAAAGGCTAGTACAAGCCGAGTCCGGCGCGGAAGGTGGAAATCCCAAAGCCCGGCGGAGGGATGCGGCAACTTGGCATTCCGACGGCGCTGGACAGGCTGATTCAGCAGGCGATGCTTCAAGCGATGCAGCCGGCATTCGACCCGGAGTTCTCCGAATCGAGTTACGGGTTTCGGCCCGGACGCAGCGCGCGGCAGGCCGTTCTCGTTGCGCAGGCGCACGTTGAAGCCGGACAGCGATGGGTGGTTGACATCGACATCGAGAAGTTTTTCGACCGTGTAAACCACGACATGCTGATGGCGCGAGTCGCCCGGAAAGTTGAGGACAAAAGGATGCTGCGCGAGATACGCAGTTTCCTTCAGGCGGGAGCGATGGAGCAAGGGTTTGCGAGCGAGCGAACAGAGGGAACGCCGCAGGGCGGGCCGCTGTCGCCGCTGCTGAGCAACATCCTGCTCGACGGCCTCGACAAGGAACTGGAGCGGCGGGCCTTACGTTCTGCCGGCACGCCGACGACTGCAACATCCACACGCGGTCCAAACGAGCGGCGGAACGGGTGAAGGCCTCCGCAACACGATTCCTCGAAAAAAGGCTGAAGTTGCGGGTGAATCAGGCCAAGAGCGCGGCGGACAGGCCGAGCAGACGCAAGTTTCTGGGCTACAGCATGACAGTTCACAAGAAACCGCGACTCAAGGCTGCCCCCCAGAGCGTCGAGCGGCTGAAGAACAAACTCCGAGAAATGTTTCGCAGAGGCCGCGGACGCAACATCGCAAAGTTCATTGAAGAACTCTCGCCCGTCCTTAGAGGCTGGATTAACGACTACCGTCTCGCGCAAGTAAAAGGCGTATTCGAGGAACTCGATATGTGGATACGACGCAAACTGCGCTGCATCCTGTGATGACAACAGAAACGACCGTTCGCCCGCGCGAAGAACCTGATGAAACGGGGTCTGCCGGAAAAACGAGCGTGGAAATCCGCTACGAATGGGCGAGGACCGTGGTGGAACAGCGGCGCATCGCACATGAACGAAGCATACCCGAAGAAATTCTTTGACAAACTCGGACTCGTGTCACTGCTGGATTATCTGCGACAGATTCAATGCCCTTCATGAACCGCCGTGTACGGAACCGTACGCACGGTGGTGTGGGAGGTCGGAGGGAGCAATCCCTCCTCCTACCCGATTCACTCCACCCGAATTCGTCAAAAAAATATTTCGCTGATTGATATACATGTTATTAGTCGATTCTACCCGCTGCCAAGTGCGCCACGCGCAAAGCTTTTTCCTTTGCGCATGATGCTTTTATTGCCATATAGTTAATTGTCACACTTGATACTCGGCGCGTTCGATAAGCTCCATCTGCATCTGCCTGTTCAGGGTCACGAAGTACGCGTTGTAACCGGATATGCGGACTATCAGATTTCGGTAGTTGTCCGGATTTTTCATCGCGTCCCTGAGCATGTCAGTCGTGACGACGTTCATCTGCATCTGCATGCCGCCCAGATCAAAATATGTTTTCACATAAGAAAACATGTGATCGACGGTAACAGCGCGAGTGTCCGAAGCGCCCGGCACGACCTTCACGTTAAACGCGATATTGTTGTTCATGAATCTGGGGTCGAGGGAGGCCACGTCGCGAATCGGGTCGAGCAGGTTGTCCGAAGCGCAAGGTTCAGGCGTGAGGCCGGGGGTAAAAGGCTTTCCGGCGGGACGGCCCGATGGCAAGGCCCCTGCGAGGCTTCCGAACGCCACATGGTTCGACATCGACCAGAACCCGGTCGTGTACCGCCCTCCCCTGAAATTAATGTGAGAAGCTATTGTGTCGTGAGTGAATCTGGCGACGCGCCCTGTCAGTTCCAGAGCCTCCGGGTTTCCGGAGCCGAACTTCGGCGCGCGATTCACAAGATATGCCCTCAGTTCGGCGTCGTTCTCAAAATTGCGGTCAAGAGCGCGCTTCAACTCCCTCATGGACGTCTTTCTGTCGTCGAAGACCGCTTTTTTCACGGCGAGCAGAGAGTCCGCCACATCCGCCAGCCCTATGCAGGCTATGCCGGACGAGTTGTATCGCGCGCCGCCGATGGTCATGTCCATGCCTTTCTCAGCGCAGCCTTCGATGAGCGACGATAGAAGAGGCGTCGGACGTATGACCGAGTGCGCCTCTCCCAGCATGTTGTTGTATTCGACCGCCTGCGCGACGAGGAATTCGAACTGGCGGCAGTACGCGTCAAAGAACTGCTCGAAAGTCTCGAACGCTCCTGCGTCGATGTCGCCCGTCTTCGGGCCGGCGTCCAGCTTGAGAAGCGGATGGCGTCCGTTGTTCATGGCCATTTCGAGAGCCGCGACCATGTTCATCATCATGCAGTTGGTGTGTCCGTTGTGCCTGCCTGAAATAGTCGGCTCGACGCACCCGGTGGCCGACCAGTCCCGCGCGTGCTCTATCGGATAGTCGAACTCGCCAAGCGACGCGATTACAGCGTCGTCGTTGTGCATGGACGGCGTGGCGGCGGTCGCGAGATTCACCTCGCAGAGCCTTTTCAGATACGCGTCCGAATTCACGCCCGGCGCATATCTGGCGTTCACGTTCGGGTCTCTGACGCTCAGCATCTCGGTGACTTTCAGGAATACATACGTCATATCGTTCACGGCGGATTTGCCATCCGGCGTCAGCCCGCCGAGTGTTATCGCCTGATCCGACGAGCTGCCGCCGAACAGGAAATTGCCGATGTCCGGGATGAGCGGCAGATGGTCCGCGCAACGCATGTAGAAGCAACCGACAAGTTCGATGGCGCGCCGCAGATACGCCTCGCGCTCCGCCGCGTTTTCGAGTTTTGACATGTCCGCCTCGAAGAACGGCTGGAGCGCCTGATCCAGCCTTCCGAGAGAAAGCCCGGCGTTAGTGTTCTCCATGTGCAGCGCGACCCATGATATCCAAAGCGAGTTGACCGCTTCATCAAGCGTCCGGGCGGGAAGTCGCGGGACGCGCGCGCATATTTCGCTGAGCCGCTCCAGTTCGTACGCCCGCGCCGGGCCGCTCTCCACCTTCGCATCTTCCGCCGCCTTCGCCGACAGATTCTCCGCGTACGAGACCACGCCCTCCAGACATTCCGTCATCGCTTCGAGCGTCGCTCGTTTTTCCTCCCCGCAGTCCTCAGCCTCCATTGATTCGCGCAACTCGTCTATAATGCCATCCGCGCCCAGATGCAGCAATTTCGGAAAATCGGGAATCGTGTGGGATACTGCCGCGGTTTTCCAGAGGAAATAGACTGCGAACCTCTCGTCAAGCTGCTGGCACAGCGGATTTCCCCGCTTCTCTCTCGTCCATTCCCGCACGTTTCTTTTCTCCCAGTACGGGAACACGTCCGAGTGGAGTATACGCCGGGTCTTGTCCGAAATCTCGTATGGATTTAGCGCGCGATGCCGGGCGGACAACATCTCTCCCCAGATCATCGTGCCGTGCGTATCAGGATATAGAACTACGCCTATCTCTTTGGTAGTCGTCGTTCCGGCGATTAGGTCGTCTTTGCGGATTATCGGACGGCGGTTCATCATTAAATGTTTATACGCCGCCGCCTGCCGCGTGACGGGGTTCCACGGCCTGCCCTTAGAGTCCGTCTCGAAACCATTGCGCCTGAACCAGTCAGTCAAAAGTTTCGCCCGCTCGTGGCATATTTCAGGTTTTACACTGAAATGAATATCCAGAAACTTCCTCAGTCTCAGAAAATCGTCCAGCGAGTATTCGGAAAGATACGGGTCTTCGAGAAACTTTACGGCGTCCGACGGCTGCGATTTGAGGCGAGGCCCTGAGCGGGCCGTTATCCTGCGCGGGCATGCGTCAGTCTCGGAAACTCCGGTTTCCAACTCCGCGAGTTTCTTTTCTTCCTGTTTGGCTTTCTCGGCAAGCGCGCGATGCTTCTTTTCGAGAAGAACAGACAGAAAATAGTTGAACTTGCTCATCGTGGCGAGATTTCCCGCGATGCGCAATTCGCTTGTGAGCAGCATCCTCATCACTTCGTCGGGCGTGCGGTCGAGCATCAGCCGGAGCGCTTCGTCGTCTTTGAAAATAAGAGTGGCGTCGGCGTCCGGCGGCGCGTCCGGAAGAGCGAACGCGAATCCATTGACGAATCTTATGGATTGGGCGGTTGAGCCGTCTTCAGTACGAACTCCCACCGTGAAGTTCATCCATCCGTCCGCGCTGCGCAACAGCGCGCGAATCCGGGGGCGGAAATTGAAACTCGCCGCCATGATCTGCAACAAACCGTGCGCCAACAGGTTCGTTCCGTTGATAATCGCCATATCGCAAACTCCGCGCGTCAGCCCCGGCCCGGCTTAATATCCCTATTTTACCCGCAACCTGAGCCAATGGTAACTGCCGAACGAAAATCCGGCAAAAACGGATTTTAAAGGCGGTTTGACGAGCCGCGCCAACGGCGGCGGAAACGTGCGGCTGATTTATCGTTTTTTCTTTGGCTCTCGGCTTTCTAGTATTGCGGACGCGAGCCTGCTGAAACCGTCCGCGCCTCTCAACGGAGCGACATATTTAGGGTGGAATTCCGCAGGCATTGCGGCGGCGTACGCTTTGATGTCCGCCATCCCCACAGACAGCTTGAAATATCCGAACATCTCCGCGTCGTTGTCTGAGTCCCCGGCGTAAACGGTTTTTTCCAGCATTGAGGCGTCTGTTTCTCCGAAAACGTCCCGCAGGATTCTCTTCGACATTTTAAGCTTTGTGTAGTCTCCGAACCATGCGTTGACGTGGATGTTGCTGACTTTGGCGGTGGCGCCCCGGCTCTCGCAGAACTTTTTTATCTCGAATGCCTGAGCCACAGTGAGAGGCGGCCTCACATCCTCGCAATAATCAATCGCGACATCCGTTTCTCTGAAATTCTGGTCGGAAGCCGGTTCGACGGAGGGGAATTTCCGCTTGACCGCCGAATACATCGAGAGGAGGCGCTTCATGTTCGATTCCCGGACGGTGGCGGAAGGCTCGCTGTAGATTTTTATCATTTTCGCCGAAGAGTCGTCGCGCATGTAGAACAAAGCGCCGTTTTCGCCCACAACGCCGTCCGCGGGCCACATGCGGGCGATGTGGTCGCACCACCCGGCGGGCCTGCCTGTGATTGGAATGACCTTTATGCCCGCCGAGCGAAGCCGCTCCATCGCGGAATACGATTTCGCGGGGAGCCGTCCGTCCGGCGCGGTGAGAGTCCCGTCGATGTCGGTGAGAACATATCGGACGCGGGATCGAGCTGCGGCGCTCATCTTTTCAAGAGGCTTGCTCGCGAGAAACGCGCTTTCGGAGTTCAGTTCTTTTTTCATGCGCTGCGCCGCGCGGCTCGCCCGCCGCGCTCCCCCTTATCTGTCGCTTATAAAGATCGCCGTCCTCGGCTTGAGTATGCCCAGCCTGACCGCCAGCCCTTCCACCGCCGGAGCGTATTCGTCCGCTATTGAAAACCTGTCCCACCATTCATCCAGCGGCATCTTGTCAATCGAACCGAACGGATTGGCAACGGTTATCGTCCCCGCCGGCTCGTCGATTCCAGCCGCGATTCCGTAGTGGGTAACCTTTTTCGGCGGATGAAACGCGTCCGTCACCGCGTATATGAATATCGTCGGAATCCCCTGTTGCAGCGCGTGGACTATCCTCTCATAAGCGTCCGGGGCGTCCCCGACTATCGCCGCTTTCTTGCCCAACTGCGAAAGGAAGCTGTTGAACCCCGGCACAAGCGTCCACGGGAGAGTGCCCGCCGGATGAGTCAGGGATCTGCGCGCGATTGTCGCCTCGTCCACCTTCAGGCCGAGATATTCGAGCGTCATTCTGACCGCGCACGGCCCGCACGTGTGGTCCGTTTCCTGTTTATACACCGGAAACCCGGCCAGTTCGACGACCCTGTCCTTGGGGCGAAAATACGCTGTCATCGATGTTTTTACCATGATTCTCGTCTCCCGCGCCGAGCGTTCTCATAACGCTTCCGTCAACGCAATCATCATAGCAGAAAGACGCGCTGCGCGCCGCCGTTTTTTCACAAAAACAGTTTCTTTTGCCCGCCCCGCCGCTATAATAATCGGCGTTATGGCAACCACGGCGGGCGCAACGAAAGCGCGTTTCAAAAACTTCTCCGGTTACAAAGACTTTGAAGACCATTTTCTTGCGCTGTGCGAAAGCGCGGAGATAACCGCAGAAGTTTCTCAAATAGGCGAAAGCGTGGAAGGCCGCGCGATATGGACGGTCAGCCTCGGCGACGCCGACCCTTCAGCGCCCGGCGTTCTTTATTCATCTCTGACACACGGCCATGAGTTCGTCGCGGGCGACATGTGCCTTGATGTTCTGAGATGGTTCCTGTCGCCTGAAAACCGCGACGCTTCAATAGAGATGCTATCTCGCGCGCGCGCGCACTTCCTTCCTGTGGCAAACCCGGACGCCAACGAGCGCGCGCACAGAGAATTGAGGAAGTACGGAGTGTCGTTCGCGCGCAAGAACGCCAACGGTGTCGACCTTAACCGCAATTTCCCGGCCCATTTCTACCCCGAAGGGGGCAGCCCGGTAATGGCGTCGAACCTGCCGTTCACGCTTGTGTACAGGGGCGAAGGCCCGCTTTCGGAGCCGGAATCGAGGGCGTTCAGAGATTTCGTCGAGAAGACCCCCCTGCGCGCCTCTCTTGCGATACATAGTCCGGGCAGGTTCATCGGTTATCCGTTCTGCCACACGAACGCGCCCTGCCCTCACAGCGAAGAAATGCGCGCTGTCGCAGACGCCATGCGCTCCCGCCAGCCCTTCTTCAAGTACCGCGCTGGCAGCGAGTTCACTTATCTGCCCACCAGCGGCGACCTAGACGACTGGCTTTACGAGGAACACGGCATTTTCGCGTTCCTTCTCGAAGTGGGAAAACTCGGATTGAGAATTGAAGACCCTGCGACATGGCTTAACATGTACGCATGGTGCAACGCCCCCGAAGCCGAAAAGGAAATCGCCAACAACATCGACGCATGCGTCTACTTCGCCCGATGGGCGGCCGGACTGGAAAAATAGCTTTTTGTAACAGAGATTAATTGAACCCGAAAAAACCGTTAGTAATTTTTCGCCTTCGGAGATTGGGGAAAAACCCTTTGAAAAGGGTT
>DIWT01000034.1 GCA_002435745.1 bacterium UBP15_UBA6099
ACTTACTAATGAACTTATTAGTAAGAGGCGGCTGAAGTCGCTCATATGAATGACGCAACGAATAGTTGCTCTATAAATAAATAGTGGATATTAGCCCTTTATATATTCAATAGTTCCAGTGGTAGTCGAAATTTTTCGGGAGGTTTAATATGAGTCGATTATCAATAGGAAGGTTGGACCACAAGAACTATGAGATCATAAAAAGAATATGGGAATCCATTGATATCGCGGCATGGAGCAAGACCGCGTGGGAAAAGACGGCAAAAACAACGACATCTATCATTCACAAACCCGCTTGGGAACAAGCTAGAGCGTTTCAAGACACGCACGGCCAATATCTTAAGCGCTCGGCTTCTTCGAATAAGATACCTCATCAGTTGCTCTCAGCGATTATTTTCACTGAGATGACTTACGATCCATTCCCGCTATGGTTTGATGATAGCCTAAGCCTATTGCGTCTTTTCTCTGAAGAATCCACATCGGTGGGACCGGGTCAAATGAATGTTTCACATTTAGAAAGATGGGGTGTCGAAGGCGGCAAGTGGAAACTCGGCTTGAGACTTCATAATGATGTTGATTTCGCAATTGACGCTTCCGCAAGACTTTTGTTCGAACTAGTCTCCGTATATCAACAAAAAAGATCTAAAGAAGCAGCCAAGCGCCTAGAGTTAGAGATTATTAGGATGTTTCGAGGCAAGACATACACGCCTCCCGGATGGCGCAATTATGAGCCAAAAACACAGCTTGATGCTGATCGATATTATAAAACTGAAGACATCGAACGAGACGCATGGCCGACTATTGCAGAGTGGTATAATGGCGACGTGGGAACAAGAGTTCCCGAATACAGGAGAAAATTCGAGAACAGTCTTCATGCGCTAGGATATTAGCAAAAGCAGGCGTTACTGACATCTTATTTCGTAATGATAGCGGCTAACATCTATCGCATATGCAATGTAACAGCCCTTTCCGAAACAATGCTTCTCGAACGGCAATCTATCTTTAAATTTCTGCAATTGATAATCGCTGATTGCGCTCGCGGTGGAAAATCTTAACTTTCCCTTATCATAAAAACCCAACGCAACTTCTACCTTATCGTTTTGACCGGGGCTTTCAATCATTCTGCCGCGATAAAAATCGATTATTCCCTCATAATCCTTTTCCGTTGTAAACAGCGCGGAAACAACCAGCATGCATTTATTGCCATTCCCGACAAAATTGCCCACAAAACTGTCCTCAGCCAATTTTTCGGCGTCTTCAGGATGGTCAAGCTTGTCAAAGTTCCTCTTGAATTCATTCAAAACAAAATTGTTAGGTATGATGTGGAATAAAGAAAATAAAATGAATGGCAATAATAGCGCGATGATAATCGACGCTGAAATATATTTGAAGCTCTTCTTCAATGATTTCAGAACGCCTTTTAGCATAATTGTCATTATAATCTTAATTCAATTGCAACTAAACACTTCAATGGAATATATGTTTTAATTTTTAGCAATAAAGCGGATTCACTAACTCCAATCGCGGTTAAAGTCTCTTATCGATCCAGTCCGCGGCGGCTGCCAGTATTTCGTCTTTCTCGAATTCGTTGTATATCTCGTGGTAGAGGCCGGGGTAAAGGATGAATTGTTTGTCTGGAGATGCGATATTGTCGTGGAACGCGCGCGCGCCTTCAGGAGAGCAAAGGCGGTCGTCTCCGCCGTGCTGGAACAACGCGGGCGGCTTGAATTCTCCCGCGCGTTTGTTTAGGTCTTCCATCGCCCAGATGAGCTGCGCGGCGAACCCCAACGTGTTCACTTTAAACACCAACGGATCGTTCTCATACTGTCGGACGACTTCTTTGTCGCGGCAGACGTCTGACGGCGCTATCTCTCCGGGGATTGCCAGTTTCGGAACTATCTTCGAGAGCAGCATGCCGGTTTTTAGTTTCAGCGGATTCACCTTCATGGCCATGCGCGCGAGAATGCCGGAAAGGACGACGCCGCGAACGCCTGCCGCGTGTTTGAGGCAATAGCGGGCGGTGATGAGGGAGCCGTTAGAGTGGCCGAGCAGGAAAAGAGGCGTCCCGCGCAACTTCTCCTCGACCACGCGAGTCCTGAAACCGTGAAGGTCGTCCACGTACTGGTCGTAATGGTCGATGTGCCCGCGCGCGCCGGGAGATTTCCCGTGTCCCCGGTTGTCCATCATGTAAAAAGACATGCCGCGCGAGTTGAAAAAAGCGCCGACGTGGTCGTATCTTCCGATATGTTCGGCGAACCCGTGAGTCCCCATTACCACCGCGCGAGCGCCATCGATCTCATGCTCGACATATCTGAACCGCCCGCCGCCGTTATCTGTGAAATAATCTTCTCTTTTCATCCTCGTCGCGCCTCCGTTCATCAGCGTTTACGAATTATACATTAATTCCGGGCGGCGCGCCTTTCACATCCCAGTGGTTCTATCCTTGTCCCGGCGGGTTTATAATAGCTCCATGCGGGATTGGACTGAATCGAACATGGCGGCGCTGGATACGGCGGGGCATATTTATTTTCCTCCCGAACCGGACGATGAAATCCGCGCCTCAATAGAGGAGAGCCGCGAGGACGGCGCTCCGACGCTCAAGGTATCGGCTCCCGACAAAGAAATTTATATCCATAGCAAATATAATCCGCGAAAAGACGCTGCCCGGTGGGTTGAAAACAGGAAACCCGGCGGTTCTGGGTTCGCTTTCGTGTTCGGGTTCGGGCTGGGGTATCACATCGAGGCGCTTCTGGAAAAAAGGCCGGACATAAAAAGGATAATCGCAGTGGAAGCCGGGGCGGAGATTTTCCGCGCCGCGCTCTCCGCCCGCGACATGTCGAGCCTGCTGTCTAATCCCAGACTTAAACTGCTCGCCGGGAGTTGCCGGGAGCTTATGCCGCTTGTGAGCAGATTGATCAAGGAAATGTCAGGCATATACGGGGCGAGCGAAATGGGCATTTTTCTTCATCAACCCTCAGTGGACGCATTGCCGCGAGACGCCGCCGAGCTGAGAGACATACTTGAATACCTGCGTCTTTCCGGCTCCAACAAAGAGGTCATGACGGAGGAAAGAGAGCGCAACATCGAGGCCAACAAGGAAATCTTCGAGACGGCGCGCGGAGTGGCTGAACTGTTCGGAACGCGCGCAGGCAAACCCGTCATTGTCGCGGGAGCCGGGCCTTCGCTGGACATCAGCCTCAGAGTCCTTAAAAGCCGCTCCGAGATACCGGAGATAGTCGCGGTCGATTCCGCTCTCGCCTCATTTCATCTGGCGGGGTTGAGGCCGGACTTTGTTGTTAGCGGAGACCCGCAGGAGTTGGCATCCAGATTTTTCAGCGGATTGGACATCGAAAAAGAGAAACTGATTTTTTTCCCGTCATCAAATCCGGATGTGGCGGCGGCGTTCGGCGCCGAGCGCTCGTTTGCTGCTTGTTCGTCGATATCCGAGACCGAAAAAAAGATTGACGAAATCCATCACAAAGGGGGGCTTCGATTTTCTGGCACTGTTCTTATGGCGGCGCTCGATTTCGCTTATAAAACGGGGGGAGACCCTATTCTGCTGATAGGTTGCGATTTCTCGTTCGCTCCCGACCGCACGCACGCCTCCGGCAGCCGCGCCGAGGGAGCTATCTCAAGACACGGCAGACTCAGGCAGACTCCCGGCATAGACGGCTGCCCGGTGGCGACTTCTGACGTTCTGTATCTCTTCAAGCGTGTTGTCGAAGACTACTATAAATACGAAATGCGGGGAAAGGCCAATCTCGTGAACTGCACGGCGAGGGGCGCGCTGGTCGAAGGAATTCAACACTCGACTCTGGAATCCGCCCTCGACTCCGCGACCGGCTCCCGCTCGCAAGAGCCTCTCAGTCAAGAAACCTGAACGTTTCCATGAACTTCATGTATTCGGGCAGCAACGAGTCGTAGTTGTTCTTGACCGCCCACCACGTTATCACGTGAGTAAAGTCCGGGCCGAAGACCTCGGTATAAGTAATTTTCAAAGGGACGAACATCGAGCCGGTGAAAGTCACGCTCCTTGCCGGGGCGCCCGCTACCGTTGATGTTTTCTCCTCCACCCGCTTGAACCCCTGCATCTGCGCTTTCATGAAATCCACCATCTGGTCGACGGGGTTTTCCCGCTCTTCGGGGGCATACTTGTTGAACGTAAAAATGGTGAAGTTCGAGCCGACGCTCTTGGTGTTCACGGCGGTGAACTCGGAAACGAACTGGTTGCCGAGATGCAACCTCTGAAAATTCCAGTCCGGACCGGGTCTGCGAAGAGTGTACTTGTGTTTTCCATTTATGAACACATCGCCCTCGACCCGCCAGTCCTCCCCCGCCGGGGGAAGCGCGACTTTCGTGTTGGAGAACATTCCCATGAACTGGCTCAACTGGGTGATAAGGGCTTCCGGGTCCGGCTGCCGCAATTCGGGGGGGGGCGTTCTGGTGGGAATCTTGGCGGACTGCCATACAAGGCCGGACAGCGCGGGGGCCATATCCTCGCGCGGAACGATAACCGCGACGGCGTCCCTGCCTATCGACGAGACTTCGACATGCGCGTCGGAGGCGAAAGCCGCGCGCGCGGCGCGCCTGAACACGCCGGCGAACACCTCAGCGTCCGGCGCGGAATCCCACACTGTAAAGAACGCGCCCGCTATCTCTCCGCCGGGCAGTTCATATATGACCAGCCTATCTCCCGCCCAACCGGAAGCCGCGCTTGAAGCCTCGGAATCATCCTTCATCCACGCCGCCAACAACCGGCGCAGCCCCCACTCGCCCAATGTGTCCTCGTATATCTTCGCCGAGCCTTCGGGCAGCGCGGCGGATAGTTCCGGCGTCTCCACTTCCACCGGGTTGTCCCTCGACTCAAAGAACTTTTCCGGGTGAAGAATCTGTTCGGAACTGACCGGCAGCGAGAAGTAAGCGCTGTCCATCAGCGGCCCGGCCCCGGTTGAGCGAAGAACGGCGGCGAACTTCGCGCCCGCGGTGTGAGGAAACGCCGCGTCCCGAGCCAAGGCCTGCGGCGCGGCTTCAAGCTCGGCCTTCGGTATGTGCGTCACGAGCGGAATGAACTGCGAAACGACGCCCTCCGCGTTGGGCAGCAAGGTCGATTTGACCCCGTAGTTGCGCAGCATATAGTCCATCAGCATCAGGTTGGCATCGCCGTTCAGCAACGCAAGCGCGGCCATCCTCATATCGGACGGCATCGCCGGGTCGGCGAGCTTTTCATATATTCCGAAGTTGGAATCGAGCAGGGCAAGCGCAAACTGGCGCGCCAGAGCAAACTCAGGCTCCTCGACCTTAAGCACTTCCATCGTCTTGGCTATCAGAGGGGAATTCCATCCGGGGGCGGTTAAGTCGCTTGCCAGAACCACCGAACGGGTTTCCGGGTCGTAGAAAGCCCTTGCGCCCGCGCGCGCGAATCCGTCGATAGCTCCCTGCAAGTCCCGCTCTTCGGGAATCAGCCGGAGGAACTTCCACGCCGCCCGCGCGGCTTTTCCGTCAGGCCCTGCCGCCAGCGGGAAATACCTTCCGGCCAGCCTCGCGGCCCGCTCGCCCGCCTCCCGCGCTCCGACTATTTCCACCTTCGGCTCGAACTTGTATTCGAGACCTCTCAGCAATTCATGAGTTATCCTTATTTCTTCGAGAATCTTTGTATTTACGGAGTCGCCGCCGGAGGCAAACGCAGATGAACACGCTAACGCCGTCAGCGTTAATGCCGCTATTATTGTTCTCATAGGATCAACCTTTTATCCCGGAATCGCCGATAAACACAGCATGTCCGGAGCAATTTTTCACAACGACAAGCGCTACGACGCCGAGTCTCACGGCAGGTTTAAAAGACAGCCGTCGTAAGCTCTCAGGAGGTAGGCGCGGAGCGGGAGAAGTCTGGCGGCCGGCTTGTACTCAGAGCCGTCGAACTCCAGTATCGATTTGGCGACGATTCCCCTCGCCGCAGCGTCCGCGAGCGAAAGTGTTTCTCCGCCAAAAGTTATCGTTACAGCCGAAGGATTCGCCGTCGCCGAGCCGGACACTCCGATTATGTTCCAACCCCTGTCCAGCATCACAGTTCTAGCGGAGGAAGAGGCTTTAGCGACGAACCGCTTGGCGGCCGGGTTCCTTACTTCAACCCATACCGCCCTGCCCCCGCGCGCGTTCATCGCCTGCAGCGAACTCCTGAAATCGCGGTCGCTTATGTCGAACATCGTGGCCCCGGAGTCTATAAGCTCCGATAGTCCGCGTTTAAATTCTTCCGGAAGATCTTCGGGTAGATATATCAGATTCCAGCCTTTGACAAGAGACAATTCGATCTCGGATTCGGCCACAGCCGTGACAGCGGCGTCAACCGCGTCGGCGATTTCCTGAACCGTCTCGCGCGCCGCGTCCGCGGCTTGGCTTGCGGCTTCCGCCACAGCCGTGGCGTCCGCCTTTGACGCTACTATGGTCTCGCTTACGTTCCCTACGGAGTCGTGCAGTTTGACATAAACCTTCCCGGCGCCGCCGGCAGGCAGAGCGCGGGTTTTTCTGCTGGAGAACGACTCCCACGCCGCCCCCGCGAAGTCCGGCGAGTCGGACACCATCATGCCCGTCACGCCAAGGCCGGGGATGCCGTAGGAGACATCCGGGCGGGCGATATTGAAGCGCGAAAAAACGTCCGAGTTGTCAGCAGCCGCTATAGCCAGCTCGACATCGCCGTCCGAGCCGGACACGGGCAACAGAACCGCCGAGCCTGAAGGAGCGGTTCTGTCAATCACGATGTAGTCCGCGTACGCGGGCGACTCGACCCCGCCCTGCGCCGCTCTGAATTTCACATAAACCGCCTTCAATCCGTCCCCGCCGTCTATCGTCCAGTTGGCTGAGTTCGAGAACGGCTGCCACGCCGCGCCCCTGAACGACGGGTCTCCGGATATCATCATTTCTCCCGCCGGAAGCAGCGGCGCGTTATGGTTGTAGTAGTTGAGGCTCAGCAACACGTAGGGCGACGATGCCGCCATCCCGCTTTTTATTATTCTGACGGGAAGCTCGGAGTCCCCTCTCCCGGTGTCAACCGAAAGGGCGCTCTTCACAACCTGATACACTCCGTCGTCCAGAAGTATGGTCGCATGGGTAAGACCTGTCCTGACGATATTGATCGCGCCGTCGTAGAACGCGTTTTCAGCCGGGACAACCACGCCGTCGTCCGTGGAGAAAATCGCCGTGTAGTCCACCATTCCGGGAACGCTGTTGCCGGAGTTGAGACCGGCGAGGAAATCGCTGGACACCGTCATCTGCCTTGCCGCTTCGCCGGGCCCCACTGCGGCGATAACCGTGCCCCTGTGCGGAGTGGATATCGTCACAAGGTCGTCGACCGAGGCGACTCCGCCAAGCTCCTTTATATAATAACGGGCGACCAGACCGCCCTCGCTGTGGGCCACTATGTCAACCTTTTCCGCGCCCGTTTCGCGGAGCACGCCCTGCACGAAATCCCTCAGTTTTGCGGCGCTCGCGATCACATCCCCCGTCCCTGCCGCGTCAAGCGCTATCACATGCGTCGAATACCCTTCTTTTTTCAGCCGCTCCGTGTAGTAGAGCCAGTTGATTTTCGAGGTCAGTTCGGAAGCCACCGCTCCATAGCCGTGAACGAAAACCACCGGGGCGCGGCCCTTCTCTGCGGCGACGAATCCGTTGACCGGGCTGAACATCTGCGTCGCCACCGAACGGGTCTGAGACACGTTTCCGGCGGCGTCCCGGAAGCGGACATACGCCGTCTTCTCTCCCGTTCCAGCGCTCACCGTCACAGTCTTCGAGCCTGCCAGAGGCTCCCACGACGCCCCGGCGAACCCGGAATCCGTCGAGACCTGCATCTCTCTTGCTTCGATGCCCAGTATCCCGTAGGCCTCGAGCAGATTGGTCACTTTGAAATAGCCGTATTTTTCAGCGTTGTCTGTCGCGGAAATCTTCAGCGTCATCGTCGATTTTTCAGCGTCCGTCGCAGAGATCGAGACCGTTCCGGTCGGAGTCTCGCGGTCGATTATTATATAGTCAGCGTAGGAAGGAGACTCGACGCCGTCAGCCCCTCTGAATTTCACATGGACGCCCAGAAGCCCCCCGTCCTTGCCCGAAATGTCCAGATTCACCGAATTCGAGAAAGGCTGCCACGACACCGCGCCGTGAAACATCCCGTTCGTGGCCACTATCATCTCCGTCACAGGAGCCTGCGGGGAGAAATGGTTGCAGGGTTTCAACCTGACTTCCACTTTGTTTTTGTTTGTGGACATCCCCGGCTCGACTATCTCGACCGGGCGCTGTCCTTTCGAGAACAAATATTTGTACGATATGGCGGACCGCAGAACTTTGTACGGTTCCGGCGCGAAAAGTATCCCGCCGTGGCCGAGCAGCATGAAATTCACGTTCACCGCGCCGTCGAAGAACCCGTTCGTTCCGGGCAGCACGATCTCGTCGGCATGGCTGAACATCGCGGTGTACTCGACTCCGCCGAACAGAGTGTCGCCGGAGTTAAGCTCCTGAATGAACGGGCTGGCGACCTCCATCTGGCTAGTTCCCTCGCCTAGCAGTCCCATGCCGGCATGGGCTACAGTCGTGCCCCTGTGCGGAGTGCTGATCGTCACCAGATCGTCGACGAACTGCGCGCCGCCGAGATCTCTGATGTAATATCTCGACACGAGGCCGCCCTCGCTGTGAACCACCAAGTCGACTTTCGGAGAGCCGGTCCTCGCCACCGTCGCGGCAACGAAATCGCGAAGCTCGCGCGCGCTCTTTTTGATATCCTGCATCGCCGCGTTGCCCAGCGTTATCTCCGTAACGTCGAACCCCTCGCTCTTGAGCCTTCCGCCTATGTAAGACCAGTAAACGGCCACGCTCAGGTCGCCGAGTATCGAGCCTGAATGACCGTGCACCAGCACGACCGGCTGCCTCGCTCCTTCGGACACCATGCCGATGTCCGGAGCGTTGACGTCAATGACCCTTATGTTGCCCGTGGCCACCGCGCTGACGTTGCCGGCGGCGTCTCTCGTTTTAACATAAACCGTCTTCATGCCGCTGCCGGCGCCGAGGTTGACGACCGCGCTCTTGGCGAAAGGCTGCCATGACGCGCCCGCGAACGACGGGTCCGCGCTGACCATCATCTCCTTCACGCCGAACTCTTCCATCCCGTAAGCGAACAGCGCGTTCCACACCTTAAACTTCTTGTAGTCGTCCGTATTGTCCGAAGCGTCTATGCCTATTGTCGCCGAAGATTCAAGCGTCACATCGGGAAGAGCGGTTATCGACGCCTTCGGAGCTTCCCTGTCAAGGAAGATATAGTCAACGTAAGTCGGAGATTCTTTGGGGAAAAGGAAATTGCCGCTGTGCCTGAACTGTACGTAGACGGCCTTCATGCCGTCGCGGGAATCATCCAGAGTCCACTGCTTGGTGTCGGAGAATGAATGCCAGTCCGCGCCGTGAAGGAACTGCTTGTTGCTTATCCTCATCTGGCGCATGTCTTCGTCGTCGTGGAAATGATTGAACTTCTTCAGCCTCAGGGTGACGTTCGGGTTGTTAGTCACCATTGCCGACTTCACAATCTGAATCGGGACGGCCCTGCGGCCCTCCCCGGTGTTGTTCTTCAACGCTCCGCGCGCCATCTTATAGACGTCTTCATTGAACATTATTCCGCCGTGACCAAGCAGGTTAACATTCATGTTCACCGCGCCCGCGAAAAAACCGTTTTCGTTCGGAACCACCATCTCGTCGTGATTGCTGAAAATCGCCGTGTAGTCGATGTCGCCGGTCAGAGTGGGCGGCGTGTTCAGCTCTCGAAGAAAGGAACTGTAAATCTCCATCTGGCGCGCGGCTTCTCCGGGGCCGATATGCGCCACGCTTGTGCCCCTGTGCGGAGTGGCTATCGTCACCAGATCGTCAACCTTGCCCGCGCCGCCGAGATGCTTGATGTAGTACCGGGAGATTAAGCCGCCCTCGCTGTGCGTGACCAGATCCACCTTCGACTTGCCCGTCCGGGCCAGCGTAGCGTCGATGTAGTCGCGGAGAACCGCCGCGCTTCTCGGGATGTCCTCCATGGCCCCGTCCGGCAGGGCTATCTTGTACACGTCGAATCCGTCGAGTTTTAGCCGCGTTGATATGAACGACCAGTACAACTCGACTGAAGTCTGGCCGGCTATCGAGCCGAAATAGCCGTGAACCAGCACGACCGGCTGTTTGGAGCTTTCAGAGGACAACATGCCCGCCGCCTCGGCGCGCGCGCACACTGTTGCCAGAGCTATGAATATCGCGATCCCGGTTGCCGCTCTTCTTTTCATCTCGCACCCCGCGTTTTGTTGTTTTTACGTTGTTGTTTCGATTCAATCAGTCCATCGCGGCACGCCTTAATAAATCGTCAGGCCGCCGTCGGAACTGTTCGGAAAATAATTATACTTCAATTGTTATATTCAATATCAAATTAAATAAAAAAACCCGGCTATTCGGACACAGCAGATTAGCCCACACTTAAAAAACTCAACCCGGGTTTTTATCCGTTGCCAGCTATTTGTTTTTATTCTTCTTTTTCTTTATGCCGCGCTTGGATTCTATGTTTCTTTTTATGTCGACCATTCTGTCTTCGCTCTGACGCATGAACATTTTTAGTTTTCTTTCGAAAGAGTCCTCCACGCGCGATTCCTGATAGCGCGGGGGCGTTCTACTGACTTCTCGGCGCTGAACATCCGGCGACTCGCCCTGTTGATCGCCCTCGGACAGACCATCCTGAGGAACGTTTTTCAGGGAAAGTTGAATCCTGCCTCTGTCGTCGATGGAGACGATTTTCGCCATTACGCGGACGCCGGGAGAAATGTGGTCGGTTATCTCCCGAACGAATTCATTGCTTATCTGGGAAATGTGAACAAGCCCTGTTTTACCATTGCGCATTTTTACAAACGCGCCGTACTTCACAACTTCGACAACAACGCCTTCGACAATAGACCCGACTTCGGGCTCCATGCGATGACAGTCGCCTCCCTACTTCTGCGTTAAACCGCGCAAAGAGAGCCGTCAAATCCCGCCTTCTCAGTTTTGCCTGTTTTGTTCCGCGGGTTCTTCGGCTGACTCCGGCGCGCTCGGCTCCTTCGTCACATCGGGCGTTATCCTTATTGGCACTTCCTTCGTGTCCATAAGGTATAACTCCCTGCGAGCTATTCCCTTCAAATACTCCGGGTCCTGCAATCTGAGGGCTTCTTCCCTCAATTCCTTTATCCGCGCCGTTTTCATTGTGTGTTCGGTCTTTATGACTCTTAGTTTCCGGTTCATGACCACATAGTTTTTATAATGATAGGCCCCGAAATAAACGGTGATATAAGAAATAAGGACGGCGCAGACCAACGACCATAAACGGCGGTTCGCCCGCTCGTTTTTCTCTCTGGCGAGCTTCCTTTTTTTTGCTTTGTCCGCTATTTCTTTCTTCATCCCTTGATACGGCTTCCCGCAGCCTCCGTCAGTCTGTCGTCGACTTGATTAAATTCAAAAGAGAAAGATTCTGAATGACTTTTGCTATATCGACTCTGGAAGTCTCCGGGACAAAGACCACATCGCCGTCCTTGAGAACGATATTTTCCTTAAGATCGCCAAATTTCATGAGCGATTTTACGTCGGAATTTATAATTACCGGCTCTCCGTCCACAACTCGAATCACATAGGTGTTCCCTATCGCCGCTCTGCCGACAGTTCCTCCGGCTCTTCCGAGCAGGTCGAGAATCTGCGTGCCTTCCGGAACGAACATCGTCCCGGGACTGGTCACTTTTCCAAGAACAATCACCCTCATCTTCATTGCCGGCTGCGTGTAAGGCACTATTATCATGTCGCCCGCCTGCATCAGGATGTTGGAACTAAGGTCTTTCCCTTCCATCATCAGCCTAATATCAATGTATCGGACAGGCTCGGTTCCTCTGAAAAGAGCCAGCTTGGACAAGTCCGCGTCCGGAAGCGGCCTCGACTTGATAAGCGCGTCCATCAATTTCATTCCGTCGAAAAATCTATGCGCGTACTGCTCCGTCACCGCGCCGAAAATCGAAACCGCAAATCCCGGACGCACTCCGTATGCCACGAACTCTATGTTGACGACAGGAGATTCGTAATACTTGCTCATGCGGCTAATCACAAGTTCTTCGGCTTTTTTAAGGGTCAGCCCATCCACCTGAAACCCTCCCAGATCAAGTCCATGCTCGAGTATCGGGAAGAAGAATCTTCCTGTTTCGTCGATAGTGTATTCCCCGCTCATGGCAGGCTCCGTCGGCACTCTAACAAGCAACCTGTCGCCCTGCCCTATCTGCCTTGAATCAACGTCTGCCGCCATTCCGGCGACCGCCGACAAAATAAACATTGCCGCCAGAGCCGCTGAAATTTTCGCCACTCTCATATCATTCACCATTTTTTCCTGTGTTCATTCGCATCTTTAGTTTCCGGCAACTGAATTATACAATAACCGGCGCCTCGTGTTCAATTCAACCAAAAAAATCAAATACAGGAGCTATTGCGCTCTCTAATATAATTTCCGATGTTTTTCGAATATTTGGCCCTCTCAATTTAAAGTTTCTTTTAAGGACGTTAAAATATCATTAAAATACAATTGTGGTCGCGGACGGCCGGAAACGCATTTGTTCCACTTTCGTCAAGGACTCCGGCCCGCAAAGAAACTAGGCGTCCCGATGGGCGAAGTTGTTTTCAAAAAAAGCGGCAGCCTGATTGAAAGAAGAATCGACGGGGAAGCGATTCTGCTGGACATCAAGAGCGGAGTATACTACGACCTGAAGGACGTAGGCGTTTTTATCTGGGAGATTTTGTCCGGCGGGGCATCGGCGAGACAAATCGCGGCCGCCGTGTCCGAAACCTTCGATGTGGACGCCGAAACGGCCCTCGCGGACACTAATGAACTTCTTAACGATCTCGAAACCGAAGGCTTGATTGTCAGAGACGCGGAGGGCTGATTTATGCTTCAACTGCCCAGACACGCGCTTCACAAAAAACTGGTTGGCCGAGCGAATCCCATGCGGATTCAACTCGAAATCACCCGCCGTTGCAACCTTGACTGCGTGCATTGCATTCAGGGCGGCTGCTCGGATGTCGCCGGAGAAATGACTGCGGCGGACTACGAGCGGCTTCTGCCCCGAATGAGCGCGGCAGGCGTCTTCAGCGTCAGTCTCACAGGCGGGGAATTTCTCTGCCATCCTGAAATCATGGATATTCTTGAGCTTCTTCTCCGCTCAGATTTTTGGCTCGCCCTGCAGACCAACGGAACGCTGCTGGATCAGGACACGGTGGATTTTCTGGCCCGTCGCAGAGAAAAAATCCGCGCTGTGGCCGTCAGCTTGTACGGAGCGACCGCCAAGGCCCACGAGTCAGTAACCCGCTCGCCCGGAAGTTTCGAGAAAACCATCCGCGCCATAGACATGCTCTCCGATGCGGGGTTCAGAGTCGAAGTTATTTCTCTTCTTATGACCATGAATCAGGAGGAAGCGCCACAGATTCAGGAACTGTGCCGGGAACGCGGCGTCTTCCACCAGTTCAATTCGATAATCGCCCCCAGAAAAGACGGGGAGACTTCCTCCCTTGAATGCAGGCTCTCTGAAGAGCTTCTAAAAAAGCTTCCCCGTCCGTGGGAGACTTTCACGGAGAACTTCATCCCGCACGAGCCGGACGACTTCGCGCCGGACAAGACGCTAGACGCGTGGTGCACGATGGCCCGCACGTCAGGATACATAGATTCAAAGGGCAACCTGCTTCCATGCTCAATCATGGATCTGCCCGCCGGGAATGTGAAAGACCGCCCGTTTGACGAACTGTGGCATGATTCAGCCGTGTTCAACGCGCTGAGGAAACTTAAGATCGGGGAATTCGAGTGTTCCCGTTGCGGCCACTTCCCCACTTGCCGCCCCTGCCCCGGTCTTGCCTTCCTCGAACACGGCAATATGTTTGAAGCTCCGAAAGAAATATGTAGAATAATAGAGTTGTTCCTAGGCGACAAAGAGGTGAAACAAGCATGAAGAAGAATGAGAATGAAAACAAGAAAGCCTATTCCAAACCCGTCCTGACGAAGTACGGAACGGTAAAGGACGTGTACACCGGACCGTCGTGCAAGGCGATAATGGAAGCTGAAGCGGATAAGTAAAATAGAATCCGCGCTTACTGCCGCCGATTCGCCCCTTTGCCGGGAACGTCTCGCTTTTGTGTTGTGCCGCCCATATTTTCTGCCTTATAATTGAATCAAATTTGTCACAATCTCCGGATTAAGCATTCGCGCGCAAGTTCGAGCGCTCTGGAGCGAAAGGAATTGACAATCCGGCTGCGGCCGGCCTTACAGACATGAACAACCTCAGGGCCGCGTCGCCGGCGTCCAGAAAATTTTATGAGATAAGCCTCTTCGGCAGCCGGTTTGCTATAGATACAGACCGCCCCGACGTCATAGAGACTTTTTTTGTTTCTTTCTACGGCGACGCGCACAACGCGATGGCCGCCCCGCCGAAAAACAACGAAAAGGATTTGTTCCGCCTGAGCGTCAACCACAGCCATCCCGGAAATATCAAACAGAATTCAATAGCCGAGCCTATTCCGATTCCGGAACCCGGAATGCGGTTGTTTCTCGAATGGGAGCCTGAGAGCGGCTCGGCTGTGTTCAATGTCCCGCCTGCGCCGGAAAGCCGCGTCACTCAAATCGTCTGCGCGGCGGCTTCCAATTTTATTTACCTGACGTTGATGAGCGCCGGCGTTTTCTTCTTTCATGCGTCCTCCGTCGCGCAGGCCGGCGGAGCCGTCATGTTCTGCGGTCCAAACGGCAGCGGGAAATCGACCATCATGCGAGCCGCGCTTGCGCGTGGAGCGCGATACCTTTCAGACGACGCCTGCGCCACCGCGAAAAGCGATTGCGGCGCAGTCTGTGTCTATCCCGGTCGCGAAGCGGTCGAAATCGCCGATCTTTCGACGGATGAGACAAGTCTTCTAAAAGAAAAAGGATTCAGGCCAAGTCCGCACGAGAAGTTCCTCTCGCCGCCTGCGGCCGGTCTGCCATCGCCCATCCGGGCGGTATATTTTCTCGCCGGAATGGAAGGAATCCCTTCAGTCAGGCCATTATCAGCGAGGGAGGCGGCGGTAAGGCTGATGAGGCTGCACAGAATGCCGATGACGGAGCGCGCGTGCGAGGAACTCATGCGGATGAGCGGAGACATCGCCGAGCAGGCCCCCGCTTATGAATTTGAACTGGGAGCGGACGCTGAATCCGGTTGCCGCGCGGTTATGGAACATGTCGAGTCGATTATTTAAAATAGCGGCGGTGTGCCTGCTGACACTGGCGACTTGCGTTCCCGCGTTTGCCTACTCCGGCGACTTTGACGCTCTGGTGTTCGATTTCGATGTCGAGAGCGATTTTTCGGAAAAATGGGCGGCTCCCGCTCTCACCGACTACACAATTCGGGCGATTTCCCTGAATTCGGAAGACCGAGCGATGCCCCGCGACGCCCTCAAAAGGCTCGCCTCCAGATGGGCGGCGGCGGGAAGACGCGAAATGGCGTTCGAAACCCGCGACGCGCTGCGGCAACACACCGGAGCCTCTTTCATCGTCGATGGCTCCCTGTCGCGCGACCGCTCAGGCTTTCAGTTCACCGGCTCGGTAATAAATCCCGACACGGGATTGGTCCGCGACATATCGTTCACCCTGAAAGAGTTTGAAATTGAGGCGGCGCGCGGGGCGTTGCGCGGAACGCTTGAAACTGCTCTCGGCAGAAAGCTGCCCAACGACAAATCGGCTCTGCTCGGAACGGCAAACCCGGCGGCCTCCTCCGCGCACTGGAAAGGCGTGTGGCATTACGAGCGGAACGAGACCGAAAAAGCGATAGCGTTCTTTCAGCAGTCGATGTCCGCCGACCCCGCTTTCATAGAGCCTGCTCTCTCCCTTGCAAGAGCGCAGATGGACAAAGCATTGTTCTCGGACGCGGCGGCGATTCTCAGAAAAGCTATCTCATCAGCCCCGAAACAGCCGCGCGCCCATTTCCTTCTCGGTCTCGCTCTTCACCTCCAAAGACAAAAACAGCTTTCTCTCGACTCCCTATCGACCGCCTCGAACCTTGATCCCCGCAATCCGGAATACCTATTCCAACTCGGCGTCGTCCACAAAGAATCTTTCAGGTATCCCGAAGCGATTTCGTGCTTCGAGAAATCGCTCGCCATAGACAAATCATACGACGCTTGGTTTCCTTTGGCTGAGATTTACGCGACAACAAAACAGGAGCAAAAAGCGATACACAGCCTCGAACAGGCCGCTGTCTGGAGCCGGGCGGGGTTGCTCAACAGGCTGAAGAACGACGCGGATTTCAACTGGCTTCGCACGAACGCGCGTTTCCAGCTTCTAATCAAACAGTTGGAGAGACAGCCTTGAGGCGAACAGTAAGAGCGATAGCGGCATTGGCGGCAACAGCCTTCATTGCCGCCGGGTGCGCTGGCGCGCGCAGAGCCTCCGCCCCGGCTTCGCCGATTCCTTCCGCCGACTCGATACAAAGCGAAATCATACACACGATTTCCAAACGCCTGACCGCCGGACTGCCGGACTCAGGCAGACTCAAAGCGGCGCGCGAAAGAGGCGTCCTTCGTGTCGCCGTCGTCTTTTCGCCCGACAACGCGCTTTGCCATTTCGACCCTGATATCGGCGCGCCGCGAGGCTTCATCCCCGAGCTTGCGGCCGAGATTGCCCTCATGCTGGAAATCAAACCCAATGTTGAATTGCTCAATCAAGGCGAACGCCCCGGCCCGGAAATCGACATCGTTTTCCTCCCTGAGGGCGTCGGCGGGTGCGAATCAAATAATCTTATCCCTTATTATTACACTCCGGAACTGGGGTGGAAACACATCTGCGTGATGGATGACGACGGATCGCTCAAGGAGGCGGTCGCGCGAATCCTGTCCCACATGAACTCGACGGGCATATTCGCGCAACTGCACATGGCGCATGTCGAAAACTAAACGAACCACGATGTTCGGCAGGCTGATGAGATCGAACCTGCTGACGCTTGCGTTCGCGGCGCTGATATTCGGCGCGGCGTACTCGGTGTTCGCCGCGCGCTACCTAAAATCAGCCGCCGAAGAGGACATGACCCGCGCCGCTCTGCTGGCAAGCAACGTCATCTCCAGAAACCTCGAAGGCGCGGCGCTCACATCCCGCCTGCTTGCGCAGAACTACGAGATACGCTCAGGCCTTCCAGCCGGAGACAGGGAGCGCATATCGGCGGAAATAGAAAAGGAATTGAAAAACATAGAGGCGGACTTCATAACCGTCGCCGGATCGGACGGAGTTTCGACGATTAGAGCATCCCGCCGCCCTCTCCCGCCCGAATTCGAAACATCCGCTCTTGCCGAGCCTCTTTTCCTAAGCCCCGCGTTCCATCGAGCCTCGACCTCCGGAGAGCCGGCCGTCGGCATAGAGCCTGTGTTCCCCGGCGGTCTCGGCATCGTGGCCATCGCTCCGACAAAAGGCGAAGAAGGCGAAATCATAGGATTCGTGCGCATCGGCTTCCATCTGGACAACAGGTTTGTGGAGACGGTAAGAGAGATGACGCAAGCCGATCTGGCGATAGAGCTTCGGGACGAGATAATCGCGTCCACCGCGCGCGCTTCCGGACAGGAGCCGGCTCTTGCTTCGGCTCTTTCGAAATCGTACCTCATTCACAGTTCGGAGATGCCGAGCGAGGGAACGGAACCGGCGCGCCTGCTCGCGCTGTACCCGAAAAACAGGATAGCGAGAGCGCTGAAGCAGGGGTTAGCCGCGATAGCTGCCATAACCGCTTTTGCGCTGGCCGTCTCCGCGTTCGCGAGCGCTCGCCTCTCCCGCCGCATTGTGTCGCCTATAAGCGAATTGATTGACGGAGCGGAAAGGATACAAGCGGGAGATTTCGGGCGGCGGCTCGACGCCTCAGGGCCTGACGAGCTTCGAGACCTTGCGACATCTTTCAACAGGATGGCCGAGGCTTTGACCCAACGCGACGAGGAAATAAAACTTAATCAGGACCAGCTTGTGGAATCCGGCAAACTGGCGGCGGTCGGAGAACTTGCGGCCGGCGTTGCCCACGAAATCGGAAACCCGCTCGCCGCCATACTCGGCTATGTTCAACTGATTAATACGGCTCCGCCTGAAAAAATCAGCCACTATCTGGAGCGCATCGCTCAAGAGGCGGGGTTCATCGATCAGACTATTAGAGACCTTCTGGAATTCTCAAGACCCGCCGCGGCGGAAGATCAGGTTTTCGCCGCAGACGACGCGGTGGACGAGGCCCTCCGCATGCTGAGCTTCCACAAGATGATGAAACACACCGAAGTGAAACGAACTAGGCCCCAGAAGTCCCCGCTGATCAAAGGCGGAAAGAAAGAGATAACTCAGGCGGTGATGAATATCGCGCTGAACGCGGCGCAGGCCATGAAAGGGCGCGGAACGCTCGATGTCTCAACAGGCTCTGAAGGCGCGACTGCGTTCATAAAAATCCGCGACACAGGCCCCGGCGTGAAACCCGAAAACATAAAAAGAATATTCGACCCCTTCTTCACGACCAGAGGCGACGGAGTGGGACTGGGCCTTTCGATAACATACAGAATAGTCGAGCGGCACAACGGCTCGATTCAAGTCGCATCGCCTCCCGGAGGGGGCGCGGAGTTCGATATCTTTTTGCCCCTAGCCCCTCCTGCGTAACCAAGAATATTAAGCGCCCGAATTCGAATTCCGAGATATTAACTTAATTGTTTTGGATTCAATGCTTTGTTTCTTGAGATGCAATTGTGCTAGAATAACCTGCATCAAGATGTTGAAGAGGCCGGAAAAGTGAAGAATTGGTTTTGTGCGACGGTTGTTCTGTTAGTGCTTTCCGCGAGCGCCGCCGTGCCCGCGGACAAAGCGTACACTTTCCATGTTGTGGGACAGAACCCGTCGGACGCGGCTCAGATGAAAATAATGTTAAAAGAGTATTTCAAAGTAGCCGAAAAAAACAAACTTTTTAAAGTCAACCTGAACGTTCTGGAAAACCAAGACGAATTTTCAAGAAACATCCGCGACAGAAGGATACATGTTTTCATAAACAACAATTTCGATTATATATGGGAGTTGCTGGAAGACGATTATTATAAACCTTTGGCAAAAACATCTTGGTTCGGAAACGATATGAATGCGCTCTGCGTTTATGTGTCAAACAAGAACCCGGCGAAAGACATCAAAAGCATGGCAGGAACGCGAGCGGTGACATACGACCGCGCGCTTGCTTATTTCGCTCTAAGACAGATGACAGGCGCTCCCCCGGAAGACTTTTTCAGTTCTCTTGACGCAAACAAAAGCGGCATATCGATGGCTTACTCAATATCTTTAGGGGAAAATGACGCGGCGTTGTTCGAAATGTACACGGAAAAACTGATGGAGACGACTAATCCCGGAGCGATGTCGGGGCTAAAAAGGCTTTCTTGCGTCGAGTTGCCTTACCCTCCCCTCTTCACGTCTAAAAAGATGCCGTCCGACGTGGCTGATAAAATGCTAGATTTTATTATGTCTCACGACCGCTATGAAGAGCTTGCCAAGTACAAGCTTTTGGAAGAGAAATTCAAATTCAAGATGGTAGAGACCAAGCGCGGCGATTATGACAAAGTGGTAGAGGTATTCCGCAACGCGGCCAAATCGGGCTGGGACGCCGACTACAAAAGATGGATAAAAATGGCCTCTCGGGATAAAACGGCAAGATGAAAAGAAAGCCTTTTCTAACTTCAGGAAAGATTCCCCTGTTGCTTTATATAAGCATTTTTGCTTCGGCAGTCGCATTTGTGTCAGCTTTCTTTTCCACGCTGGCATATGACATACGAGCGAAATGGATGTACGACCTCGAAGTCCGCCACCACCTTGATCTTCTCGCGGTGCGCGTCGCCTCCCAACTCGCGAACCCTATGGCTATGGGAGACAGGGCGGTTATAGAAAGCATATTGAACAACCAAGTGGCGAAAGATTTCACTGTAAACAATGCGATGATAATTCTGGAAGACGGATCGGTGTATTATGAGCTTGCGGAGAGCGACGGCTCGAAAAGAAATCATGTATCTGGCCGTTCGCAAGGCGAGATAGTCGCTCGCCGCCCGATAGAGTTTAAGTCAGGCCTCGCGTACGGGGCCGTCGTGGCTACTGAGAAAACAGGCGAACTTATACTGATTTCTGAAAAAAAATATATGTTCGAGAGGGAGCGGGTAGGCAATGTCGCCGCTTTCGCAGCAGGGCTTTCGGACAGCGTGGCGGAGGCGGCGGAAGCCGGTGACTTCCTCAGAGCCAGAGAAATGATTGAAAACATGACCCGAAGCGACAGCAACATAATATACACGCAGATGCTCCGAGACGACGGGACCGTTCTTCTTAACTCTGAAAGAGGCGGAAGCGAAACGCGCGCGCGCGCGCTAGAAGGACAAATCAAATGCGACGAGATATGCGCTAAGGCGCTTGAAGTGTCGCCCCGAAAACCGGTGGCGATCCAGTCTATCGCCGGCCCTGACGGCGAGCCCGCTCTCGACATCGCGACGCCGGTGATGCGGAGAGGAAACCGAATTGCCATTCTCAGGACGGGCTATTCTCTAAAGGACCTTATAGCGGAGAGACGCAGGACAAAACTTCTTATCGCCGCTATGACTTTCATTTTCATAGTAATAGGCGGCATTATTTCCGTGTTAATGGCGGCCAGAATCTCTTATCCGATACGACACATGTCGAAAGTCGCGAAAAGAATCGGAGAAGGAGAACTCGACCAAGCGGTTGATGTGCGATCAGGCGGGCGGGAAACTTTCGAACTGGGCCAAGCTTTCAACCAGATGATCGCCGGCCTAAAGGAAAGGCAATTCATTAAAGACACCTTCTCAAGGTATGTCACAAGCCAAGTCGCAGAACAGTTGCTGAAGAATCCCGAAAGCGTCGCTTTGGGAGGAGTGAAGCACGAGGTCACCGTCCTGTTCAGCGACATCCGAGGCTTCACCGAGCTTTCAGAAAAATTAAGCCCTGAGGAAGTGGTCTCTCAACTCAACGAATATTTCTCCGAGATGGTGGATGTCATCTTCAAGTACGAGGGGACTCTGGACAAGTTCGTCGGAGACGCGATAATGGCGGTGTTCGGCGCTCCTTTCAAGAGACCGGACGACCCTGAACGCGCGGTTAGAACAGCCGTCGAGATGCAGGATCGGCTCAGAAAACTGAACGCTAGGTGGATTTCCGAGGGGAGAAACCCTCTCGGAATCGGCATAGGAATCAATACCGGCGACGCTATCGCCGGCAATATCGGAGACATCCGTCGAATGGAATACACTGTCATAGGTTATAACGTCAACATGGCCTCACGGATGGAAAACCTGACAAAAAAATATTCCATACAGATAATAATCAGCGACAACACCTATCAGAAAGTCCGCGATATCGTCAAGGTTAATAGAATGGATCCCGTCGATATAAAAGGCTCCCCAGTCCCCGTTCAGGTGTACGAAGTCGTAGGGCTTGTCTGAAACAATTCCCAACCGCTCAAAAACGGCGCGCAGATATGTGTTTTGCGCTGAGACAACACATTTCGCCCAGATGCCATTTCCAGTTTGTGAGAAAAAGCCGTATTTCGGCGTGGCGTCCTTTTGGTTGCTTTTTCTTAAATCCCGCCGAATCGATGGCGCGATCAGAAACCGGGAAAAGTTGAGATGGACTGAAATTTGATTTTCAATCAGAAATCGCGCGCGCTGAATGTTGTCGTCTTGAAAGTATCAGGTTTCGCGTTGTTATGCAAATAACGTTAAGCCGGAGCAGCGCTGCGGCGCGTCACTTGTCGGTGAGGGCCTCGACGCCGGGAAGTTTTTTGCCTTCCAGCATTTCGAGGGAGGCCCCGCCGCCGGTGGACACGTGCGAGAACTTGTCCGCCAGCCCCATTTTCCGCACCGCGCTCGCGGAGTCTCCACCGCCGACTATAGAAACGCAATCCGAGCTTGCCGCGGCTTCCGCCACCGCGCGGGTTCCACCCGCGAACCGCTCCATCTCGAACACGCCCATCGGGCCGTTCCACACGAGCGTCTTGCACGCTTTGATTTTTCCGGCGAATAGCTCGGATGTCTCCGGGCCGATGTCCAGCCCCATGCGATCCGCGGGGATGGCGTCTGCTGAGACGATTGCCGAGTCGGCGTCCTCCGCGAATCTGTCAGCCGCCACAATGTCCACAGGAAGAACAATCTCCGTGCCCCTGTCGCGCGCAAGCGACATCAGACGCGATGCGTCCTCCAGCCTGTCCGCTTCAAGTTTGGAGGAGCCTATCTCGCGTCCCATAGCCTTTAGGAACGTGAAGGCCATGCCGCCTCCGACAAGTATCGAATCGACTCGCCCGATGAGGTTCTCGATGACGAGAATTTTGTCAGACACTTTGGCTCCGCCAAGCAGAGCGACGAACGGCCTGCCGGGATTCGACAGCGCGTTGTCCATGTATTCGATTTCTTTTTTCATGAGGAACCCTGCCACCGCCGGTTGCAGGAACGCCGCGACGCCCGTCACGGACGACTGTTCCCTGTGAGCGGCCCCGAACGCGTCGTTCACGAACAGGTCTCCCAACTCCGCGAGTTGCTTAGTGAATTCAGGATCGTTCTTGGTTTCGCCCTTGTGGAAGCGGACGTTTTCAAGGAGAAGAATCGCTCCCGGCTCCAAGTTCGCCGCGAGAGTTTTCACCGATTCGCCTATGCAGTCGTCCGCAAGGTCGACCGGCGCGTCTAGGAGTTTCCTGAGAGAGTCCAGAACGGGGCGCATGCTGAATGCCGAGTTCCATTCGCCTTTGGGCCTGCCCAGATGGCTCATCAGGACGGCAGAGCCGCCGCCCGCAAGAATGTGCTTTATAGTGGGAAGAGTGGCTCTTATTCGAAAATCGTCAGCCACCGCGCCCGATTCATCCAGAGGCACGTTGAAGTCCACGCGCACGAGCGCGCGTTTTCCTTTAAAATCGACGTCTTCCACAGTCATCTTTTTCAGCATGGCGTTTCTCCTTGCGGACGCTACCGCGCAGAAGCCGCGGCGTCTGTCCGGGATTGCGCGGAACGCTCCGCGCTCGTTGTTGTAGAATCGCGCCGGCGGGCCGGCGCCGGGGACGCCTCGTCAGAGGCTCTTGCCCACGATGGCGCAAAGGTCCACCATACGCGCCGAGTACCCCATCTCGTTGTCATACCACGAGACGACTTTAACGAGCGTTCCGTCGATGACGTCCGTCAGCGTGGAGTCGAAGCTCGACGACATGTGCGAGCCTTTGAAGTCCATTGACACAAGCTCTTCGTCGCAGTATTCGAGATAGCCCTTCATCGGCCCGTCGGCGGCTTTCTTCATGGCCGCGTTGACTTCATCTATCGCGCAGGGCTTCGATGTGACTACTGTGAGATCGACGACCGAAACGGTGGGCGTCGGAACGCGCAGCGAATAGCCCTTCATTTTGCCTTTCAGCGACGGTATGACGTCCCCGATGGCCTTTGCGGCTCCGGTGGACGAGGGGATTATCGAGAGCGCGGCGGCTCGCGCGCGCCTCAAGTCCTTGTGCGCAAGATCGAGTATCCGCTGGTCGTTCGTGTAAGAATGAATAGTGCACATCAGCCCGTGAACCACTCCGAAATTGTCCGCGAGAACTTTCGCGACCGGGGCGAGGCAGTTGGTCGTGCATGACGCGTTCGATATGACATGGTGCGACTTCGGATCGTAGATTTCGTCGTTCACTCCGAGGACTATCGTGGCGTCCACCGGGTCTTTGCCGTCTCCGGGCGCGGACACAATTACTTTCTTCACGGTGTCGCCGAGATGGACGGCCGCTTGGGCGCGTTTCCTGAACAACCCGGTCGACTCGACCACTATCTGAGCGCCGGATTCCGACCACGGGATTTCCTTCGGGTCTTTGCATTTGTAAACCGCTATCTTTTTGCCGTTCACGGTTATGGAGCCGGGCTTGCCGTCTTCTGCCGACTCCTCGAATGTCACGCTCGCGTTCAGCCTTCCGAAATTCGAGTCGTATTTGAGAAGGTGCGCCAGCGCCTGAACATTGGTCAGATCGTTGATTGCGACCACTTCAACGCCTTGCTTTTCCAAGCAACAGCGAAGCATGTTCCTTCCGATTCTTCCAAAACCGTTGATTCCGATTTTTACCGTCATATTCATCTCCTCCATAAAATTCAAAGTAAGTTATAATTATAGCGCTAACCGCCCAGATTCATAAGCTTCTCGCGCAATTTTTCCAGATCGAAAGGCATTGCGGCGGGGCCGGCCGCTTTAAGCTCGTCGCGGGCGATTCTCATTACGCAGGCCGCGAGCTTGTCCGGGTCGTGCCTCACTAGCTCGTCTTCTCTGACAAGGTCTTCGGCTATTACGTTCCTGATGCCGAGGCGGGCTATGTTCTCGCGGTCGACCTTGACCGGTCGCGCGCCTTCCGCCTCGTATCTGGCCAGCAGCCTCGACGGGTATTTTTTGTTCACGACTATGTGGTCGATTGAATTGCGGCCTGTCAACTTAATGACGCGCGACGCGTGATCCGCGGCGGTGTACCCGTCCGTCTCGCCCGGCTGCGTCATCACATTGCAGACATACACGCGGGTCGCCCTCGTGCGGCGCGCCGCGTTCAGCAGATCCTTGACCAGCAGATTGGGCATTATGCTCGTGAACAGCGAGCCGGGGCCGATGACTACGATGTCCGCGTCGATTATCGCCTTGACCGCCTCCGGGAGCGCCCGCGCGTCCGCCGGCGACAGGAACACCCTGTTGATCTTCGCCGGGTCCGCCGTTATGCTCGATTCCCCGGTCACTATCAGGCCGTTTTCCATCTCCGCGCACAGTGTCACGTTCTGAACTGTCGATGGCAGCACGCGCCCGCGGACATTCAGCACCTTGCTCAACTCCTGAACCGCAAGATTGAAATCGCCATGCTTCAACTCCGTCATCGCCGCCAGAAGAAGGTTGCCCACCGAGTGTCCTTTGAGCGGACCCTCGCCGTGAAAACGGCTGCTGAAGAGGTCTATCATGGATGTCTCGGATGGCGCGAGCGCGGCAATGCACTGACGTATGTCTCCGGGAGGCAGAATGTTAAGCTCGTCCCTCAGCCGCCCCGAACTGCCTCCGTCGTCGCTCACCGTCACTATGGCGGTGATGTTAGATGTGTATTCCTTAAGGCCGCGAAGCAACGAGTGAAGGCCTGTGCCGCCGCCGAGAACGACTATCTTTATGCCCTTGCTGAGCATCACTTCCTCGTACAACCTGTCTATGAGCTTGTCGTTGCCCCCGTCCGGCATGAAAACCCCTATCACGCGCCCGTTGAGACGCCGCACTCCGTAGATAATGAAAGCTATGCCGAGCAGCGACAGCGAAATCCCGAACACCCCCTGCCTGACATAGGATGTCACCAGAAGATAGAACTCGCGGGGGATGTTCTTGCCCATGATGAAGACCGCGCCGAGGCTTAGCATGAGGGCGCCGAGCGCTATCACCGCCACCCATCTTTTTATGCGGAGTCCCGGAAGGAACCATTTCCAACCGTTCATGGCCTGCCTCGCTCGCGGGCGCGGGCGTCAGCCCGCGGAAATGTCCCTGTGTTTGACCGACACGTTGTATCCATGCTGGGTGAGAATCCTGCAAAGCTCGATGGAGAGAACAACCGATCTGTGGTGTCCTCCCGTGCAGCCGACCGCCACCACCAGATTGCGCCTGCCTTCGGCGATGACGTGCGGCAGCGTGAACAGCAGAAGGTCGGCCGTTTTCGAGATGTAGTCCTGCGTCACTTGACTCGTCATCACGAACTCGCGCACTTCCCTGTTCTCTCCCGAAAAATTCTTCAGCGATTCCTCATAGTAAGGATTCGGCAGGAAGCGCACATCAAGAGCCACATCGGCCTCCGGCGGCAGCCCGTACTTGAACCCGAACGATATTATGGTGACCGAAAGCCCGGCGGACTGTTCGTCTCCGAGTATCGCCTTTGAGATTTCCTTTTTGAGAGCCGCCGGCGTTTTGGTGGATGTGTCTATGTAGTAGTCCGCGCGGTCCTTGAGCCGTTTTAGAGCCTTTCGCTCCGCGTGCACGCCCTCGATTATCGTCGTCTCGTCGTTCGCCAGAGGAGGCAGTCTGCGCGTCTCCTTATAGCGGCGCAGCAACGCCGAATCGTTCGCGTCGAGGTAAATGATTTTGTAGCTGTAAGCCGCGCGGTCAAGAGCGTCCAGAGCCTTGAACAGTTCGTCGAAGAACTCCCCGCCCCTGATGTCTATGACCAGCGAAACGCGGTCTATCTTCCTGCTCGAATTCGCCGCCAGTTCCGCAAAATGCGGGATCAGCGCCGGCGGCAGATTGTCGACGCAATAGAAACCCATGTCCTCTAGGCACTTGTTGGCGAACGTCTTTCCCGCCCCGCTCATGCCTGTGAGGATGTAAAACTCGACCTTAAGATTCTTTTTTTGCGTAGTCATAGTCAAAAAGTTTTTTCAACAGGGAGGCGTCCCCTCCCCTGTTCGCCGCGTTCACGGCGTATCTTGCGAGCACGTCCGCCTCGAGGTTCACCGTCGCGCCCGGCTTCTTTTCTCCCAGAGTCGTCTGCGCCGCGGTGTGAGGAATGACATACGCCTCGAAAACGTCGCCCTTCGTCTCGCCGACTGTAAGGCTGATTCCGTCCACCGCGACGCTGCCCTTCTTGGCGATGAACGGAGCAAGCTGCGCCGGATGCCTCACTCCGAACGTTATCTGAGTCGTCTGCGGCCGGACGTACGCTATCGAGCCGACCGCGTCCACATGGCCCAGCACCCAGTGCCCGCCAAGCTTGTCGCCGACCCGCAACGACGGCTCCACATTAACCCGCCCGCCCCGCTTCAACCCCGAAAGAGTGGTCAGCCTGTGCGTCTCCTCGCCGACATCCATCGTCAGCGTGTCTCCGTCTATCGAAGTGACCGTCAAGCAAACCCCGTCCACCGCCACGCTATCGCCAAGCGCCGCCTCCGCCGCCGTCTGCGGACATCTAAGCGAAATCGCCAAAGACCCGGCTTTCCGCCGGATGTCTTCCGCTACCCCTATCTCTTTTATTATCCCTGTGAACAATATCCGTCCTCGCCTCTCTCTGCGCGAAGTTTCATATATTCTATTTTAAAGTAATCGAATTATCAATCAGCCGCTAACTTGCAAGCTTCGACATCTTTGCTTAACGATGTGTTATTCGCTAATCTGTTTTATTCCGAATTATTCCGAAGTCGTCGAAAACACACTGGATTGACCGCGCGGTAAAATCATCCGCTCTTCCGAAACGTTCAAATACAGCGCGCCCGGCTAAAACTGCGATAAAGCATTCGTTTGTCTGATCGGTCAATATGCCACAAACCCATTTCCCGAAACATTGATAAACGTTATTTGTACCACAAAACAATATGCAATGCATGCCAATTCCTTGCTTTTCAGGCATACAATGTCAATGTCCGCTCTTATTTTGAAGCTTTTTTGAACAGAAAGCGCAAATTTGTGTGTTTTGTTAAAATCACAGTCTATGACACATTTGCATCTAAAAAAAGATTTTTAAAATATTCCTTTTATCATGGGTTTATTCTATTGCCATGAAACAGTAAATGATAATGAAAAAATAATTTTTTAAAAAAATGTTTTGATTTGTCAGTTGTCGGGTAATATAAGTCAGGTTGGAAAATATGTGACTTTTGTCATACTGTGTCGGGATCAAAATCATCAAAATGATGAAAACCGGGCAAATCTGACAAATACAACAATTTAATTGGGCTGGAGGGGTTTCAAATGACGGAGAATCTTCATCAACCGTGGAAAAGGGAATTAGTGATAGTGGAACTGAAGAGACTTATAGCGGACGGAGGCTCGCTAAGATTTGACCCGAACAGAAAAGACACATCGTTGGAAGACGCGGTTTATGACGTTTTCGGCGGGTGGCGAACAGCATTTATCGAGGCGGGAATAAACCCCAAAACGAAACTGATAAATTACTGGACGGAAGAAGAAGTGATAAAAAGGATCAGACAACTTGCAGAGCGCGAAGAGCCTCTGAACACATTGCACCTTGAGATGAATCATCCCCGGTTGTGGAATGCCGCAAGAAGGTTCTTCTCAAACATCGAGAGCGCCATCGCCGCTGCAGGGATGGAATACTCCGAAGTCAAGAAACGCCAATCATGGAGCGAAGACAAGATATCCGGAAAAATATGCCAGATGTTCGAGAGAGGCGAGGATATCTCGCAGATATCGCTGATGAAAAAGGATTCCAAGCTTCTAGCAGCCGGCCAGAAATGCTACGGCTCATGGCGTCAAGCGGTGGAAGCCGCAGGCATCAAATACGAAGACGTCAAGCATCGCAGGCGCGCAAGAAAAGCGTCGTCAAAAGCTGTCTGCGCTCAGGCCTGATTTCTATTTTTTGATATCCGTCCAATGTTGTATCGCGCTTTTGCTCTATTGATACAAAGAACCGAACCCGCCTTCGGCCTCGGAAAAGAACGAACGCCGGAGGCGGTTTTTATTTCCGAATCGGTTTGATATTGACCTTGATATTCCGTCAAAAAAAATGACTGGTTCGACAAATCGGTTTTCGATAATTATAATACTGTCGCCTGCGGCAAGAGGCGATATTCTTCTTTGGGGGGCGCTCATGGATCTCAGCAAAATCGACATAAAGGTTTATAACGACTTGGCGAAGTTTCCGTGGTTTATGATAGGCGACGACGGGAAGCTGAGAGTGCGCCCGGACTCCGGGGTTCCGCCGGTGATCGATGACCACTCGCATCTGGGCTGGAGCTATTTTTTCGGCGGCGTGGTGGACCACCTGAAATACTACGGGCCGACGCAGTATTTCTACAACTACGACGAGCCGCAGGACGTTCTAAATGAGAAAGCGCACCCGACGGACGCCGAAGCCAAAATGCTTGAGAAGGACATCTACATGATGCTGTTCAGGTGTCCGCCCATAGCCCGCGCGCAGACCGTGCCCAACCTGCTCGAAGAGATGGACCGCTTCAACGTCACGCACATAATGTCTCTGCCTATCGAGGTTCCGATACGGTCTAGGCACGCGCGCCAGACGATGGCGGCGTGCAAAACTAGCGACAGGCTTATTCCGTTCGCGGCGGTTCATCCGCAGACGCCCAGCTATGAAAAAAGGATAAGGGACATGGCGGCGGACGGCGCGCGCGGTCTGAAATACCACCCCGAATTTCAGTTCTGCGCCCCGGACAACAAACGAGCGCTTCGCATCTTCGAGGTCTGCGAGGAACTCGACCTGCCCGTTCTCTGCCACGCCGGATCCACCGGCTCCGAGCCTCCGTTCATGCAGAAACTAGCGCAGATGCACAGATACCGCGTGGTGTTCGAGTCTTTCCCGAAACTCAAGTTTATCCTCGGTCATTCAGGCCTGAACAATATCGACGAGGCGTTGGCGTACGCCAAAGAGTTCGAGCATGTATATCTGGATCTCGCCGGACAGCCCGTCAACCAGACGCGGTATATCATCCAGAACGCCGACGTCAACAAAGTCCTGTACGGCTCGGACTGGGCGTTTTATCCGATGGGAGTGACGCTCGCCCGGACGCTCGTCGCCACAGAAGGCATGCCGGAAGAAGTGCGGCGGAAAGTGCTCCACGACAACGCCGCCCGGATGTTCAAAATCGACAACTGAACTGCAGATTGGCCCCGACTTTCTCAAACTGCGATCAACGATTTGGATCGCCGTTTATCGCTTGCTCTGATGTTTTCATGAAAACAAAGTCGTCGCCCTCGTTCGTTAGTTGCCTCCAAATGCAAAGTCGGGTAAAATTCTTCAAGGAAGAAACCAAAAATGAATTGCGGGCACCATAAATAATTCCCTTGATTGAGCGGAACATGGAATCCATCAGAGAGCTATGCCGGAGATATGGCGTGACACGACTTGAGGTTTTCGGCTCTGCGGCAAACGACACTTTCGACGCTTCGCGGTCGAATATCGACTTTGAGGAAGATTATTTATGCGGAATAAAACCCTTAATTGGCTTGAAAGTATAAGCAGACGACCATGATAATTCATTTGACGGATAAATTAAGCAAAAAGCTCAAAACCGGGCCTCTCTCCAAGATTGAGTTAGAGACCAAGCCGCATTTGCGCTGGTATGGAAACTTTTTCAGGGCGGAGAGAGTTCAGTATGTTCTTGTTACTAACGCAAAATCTCTTTTTTCTGTTGTGCTGTATGGACGAGGATTGACTGACTTCAATTCTTTTTACAATGAGTTTTTGAGAACTCTCAGGGGCTATCTGACCGAATCCGGCATGAGGATGATTTATGAGAGGATTATCGCCACTGAATCAGGAGACATTACTCTTTCCAAAACAGCCGACCGGTCCGTGTTAGGATCAATGAATGACATGGTGAATGCGAACAAATATATGATTGAGACGCATGGACGGGAACTCAGCCCTTGGGATATGGCAGAGTTAATAAATCATACTCCGTACAGCGCAGCAGGCCGTGGATTTCCGATTGAAGTATTCGCTCGAATGTCGATTGACGAATAGCATAACGGCGAAACGAACATGGCAAAACCAAATAAACCGGACTATATAACTCCGTCCTCGGCGAGGGCGTAGAGGACGAGTTTCTGGATGATTTTCTCTTTGCGGTCGGCGGGAGAATCCAGTTTCATGCGCTCTAGGTAAGGACGCGCGGCGGCGGGAGGTTTAAGCGTTTTGCCTATGGCGGCTCCTGTCGGCCGGAACCCTTTTGGGGTCAGCCTCGCTTTGAGGCCCCGAAGGGCTTTTGCCAGCGCGAGTTCTTCTTTTGTCAACTCGGTTCCGTACGGGAATGTGGGGAACAGCCCTTCTTTAATAAAGGGTTTGGCGAGGTTCGCCACCGCCTCCGGCATATTGCCCCTGAAAGCCAGCGGGATCTGGTAGTCGGCGGGAACTTTGCTGTTCTCCTTTGCCTTTTTCAACAGCGCCTGCTGGAACCTCGAATCTGTTATCTTGAGGATTTCTATGATTGTGTCGCGGTCAGTTTTGCCGCGGACGTCTGCGATGCCGTATTCGGTGACGAAGATGTCGCGCAGGTGTCGGGGGATAGTGAGATTGCCGACGCTGAAAACGATGTTGGACTCCGGGCCGGATGAGCCGGCGCGGACGCTGCGCACGACGATGATTGAGCGCGCTCCGGGAATCTCGTGCCCCATAGACACGAAGTTAAATTGGCCGCCTACGCCGCTGATTACCTGATTGTTGTCCAGAGTGTCGGAAGCGACGCCGCCGAGAACTGTGGCCATCATAGCGGTGTTGACGAAGCGGCCGTGCAGCCGTTGCAGGAGCTTCAGTTCGTCTTGTCCGGGAATCTGGTTGACGAAGCTAATCTCGCGCATCTTGATTTCGCGGCGGCGGGCGTCGTCCATGTTCATCAACTGGTCGTAGAACCATCGAGAGCCGATGAAGAAACCGGCGTGGATGAGAAGCCCGTTGGTCAGCTTGTCGCCGAGGCACTCGTTCACCACGCGGTTGCGGGCTACGATGTCGCGCATGTCGGCGGGGATTCTATCGCCGTTCGGCAATACGAGGCAACCGTCGTTCCACGCCACGTTGTCCTTGAAAATCCCGAACTTGCGCAACGCGCGGAAGACTTCCTCGGTTATCCACGGGCCGATTATTCCCCTGTCGAGCAGCACGTTTATGTTGTCGGCGGTGACTTCCTCTCCGATGACGCCTTCGTTGAGCAGGCTTTGAAGGATGGGATGGTCGTAAACGCGGCGCTTGATGATGCCGCTGTCCATGAGGCGGATAAAGCCGTCGAAGATGAACTCTGAGCAGCCGTACAGCCCTTTCTCAAAAGGCTCCTCCCCGCCCACTTTCTGAATGATGGGCATGAACTTCTCGTCGACTTTCGTGTCTCTTACGATTCTTCTGTAAACATCATTTTTCTCGTGCCGCAGTTGAAGCGCGTACACGATGGCGTCGGCCAGCGAGCCGAAGCCGACCTGAAAAGTGCCGCCGTCTTTGATGAGGGCGCTGACATGGAAACCGATGGAATAGTCGGTAACTGTTATAGGCTCTTTCGGAGGGGCGAAAATCGGGTGGTGGCCGGCCTCGCAGTCGAGTATGCCGGTGAATTCGTCGGGGGAACACTCTCCGGCTCCGTACATGTAAGGCATGTTGCGGTTGACCTGAGCGAGGATGGCGACTTTGCGTCCGGCGGCGCGCGCCCTGTTCATGTCCCATAGCTGCATGACGGTGGCGTCCGCATTGCTCCCTGTGCTGTGCTTGCCTGCTGCTGATTTTTCGGAGACCATGATAGCCATCGCATTGCAACCGGCGGCCTCGATGTCTCTTGCGACATGCGTGTAGTTGCTGGACATGTATCCCTGCTGCATGGCTGGTTTGCCAAGCCCGGTTCCCGGAGAAAGATATATCTCCTGAAGGTCTACGTTGGCGGGAAGTTTCCCCGCGTGGGCGTCCCTCATGTACACCGGGTCGGGATAGCCGCCGAAGAGCCTTTCGGAGAGCGGCTGTATCAGCCTGCGCTCAATGTCGCTGTTCCACGCGGGCGTCTGCAGAGTCAGTCCGCTCATCATCGTCAGTTTGATGCTCGGATCGGCTTTTGCCCTCCTGTAGAATTCGTTCGCGATCACCGTGGGTTTGCCGACGGCTATCGGCAATCCGAGGATAATGTTTTTTCCGATGGTGGATATCGCGTCGTCCACAATTTTTTCGACGTCGTTGTAAGTCATCGAACTCCTCCGCAGGTGAACATCCCATGCCGCTCCAAAATCGGAGCATATTATAAGCGCCGGGACGGATAAAATAAAGCTTTCGCGCTCCGTTTTGCGCCGGGGCGGCGGTTTTCTTGACAAGCGCTCTTTAAGGTCATTACATTAATTATGCGCGTCGGCGACTAAGGCTCGCTATAATTAGCTTCAGGAGCGACGCGCCGGCGCGGCTATGAGAAGCCGCTCTTATCGGCGCTTGACATCATGAATGCGAATGGCTCGACAACCGCGCGCGCGGCAAGGTTCCTCGCGGCGAACGCAGACGCCCTGTTCCTGCTGGCGGCATGTTTCCTCGCGCTGACTCTGCTTCGCGAGCAGACTAATGTTCTCCACAAACAATGGAAGACGGCTATGTGGTCGGACGAAACGCTGCTTGAGCGCCCGTCGAAATATTCGCATATAAGCGTGCTCAACATGCTGCCGCAGCCGATCAAGAAAGCGACGGCGAATGTGTTCTGGATACGAGCAATGTCTCTAAAAGCGGATCAAGCGTTCGAGATGCGAAAGGAGCAGGCGTCCGGGGCAAAGCTATCGGGACTGATGGCGCAGGCGGGACTGTCGCGGACCACCGCCGATTCGATCGAGATGTACGAGCTTATCCGTATGGTGACGATTCTGGACCCCGCGTTCGAGTACGCCTATTACTACGGCTCCACCCTGCTGGCTTGGGATGAGGAACTGGAGCTGGCTTTCCTGCTTTCGGAAGCCGGACTGCGCAACAACCCCAAATCGGCCATGATAGCTTCCAACCTGTCGTTCATGAGCTACTATTTCCGTGGCGACTGGGAGATGGGAGGCATGTACGCGGAAATATCCCATCGGAACTCCGGCAAGTATTCATCGTCCGCCGACGAGGTGGCCGACCTGTACGCCGCCGGGCGCAACTATGAGCTGGCCATCGGGTTTCTGGCGGACTCCATCGAGAAGGCGAAAGACGATGCGACTCGCGTCCAGCTTCAGAACCAAGCCGGCATGATAATGGTGGAGATGCACATAGATCAGATAGACAAAGCCGCCGGTTTTTTTAAGAGCATCAAAGGCAGAGGCCCGAGAGACGTAGAAGAGCTTGTGGCGGCGCGGCTGCTTTCAGAGGTTCCTCAGGAGCCTTTCGGCGGCGTTTACGTGATAACCGAGGAGGGCGCGACCAACAAGCCCGAAGTGCGAAACAAGCACTACAAGAGAATGAGAGAGTATCAGGCCGAGACTCCGAAAGGCGGCAGAAAAAGAATATGAACGCGCTCGAAATCTCAAATCTGAAAAAAATCTATAAAACCGGTTTTTTGCGCAAGGAAACCGTCGCCGCCGTCAACGACCTTTCTTTCAATGTGCGGAAAGGCGAAATTTACGGGTTCCTCGGCCCGAACGGCTCCGGAAAAACCACGACTCTTATGAGCGTGATGGGGTTCATAACCCCGACGTCGGGCAAGATTCTTGTTCTGGGCGACAGCCCCGGCTCGTCGAAAAGCCGCGAGCGCATCGGATTCCTTCCTGACAACCCGGTACTCTATCCGTATCTTTCGGGATACAACGCGCTGTATGTCGTGGGCCGGATGTTCCTGCTGTCGCACGCGGAGATAAACAAAAGGATCGGGGCGCTGGCGGACGAACTCGGGATGGACAGGGAGCTTCGCCTTCCGGTCGCCAAGCATTCCAGAGGGATGAGACAGAGGATAGGGTTCGCTCAGGCGCTGATTAACGACCCGGAACTGCTGATTATGGACGAGCCGATGAACGGTTTGGATCCCATGGGCCGCAAGATGTTCAGGGACGTTATCATGAAGCGGCGCGAGAAGGGCAAAACCGTCTTCTTCAGCTCTCACATACTGTCGGACATCGAGATGATCTGCGACAAGATATGCGTGATCCGCGACGGCGGCATAATCTATGAGAACACAATGAGGGGCATATCCGAAAGCAGGCCCGGAGAAACGCTTGAAGACATATTTATGTCCATGATGGGGAGCGGAAAATGATAAGGAGAGCATTCTGGGTGTCGGCGGCCACAATCGCCGAGTTGCTGAAAGACCGAACGATAGCGGGCGTCTTTTTCGTCGGCGTGGCGATGATTTTCGGCGGCTACGTCGTGGCGGAGATGGCGGTGGTCGAACGGATGAAGATGTTTGTCGACACCGGGGTCGGCGCGGTGTTCGTCGCCGGCGTTTTCATCACTCTGATGGCAGGCTCGAACCTGCTCGGCAGAGAAATCCGCGACAAAGAGATATTGTGCACGCTCTCCAAACCGCTCCCGCGCCCGGTGTGGGTGGTGGGGAAAACTCTCGGACTCCTCGTCGCGGTGGCCATCCTGATTTTCTCTCTGGCGACTGTCTTGTTGATATACCTGAAGTTCCAGACCAATGTATGGAAGCCGGAAATTTTCCTCGCCTGTTTTTTTATCTATCTTGAGATGGTGATTCTGTGCAACTACATCGTGTTGTTCTCCTGCGTTACGACGCAGTATCTTTCGGTGTTTTCCGGGATACTGATTCTGCTGGCGGGGGGGATGGCGGACGACCTAAAAATATACTGGGACAGCGCGTCGCCGCTTGCGCAGGGGATGTCCCGGCTTTTATATTACGCGCTGCCCAATCTCGGCGCGTATTCTCCCGGCCCGGTACTTTCAGGCTCTGCGTCGGTTCCGGCAAACCTGCTTTTCGCCATGATTTTTTCCGCGGCGATGTACGTGATAGTCGCAGTCACGCTGTCGGCTCTGGTCATCAGAAAGAAGGAACTTGCGTGAATGGAGTTTTCTGAGGGCAAGCGCTTTTCCGCCGTCCGGTTCGCGAGAAAAATCGCGCTGTTCGCGTACGGTTATTTTCTGCTTTTTCTGGCGTCGGCAGAATCGACAGGACACCATTTGCGCGAGGAATATGAGCCTGCGTTTCTTGTTGCAGCCGCGTCGCTTATAGCAATTTCAATCTTTATTCCTTCATCAAAAAAACTAAACGCCAATCAAGAGCGCTCCAAGCCGAGATTCATCAAATTCTCAGACGCGGTGGCATTATGCGCGATGGCCGTATTGCTGTTTCCGGTCTTCAGGGGTCTTACAGACGCGCATTCAACCTCTGAAACTCTCTCCTTTTTATTCGAAGAAGACCACGGCCATGAATTGAATCTTTTCGGCCCGATAGACTTTCAAGCGCTGGAAAAACCGCATCCGACGGATATCTCTATAGATAAGACGGACAATAACAACTCTGAAGACGCGCTGACTTATGCTCCGTTGAACATCGCCGAACTTCACATGCTTCTCAGATCCGGGGGCGACGCGTTCGACGGAGACCGCGTTGCTCTGAGGGGATGGGTCGCGCAAAAAGCGCCTGACAATGAGCGTCTTACTCTCTCAAGAAACGTCGTATCATGCTGCAAAGCTCATTCTATTCCTGTGACAATTGATATTTCGGGCAAGCAGACGAAACCGTTTTCTAAAGGCGACTGGATAATTGCGATGGGTCGAATCAGAAAGAAAAATCCTGAAGCGCCCCCTATTAATAACACGGAAAGCCCCGTGTCGGATTATTACATTGAAGCCGACCTGATTGAACATGCAAAAGAACCCGTCGATCCCTATATCAACAAAAGCGCTTCGCATAAACCGTTTAAATACTGAAATCACAGCCGTTTCATTCGCTCCCGGCCGCAGCTTCATTCATAACTTTAAAAATATGCGTGTTGTCAATCAGCCTTGTCCCCGGATACCATGAGCCTTCGTGTTTCGTGAATATCTCGACTCCGGCCCCTTTCGCGTAGACGCTGACAAGCTCGTTGGTGTGCCCGCCCGTTGAATAAAAAACTTCTTCACCGGGATATTCGCAGAGCGCGGCGACGCATTTCTGTTCGGGCAGGTCGCCGGGAGCGAGTTTCTTTTCCGGATTGAGCCTCATTAAGCTGTTGGCGTGGTCGGCGGTGACGATGAGCAGTGTGTTTTCCCAGTCGAGGGCGTTGTCCGGCCTTTCGATGAAATCTACCGCCGCGCGGACCGCCTCGTTCAGGTCCCACATCGCGCCGATCATCCAACTGAAATCGTTCGCGTGATTCGCCCAGTCGATATCGCCCTGCTCCGCCAAGAGAAAGAACCCGTTTTCATTCGACGAGAGAATTTCGAGAGAGGACAAGACGACGTCTCGCAGAAGCGGGTTTTCGTCCGTCGCGCGTTCAATCGCGGGAGCGCCCGGCTCGTCTATGGGAACTGGATGCTCGAAGCTTCCGTCAGCCCCTCCGAAAAGCCCGAAGAGTTTTTTTCTCCACGCCGCCGCCGTCGCCGCAGCAGCAGAAAGAAGCGCCGCGCCGTCCTCCCCTGCCCGCCTCTCGACGAAAACGTATTCGCCGGAAGAACTCGCGCTTTCATACAACCCCTTAGAGATGTATCCCTTTGTGGTTTCCCATTTCGGATTGTTGAGCGAAGGATGGCCGCCGCCGATTACGACGTCCGGGCGGGTTACTGTGAGAATCTCGTCGGCTATGCCAAGACCGGAATAACTTTTAAATCCGGTGTAAAAATTGTTCCTACTCTTATTGTGGCTCGAAAAAGCCGCCGGGGTGGCATGGGAAAAAGGAACGGTTGACACTACTCCTATCGAGGCTCCGTTTGTTTCTCTCATGATTTCCGAAATCGATTTCAACTTCCCGTTTTCCGAGCCTTCGAAATTCCAAGCGATTCTTGATCGCTCCGTCTTAACGCCTGTGGACAACGCCGTTCCCGCCGAAGCGGAGTCGGTGGCGGGGCCTTTTCTTAAAAGCGGCGGAGTCTTCCTCGAATAATCGGGGAATAAGTATCTCAATCTTTCCTCCGTGTCCTCAGACAGCGGGGACGGCTCGGTTCCCGCCTTCTTCAGGTTGTAACCGTAGATGGGATTGAAATTATCGGGATCAAAAGTCGGTCTTCCCTGCATGACCGCGTAAAGGTTGTAAGTCGACTCGTCCCAAGTGGTAACGTAATTCTTATAAGGAAAACTATGCCATGCCAGCGAGAAGTCCTCGCCGAACAGGTAGTTGCTCGCTGCTATCTCGTGCTGAAGATGCATCCCGTCGCCTATGAACAGGATGATGTTTTTCGCCGGAGCGGCCCATGCCGCCGCCGCAAACCACAATAATGCCGCTGTCAGCGCGGCGCTTATTCTTGCCGTTCGTTTCATCAATATAATCCTCCTCGTTCGCCATTCACTATATCATTATATAATGCCCGTGTTAATTACATATTAAGTTCATGTTGCCGCCGGATTAAAATTTTAGAAGATTCGTAAAATTGCGCGAAAAATGATGCGCGGTCAGAAAGCTAATTATCCTTCGTGGGACCCGCGGCTCACAGCATTTCCATGAAGCCTTGCAGGCGAGTCAGAATCTGGCCTTCGAAATAGTTCCTCGGATCGACGCAGTCCACATCCAGATTTATCATCGGGACGCCCGCCGCGCGGAGGGAATCTTTCATGGTCTGTCTCGCGCCGCAGTTCTGCCTGCATCCCCAGTGGGACGGGTTAATGGCTCCGTCGACGGAATACTCTCTCGCCAGTTTATCGAGGATGGCCAACCGATGTTCAAGCGGGCCGTTGAGGGGGTGCGTTATCTGGCGAACTGCCAGCCCTTCGAGAGGGTTGTCTTCGTCGAGGTCGTCCCAATAGATGTGGTTCAATTCGTCAATGACAATCTTCGCGCCGTATTTTTCTTCAAGCCAAGTTATGATGTTGTTCTTGAACTGAATGCGGTTCTGAACCCACAATAGCCTGTGTTTTTCCGGTGGAACGGCTCCGGAATCAAGAACGGCGCGCGTCTCAGAAAGAAACGTTTCCGCCACATCGACGCCCTCTTCCCCGCCCATGAGCAGCGCGAAAACAATCTGGAAATTCCTGAGGGTGTCGCTTGTGATGGGAGCGGGCCGCAGCTTGCAAAGCTCGTAAAGCTCTTTGACAATGGCGGACGCTTTGTTGGACAGCCTTGCGGATTCCTTCATGCGCTCAGGGTCGTATTTCTTGCCCGTGAGCCTTTCAATGTATCGGGTCATCTCGCCGTACTGTCCGACGAGCCAATCTACTTTGTCCTTAGTGACCGGAGGATACGGGATATCGAGCGTGAAAGGCTCCACGCCCGTCATGCGCGCCACATTCAATATTGTTTTCAGTCCTCCATCGCATGGAGTCGTCGCGCCGATGAGGAGTTGCGGCTTGCCGAGCAGTTCTTTCCTCGCGGCCCCTATCATGGCGCGATGATACGCGCATCCGTCTCCGGTGTATCCGAACCCTTCGGCGTCCGCGAGGAACGACGCGCTGCTTCCAGTCCCGGCGAGCATTGCGCCCACAAACTCGATGAAGACCGCGCCGACATCCATAGCCCGAAAAATCTCGAACGGGACGAACACGCCCGTCCATGCGTGAGCGTAGTTGTCGTCGAAAAGCTTCTGCCCTATCCTGCCGGTTTCGTAGGCGAGCAGCCTGCGCGCCGTTTTCTGTTCGGCTACCTTTTTCCCTAGCGAGCCGACCAGCCCGTCGAAATATGCTTTAAGGTTTGTGTCCATAAGTCTCCGGGGCCTGCCCGCGCCGTCCCGCGTCCGCCCTCTTAAATCGTCTCAAGAAACGCCTGCGCCCTAGTGGCGAGCTGCCCGGAGCCGGAAGTGTAATCGCCCTCTATGAACAGCGCTCTGACGCCTAGCCGCCGCAGCGAATCCCTGATGAACGGCGCGTCATACAAATGCGCGTCGCAGAATTTCAGGATGTGGAAAACCACGCCGTCCGGTTTCGTTTCTTCCACTTTGCGGACGAGGCGGGAAGCGTAGTCGTCCGCGTCTACCATTCTAGGGCAAGGGGATTTGCGAAGGTAAGCGCGAGCGAGGGCTTCCAGCGGAGGAATGTCAGGGTCGGGCGGCGCAGTAGAGCTAAAACGGCTGCCCGCGCAAAGCGCGTCGGAAACAACCGTCGCGCCGTATGACTCGAACATGCGAGCCAGTTCCGGGTCGTCCGTCATATTGCCTGCCAGCAACAGTTTAGGGCCTTTTGCGTCCGTTCCGGCTCCCGCGCGGGCTTTCGCTGCTGCGACCTCATTCTCCGCCATGTCCAGAGCGGCTCCGGGGGACATCCTCTGAGCGGCGATATAAATTTCCATCGCGCGCGACCCCGGCATGTCTATCAGCCCCGCCTCGCGCGCCTCGTCCATTCCGGCGAGGGCCTCTCTCAGTTTTGCGTAAGAGCGAATCGACTCGCGCAGCTTGTCGTCGCCAATTTGAGTCGCGAAGGTTTCCTCCGCCCACGACTTGAACTCGGAAAGCCTAGCGGCGAAAGCGAGGACGCTCGCGTCGTCGCCGCGCCTCGGAACCGCAAGCAGGAACGCCGGGACATCAGGGACGACGGAGGGCCAGATGTCGAAGAAGCGTCTCTGCGCGTCGCAGCCGCTCGTGAAGACCGCCCCGCGAAGGTGGTTCAACCTGCCGCCCGCCGCCGACTCCAGACAAGCCTTCACGTAAGGACAGATGTTGGTGTGCATCAGGGAATCGGCGACTCCGGTTGAGGCCCGTTCGCCGGTTATCCTTACGGGAGTCATCCCGGCGGCGTCGAGTATCTCAATCGGCGTGTATCCGCAGAACCATCCCGCCGACGGGCCGGAGTCGTCTGTCGCGTTTTCTTTTTTTTCAGTCGGCATCGTCGGAGCTCCTAAAATGCCCGCGTTAAATCAACCGGGCATCGAAAATTTCAGCGTTCCCATAAAATGTTGCGGGTCTTTCTCGTCGAGCGCGGCCACAACTTCCTCTCGGATGCGCCTCTTCATCTCGGCGTAGGTTTTCATTTTCTTTTTGGCCAGAGCCGCCGCGAACTCGACGGACTTCGGTATCAGTTGGTCTTCGGGATACACCGCCTCGACGAACCCCATGTTCAAGGCTTCCGGGCCGGTGAAGCGCCCGCCGGTGTAGTAAAGCCTGTGGAATGAAGCCGGAGGCATGACCGCGCGGCATATCTCAATCATCCCCGGCAGAAACGGTATATTGATGTCGATCTCCGGCGCGCAAATCCATCCCCTGTCCTCCCTCATGAACCTGAAATCCATGTGAGCGGCGAGGAACAGCCCGGCGGCGAAAGTGTGGCCGTTCAGAGCCGCCACCGTCGGTTTCGGATACAACGTCACCCGTTTGAACATCCCGTTCACCTGTTTCAGATAATCCACTATCTTGTCCGGCGACGCGATGTTCATCATTATGTGCTCAAGGTCCAGCCCGTTCGAGAAAAACTTGGGGTCTCCGCCCGTGAACACCACCGCCCCCGCCCTGTCGTCCTTCTCGATGATATCCAGACATTCCATCATCTCCGCTATCATCGCGGGGTTGAACCTGTTTTCCTTTTTGTAATTCATCGTCACAACATAAACCCGTTCCTGTTCCTTCAGTTCCATTGTCAAGAAATCCATGATATCCTCCTCGCCATTAAAAAAACGGCAACGTTTCAATAGTCCGCAATGATATAAAAGCTGAGAGTTTATGTCAAATAAACCCGAATCCGCTTCATCTGAGAAATGTCGCCCTGACATTGCGAACAAAATCAAAATCTACACCGGCGTGGCGTCAGGATACAGAGACGGGACTGTCGGCGGGCAGACGCTTGATTGGCACATCGAACCTCCGGACGCCGGCTCCATCCTCGAACATAGTTTGGTCAGCAACCATACGGATAGGATAAAGGTACAATGGAACGCGGACATAAACCGCAACGCGAAGGTATGCGCCCGCGAGAACAAATCCGACAAAGAGTGTCTAGCCCGCATTTTCACTAATGCGGGCCGAAATCGAAGAAAGGGATGAGATACTAGGCGAATAGAGCGAGAACAAGGGAGCATACTTTTTCGTATGTGACGGCAGTTCGAGTCGATGATTCAACGACGTAGATCGCCCTTTATTCGATTTCCCAGATTTTCTCGTGAAAATCCGGGCAAAATGCATGGATGTCATTTTCAGTAGCCCATCCGGCGAAATCCGCGTCTGCTCCGACCCCACCCTTTCCGACGACCAATGCCCCGCCTTTGCTTGCATTCCTCACATGACAAATGTTATATTTATCATTAGCATTATCGTCACTATTGATATTCGACAAAGGCGTTTATGACCTTGAAGCAACTACAAAGCATGTACATGTCGGTTACAACTCGTTCATATTGCGGCGTCCTAGAATACGTCCGTAATGCAATATATTGCAATCTAAAAGTAGTAAATAAACATAATATATTGTATAAGCGTAAAGTTAATGGAGCGCTTAGATAATGGATGATAGTAAACCTAACAACAAACCCAAAATACTACAGATTAATAAAATAATACTGTCAATGCATGTAATCTTGAATATGCCTTATTATTTCTTATATGTTATTGCCGTAATGTTCGGCTCATCATATGGATCACTCGAAGTGGATAATTGTTATTTATTCATTGTATTATCTCATTGGTTATTTGAATTGTTAAGTCTTGTAATATTTGCTAAGTCATTTGTGACAAAACGAATAAAGCTGTTCAAAATAGGTTTATCGTTGCTTATTGTTCATGTATTATTGTTTATACCATCTACAAATTATTTAGTTGACACATTAGGTAGTATGAGTAGAGCCGGTGTTACAGCCTTTGGCTTTATGTCTTATTCTGCCATACTTATTCTTTGGGATGTTATTACGTTGCCATTGGTAATTATTATTGCATTTAAAATACGGAAATATATTTTACTTAAACAAGTCAAGCCGGAAAACACATGACGCTCATATACAGCAACTTTTTAGAGCCATCGGGCAAATGCGATATCGTCAACACGAATTTCGCTGTGTTTGGCGGCCCAAATTTCGATCATGATGCAATATATTGCAATTTGAAAGTAGTAAATAAGCACAATATATTGTATCAGCGTTAAAGAAAAAGGAGTTTTGTCATAATGGATGTCAATAAATCTATTAACGAAGATATAGCATTACAGTTGAGCAAATACTTATTGTCATTTCATTTAGTCTTGCATTTGCCTTATTACTTGTTTTTTATATTACCCAATATAAACATATATTGGCCTAATGATCTAGAACCATTATATGCTTTGATAGTATCTTCACATTGGATATTCAATTTACTAGGCCTAGTAATGCTTAGAAGATCATATAAAACAACATTCATAAAGCAATTAAATACTGGATTTATATTTTTAATTATTCATGCGCTATTGTTTATTGCATTTATCATATACATGATTGGAATACTAGAAGCTTTAAGCGAATCTAGTGTTCCCGCCTTTGGTTTATTTATTTATACTGCCTTACTTATCCTTTGGGATATTATTACGTTGCCATTGGTAATTATTATTGCATTTAAAATAAGAAAATATGTCTTATTTAAACAAGTCAAGCCGGAAAACACATGACGCTCATATACAGTAACTTATTAGAACCATCCGGCAAATGTCAAAGCATTGATTTGAACACAGGCGTTTTTGAAGGCCCAAAATACGACCACGATGCCATATTTTGTAATGTCCCGCCTTTGTTTGCGTTCCTCAGATTACTGATGTTAAAATACATTCGCGCCAATTCGAGGTTGCGAGTCGCGTTTTTTTGTTTGCGTTCCTCAGATTACTGATGTTAAAATACTCTCAGATGGCAAACCCTTAAAGGAAGGCGAGATATTTTCAAACATGCCGCTCGCGTTTGAGGCTGTCACAAAACCAAGCAACATCGGGTACGACTCGATTGTTTTCAACGTGTATCGAAAAAAGACAATCGTGGTCGCGGCGGCGTCTTCTGAACCCGGCGGCGAGCAGCCAAAAACCGCCTCATCTTCAACCAGTTCGGATGACAACTCGGCTGCTCCGGTGGCCAGCGGTCTGGTAGCGCTTGCTTCATCTTTTCCTGACGACGAATACGAGCCTAATCCTGCTTTCTTCTGCTCCACCATTCCCGGACAGAAACAATGCGGTACCGTCGTCTTAAATGAAGGTCAATACAAGGTTGAAGCCAAATTTATTAATCATCAGTCCGCACCAAGCCACAACAAGGTTTTTTACGTCAGTTATGGAACCATCCAAATCGATCTGAGAGGAGCCGCGATTTATATTCACTCTTCCGACTCCTCGTTCACCGGCTACCCCATAAAGAATTCTCATCTTTCCGTTGAAGGCATAGACGTCAGAGTAATAGTTGTGGCAAAAGAAAAGAGCGAAAAGCAATACAGCGCCTACACCGTCGGAGCGATCGACGTTGACGACTACTCCAGATGGTTCGCCCCCGGTTCAGAAGGTTCGCTTGCAGGCGATTTCAGCGAAGTGACCAAAGCAAAAGCAAAAACCGCGCCCACGCTTGAACAGCATCTGAATGATAAAAAACTTAAAAAAGGCGACTTGTTCTATAATTTATCCGAGAAAACAATCGAACAATGGCCAGACGACTGGCCGGAACCACAGTTCGTTTGGGAGAAGCTATATCATAAAGGTTCGCCTCCGATTCAGGGGACAAAATCCGCTAGAAACTATTGGTATGAGAATGAATCGATTTCACAAATCTCAGGATGGGGAGACAATATATCCCTAGACACCGAAGGCCCCGTAAGATATCGCGTTTCTGTGAATATTCCGGGCAATGTACAAGTAGTATCGTCCAGAGACAAAGAATATGCGCTGAGATTGAGTGTCGGCGATGTCAGTTATGGGACTGATGCCAATGGCACGGAATTTCCCAGATATGTGGCTGGTTTCTTAGATGTCCCATACGAGTGGGGCGGCCACTGGTACGGCGGAAAAGACAGTTCGGGCAAATATGTATCACCTTATTATGAATGCAAAGACAAAAATGGCAACATCTTACATTGTGGCAAATACGAAGGTTATGGAACCGACTGTTCGGGATTGGTGAGCGCGGCGGCATATCTTGCAGGATATAGCTGGGCGACACAAAAGTACGGCACATCCGGTCTAAATGGAGTTTCCCGCGAAATTGACAAGAACGATCTTCAACCCGGCGATATTCTCAACAAAGCCGGATCGCATGTTGTGGTGGTTGTCAAAGTTACACGTGAAAACAACACTGTATCCACCTTTGATATAATTCATGCATCTGGTGGTGGTAATAAGGTTCTTCGTCAAGAGAACATAAGCATTGATGATGATGATTATGATGGTTTTAAAGCAAGAAGGCTGTGTCTTAATAAAAATTGTAAATAATGATGATACGGAGAAATATCATGAGAATATATTATGTGGCTATTGCGGCGATGATAGTTGCTCAATGTTTGTGCGCCACAAAAGCTTTTTGCGGCGCGCCTCCTGAACGCCATGTGATGTTTTCAATTAACTATGGAGAAGCCTACGAAGAAGAAGCCGATAATGAGATATATGCTCTTATTCCTAAAGAACCGAAACAGGAAGGCATATTGTCATATGGCATCAGGGATTTCTGGGTGGATGAGTCAGAGAATGTATATTTTTCCACAGCCGACAAAATTAAGAAGTTTGACAAGGAAGGACGTTTGATATTTGCGACTCGAGAGTTTGGAAAAATCAGCGGCAATTATTCACAAAATCAGGGCATGATATTTGTAACATGCGGGGCAATATACGCAAACTATTTATATTGGATAGTACAACTGGATATCGATACGGGAGATATTGTAACATCGGAAAGAACAAGATATAACGCAAATAGTAAATATAACGACACACATCTAGGCAGAGTTATTTCCTCGTCCATTCCTGATTTTCCGTATAATGATGATATGATGAAACGGCCGCCGTTCATCGATAAATACGGATACAGATATGAATATGAGAGAGTATATACTGGAGGCAAAGAACTTGTAATTAAGAAATATCATTCAGTGAAGGATTATGACAAGACCGAATACAGAATTGATTTAGAAAAGCATTTAGCGACAAGCCATGAAAGATACTATCCGAATCAAAAACCGAAAATATTCATAGATGAAGAGGGTAAGTTCTATATGTGGGCTAAGTTGGAAATTGAAAAGCCGATTCGGTTGGATGAGTACGGACATTTGGAATATAAATCAGACTTAATTGTTCAGCATTTCGACGGAGCCGGAAATGTCGTTGATGAATTGATATTTTTAGGATCTGGTCCATTTGATCTTGGAAATTTAAGAACTCCAATCAGGTTTGCGCCGAACGGTGATTTTTACACGATATATTTTCATTTGGATAAGCTCGACGTTGTCAAATACACATGGGAACACAACAAAAAGGAAGAGAATGTCAGCAAATAAAGCAACCGACTGTTCGGGATTGGTGAGCGCGGCGGCATATCTTGCCGGATATAGAGCCAAACGGATATAGGTTTCGTCGAACTTCGCGCTGAGGCTTCCACAAACGGATTCACAACCGTTGTTCTCTCAAGCGCTCTAATCCTTGACACAGGACAAATTCCGCCCGCAAAACCCACCATTACACGTCCTAGAAACAACCAGACTGTGGGCGACAAAACAGTCGATATAAGAGGCAAATCCGATCCCGGAACGATAGTGACCATTTACATCGGCGCGCCCGGCGCGGGTTATCTTTTGCCGAGGAACCGGATTTCGAGGACGGCGCGCATGTCGGGAGAGAATTCGCGGGAGACGGCCAGTTCTTTTTCCTCGCGGGCCGAATAATCGGCGGCTTGAGCAGGCTCGAACTTCTTCATGATTTCCAGCCGCAACCGCCTCAGGGTCTCGAAAGAGCCTTTTACGATTATCCTCGATTCGGTTCTCTGCCACTGGTTCTGCTCGCCGGGCTTGCGGGAGAGGGCGGAGGAGACGATTTTTTCGCATTCCGCCGCCGCAGACGCGGGATTTTCGACAACGTAGGCGTCCGACGCTCTAGCGGCCTTGTGGTCGAAATGAGGCTGAGACGAGTCGCCCGCCGGAGGCGCGAACCTGTAAACGACTTTGCCGCCGTCCGGCATCTCAATTTCAAAAAGTCTCGACGCCGGGTCCGACGCCATAGCTGAAAAGGAGTCCAAAGTTGAGCGGGGGGAAAGTTCGCCGCGCAACTGCTTGGCGGAGACAAGGGTGAACGGCTCGGAAGAAAAAGCTGACGCGGGCGAGGCGGGCCGGGAGGTCGGGCGGGGATCGGACATTCGAGGCGCGGACGCTCTGCCGGAGGACGAAGCTTCAGGAGACGGGACTGTTCCTTCCGAGACGCGGCGGCGAATGGCTTCAGGTTGAGGCGCGGGCTGGGGGGGCGGCGATGCGATTTGCCTTTCGGCGATAGCCGCCGCGGCCATGCGAGCGCCCTCGGAAGGGCCAAGAACGACCGCCCGGGAGCCTGCGCGGACGGACGCGGCGGAAGGAGCGGATTCTTCGAGCGGCGCGACCAACGCGGGCGCGTCCGCGAGCGCTACGGCCTCAGGCGCGGCGGCCCGTAAATCTTCGTCGGCAATAGCCGGTCCGCCGTCGGAGGCGTTCGCCGCGGAATCTTCGCTAGCGACTCCCGGTTCCGGCGGAGTTTGAACTTCAGGGGCGGGCGCGGAAAATCTAGGAGCAGGAGCTTCGCTTAATACTGATATTGATTTATCCGTCGTCGCGATGTCTCCCGAAGGAGAGACAACGAAAGAGCGGATTAAAAAGCCTGAAGCGAGCAGCAACACGAAGGAAGCCGCGAGAGAGGCCCACGCGGGAGGAGAGAAAGCGAAACGTTTGCGATTCGGAAGCCGGACGGATGTCGCGGGGACGGGCTGAGCGGCGAGTTTTCTTTTCACAGACTCGGCAAACCCGTCGGGCGCGCGCTCTGAGCCGTGCTCGCGGACAAGCCTGACCGATTCCGCGCGCGCTCTCTCCGCCGCCCGGCAGCTTGCGCATTTCGACAGGTGCTCCGCTGCCTCGATCGCTTCGGCGGCGGACAACTCTCCGTCGACAAGCGCGTCCATTATCGCGGCCATTCTCTCACAGTTCATCGTTCATCACACTCCGGTCCGGTCACGCCCGCGGCCTCAAGTTTTTCGCGCAACGCCGCGCGCGCGCGGGCGATTCTGGATTTGACTGTGCCGAGCCTGCATTTCAGTATCCCGGCTATCTGTTCGTAAGAAAACTCATTGATGTCTTTGAGCACGATTATCTGCCTGTGCTGTTCCGGCAGAGATTCGATGGCTCGGACGATGGAGGAGCGCAGGTCTCCGCGCTCTACCAGCGCGTGAGGGGCGAAAGAAGAGTCCGGGGCGCGGTCCAGCGGGTCGGGCGAAAAATCGTTCTCTCCCGACGGAGCCGGGGATTCCCGCCGCCTGTCCCTCAGGCCGTGATACGCCGCCGCGTTCCGGCAGGTGCTCGTCACCACAGTGTAGAACCAAGTGCTGAACTTCGAGTCGCCCTTGAAACCGCCGATGTAGCGGTAGGCCCTGAGAAAACAGTCCTGCGCCGTTTCGGCGGCGGTCTCCGGGTCGCGCAACATCCGCCGGGCGTATGAGCACACTCTGTCCTGATAGCGCAGAACCAGAGCGTCGAAAGCCTCGGCGTCGCCCGTTTGAGCGCGCGCGACAATATCCTCGTCCGTCATTACGGCGTAATTTTCCTTCGGCGCAGGTCCGGCTTCCATCGCTAGCCTTGACATGTGTTCCCGCCTCATCTGTTTTGACAGAGGCGGTAGGTCTGTTGTTCCACGTATTATATATTTTTCTTAGGAATCCGACACGGTTAAGGCCGAATCCGTCATTAGGATTCGGGANNGGATGAAATGCGAGGCGCAAGGCGCATTTTTGCAGTGAATAGAACATAAGGGTTCATGAACAAAAAAATGTGGCGGCAACGAAGCAGTTCGCCGCTATGAAAATCGCCCCGATTCGTCGGCTCTATCGACGAATCCGGGTTAAGGACGTGCGGCGGCGCGCTTGCGGGCTACAACTCCGGCGCGCGCCAGCCTGACGCTGTTCAGGACGACGATAATAGAAGCGCCGGTGTCCGCGAACACCGCCATCCAGAGAGTAGCGGATCCGAACGCCGCCGCAACCAGAAACGCCGCCTTCAGCGCTATGGAGAATGCTATGTTCTGTTTTATGACGGAAAGGGTCGCCGCGCCCAGCCGCATCAGGAACGGTATGCGCGCTATGTCGTCCGACACGAGGGCGACGTCCGCCGTATCGATTGCCGCGTCCGAGCCTGCCGCGCCCATAGCTATGCCGACCGTAGCAACGGCGAGCGCGGGCGCGTCGTTCACTCCGTCGCCCACCATCGCGACAATGCCGTGTTTCTTCATCAATCGCCTTACGGCTTCAAGCTTTTCGTCCGGCAGCAGACCGGCCTCGAAACTATCGACGCCGACCGCGTCTGCGACGCGGCGCGCCGCCGAAAGGTTGTCGCCGGTGAGCATAACAATCTCGCGCGCGCCCGCCCGCCTAATCTCCCGCAACGCGGCTGCGGCTTCCGCGCGCGGCTCGTCCTCTATCGCGATTAAACCTATGGCCTCCGAAGCGGACGCCACCGCGATTACCGTCGCTCCTCCGGATTCCAAATCTTCAACCGCTCGTTCGAGTCCGGCGAGCGGAACGCCGTTTTCAGCGATGAAAGCGAGGTTGCCCGCGAAGAAGCGCTCTCCGTCAATCATGCCCGAGACGCCTCTACCCCTGACGGCTTTGAAGTCGTCGGCTTCGAGCGGCGAAAGGCCGGAGTCGCGCGCTTTTTCCAAGATGGCGGACGCGATATGATGCTCCGAACGGCGGTTGAGAGCGGCGGCAACGCGAACTATCTCGCTTTCGGAATGACCGCCTAGAGGAGAGACTTCAGAAACGCGAAGCTCTCCGAGGGTGAGCGTGCCGGTTTTGTCGAAAGCGAACGCGCGAGCGCGGCCTATTGTCTCCAGATGCGCGCCGCCCCTGACGAGGACTCCGCCGCGCGCCGCCGCCCCCAACGCCGCCACAATCGCCACCGGCGTCGATATCACCAGCGCGCACGGGCACGCTATCACAAGCATCACCAGCGCCCGGTAAAACCATTTCTCAAACGGCTCGCCGAAAAACGCGACGGGCGCGACCGCCACAACCGCCGCCGCCGCCACCGCCGCAGGCGTGTAAACCCTCGCGAACCTGTCTATCAGCGCCTGCGCCGGCGCTTTTCTCTCTCTCGCCTCCTCCACCATCTTCCGGATACGCGCTATCATCGTTTCCCCGGACGCCTTGGTCGCCTCAATCTCCACCGCGCCGTCCACGTTGATGGTCCCCGCGAACACCATGTCGCCCGCCGTCTTCGCGACCGGCATAGATTCGCCTGTCACCGCCGATTGATCGACAGTCGTGCCGCCGTAAACCACCACGCCGTCCACCGGAATCCTGTCTCCGGGCCTGACAATCGCAATGTCGCCGGGCCTTATCTCCGACACAGGCGCGACGCGCTCGCCGCCGGGCGTCTTGATGAGCGCTGTTTCCGGCGTCAACTCCAGCATCGACTCGACTGACTTCTTGGCCCGCGCGACCGTGAATTCCTCAATCATCTCCGCCACCGAAAAAAGCAGGACGACCATCGCGGCCTCTTCCCACGCTCCTATCAGAATGGCTCCCGTTATCGAGATGGTCATTAGGGCGTTCATGTCCAACGCGAGCGCGCGAACGGCCTTCGCCCCGCCGCGAAACACAGGCGCTCCGGCGACAATCAACGACGCGGCGTAGAGCGCCACGCTCATAAGCCTCGGCGCGGAAGAAAAGTTTTCCGTTGCGGCCGCCGTAGCGAAAAGAACCGCCGCCGCAGCCGTTCTGAGAGCGTTGCGTTTGCGCGGCCATGAAATGAGCGCCGCGTCGTTCTTATCCGGCCCGCCGGAGAGCGCCGCCGCGCACGCCGGGCAGTCCGCGCCGACCTTCCGCTTGATGATAGTTTCGCCTTCGCAGCAGTTGGACATTGCTTTGGCTCCAATATACGATGCTTGAACAACTATTCATATATTGCGTCAAAAAAAATCAACGTTCCGTCGCGTGTTCCATGCCCTGCCTGAGAAGGATTTCGACATGCTCGTCGTCGAGAGAATAAAACGCCGAGCGGCCTTCCTTCCGGAACTTCACCAGCCGCATGTTGCGCAGTATTCGCAACTGATGGCTGACCACGGAGTCGCTCATCCCGATGATTCCCGCTATGTCGCAGACGCAAAGCTCGGATATGGACAGCGCATAGAGAATCTTCGCGCGCGTCGGATCGCCGAGAGCTTTGTAGAACTCGGCCAGCCTCGCAAACAAGGCGTCGTCCCCAAGCATCTTCCTGACCTTGGCGACGGCTCCGCGATGGACGCGGAACTCTTCGCAAACGGGAACCTGTTTTTTCACGTCGCCCCCAATACATGAACGTTTGTTCAATTATATATGATTTTGCCCCGCCGTCAAGCCGGGTTGTTTTCGATGAGTTTGGTCAGGCGGAGCCATTCTTCGTCCACCCGGTTCTGGATGGCTTCGATCTGCGCGGAGTCGAGATGCCTGAACCTTCCCTGCGGGCGTATGTAGTCGGCCACAGGCGCGGGCGGCGCGGGGTCGAGCGAAAGCCTTCTCTTTGCGCCGTCGAAGATTTCATACAGAGGGAACGCCCGGCTTTCCACCGCCGCGCGCGCTAGCTCTATCGTCAGGTCCGGCGACGAGCGCCATCCAGTCGGACACGGACAGAATATGTGCAGGAACCTCGTTCCCCGCGCGACCCTCGCGCGCTCGACCTTCGTCATCAGGTCTTCCGGCATAGATATCGACGCGGTGGCGGCGTATGGAATCCTGTGCGCCGCCATTATCTCCATGATATTTTTCTTTTCCTGCCCTTTGAAGTGGGTCGCCGGGGTGGTGGTCGTCCATGCGCCCCACGGGGTGGCGGAACTGCGCTGCACTCCGGTGTTCATGTACGCCTCGTTGTCGTAGCAGACATAAATAATGTCGTCATTGCGCTCCGCCGCGCCGGACAGCGCTTGAAGCCCGATGTCGAACGTGCCGCCGTCGCCCGCCCACGCGAGCACGTTTGTGTCGTTGTCGCCTTTGACTTCGAGCGCGGCGCGCACTCCCGACGCCACGCACGCCGCCGTCTCGAACGCGGTGTGGAACACAGGGACTTCGAGGCAGCATTCAGGATGCCGGTTCGTTATCACCGACCAGCAACAGGCGGGAAGCACGATAATCGTTTTCGGCCCCAGAACGTTCAGGGCGTAGCGCATGGCCAGAGCCGCGCCGCAACCCGGACACGCCACATGCCCTTTGCTCACCAGTTCGTTTTCTATTCGCGCGCGCCTCACGGGATCGCCTCCCATATCACCGGCGAATCGGGTTTGCCCATCTCCAGAGCGCGCCGCGCTATGCCCTCGACGACCTCCGGCGTGAAATCTCCGCCGCCGTACCCGCCGGTGAACCCATACACCGCCGGCCTCCGCTCTCTGTCATACAGCGCGGCCTTCAGTTCCTGCGCGAAAATTCCTCCCGCGCCCACCGAGAGGTTGCGGTCGATTACGGCCACCTTCGGCGCGCCGCCTATCGCGTCCGCTATGTCGTCCGCCGGGAACGGCCTGAACAGCCTGACCCTCAGCGCCCCCACCGCCGCGCCCGACTCCCTCAGCGCGTCCACCGCTATCTTCGCCGTGCCTCCGAGCGCGCCCGATGTCAGAAGTATCAGATCCGCGTCCTCGCACCTGTACCGCTCCGCTATCCCGTATTTTCTTCCGAATATCTCGCCGAACTCGTCGTCCGCCCGCCGCGCGACTTCGACCGCCCTCATCATGTCCTCGTGCCGCGCCATCTTCAGCTTCTGATATTCCATCGGCCCGGAAATGCTTCCGAACGCGCGCGGGTCGTTAGTGTCAAGCGCGAGCGCCGCTTTAAACGGCGGCAGATACCGGTCGACGTCCGCCTGTTCCGGCACGTCAACGATTTCAGACGTGTGCGACAGGATGAACGCGTCCAGCGCCACCATCACCGGCAGATAGACCGACTCGGCTATCCTGTACGCCTGTATCACCGTGTCTATGACTTCCTGATTGTTTTCGCAGTAAAGCTGAATCCAAGAAGTGTCGCGCTGAGAGAGGCTGTCCGTCTGGTCCGACCACAGGTTCCACGGCGGAGCGATCGCCCTGTTGACATTCGCCATCACAATAGGCGTGCGCGCCCCCGCCGACCAGTGCAGCATCTCGTGCATCAGCAGCAGCCCCTGAGACGCCGACGCGGTGAACGTCCTCGCCCCCGCCATCGACGCCCCCATGCAGCACGCCAGAGCCGAATGCTCCGACTCCACCTTGATGAACCTCGCCTTAAGCTCGCCCCTGCCGCATATCTCCGACAACTCTTCCACGATTATCGTCTGCGGCGTTATCGGATACGCGGCGATAACCTCGACCCTCGCGAGCTTCACCCCGCGCGCCGCCGCGACATCCCCCATCATCACTTCTTTCATCTTTCTTCCTCTATCATTCCTATCACTCCGCGCGGGCATTCCCTCGCGCAGATTCCGCATCCTTTGCAATAATCGCCGTCGAACCCCGGAGCCGCCCCCGCCCCCGCCGTCTTGCCGATTATCGACATGTCCGGACAGAACAAAAGACAGTTGCCGCAATCGTCGCACTCGCCGCAACGGAAACACCTCGACGCTTCCGCGCGAGCCGCCTCCGCCGCGACGCCAGACACCGACGCGACCTCCTCGAAACCCGAAACGCGCGCCTCCGGCGAAAGCCTTTCAAGCTTCGCCGCCCGCGCCGCCCTGCTGAAATAAGCGGTGTTGACGTTTTTGAACCTGACGACCGAGCCGTCCGCGCCGGGGGCCGATTCGCCCGCCCTGTGCGCCGCCGCGCTCGCCGCCCCTGCTCCGCCCACGAGCAACGCGCCCTTCAACGCCCCGAAATCCGACCCGCGAAGAAAAACGTCCGCCCGTATCGCCGCACGCTTGCCTCCGCCGATAGCGCTCGCCACCGTCCTCGCTCCCGGAGCCGCGTCTCCGCACAAAAACAGTTTTTCATTATCCGTCGCGCCCCACTCGTCCACTTCCAGCGCCCGCCCGAACGGGTTGTCCGCGCGACCTCCCGCAGCCTCTATCACGGCGTCCGCGTGCGCCTCCCGCTCGCTTCCCGCCACCGGCTCAGGCTTCCGCCGCCCGCTCTCGTCCGGCTCGCCGGGCTTCATTCTCATCAGCGCCACGCCGCGCAGCCGCCCGCCTTCGCCCACGAGTTTCGCCGGAGCCGCGTGAAACACGAACCTCACACCCTCTTCCTCCGCCTCCGCAACCTCTTCGTCCGACGCCGGCATGTCCTCCCTGCCCCGGCGGTACATCACCGCGACATCCTCCGCGCCCAGCCTCAACGCGCACCTTGCCGCGTCCACCGCCGTGTTTCCCCCGCCGATTACTATGACCGATTTGCCGATTCCGGCCGCCTTCCCCGCGTTCGCCGCCGCGAGGAACTCCAGCCCTTTGAAATACCCCGCAAGGCCCTCGCCCTCGATGCCGAGGCCCGGCGAAACAAGCGCGCCCGTCGCCGCGACCACCGCGTCGAACTCGTCCAGCAGCCGCGCCGCGAGCGCCGCGTCCGCCCGGCATCCCGTTTTCATATTTATTCCGAGCGCGTCGATGAACCCAAGCTCCCTGTCCAGAGCCTCGCGCGGGAGCCTGTAAGCCGGTATGCCGAAACGCAACAACCCGCCCGGCTCGCCCCCCGCCTCGAACACCGTCGCGTCGTGACCCGAAAGCGCCAGATGATACGCGCAGCTCAATCCCGCCGGGCCGCCTCCGACCACCGCCGCCCTCTTGCCCGTCTTCGCCGCCGGGGCGGGCAGGCACAGCCCAAACTCCGCCCCCATGTCCCCAAGCAGCCTTTCCACCGCGCGCGTTCCGACCGCCTCGTCGAACTCCGCCCGGTTGCACGCCGCCTCGCACGGCCTCGGACACACCCGCCCGCACACCCCCGGCAGCGGGTTCTCCTTTTTCAACTCCCTCAGCGCTTCCTCAAACCTGCCGTCCGCCGCCGCCGACATGAACCTCGCTATCGGGTTGCCCGCAGGGCACGCCGCCGCGCACGCCGCCGCCTTCAACCCGAACTCCGGCCTCAGATGCCTCCAAGACCCCGTCTTGTTCGCCAGCGTGTTCCGCGTCGTCCTCAGCAGGTCCATCGCCGCCGCGTCGTAATCCGCATATTCCTTCATAGTTGCGTCGTTTCCACTTCCAGAGCGGCCCTCTCGCACGCCGCCGCGTTGTCATCCGTACGGAACGCCACGTTCCTGCGTATCGCCTCCAGCGCGCTTTCCAGCGACACCATGCCGGACGCCGCCGCGAACGCCCCCAGAATCGCCGTGTTGACAATCGGCGCCAACCGCGACCCCAGCCCCCGCTCTGCCGCTATCGCCCCCGCGTTCACCGTCGCCACCCTCAGCCCCGCGGGCAGCCCCAGTTCCTCCGCCCGCCTGTCCGTGTTTATCACCACAAGCCCACCCGGCCTCAGCCCCTCCGCCACGTTCGCCAGCTTCAGCAGCGTCGCGTCAAGTATCACCGCCGCGTCCGGCGCGTAAATCTTGCTGTGATTAAGAATGGGAGTGTCCTGAATGCGAGTGAAAGCCGTCACCGGCGCGCCCCGGCGCTCAAGCCCGAACGCCGGAAACGACTGAGCGTGGCGGCCCTCGATGAACGCCGCCTCCGCCAACAACCTCGACGCCAGCGCCGCGCCCTGTCCGCCCCTGCCATGAAGCCTTATCTCCGGCATCGCCGCTCGCTCTTCCTTTCTCTCGCACAACCGCCGATATTGTAATTGCCCCCTCCCCTTTATTCAACCCGAACCCGCCCTTCCCCCTTACGAACAAATCCACACCCCCGCCACCGCTTCCGGCTCATAACAAACTTTCCGCAATAAACCAGATTGCCAAATCGCTTTCTTTCGATCATAATGGCAACATAACCGCTATGCGAGTGAATGACGAAGTTTTCGGACAAGATCAGGGAAGATCTGTTGTCAGGTCGAGAATATTGACAGATTAAACAGATGTTGAAAGAGTTTAAGATACGTAGGGGACAACAAGCATGACAAGCGCTGCGGGAAAGCAAATATCTGTCAATAGTCTCGGCCTGACCCCAATGTTTAGACTGAATGCTGAATTGATAAGCCTGAAGTGCGAGCCTTGGCTTGATATGCGATGAATGATGATAAATAGGTTTTAATGACCGGATAAGTCATTATCTACTATTATCAATTAGGACTGGAAGGAACATAAAGGGTCAACTATATGAAACGAAACAGCAAATTCAAGTGGTTTTTATCTATTGCGTCTTTCATTGGTATTATCAATGCTGTTCAATCAAGCGACC
>DIWT01000048.1 GCA_002435745.1 bacterium UBP15_UBA6099
TTTTTCAAAAGTTTTCCCTTAACAGTTATTTATTAACAATCTTCTCTCGAATCATTCCTTTATTTCAGAGATGCGGTCGAGGCGGAAGATGCGTTGTTCATTGCGCAGGAGACAATCGGCGGTTACGTATGTTCTGCCGCATGAGCGGAACAGCTTTATCGGTTTGATGTCGCGTTCGGTAAGATAGTTGCCGGAAGATTTATAGGCGATGGCGACTGGGGATTTTCTTTCGATGGCGCGCGCGAGGATGTTTTCCGCCGCGGAAGACGGAGCGAAGACGACATCCTCGAAGCCGACGCGGGGCCATTGCATGGGGCCGCCCTGAAGAGAAAGGGCGCGGCGCAGCGTGAGAGGAGGGTTCGGCGCTGCGGCGACAGGTTCGAGCAGCGCGCGGAACAGTTGCCAAGTGGCCATAGTGTCCCCGAGAGCGCGGTGAGTCTGTCCGGCATTAAGCCCGAAGCGGGAAACCATCGAAGCAAGGCTGTATCCGCCGGGAAGCCCCGGATGAAGCGCTCTGGCCATCCTGACGGTGTCGAACACCGGGTTGCGCGCTTTGGGCATATTCAGCTCTGCCATCTTCCAAGCGACGAAACCCATGTCGAACATGGCGTTGTGGGCGACTAGAGGCAGAGAGCCGATGAAGTCGAGGAAGGCCGGCAACGCCTCGGTTATAAGCGGAGCGCCGGCAAGCATGGAGTCCGTGATCCCGTTAACCGCCGAAGCGCCCGGCGACACCGGGCGGCGCGGGTTGACCATAGTCTGGAACTCGCCGACCACGCGAGCGCCGCGCGCCTTCACCGCGCCGATCTCGACGATCTCGTCTCCGAACCTCTGGCTGAGTCCCGTCGTTTCGAGGTCGAACACCACTATCTCGGTGTCGAAAAGCAATTCGTTTCCGCCGATGCCGTCCATAAGAAGCCGCTTTCGTCGTGTCCGGGGAGCGGCGCGAGCGCGCCCCCGCGTCGCCAATCATTATAAGCTTTTGACTGCGACATTAAAGCCCGCGCGCAAATAAGCGGCTTGTTGTGCGGGATGCTGATGTGTGATATGCTGAGCGTGTGTTACAAAATTCACAAATGGGTTTGCGGGAGGAGACGGACATGGATAAATATCTTGTCACAGGAGCTTGCGGCTTCACAGGATCTCACACTTGCGATCTGCTGTACGAGCGGGGAATCCCGTTCAGGGCCACCGACATCGCCGGGGCGAACCGGCAGTGGCTTCCGCCGGACGCGGAGTTTGTTTCGGCGGACATAACGAACGCCGCCGAAGTCGAGCCGCTTATGGAGGGCATAGACATCGTGCTTCACCCGGCGGCCATCTTCGATTGGTCCGCCACGGAGGAACAACTTAACGCCGTCAACGTCACAGGCATGGAAAACATGTGCGCCGCCGCGAAAAAGGCGGGTATCAAACGCTTCGTCTCTTGGAGCACCAGCGGCGTGTACGGCAACCAGCAGTTCGACACTCTCCCTATCTGCGAGGACTACCCCGTCAAGCCCATCGACAAATACAGCATCTCCAAGCACAAACAGGATAAGATAGCCCTCAGATACTGCGCCGAGGAAGGGCTTCCCACTACCATCATACGCCCCGGAATCGTTTACGGTCCGCGCGCAAAGTACGGCGCGATGCAGTTCTTCGACACGTTCGCCATGCTGCCGGTTATTCCTATTCCCGTGAATTTCGACAAGTACAAACTCGGAACCATCCACGCGCGCGATATCGGCGGGGCTGCGCTCTTCGCCGCCACCAAGCCGGAAGCGGTCGGACAGATTTACGGCGTTGTGGACAATTCGGACGTCACCATAGCGGAATTCTTCAGATACATCGCCGCAGCGATGAACAAGAACACCATCCCGCTCTACGTTCCGCCCAAACTGTCGGCAAAAATGGGCCTTGTCGCGGCCACAATCTCCGAACTTCTCGCCAAACACGTAACCAAAAAGCGGCCTCTCCTCGAAAAAGAACCGCTCCGCTTCTTCCCGACCTCGCTTGACATCAGCAACCGCAAAATCCGCGACCTCGGCTATGAATTCGAGTATCCGGATGTTCGCATCGGCGTCATCGAGACTGTCGACTGGATGCGGGATGAAGGCTTGATGGATGTGTCCATCATCGATAAACTGAAATCGGAATTCTCTCCGCCGGCATTATAAAACGTTCGGCGCTGAGATGTAGTATAATTAGCTATCGGATTGCCGAATTTTGTCCTTCGGCAACACTGTTTTTGTTTTGCGCAATACCCGGAGACCATTTTCCGGATTTTTCTCGTGAAAAATCCGGGTTGAAATCCCGCTCAAGCGGCGGCGTCGATGATGCGGATTATTAAGCCTAGTCTCACGGAGAAAAGAACGCTCTGCGAATTATTATGAGAAACTGTTCGATACTGATACCGACATACAACGGCAGAGACATACTGGAACAATGCCTGCCGAACATAGTCGAAGCCGCGACGGACAGGCGGGCGGACGACGAGATTATCATTCTGGACAACGCGAGCGGCGACGGCACGGCGGAATTCATGGCGGACAACTACCCGCAATGCCGGGTTGTCCGGCTGCCTGAAAACAAAGCGATATTCGCGCTGAACGACGGCGCGAGGATCGCCGAACGGGAACACTTGTTTCTATTGAACAACGATATGCTGCTGAGGCCCGGATGCTTGGAAGCCCTGTTGTCGCCGTTTGACGACCCGAACGCGTTCGCGGTCACAGGAAAGGTGTACAGGAGGGACGGCTCTCTGCAGGCGACGCGCCGCCGACCGGAGTTCAAGCGGGGCAGGTTCTGGTACGTCGACACCGGAGAAGACAGCGCGAGGGGGCTTACTCTGCACGCGCTCGGCGGGCAGTCCGTCGTCAGCCGGGAAAAATTCCTCGCCCTCGGCGGCATAGACCCTCTGTTTTCGCCTTTCTATCAGGAAGACTTGGACCTCTCATGGCGCGCCCTGCGGCGCGGCTGGAAAATCATCTTCGAGCCGGAAGCCGAGATGATCCATTTCGGAGCCGTAACCGCCGACAGACTTTTCTCCAGAGACGAAATCCTCGCTATGATTCAGAAGAACCTTATCGCTTTCGCATGGAAGAACATACATGATCCCCGGATGACGGCGTCGCTCGTAGCGTGGGCCGGGCCGCAGGCGGCGCGCGCGGCGCTCAGGGGCGACTTCCACTACCTTAAAGGCCTCGCGGGCGCTCTCGCCCGCCTGCCGGACATTCTCAAAGCCAGAAAACAAGCCGCCGCCTCGCCTCTCTCAGACGAAGACGTTTTTAAGCTGTTCGAACAATAAAAAACATGGAATACCGAAATCAGAGGCCGTGAATGGTTGCGGAATACCGAAACGACATGTCCGAAACGACGCCCATAGCGGATTCGCCCCGCGTCGCCCACATTCTAATTCCCTACATCCGTCCGACAGAGACTTTCATTTATGACAGGCTGGTCAACCATATCCGGTATACGCCGTTCATTCTTACGAACGAACCGGTTATAAACAGGGACATGTTTCCGTTTGGAGGCCCGGTTCACACGCTGGCGGAGCGCCCGCTTACAGAGCGGAAAGCGGACGCGCTAGCGAGGCGGGCGGCAAAGAGTTCGCCGTATTTCACAGCGACTCTTAGGAGGGAGAAACCCGCCGCCGTTCACGCGCATTACGGGCCTGTCGGCGCGGCGGTCGCCCCCTCCGCAGACGCGGCGGGCATTCCCCTGACCGTATCTTTCTACGGGATAGACGCGTCCGCGTTCCTGTCCGACCCCCGACACGCCGCGCGCTACCGCCGTATGTTCCAGTCCGCCTCTGTCGTTTCCGTCCTGTCCGCCGACATGGCGGACCGGCTGGCGAGCGCCGGATGCCCGGAGGGAAAAATAAGAATACATCATCTGGCGGTGGACACGGAGACGCTGACACCCGCGCCCGTAGAGGCCCGTAACCGGGCAAGAGTCAGAATCGTGTCGGCAGGCAGATTCGTCGAAAAAAAAGGCATGGAGCTTCTGATAGACGCGTTTGAAAAAACCATCTCTCAGGGAGTGGACGCCGAGCTTCATCTGTTCGGCTCCGGGCCGCTCGAAAAGCAGGCCGCCGCCCGCGCCTCCGCCTGCCGTTTCGCCGACAGGATTTCATTCTTCGGCCACAGGCCTCGCGCCGAAATCATAGCCGCAGTCCGGGACGCGGACATATTCGCGCTGTTCTCCGTAACCGCGTCCGACGGCGACATGGAAGGCACGCCGACCGTTCTCATAGAAGCGGGCGCGCTGGGAGTCCCATCAGTTTCCACTATGCACGCCGGCATCCCGGAAGTTGTGGGGGACGGCGAAACCGGACTGCTCGTCCCCGAACGGGACGTTGAGGCGTTCGCCGGCGCGCTCGCCCGCCTCGCGTCAGACCCCGGACTTCGCTCCACGATGTCGCGCGCCGCCCGCGCGCGCGTCGAAAAGCTCTTCAGCATCCGCTCTGTCATGCGGCAAATTGAATCAGATTACGAAGCTTGACGCTGTGTAAAAGCGAATCATTGAGCTCGGATTCGTCGATAGAGCCGACGAACCGGGGCGATTTTCATAGCGGCGAACTGCTTCGTTGCCGCCACATTTTTTTGTTCATGAACCATAAGTTCTATTCACTGCAAAAATGCGCCTTGCGCCTAGCATTTCATCCGCTCTTAACAATCGCTCCCGAATCCTAATGACGGATTCGGGTTGAATGCGCGGTTTGACAACAATCCCTATTCGCTGAACAAATCCCTCAACCGGAATCTAGCGTATTTGTTGTCGCTGGCAGGTTTCCAGTTCCCGTCCGACATTGATTCGTAAGCCAACCAGAACTCAAGAGACGTCGCGTCGTAGGCGACCGCCAGAATATTGGAATCCTTCATCGACACCGCGTCCATAATTCTGAGCGTCTCTTCCGCCGAGATCAGCCTTGGAGCGCCCGCCGCAAAAATCTCGCGTCCATCGCTCGAATACGCTTCTCCCTTTGCCAGAGCGTCGAGCATATAAAAATTTGGAGCGTACCTTTTAGAATAAGCGCCGCTTTCCCTCGGATCTCCATTGGAATTCTCGCGCGCCGGCCCGTTGCTCGCCGTCTGCGTCCTGCGTATCCTCAAGTCGAACGAAGCGTCCGCCCTGTAAACCGCCTCCTTCAGAGGCAGCCCGACCTTTACCTGCTCCCCGTCCTTCAGAACCGGGTTGCCGTCTGCGTCTATCCACGCCGACTCACGTTCTTTCGGGTCGTCGTCCCTGAACACCGAAGTAAATTCCCCGTTCACCTCGATTGCGACCGCGCCGGGCAAAAAACCGGGCGTTCCGTATCTGAGTGGGTCCCCGAAGCCGATGACAAAGTTATAACCCACTGTGTTTTTGCTTTCCTCGATTATGGAGATCGCCTCCTCGAGGTCGTCCGCCTCCTCGAGCGCGCGGCGCATCGTGATCGTCCACGGCGTCCCCTCTTGCGTCTCCACTGTGTTCACCGCCCCTATCTCGCCTATGGTTATTCCCTTTTCGCTCATGCCCGCAATCGCGCCGATGACACCCGGATAGCCGAACGTGACATATCTATTCCGGGGGTTGCCGTCGTCCCCGACCGGCTCGTAAACCGTTACTAGTCCGTATTGTCCGACGCCAGTTTTTGATTCCCAGTCCAAGTCGCGGGTGGCGAACAGGCGGCCCCCCTCAGTGCGGCCGCCCCAAGCCGCAAACGAACTGCATGTGGTTCGAAAATCGAACCCCGCCCCCATTCCAAGCCTCTTCGCGTCGTCCGGGTTCAGCCCGCCCATCATCAGCTTCTTGTCGTGCATGTCAGAAAAATTCGGCAGCGCTATCCCCGTCTCTACCAACTGCGGAGAGACATCGAATCCCGCCTTGTTCGCCCCCTGCGCGATTCCGATGATTTCGTCCTGATACTCCTTCGGCACGTGCGGCTCATTGCGCTTCCACACATTCCGGCAGGCGCGGAAGATCAACGTCTTTTTTATGTCCTTCGGGTCGGATGCTTTCGTGTAAACCTGCATCACAGATATAATCTTGTCGCCAAGCAGACAACCGTACTGCCTGCCCATTTCCCGGTGAGACCCGCGCACCCGCGCCACAAGCAGCGTCCCATGCGACGCGTCGGTCTCATAAAGGACGCCGTCCCCGCAGCGCCTGACTTCTCTCAACTGCCCCGCGTCCGCCCACAAATCCGCCGCGCACGCCGTCCGCGCCAAACACATCATCAAAACCACAACCGCCGCAATCGCCTTCACAAACATGCCGTCTCTCCTTTATTTATTTCATGTTAAAACATCCGTCTTCATGATGGAACGATATGACACGATAACAATAACACATGGAAACAACTAATGCGGTATTGTTTTATGAATTTTTTGCTCTCGGAAGTTCTTTTTGCCTCAGCATTTTATCGGAGCCCGGAGTCGCCTATGGGCGCGCGACATTTTTTTGAAATCATTTGACAACCCGCTTCGATAACAATAATCTATAACTAGACCGACTGGTCGGGTTAATAATGAGACGAGCGAGCGACACAGCCCAAAAACGCCGCAGGCAGATATTCGAGGCCGCTATTGCGGTCATTTCCGAAAAAGGCTTTCACAAAGCGACTATCAGAGAAATAGCCGCCGCCGCAGGTCTCGGCAAAGGAACCATTTATCAATATATCGATAAAAAGGAAGACCTCATCCCTCTCATCGCGGAAGTGGGCATATCCCTGATGTCGGCGAAGATTTCTGAAGCCGCGAGTCTGGACGCGCCGCCTGAGGAAAAGCTAAGAATCGCCATAAAGTCCCAACTGGCGCTGTTCGATGAGCATTCCCGGCTCGCCGAAGTGATGGGCGGCGAGATCGAACGGATAAAGCACGAGGACAGCGAGCTTATTACGCGCGTTTTTGAAGAAAGATATCTTAACGCTCTGGCCTCGCTTGTGTCCGAAGCGGCGGGCCGCGAACGCTTCAGCAAAGGGGAATCTCTTGTGATAGCGGAGCTAATCGCCGTCATGTGCCTGTTGTGGTCCCATTCAGTCTTGGCAAAGAAGAACGCCGGAGGAATAGAAGCATACGAAACGCTGCTTGAAGAGTTCGTTCTACGCGGCGTGTCAGGAAGACGGAAGGAGGCCGAGAATGGCTAAGCGGGAAGAATATGTGGAAGCCAGACGGCAGCGAAGGAGAAGACAGATATTCAACGGAGCGACGAAGGTGTTCGCGCAGAAGGGATACAGATCCGCCACCACGCAGGAAATCGCGGACGCCGCCGGTCTGGCGAAAGGCACGCTTTACGAATACGTTCAGAGCAAAGAAGAAATTCTCATGCTTACCGTCAAGGAAGGGCTATCTCTCGTTAAGACAGAAACCGACAAAGCGATTGCCGGGATGGAAGACCCGATGGATAGGTTGCAGGCCGCGCTCAGGGTGCAACTGAATTTCGCCAAGAAATACAGGCACGCCGCCCGCGTGCTGCGATTGGAAATCTTCGATCTTAGCGAGAACGGCAGGAAGTTTCTGTCGAAGATCGTGGACGATCACATCGAAATGTTTCGGGCGTTTATCGACGACGGGATTGAAAAGGGACGCCTCAAGAAACTGGATTCGCGGATAGCCGCGGAGTTGCTCATGCACGCGTGCTCTTTCTACTCCGATTACGGGTATCTGCCGCACCAGAAAATCCCGCTCAACGACATCACGAACTTCATAATCGACAATTTCGTTCAAGGGATTGTCGCTGAATAGCAAAGCAGCGCCGAGCCTCGAAAGAGGGAACAGAATAAAAAAAGAACATACGGGGGCAAGCCTGAATATGGACGGAAGAAAAAAAAGAAAAGCCGGAATCATGGCGGTTGCGGCGATATGCCTGACGATCGCGTCGGGGTGTTCGGACAGAAAGGCGGACAACGCCGGGCCGGGAGCGGCGGCTCGCGAAGCCGTGTCGGTGGAAACGGCTCCCGTCGTCGTCAGGGCTTTCGAGGAAGTCGTAAGGTCTCAGGGGTCGCTGTCGGCGAAAAACTCCGCCAACGTGTCCGCGCGCATTCCGGGGACGCTTGTCGCCGTATACGCGAGCGAAGGCGACGCGGTGACGGCGGGAAGGACGAAACTGTTCGAAGTCGATTCGATAAAACTCAGGAACGCGGTAGAGATAGGCAGACAGGACCGCGCGGTGGCCGAACAAGGCGTCAGAGCCGCCGAAGCCGGCCTCGAACAGGTCAACGCACAGTTGCTCAAGATGGAAAAAGACCTTAAAAGGATAGCCGGACTGTATGATAAAGATGTCGTTTCCAAAGACAGCTTGGAAAAAGCGCAGTCTGGACACGACCAATTGGCCGCCGCGAAAAAACAGGCGGAAAGCGCGGTTTCTCTGGCCCGCGAAAGGCAGAAACAAGCCGAGATCGCCTTGAACATATCCCAGAAAGACCTCAGCGACACGCTGATATACGCGCCCATCAGCGGACGGGTCGCCATGCGTTTCGCCGAAGCCGGAGAGATGGCCGCCCCCGGCTATCCCGTTGTCAGAATCGAAGACACATCCGTTCTTGAAGCCTCGGCGTTCCTGCCCGCGCAGTGGTTCGCCCGCGTAAAGGAAAACGAAACCAAAGTCAGGCTGGAGGTTCCCGGCGTCGAGTTCGAGCCGAAAACAATCACATATAAAAGCCCGACCATAAACCCGAAGCTGAGGACGTTCGAGGTAAAAGCCGTTGTGGCGAACCCGCCTGAAGGCGTCGCTCCGGGGGCCATGACCGGATTGGCCGTCGTTCTCGGAACGCGGGAATCTATAGCGGTTCCCTCCGACAGCGTCCGCGAATTGCGCGGCGGGAACGTCGTTTTCATCATCAGAGACGGCAAGGCCGAGATGGTTGAGGTCAAAACCGGACTTGAATCGGACGGTTTCGTCGAGATACTCGAAGGAGCCTTGTCCGAAAGCGACTTGGTGGCTGTTCGCGGACAGCGGTTCCTTGACGACGGGACGCCTGTGAGCGTCAGGCGGGAGGCGGAATAATGTTTCTTTCCGACGCGTCAGTGCGCCGCCCCGTCGCGATGCTCTGCCTGATCATCGCGCTCTCATTCCTCGGCTATAACGCCTACAAGAAGATGGGCCTTGAGATGGCTCCGAGGATGGAGATGCCCATCATCACCGTCGTCACCGTCTATCCCGGAGCGGGTCCCGACGAGCTTGAGGTCGATGTCGCTAAAAGGATTGAAGATCAAGTAGTCGCCATCGAGGGCCTCAAGCATGTCACTTCCATGTGCTCGGAAAACGTCGTTATAACGCTGCTTCAGTTCAACACCGGAGTGGACGTCGACATCGTCGCGATGGATGTCAGGGAAAAAATCGACCTGATAAGGAACGACTTTCCCAAAGACGTCAGAGACCCCGAGATACTGAAATTCAACGTAAACGAAGCTCCCGTGCTGACCATGGCGCTGACGGGCGACGCGACTATCGACGAGATGTACGATTTCGCGGCCAACGACCTCAGCGACAAGATAACCACCATCAAAGGCGTCGCGCAGACGCAGATAATCGGCGGCGCGGAGCGGGAAGTTCATGTGTTGCTTGACCGCGAGGCCCTCGCGGCAAGAGGCCTTTCCAGCATGAGCGTGGTTCAGGCCATTTCCTCCGGCGTCGGCGTCATCCCCTCAGGCCGCGTCAGCGGCGGCTCTCAGGAACACTCCGTCAAGTTCGACGCCGACTTCAAACGCGTCTCCGACATCGCCTTAATCGAGGCGGCAAACGAGGACGGCCGTCGCAACTACATCGGGGACTTCGCTGTCGTCAAGATGGGAACCGAAGAGTTGCGCCAGAAAGCGACCCTCGACGGAAAACCCTGCGTCGTCGTCAAAGTGGTGAAAAAAGCGGACGCTAACGCCGTCGAAGTCATCCGCAGCGTAAGAAAAGCCATCGCCGACATCAACAATAACATCCCCGGCGGCATGACCCTCGAATGGGTGTCGGACGACGAGGTGTTCACTCAGGCGATTGTCGACAGCGCTTGGTCCAACACTTGGCAGGGCATACTGCTGACAGCCGCCATTCTCTTTCTCTTTCTCTACAACTTTAGGACCACCCTGATAGTCGCCATCACAATGCCTATCACCATCGTCATAGGCTTCCTCTTCATGGGTTTCATGGGCTACTCCCTCAACAGTTCCACGCTGCTCGCCATCGGAATGTCAATCGGCATCCTAGTCATGAACTCCATCGTGGTCATCGAGGCGATAATCAAATGGCTGGAGAGGACGGGAAGGGTTAAGGAATCCTCCCGGATGGGAACGACGGAAGCCGCCGTAGCCGTAATCGCCAGCGCCGGAACCAACCTCGTCGTTCTGCTTCCCATAGCCATGATGCACAATATGATAGGCCTCTTCCTGAAACCGTTCGCGCTGACAATGGTCATCATGACCGCCGTCTCTCTGTTCATCTCCTTCACGCTGACCCCTGTGCTGTGCTCGGTTATGCTCAAGCCCGCCTCCGCGTCGCGAGGCAAGTCTCCCGTCGCGTCTATGGAACGCGCGTGGAATTCAATGTTCGACGCGGCGGTCTCCGCCTATGGCGCGTTCCTCGAATTCAACCGCCGCCGCCGCGTCCCGGCGGCTATCTTCCTTGTGGCGGTCGTCTTCGTCCTCTTCTATTCTCTTTCACTCGCCGGGAAACTCGGCATGGGCTTCGTTCCCATTATGGACAGAGCGCAGATAGGCGTGAGACTCGAATTCCCGACCGGCTACAATATCGAGACCACGGAATCCCGCGTCGAGCTGGTCGAATCCCGCCTTAAAGACGTGCCGGGCCTCAAGAGAGTGCTCACCACCATAGGCAAAGTCGAGGGCGTGGCGGGCCAGAACACGGAAGGCGTCTATCTGGCTCAGATGCTTCTGGTGTTCCCTGAAAAAACAGCTAGAAAAGAATCGATATACGACCTCGTGGACATCGTTCAGGAGAGGTTGAAAGGAACGCCGGACTGCATCGTCGCGGTGTCCATCCCCTCCGCCGTCGGCGGACAGAATCCCGACATTGAGTTCGAGATTTACGGCGACGACCTTGAAACGCTCGACGAGCTGGCTCTGCGCGCGCAGGCTATCGCCGGGAATCTCGGAGGATTAAGAGACATCGACACTACCGTCAGACCCGGAAAATCGGAGATAAAGATAAGGCCGAACCGCGCGGTGATGGCCGACCTCGGAACTCCTCCTATCGCCGTCGGCATGGCGCTCCGAGGCAACCTCGAAGGAATTGTCGCGGGAACCTTCAAGCAGGGCGACAGGAACTATGACATCGTCGTCAAGTTCGACGAGCGCAAAGGCAAAGAGCAGGTTGGAGAATTCCTGCTGCCCGGCGCGCCCGGCCGCCCGCTCCTGCTTTCCACCGTCGCAGACATCGAGGAGACAAAAACGCCTTTACAGATAATCAGAAAAGACAAACGCCGCATCTCCAAGCTCGTCTCGTATCTGGAAGAAGGAACGCCGCTCGGCAGCGCCGCAGACGGAATTTCAAAAGCGATGGACTCAGAGAACATGCTTCCTCAAGGATACGAATACGCTTTCGGAACCACTTACGAGATGATGAATGAAGGACAGCGCGGTCTCGCCGAAGCCGGCATCATAGCCATCGCGCTCATCTTCCTCACCCTCGCCGCCATACTCGAATCCTTCAAACAGCCATTCATCGTTCTAACCACGATACCGCTCTCGCTCATCGGCGTGATGATCGGCCTCTACATGTTCGGCTACAACCTTTCCATCACAGTCGTTATGGGCATCGTCATGATGAGCGGCATAGTGGTCAACAACGCAATACTGATTATGGACCAGTTCAACATAAACGTAAAAAAAGGCAGGCCGCGCTCGCTGGCGATGATCGACGCCGCAAAAGAGCGCTTCCGCCCGGTCGTCATGATAACTCTCGCCGCCATCTTCGGAATGATTCCTATGGCGTTCGGGAAAGGCGTCGGCTCGGAGATGAGAAACGACATCGGCGTCGCATTGGTCAGCGGCCTTCTGGTCTCCGGCGTTCTCTCCGTGTTCGTCGTCCCGATCCTTTATAACTTTTTCTCAAAAACACAATCCGACGACGCGCCGAGCGGAGCGGAGAAAACACCCGACGGGGAGGCGACTGCAGAATGAAAATAGGAATAACAGCATTTATTGCGGCCTGCGCGGCCGCTCTGGCTCTTTCCGCGCTTCATCCGATCGCGGCAACGGCGGCGGACATCCCGTCGCAGGAACTTTATCTCGCGGACTCTCCGCTCGCTCTGGACAGAGCGGTGGAAACCGCTCTGTCCGCCAACCGCTCCATCCGCTCCGCCGACCTAACCGCCGAATCCGCCGCAAAAAAGCTCGCGGAGGTTAAGTCGCGGTTCGGACTAAACCTGAAACTCAGCGGCAACTACCAGCGCGTTGAAAGCTCAAGCAAGCTAGCTTTCCCCCTCTCCTATTACGAAGTCGCCCCGGTCAACATATCCGGCTCCGACCTGTTCGCCATCTCCAACCCCGTCCCCAAGATTCAACTCGTTGAATACAGCCTGAACCCAGAATGGCAGCACACTGGCGACCTGAACGTGGTCAAACCGGTGTTCACCTTCGGCAAAAAGGAAAAAGCCGTCTCCGCCGCCCGCAAAGGCAAAGACATCGCCGCGCTTGATTCCAAGCTGGCGAGAATAAACCTCGCCGCCGAGGTCAAGGCTCTCTTCCACGGAGCCATCCTAGCCGGCGAAGCCGTCAAACTACTCGAATCGTCGGTCTCGCGCTCCGAGTCCCACATGAAGGATGTCGTCGAACTCTTCAACTCGGGCTTGGGAATCAAACTCGACGTCATCCGCTCCGAGGTCGAGCTGCAATCTGCCAGAGAAAAGCTGGCGACTGCAAGAAAGAACCGAACCCTAACAATGCGGGCTCTCGCAAACATCATCGGCATGCCCTATGAGAAAGAACTGAAAATAACCGACCGGGACGCGTTCGAGAATATCGAGCTTGCGCCCCTTGATTATTATTTGGCGCTGGCCGCAAGCAACAGGCCCGAATTCGAACAGATCCGGAAAGGGCGAGACGCGGCGAACCTAGCGGCGGAACTTGAAAAGAACAAGCCGACCGTCGCCTTTGCCGGACAATGGTCCTTTCATTCCAGAGGCTCAATGTTCAGCCCTCAGGACTCATGGCGCGCCGTCCTCGCGGTCGAGTATCCGTTTTTCGACCAAGGGCTGGCCTCCGCAAAATCGGCTCAGGCGCGGCTCCGCGCCGGCGATCTCGACCTGAAAATGGACGACCTTTCAAACGGCGTGAAGATTCAGACGGAAGCCGCATACCTCCAGATCATTGAGGCGAAAGACAGGCTCGAAACGTCAAGAATCATCCTCTCCGCAGCCGAGGAAGGCTATCGCATCGCATCCCTTTCTTACAAGGAGGGCTTCGCCACTCAACTGGACGTCATAGACGCGGAGCACAACCTGACCTCTGCGGGTCTGAATTTCGCGTCCGCGAAGCGAGATTATGAGACGGCTAAAGCCGGACTTGCGGCTGCTTGCGGACTCGTCGGTTTCGACAAGCGCCCCGACTGACCGCCCTGCAAACGGGGTTTTGTCGCCCGGCTCCGTTTCGGGAAACAGAGGCAATATCATGCCGTTCAACGCCGCAATACTCATCGTATCCGGCAACATTGAGGACTGCGCCTGTCCGCGCTCAACCTTAGAGTCCGCCGGTTTCTCCGTCTCGCTCGCAGCCGGAGTTGCCCTCGCTCTCGAAGCCCTCTCGCGAGAACGCCATGAAGCCGTCATTGTCGATATGGACGCCGCCGGCATTGACGGACTTGACGCCTGCCGCGCCATCTTCGGCCTCGGCGCAAACGCCCCGAAAATCATCGCTGTTTCCTCCGACTCCAGCCTCTCTGCCAAGCTTGGCTGCTTTATGGCGGGCGCGAACTCATTTCTTTCTAAACCTGTTCAAACCATCGAGTTGCTTGATAAAATAAGATATATCGAATCATATAATGCGCGCTCCGGGGACGCAGACCCGGTTCCCGGCCGAAATCAGGTTTGAACGAACCCGGATCAGGGTTCTCCGCTTTATAAAAAATCAGGGAGGGACACGCCATGACCGGCAAGGAATGCGCAAGAATCTACGACTCGTTTTCATTTGAATCGTTCGGCAACATCGCCATCTTCAGATTCAAGGGCAAAGCTCTTTTCAACGCCGCCGGGCTTTGCGACATGGACCAGTTGAGCAAGACTTTCAAGGAGTGCGGCGACAGCAAAAACCTCAGAGTAATCATCGTCGCCAGAACTTCCGAACAGAAGGACATGCGCGAGTACGAGGAGTTCATCGATTTCGCTTCGAAAGAAAAAGACAGGCTCAAAATCCACAGAATGCTGAATTTCTACAGCCAGTTCATCGTCGAGCTGTACTCGCAGGACAAGTTCGTCATCTCGGTGGACAGCGGCAACATCGTCGCCCAGTTCCTGAACATGAGCCTTGCCTGCGACTACAGGATAGTCGCCGACGACACCGTCATTCAGAAAGGATATTTCAAGACCGGCATGGTTCCCAAGGGCGGCGCCACGTTCTTCCTTTCATCCATCCTCGGCAAATCAAAAGCCTACGAGCTGCTCCTGTCGGAAAATGACATAACCGCCGCCGAAGCCCTCTCTCTGGGACTGGTTGACGAGATAGTCCCGTCCTCCGAACTGGAAACAGCCGCCTTCAAAAAGGCCGAGCATTTCGCCCGAATACCCGGCAAAACTCTAGTCGGAATAAAAAAACTTATGAATTATAAGGTCGAAGATCTCAAAGATTACTTAAAATATGAGAACGACATCATCGCCGAAACTTTCTGGAAACAGGGAGACTGACGGCGGATTAGCAAGGAGCGAACGATATGAGAAAAACCCTTCCGGCAATATTAGCCGCGTTGACGTTCATCGCTGCGGGCGTCATGGCCTCCGCGCAGGAATCATCTGACTGGGCTTCCATGAGCAACTACCTAGACGATCTGGGCATTTCCCGCGAGGACGCTGACAAAGTCAAGGACGCTATCGACAACCGCGCGTTCCCGACCATCGACAAAGTCGAGATATCACCCTTGTCCCCGCGCGAGAATGAGACGGTGACCGTCTCCGCCGTCATCGAAAAAACCCGCAGGAAAGAGACTGCCGAGGTCTGGGAAGCATTCATCAACTACACCGCAGACGGCGGAGCCTCTTTCTCTAGAGTCAGAATGGAGAGGGCTTCGCCCGGCGGAGATGTCTGGAAAGGCGTCATCCCCGGTCAGCCGTCCGGAACGGAAGTCATGTTCGGCATACACGCCATAAACGCGTTCGACGAAGCGTATGTCGAGAACTTCTGCGCAGTCGAAGTCGTAGTCGGCGCGATGCCCAAAGAAGAAGATTGCCGGGCAGACACGCTTGAGTGCCCCGCCCTTCGCCCCTCCGGCTGCCTCTTCCCGATGTCCATACCCCACAACAGGCTCGACGGGGCCGCGTTTGAGTACAGCGGGACGCCTGAATCGCTTTATATAAAATCCACGCGGGTCGGATTCACGCAGGACCGCGTCCTGATAACGGTAAACACGCAGGGCAAGGTGTCTCCCGGCCGGCTGTCGCCCACCGCCGCGAACATCTATGTCGCCGGATGGCTGAATCCAGACATCTCCAGCGGAGACACCGGCATGGAAGCGATTCTCCGACAAGGCGCGGTAGTCATTTACGCCCCGCTGAATATCGCCGTCAAATGCGGCCTCTACTACTTCCACGGAAGCGAAATCGTCGCCGACAACAAGTCCGCCGTCTGCGCGCCTGATGAAAACCGCCTCGTTATCTCCGTGGACCGCAAAGCGTTCAAAGACAATCCGAGCCGAACCTTGGAATTTATGTTCATGACCTTCGTTATGACGCAGATAAATCCCGCCGATGTCGACCTAGCCGATATTTCATTGATTACAAGAGTCGCCTACAGGAAACGCGGCTATCGAGTCGAATAATCGCTCCCGAATCCTGATGATGGATTCGGGTTCAACGACAAAGATCGCCCTTTTATTCGATTTCCCGGATTTTTTTCCTGAAAAATCCGGGCAAGGATTTCATTTGAGAAGATATCCGACGGCGGCAAAGAGGAACCAGCCGCCGAAACCTATGAGCGCGGCTCCGCACACGGAGACTATCGCCCTGTAAACTTTATCCGTGAGCATCTTCCTTCCGCCGCTCACTCCGAGGGATATCGCGCTATACCATAGGAAATCAGCGGATATGTGGCCGAGAAAGAAAGCGGCGACGCCCGCGACGCCGAGTTTCATGGAAGAGATAAGATAGCCCAGCCCGATGGTGGCCCACCAGAAAATCCAATAAGGATTGGAAACGCTCGCCAGAGCGCCCGCCATCACGGGGTTCGCAGCCGCTCCGGCGGGCTTTTCTTCGCCGCCGCCGATATTCAGCGACATGCCTCCCGCCGAGCGCGCCATGCCGCCGCCCATCCATAACAGCGCCACGCCGCCGAGAAGCGAAATCGCCCCTTTTGCCGCGTCCTTCTGGATTATCGGCCCAAGACCGTATATCAACGCCGCGATAAGAGCAAGCTCAAGAGCCGCATGTCCCAGCATCAGCAGAGGGCCGGAGATGAATCCGCGCCGCGCCGCGTGCGCCACCGTCAATGTCAGAAGCGGGCCGGGCATCAGCGCGCCAGAAAGCGCTATCACAAACGCCCCTCCGAATATCGCCGCTATTTCAGCGCCCATCGCTTTTCCTCGCTCCACTCGCGTTTCGTTCGCTTTTCATCTCCGCGATTATAAGCCCGCCGCTCGTCTCCGACAACAAATCCGCGGCGTCTTCGCGCGCGCGACAGCGCCTCCGGCGGTTCAAGGAAACTTTGAAAAGTTTCCTTGAAAATCCTTCAAACTTTTCCTTGCGCGTCGGTTCCGGACGCTACGCGTCTCGTCCCGACGCTCTTGTGAAAATGTTTAAGAAGAAGATTCTCATGAAACCCTTTCCCAATATCTTTTCACATGACACGCGCCGAAGGCGGAAGCGAAGCTACGCATTCGGCGCTAGCGTGAAATGTTTTGAAAGGGATTTTAAGGGAAAACTTNNCTTTTTCAAAAGTTTTCCCTTAATCGCCCTGCCCTGTTGATTTTTCCTTTAGAGAAAAAATGTGGTCGCGAAGGGTGGAGAAAGCGAATTTGAGAGGGGCGGCGTCTCTTTTCAGGCGGGAGAGCATTATGCCGCCTTCGAGGGCCATGATGATATACTCTGAGAAACCGGAAGAGTCGATATTGGGGGGCAATTCGCCATCGCGGCGAGCGTCTCTTACGAGTTTCTCGATCATTAAACGCCAGCGCTCGAAGAAAGCGGCTGTCCGGTCGCGGAGTTCAGCGTCCGCGTCGCTCATTTCCAGCGCGAAATTGGCGAACAGGCAGCCGCCCGCGCAGTTCCTCGCCTCAATAAGCGCCGCCAGCGCTCCCATCATCGCTCCAAGCTTCTGCGTCGGGGAAAGCCCTTCCGCTTCGCAGGCGGCGTTCATGACGTCGAAGAATATCCCTTCCGCCTCGTCCATCACCGCGAGCGCCAGCGCTTTCTTGCTGTCGAAATGGAAATAAAAATTGCCCGCCTTGACGCCGCTTGCGGCCATCAGGTCGCGCATAGACGTGCCGTTGTAACCCTTTTCCAGAAACAACGGCAATGAGGCCTCTATGATTCTGAGGCGGGTTCTGTCCGCTTTTGTCACATTTTCAGCCATATCTTTTTACGCAGATAAACTAGCATAACAAAGGGACAAATGCAATTGCGAACGCCCCGGTTTGACGCAGTTTCGCGTCCTCGAAGTCTGCGCGCGATCCGTAGTTTGGCATTCATCCCGTTTTTTGCCAATTCGTACTGATATCGAAGAAAGAATGAGTTATTACGCCAGCATTGAATCGCCTCGAAGTGTGCCGCCCAAGCTGCTGCAACCACTATCTGATTATAAAAGCTCGTCTCCGTTCTATCCACCGGGAGAGCCGCAATCGCGTGGCGCTATGTTTCCCTGAAGATAGGCATAAAGAAATCAAGCGCGCCGGAGATATCTTCCCCAGCGGTTGTTGATGGGATTCTGTTATACTGCCTTTACGTTCCTTATGGGGTTATGATAAGAGAAATCAGACACAGAGGCCGCCTCGCCGTTCTTACATCATTTCCGATATTATACGAAGAATTAAATGAAAGTTCCCATTAACTATTTGGGAGGATACATCATGCATAAAGGAAAAAGCTTTATGCATGGCACACTTGGTAGTGGGTTGAATCAACTAATAACATGTATATCCTTCTGATCGAAACTTCCGTCCGCAGAAACCATATATTCGTTGAAACTTGCAAGCAGAACTTTTTTGAACTGCCTGTTCGCTTTTCTCTTTAGCCCGCATATTTCACCAATGCGGCTGAAATCGAAGAAAGGGATGAGATACGAGGCGAATCGAGCGAGCATACTGTTTCGTAAGCGACCGAGTTCGAGTCGATGATTCAACGACGAAGATCGCCCTTTATTCGATTTCCGAACTCCTGAATCCAATTAAGCGGTATGCTTGCCACCCTCTTCAGAAATAAGTCCTTCAAATGCCAATCTTATTTTTAACGGAGCTTGAATCGCGTTTTAAATGTGATTGAATCCTGTTCGCTGGGCGTTTCGTCATAGGCGTGATAGTAGTCGAGTATGAGTCCCACTTTTTTGTTGAGGTTATAAGTGAGGATGTAGCGGGCGATTGAATATTTCGGTTTAGTCCCGCCGGTTTTCGGCGTTAAGTTCTCCTGTGCGTAAAAAAGATCGGCGCTGAGCCGCGGGGTGATCCGGCCTGCTGCCTTGACAGTGATGCGCGGCTCGCGGTCCTCGTATAATTCGTAAGTCAGCCCGATATGGTTTTCATGGCCGGGATAGAAATCCAAAGCTGTGTACGTTCCATGGGTGCGGTCTAAGCCTATGATTTTGGAAAAAGGAGAGCTTGCTTCGAAATGTTCGTCGACCATGCTCGGTATAAAGTCCGAACTGAACTCGCGCAGTTCGGCTCTAAACGAGAGATTATTCTTGGGCATTAGCAAAGCGCCGAGCGCTATGCCGTTGCCGTATTTGACAATTTTCGCGGATTCAACGTAGAGCTTAACCCGTTCGTTCTTGAAATTAGTTTCGACGTCAAAACCGAACTCGTCGAAATCGGGAGATGCGGCTGTGACGGCGGTTGCGCCAAATCGGAGATTGTTGTGGGTTTTGACCCCGCGGATTCCATACAGGTCGGACTGTGTTCCGAACGCCTTGATATATGTGTCTGTTGTCTTGCTGTCGATTTCGACGCCTCGCTGTCGGTTGAGCGGAATATCTCCTAGGATATCCGAGCGGTAGTTGGAGACGATGAAGCCGCGGCCTAACGTGAGATTTTTGATTTCGCTGTAACGGAAATTGAATTTGTCGCCGCCATTGTAATTCAGCGAGTCGAGAACGAGGAAGTCGCTGCCGGCGTCACGTAGTTTTAGTTCGTTGTTGGCGACGTAGTTAATATTCAGCACAGTAGTGACACGTCCGATCGAGAATTGAGGAATGATTGATGCGAAGTAAAGGTCGGATCGTCCGTCTTTCTCATCAATTTTGCCTGCCTCGAACGATAGCCCGTTGGGGTTTAGAGGGCTTGCCGCGCGAACCGGCATCGCCGTTAGGGCGGCGTATAATACGATTATTGCTATCAGCGCCATTCTACAATGCTTCATTTCGCCTCGATTCCTTTTTTAAATGTTATTTATCGGTATTCCACATATCAAACGGGGAACAGTCATCAACCAAATCAAAGATAACCGCCAAAGACTAAAACCGCCCCTCAATTCCCACCTTTAAAACCACCGTTTTCTGTCCAACCAACGGAGCGAGGTTCATCCTGCCGCTTCAACGCAGCCTTGTTTCGCTCCATTTCTTCCTCGGCTTTTTTAAGCTGTGCTTCTAGTGTTCTAATCTTTTTCCATGCCCGTATGTTTTTACCAAGATCAAAAATCGCCATAAGAAAGGCGCCGGAAACGAAGCACACGAGGATCATAACTGCCAATGTTGATTTCAACTGAGCCAATCCAAACAGGTTGACAGACACAATGTCATTGTTCGATACGGCAAAAACAGCGACAAGTATGAGCAGCAACATAGAGAGAACAATGTAAAATTTCTGCATTTTATTCGCTCCTCATTTCAAGAATCACACTGACTCATAAAACAATGATGAAAAAAACCCTCTTGATACGGAGGGTTTTGGGCCAAGGAGGACCGCTTCAAAACTGTAGTATGAATAAAAAACCATTGAAAACATAATCCGCCACAAGTATTACAAACTCTTTCTGTAACTGATGCCCACGTTAATGTCATCAGCGCTAAGAATTCCAAAATGCAGTTTTGTCATAGGTGCAAGGTCATACCTCATCCCGAAATTGAAATGGTCTCCATCATATTCTTCCATGAAGGTTGTTTTCGCCAGAACCTTCTTTAATGGATTTGACCTAGAAAAAAGGAGTCTAACTTCCAGACCGTAGAAATATGATTCATCTGCTGTCGTGTCTTTATAACCAAGATGATATCTCAAAGCCATCCTGTTAATCCTGTATTTTGAGCGGAAGGTTTTTAACGAAGTAAAATTCTTGCTCGCTACCGCGTATTTAGTCCTTCCATTAGTGGCGCCCAGATCGATTATTCCAACGCTTACCGCCGGATGTTCTTCCGCTTCCGGCACGAAATTCCATTTCAAGTTCACAGAGCCTTCTTCCTGCGCTCGTTCGATAAAAGACACGCCTGCTTCAAAACGGTTGGGAAGACCCACATTGACTTTAACATAATCTTGCCAACCAACAACATCTACGCTAACGTCGTAATCCCACCTGTCGAGAACATAGGCGCTGGGAGTTTTAACAAGACCCGTTGGGCCGGGTATAGATGGCGAATTAGGAATCATCTCGCCGTTTTTGTACGGATCCGCTATCTTGTACTCATAAGACGAATCGACATCTTTGGAATAACACACTGTAGATATATTAAAAAACGCAGAGACAAGACATCCCATAAAAACAACTTTTCCTTTGTTCAATCTCACGATACACTCCTCCATTGCGAATTTGAACTTATCGTTATGTATATATAATGCTGCTGATTACAAAATTGTTTCATGCTTATCATTAGCGACCGAGTTCTAGCCGATTATCCAATGCAATATTGTTTTATCCGATTTTTCGGGTTTTTCACTCGAAAAATCCGATCTTGCGGAAAAAAACTGATAGTGTAAACTTTTTTCTGCGA
>DIWT01000037.1 GCA_002435745.1 bacterium UBP15_UBA6099
CGCAGAAACTACTTTACACAACTAAAAAACTTCCGATTAAATAGCAAACCACTAACTTTAATTATATATAATCACTACCGCTTGTCAATGCTAAATTATGAAATGCTTGTTATTAAGCGGTTGAATCTTTCGTTTAGCGTTTAAGACCGTGTTATATTGTAAAATTCAGAGCCTGCCGCCGCAGGCCCTGCATTCCGCATCTTTTATGTTGCGTATTTCACAATTGCGCTACCAGCCTTTAATTTCAACCGCGCTTCACGCCCTCGCTACCGGCGCGGGATGAATTCTTTTCGGCTCTTGCTTCCGCAAGACAGTTTGACCCGGCATCCGGGCGCGATGAAATGTTTTACATCGAAGTCGGCTGCCTGCGCTTGACTTCGATGCCGCAGATGTATAGAATTTACAGTCCGAAAAAGACGGACGGGCGCATAAAAAGCCCGAAAGGCGCTTTAACATGGCGAAGAGCTTCAAGGAAGGCGATTGGGTCTGGCATAAAACTAACGGCATCGGAAAAGTAAGCCTGAGTTCCGATTCCGAGCTGTTGGTGGAGTTCGAAGGCGGGAAAGACGAGATATTCGACACCGCCGGCAAGAAACGCGCTCCCCTCGTTAAACTTTCGCCCCGGGGTTTTCATCTCAGGAAACGGGACGAAGCGGAACAGTTTTCCAAGCATATTAATCAGGAGCCGCTGGACGCCGCTCTGGCTCTGGTGGAAGATCAGCAGGCGGAGATAACCCCCGCCGAACTGAAGGGGCTGGTCTGCCCGGCGCTGATCGCCGAGAGCGAGTTTGTCGAATGGCAAGCGCGCCTCGTTCAGGCGGCGAAATCCGACCCGAGATTTGAAGTGGACAAGTCCGGCAAGATATCGTATAAGGGAGAACTTGGGGAGATCGCGCAGGAACTGCTCGCCCGCTTCAGGCAGTCCCCCTCGCTGAAGGACAAACAGAAAATCGTCAGAGACATGATGCAGCTCGAACAGAAAGGCGTCCCGATGGAGGATGTCAGGGAAACCGCGGTGACCTTCTTCACGGGAACCGCGATGAACAAAACGAACAAAATGGGCGCCCGACTGGAGGCGCTCATTTTTTTAGAGACGCTGGATCCCGAACAGCACGACGCCATCAAAGGCTCCATATACGACGAAATCCGCATGTTCGACGTCGAACAGTCGGCGGTCGCGGTGTCCGAAATCATGGACAACGCGGTGCGCAAGCGCCTCTTTGAGCTTCTGCTTGAACTCAGCCCCGAACAGTTCCTAGACACCGCGTTCATGCTCACCAAGAGGTTCAAGAAAACCCAACGCGACTGGACGCTCGACACACTGTTGGCGATGGAAGACAAGTCCTACATCAAACACATAGTCGATGTGGCGATGGCGGATATCGCGACCAATATGCAGCCCTTCGTGTGGGTGTCGAAGACCCAGATTGAGAAATGTTCCGATATTGCCGATGTCGCCCCGCCTGCGGACGAGGTCATTTCCTCCATGTTCAGGATTCTCAACAACATTCACTTCACATCCGCATACTCCTGCCGCAACAATTCCGACGGCCCCAGCGTCACCCGCGAGGAAGACGAACTGGTCAAGCTCCTCAAGGACGAGAAGAAAATCGGCAAGTTCCTAGACGCGCAACCCGCGGCCGTAGTGTCCCTCTTCGCCTCCCACTTCTTTGACTGCATCGCGTTCGATTTCGAGGAGCGGCAGAAACGTCTGCGGGAACTTAAGAACAAATACCCCGACATCGAAGTGACCGAAGCGAAACGCCACAGCGAACAGGACGACGTCTACAGGATAACACGCGAGAAATACGACCAACTCGTGAGCGAACTCAGCGACATAAACACCTCTAAAATGGAAGAAGCGCTATCCGACATCCGCACCGCCCGCGAATGGGGCGACATCTCCGAAAACGCCGAACTCAACATCGCTCAGGACAAACAGAGGATGCTTCTGGGGCGCAAGAACGAAATCGAGCGGATACTCGACAACTGCGAAGTCATCGACTGATAATTCATAGACCTTAGCATGAACATCAAAGACCAAAAGAAACTTTTCTAAAGTTTCTTTATTTCTCTTCAATACGTTTCACTGGGGGCCGTTCCCGCCCGTCGCTCCTGCATGCGGCGACGGGTCAGTCGGAGACTGAATTGTCGAGGAGCGCGCGAGCGGCGTTGAATACTTCTTCGACTTCGATTTGGTTGAGGCATTTGCGGTGAGGGCAATCAGGGTCGGAGCACGGGGAGCATTCGGCGTACAGACAGATGGTTTTAGAGCGAGCGCCGATGAGGCCGAATCTTTCTGGGAGAGTGGGGCCGTAGATGCCGACGCAGGGAGCGCCTGCGGCGTCGGCGACGTGGAGCGGGCCGGAGTCTACGCCGACTATCACGGAGCAGCGAGCCATGAGAGCCGCAGAGTCGAGGATGGAGCCGCGCTCAAAGTCTTCGCAGAACGCGCCCTGCCCCGTCGCTGCGATAATCTCGTCGATGACTTCTTTGTCCGCGCGGGAGCCGAAGCAGATAACGGAGCAGCCGAGTTCGTCGCGGAGCCTTCGGGCGAGGGCGGCGAATTTTTCGGAAGTCCATCTGCGGGAGGGATGTCCGGCGCAAGGGATCAGGCCGACCGTCCGGGCGCCGGCAGGGACTCCGTTCGAGGCGAGAAAAGCTGCGGCGTATTCCCTGTTAGGAGACGGCAGCGGTATCTCAAGACTGGGGTCGGGATTCAGCGAGCCGAGGGCGCGCACAAGGTCCAGCGAGAGGTCGGCGGTGTGCCGGGAGTCTCTGTTCGAGTCGTCCACCGCAAAATCGGAGAACATCTGTTTGCTTCCGTAGCCGACCATGAATCTGGGACCGCCCATACGGAGCAGAAGGCTGGGGGCCAGTTTCCTCTGCGTGTCCACAACCAGATCGAACTTTTCAGCGCGAAGCATTTTAACGAACCGCGCAAGAGAGAGCGCGTTCAGGGAATCGTACAGATGGAATTCCAGCAGCCTGTCCATGTGTTCGCAATTGTCGAAGACCGGGCGGACGTAGCCGCGTAGCAACTTGCCGATGAAGACGACCTCTGCGCCGGGAAAAAGTTTTTTAAGCTCCCTGAACAGGGGCGTGATGAAAAGCAGGTCGCCGAGGCCGGGAACGCCGATGTAAACGCCGATTTTGCGGATGTCGCGCAGTTCGGAGGGGGCTTTTTTAGAAATAGGAATGAACATGAGCGATTTGGAGAATTCTCCTTGCGCGGCGCGGGCGTCAGGCTTTGAATCTGTCGCCGTATTTTGCCGCGAAATCATCAAGGCGGGCGCGCATAGCCTCCGCGCCAACCTCCGCAGTGTAAGCGAACGGCGGTTTTTTAAAGAGAGCGCCCATGCGCATGGCGTCGTCGATTTCCTGCGGGGAGGCGACGCCTTCTGCGGCGGCGCGTTCGGCTTCGGCGACGACTGCGGCGAAAATTCTGTTTAGTACAAGCTCACGGTTTTCCATATTCGTAGAACCCCTTTCCGGATTTGACGCCGAGGGAGCCGGAGGCGATGAGGCGCTCGACTTCTTCGGGGGGCGCGAATCTGTCGCCGAAAGCGTCTTGGAGAATGCGCATGACTTTGTGTATGAGGTCGATGCCGAGCTGGTCAGCCATTTTGAAAAGACCGACGGGAAGTCCGGCGTCGGGTTTGACTAGGGCGCTGTCGATTTCAGCGCGCGACATGAGGCCCTCCTGTTCGCAGCGGGCGGCTTCGAGCATGGCGGCGCACAGGAGCCTGTTGACGATAAATCCGGCGGAGTCCGCGCATCGCACGGGGGATTTGCCGATAGCCTCCGCTAGGGCGCAGACAGAGGACATGGTTTCGTCGCTCGTGCGCGCGCCCTTGACCACTTCCACCAGACGCATCATCGACACGGGGTTGAAGAAGTGCATGCCCGCCACGCGCTCCGGGCGGGAGACGGCCTCGGCGATGGCCGAGACGCTCAACGCCGATGTGTTGGTGGCGAGGATTGCGCCGGGAGAGCAGGCCGCGTCCAGCTCGGAGAAAACCCGTCGCTTCAGGTCTAGGCTTTCGGGAACGGCCTCGATGATGAAATCGGCGTCCGCAAGCTCGTCGTATCCGAGGGTGACGGAGATAAGTTTCAATTTCTGTTCCATCTCGTCCTCGGACATTCTGCGGCGTCTGACCTTGAACTCGTAAATCTGGCGGGCGTTCGCCACGCCGATGTCGAGGAAGCGGCGCTCGATGTCTTTCAAAACCACAGGGAACCCGGCTTGGGTGGCGACGAAAGCGATTTCGCCGCCCATGACGCCGGCTCCTACTATGCCTATTTTTTTGATGTCCAAATCAACCTCCGAATCGGGCGCGGCGCGCGGCGCCCAATCATTTCATTTCGGCGGGAGCGTCGAGCGCGGGCGGTATGGTCGCGAACAGTTGATTCACGCCGCGCCGCCACTTCTCGAATTCCGCCGGGTCGTGTTTTTCCGGAAACTGCATGTAAATCTCGTTCGCTTTTTTCGCGGTGGACATGCCGTCGACCAGTTTGAAAATAAAACTCGGATTGTCGATCATTTTCATCAGCTTGATGACGCGTCCGAGAGCGGATTCCTGTTTCGCTTTGCCCGTGCCCCAGAAGTCCCTCGGTTTGATGATGCCTCTGCCGAGGAGTATATCAAGGAGTTTTTTCGGTTGAGAGACGAGAAACATCTGGAGGGCGTGTAACTGGGCGAAAGAGGCGTCCTGAAGGCGTTTGTATTCTGCGTTGTAGGGCCAGAGCGCCTCGACATCCGTCCTGCCGTTTTCGAGGGCGGAGTGGATGACGCGCGCGGCGATGGTGGCGGCGCGCAGCGAGCTGCCGACGCCGGAGCCGTCAATCGGGTTGCACTGGCAGGCGGAATCGCCGCAGAGGACAAACCCGTCGGCGACGAACGAGTCGAAGCCGCGCCTGACGGGGATGGGAGCGCCGTAGCCGCCGCGAAGCAGGTTCGGCTTTACGTCCGGCGTGGAGGCTAGAAGCCCTGCGACAATGTCTCTGGGCCGCGGCCTGCCGGGGAAGTTGATGAACCCGGCGAAGAAGTCCGCCATGCCCGGCTGCTCGCGGTGAATCCACTGAACGCCGTTGTTGATGCCGAAGACGACCCTGCTTTCGCGCTCGCGGGCGTCGTCCTTGTGGATTTCCCTGTGTGTGACGAACATCTCAGAGCGACTGATATATTTGGAGAAGCCGTATTTGGAGGAGGAATGCTGTCTGAGAGCGCCGGAGATGCCGGTGGCGTCGATGGTGATGGAGGCGCGGATATCGATTTTTGAGCCGTCCGCCGCGCGCGCGACCATGCCGACGACGCGGTCGTTCTCGACGACGGGAGCGAGCGCTGCGGTCTTTTCCATGAAGCGGGCGCCGGCTTCGACGGCGTATCTCAACTGGCGAGCTGCCAGCATCTTCCTGTCCACGTTCATCTTCCCGGCGGTGTCCGCGACGAAAGAGAACGTCTTCTGTCCGGGAGGGAACACCTTGAAATTGATGTTGCCCTGAAGCAATTCAGGCGGTTCCGGGGCGGGCAGCCCGACTTCGTCGTAGATGCCCATGTTGACGTTGTCCCACCAGTCGTGGCCGAGGCCGGAAGTCTCTCTTCTGTCGATGAGGACGACGCTGCGGCCCATCCTCGCGAGGTTTCTTGCCGCATGGCAACCGGCGACTCCGGCTCCAGCGATTGCTACGTCATACTTGTTCATTTAGCCTCCCGGTCAAGCCCTTCCCGGCGTAGCGGGAGGGCGGCGATTTCAGTTTTTGGCGCGGCGGGTTAAGCCGCGCAATTTCATTTGTCGGCGCTCTTGTTTTTAAGCCTTGCTTCGAGGCGAGCCGCCTGCTCCTCTACGGACATCAGATGGGCGCCGAGGGAGAAACGGAGTTCCTCTCTGGCAAAATCTAGCGCGACCAGCCTTTCCCGCAATACCGATTCCCTCATGGCGACGGTTTCTTCCACCATGAGGGAAAAAGGATCCGCAACGTCGTGGATGAAATCTATGGAGCCTTCGATTGCGCCCTGCCCGCCTTTTACGGCGAAAACAGCGGGACGTAAACGCGCAGGGGCAGGCTCAAGCTTCAGATGTCCCTCATCGCGCAACGGAAACGACACCGACGAAACGGAGAGCCGCGCGGCGACGGAGAAAACGACGGCCGCAATGACGACCGGCGCGGCAACTCTCAAAGCCATTCTGAAATAATCGAACGGAGCGGCGGCGGCGCGGGCTTCCGTATTCGGGACCGCGCCTTCTTCCATGTTGCGCTTCAAGATATGTTTTCTGTCTTTCTTCATCATTGAGCTTGCGACCACATTTCGACATGCGGGAAATGAGTTGTCGCGGGCGCGGAAACCGCGCCCCTACCGTAATAAACCCGCGTCTTTCACCAATGCGGGTTGAAATCGAAGAAAGGCATGAGATGCGAGGCGAATCAAGCGAGAACGAGGGAGCATACTGTTTCGTATGTGACCGAGTTCGAGTCGATGATTCAACGACGTAGATCGCCCTTTATTCGATTTCCCGGATTTTTCTCGTGAAAAATCCGTGTAAAGCGTCTTGCGCCACGTCCGCTCTGGATAAATGCGTCCGGACGCGAGCGAAGAGTGTCGGCAATATCGAAATCCGATTCCATCCTGCCGGGAACCGGACGCGGAGCGAGCGCTCAGACGGCCACGAGTTGTTTAGCTTTTTTGACCGCTTCGGCGGCGTCCTGTCCGAATGCGTCGGCGCCGATTTCGTCCGCGAACTGCTGCGTGAGGGGAGCGCCGCCGACCATGACTTTCACGCCGCTCCTGAGGCCGCTGCCGCCAAGCTCGTCGATGATTGACTTCATCTCGCGCATGGTGGTGGTAAGAAGGGCGGAGAGGCCGATCACGTCCGGTTTGTGCTCGGAGACGGCTTTGGCGAATTTGGCGGCGTCCACGTCGGTGCCGAGATCGATGATCTTGAACCCGGCTCCTTTGAGCATGGCTGCGACGATGTTCTTGCCGATGTCGTGCAGGTCGCCTTTGACTGTTCCGATGACGACCACGCCCCTCGGTTTGGAATCGCCGGCCGAAAGGAGAGGTTGCAGAATGGCCATGCAGCCCTCCATGGCTCTGGCTGCGACGAGGAGTTCCGGTATGAAGTATTCGTTGCGCTGGAAGAGGTCTCCCACTTCCTCCATAGACGGAACGAGCGCGGAGTCCAGAATGTTCTGAGGGGCTTCCCCGGCTTCGATCAGCTTTTTGGTCGCCTCGACCGCTCCCGGCTGGTTTCCGTCAAGCACGCACTGCTTCAACTGTTGGTATGTTTCTTCCATGGCGCTTCTCCAATCCTAGTTAATGTCGGAACCATTATACTTGCAACAGGGGACGCAACACAACAAGGGAGGGCGAACAGGAGGCCGGTCAGCGGCGCGGAGGGAGGGACGCGGCCGGGTCTTTAGTGGACTCCGCCGGTGGCCATATATGGAGAGGCTCTTTGGAGAAAACGGCGTCCCAGTAGCCGAGGACGCGAGCGGCCAGCTCGACGGCGACGGCTCCGGCGAGAAAAAGAAGCGGCTCCTCGCCCCGCGCCGCCCTAGCGGCCACCCGCGATAAGAGCCACCAGCGGAGGCTCTGCGTGGCGGTGCGATGAGTGGTTCTGCGGGACAGCCTTTCATAGCCAGCGACGATGCTGCGCCTGCGCATGACTATCTCGCGGAGGTTGTCCGGGCCGAGGTTGTATACTTCGGCGCGCGGCTCGTAAACGATTTGAAGCCCGGCGGCGCGCACGAGGGCCTCTATCTGAGGCTCGTCCACCACAGTGTCCGCGGGCAGATGGTCGAAGACTTTCTTAAACGCCACCATCTCGCCGCACTTGGGGCGTTTCAGCGCCACATCGTGGTGCATGGACCACAAAAAGTGGACGACGTATCCGGGGAATGTTTTTTTTGAATTGAGGGGAATGGGACGCGCCCCGGTCATGCCCACCTCGGCGCGTTCCAGCGGAAGACAGAGGAATTCGACCGCGCGGGAGTCCGGAAGGGTGTCCGCGCCGACCACCACGCAAACGTCTTTCGACGCCTCGGCCAGAAACCGATTCACAGCCTCGGCCTTTCCCTTCCGGTCAGGCTCGACGACAAGCCTGACGCGAGGGTCGAATTCGGCTTTGCGCCGGACGATGTCTTCGGTTCCGTCGTCGCAACCGCCGGCGACGACGATGATTTCGGTTATGCTCGCGCGCTCCAGCGACTGTCCGGCGAGCCGGTCGAGGACATTTCCGATGTTTTTAGCTTCGTTGTGGGCCATGACGCCCACGCTGCATTCTATCAAAACGCGCTCCCGGAGGAGATTTGCGCCGACCGCGAGCGGCGGTCACTCGGCGCGGTATTCCTTTATGGAGGCGAAGCGGCAGAAGCCGAAACCGGATGCGGGCATGGCAGCGGCTCGCTCGACAGCTCCGGTAAACTCGCACGGCCCGAACCAGAAACCGCCGACTCCGCGCATCAGCATCAATTCGCTGTCCTTCGCGCCCTGCGCCGGGCGTATTTCGCCACGCGCGTATTCGGATTCGATTTTCCAGCCGACATCGTAAATGGTCAGCGTGTCCGGGCTGGTCCAGCTTTCGAGCGCGGAGAACGAAACCTCGTTGTCCCGCTGCATCGAGCCGTCGGGAGCTTTGTAAAGAGCGACGGAGCTGACCTGTCCTCCTTTTGTGTCGTAGAATTTAACCGCCAGAAGGTCGCCGCCGTCGGGGAGTGAAATCAGCGTCTTCGCCGACTGCGCCATAGCTTCTCCTTTCGGTTTGCCCCACCAGTGTTCAAGCCATGCTTCGCCGGACAGTTTGATGTCGCCGTCTTTAGCGGCGAGTGAGCCGGAGACTTTAAGGCGAGGAACGGCATAGCCGACCAGCATGCCGGCCTCCGGGCCGTACAGGTCGCTGACGCTTTCAACGCGGACGGGGCGGTTTGCGTCGAAATAGAGAGGCTCGCGGCCGGACAGCAAAGATAGTTTCAAAACCCCGGCCCATGTGTTTAGGTCGATCTGATAGTCAAAAGCGGAGTTTGACATACGCTCAAGCCTGTTTCCGCCGAGGTTGATGTATAGGCGGCCTCTGTGCATCGCGGCGTCTTCTTCGGGTATGGGCGTGAAGTTCTCGAACTCTCCTTTCTCGGCAAGTTCGTACGCTCGCCTGAACGCCGGGAAATCGGGCCGTTGCTCGGCGCGCATCTGAAGCAAGTCTTTTCCGAGGGCTTGAACGACGCCCATGCCGAACGAGCGAAAGTCGTGAGAGCCGTCTGCAAGCCGCAACGAGGAATAACCGTTGCGCACATGGAAATAGCCGCTTCCAGCCCTGTTGAAGTGAGCGGTGAAATAGATAGGTTTATCAGAGCCGTCTTCTCTGAGGACGCCTTGAACGGACCAATATTCGAAGGGGACTTCGAAGTGAGCGCCTTCGTCTTTGTAGAAGCTTTCGCTGCCCGCCAGTTCGGAGGCCGATACGGCCGGTTTGCAAGCCAAGCACAGGGCCGCCGCAAGAGCCGCTATGCCAGCCGCCGTTTTCCATCTGGGTTTCGTCATTTCTCTTCCTCGCAGTTCATCGTTTTTATGAAATGAAAATTCGGGCGGCGCGCTTACGGCACGCGTATCCCGTGAGCCTTTATTTTTTTATAAAGGTGGCTGCGTTCGAGTTGGAGCGAGCGGGCCGTCTCTGAGATATTGAAGCCGTGTTCTCTGAGTTTCTTTTCAATGATCTCTTTTTCGAAAAGGTTCATGGATTCTTTTAGAGAGCCAAGAGGCGCGTCTGAGCGCCAGTCGTCCGGGGCGACTCCTTCGGGGAGGTGGCCGTAGACCGTTTTCGCCTCGATAACCGGTTCTTCAGCCATGATGAAAAGGCGCTCCATGAAGTTTTGAAGCTCGCGGACGTTTCCCGGCCAAGAATAGTCCATCAGGGCCTCCACCGCAGACTCGGTCAACTGCTTCGAGGGGCGGCCGTACTCGTCGGCGAACTGCCTGAAGAAATGCCGCGCGAAAAGCGGTATGTCCGCCCTGCGCTCCCGGAGCGGCGGCACGTATATCGGGATGACGTTCAGCCTGAAGTAGAGGTCTTCGCGGAACCTGTTGGATTTTATTTCCGCTTCGAGGTCCTTGTTCGTGGCCGCGATGACCCTAACGTCCACCTTCACAGTGTTGTCTCCGCCGACGCGATGAAACTCGTGTTCCTGAAGGACGCGGAGCACCTTCGCCTGAGTGTCGAGGTGCATGTCGCCTATCTCGTCCAGAAAGATGGTTCCCTTGTTGGCGGCCTCGAACTTGCCGCGCCGCATGGCCGCCGCGCCGGTGAAGGCCCCTTTCTCGTGGCCGAACAGCTCGCTCTCGATAAGCTCGTGCGGAATGGCCGCGCAGTTCACCTTGATGAAGGGGCGGTCCCTGCGGGGGCTGGCGTTGTGGAGGGCCCTCGCCACCAGTTCCTTGCCCACCCCGTTCTCGCCTCTTATCATCACCCTGCTCTGCGAGTTGCCGACCGTCATGATTCTGCGCACAAGCTCCTTCATGGCGGCGCTCTCGCCTATGATGTCGTGCTTCTGCCTGACCTCGTCCCGGAGTGCGATGTTCTCTTTTTCCAGCCGCCTGAATTCGATGGCGCGCTTGACGGACAGCAACAGTTTTTCCCTCGACACGGGTTTCTCGATGAAGTCGTAAGCGCCGAGCTTGGTGGCCTGAACCGCGGTGCTGATGGTTCCGTGGCCGCTCATCATTATGACGGCGGTGTTGGGCCATTTCTCCTTGAAGACGCGCAGAAGCTCAAGCCCGTCCATGCCGGGCATCATTATGTCGAAAACGGCCAGCGAGCACTCGGAGGCGGCCTGCTCTTCGAGCGCCTTTGCTCCGGATTCCGCCGTCCTGACGGCGTACCCGTTGGACTTCAACGCCATCGATATGGTCGATAGGATGTTCTTCTCGTCGTCCACGATCAGAATAGATTCATCGCTCAAGCCCTGAGCCTCCAGTCTCGGCGGCTGTCTGATCGCCGAAAGTCACCGCGAACTCCGCTCCCTTTCCGGGCGCGCCGGACGCTTCTATCCGCGCGCCGTGGTCTGCGAGTATCCTTCTGGCGATGGAGAGGCCCAGCCCGGTCCCGCCGCTTTTTGATGTGAAATACGGCGTAAATATTCTCTCCAACTGTTCGGCGGTCATGCCGACTCCGGTGTCTCTGAAGCGGAAGACGGCCCCGCCCTCGGTTTTCACGGCGGACACCGTCAATTCGCCGCCGTCCGGCATCGCCTCGACCGCGTTCTTTATCAGGTTGGTAAAAACCCTGTTGAGCTGGTCGCGGTCGGCTCTGATCACAATCGCCTTGTCGCAACCTATTATATTCAATTTAACCCCGGCCGGGGCGGTCGAGCTGTGAAATTTCACTAGGTTGTGCAGCATCTCGGCGGCGTCCACGCTCTCGAAAACCGGCTCCGGCATCTGCGCGAACTCCGAGAATTCATTGGCCAGTCGCCTCAGCTTGTCCACCTCTTCGAGTATCATGTCCGACGATTCCGGGAACATCTCGTCGAACGTCTCCCTGTTCTCCTCGAACACCGCTTTCAGGTTTTCGATGGAAAGCTGGATTGGGGAGAGGGGATTTTTAATTTCATGGGCGATCCTGCGGGCGACCTCGCGCCATGCCGCCGTCCTTTCGGTTAGCGCAAGCCGGATGCTGTAGTCGCGCAGGTCGAACGCCATCTTGTTCATGGTGCGCGCCAGCAACCCAATCTCGTCGCCGGACATGACGGGCGTCTCCGCCACGTCGAACTGCCCTGAGCCTATCAGCCGCGCGCTCTTCACCAGCTTCTCTATCGGCCTCGTTATGCCCACCGACATGACAACGGCGAGAGCCATAGAAACGCCGAGGCCGAGCAGCATCACGTACAATATGTCGCGCCGCGTCTGCGCCACTATCCCGTTCACAGTGTCGCGCGACACGCCTATGACCAGATAGCCCATCCCGCGCCCTGTGTCCGGATCCGTCAGAGGCACTCCCCCCACCGTGAAGTCGGTGCGCCCGACATGGACGCGCTTTGTGGTTTCCGGCTCCTCGTCGAGCTGCTCCAAGAACTCTTCGCCCACAGGCAGGCTCGTCTCCGGGTCTCCCTCCTGTGAGCTGAGCGTCGCTTTGTTGCCTTCAAAGAGAACCACTCTGGCGGACGCCAGACGGTGGAGCCGGTCGACGTATTCCTGACCTACACGCGTGCCGCCGATGAGAACCGCGTCGTTCACCCCAAGATAGCGAATCGGATGGTATATCATCACCGATGCCGTCCCGCTCTGTTCGTCTCTTCTTAGGGTAACGCCGACTGCGCCGTTTTCGAGCGCGTCGCGCACGAACGCGTCGTCGGCGAAAGAGCGGGCTTCGACGTCGAACCGAGCCGGGTTGGCCCCGTCGGCTATAAGCCTGTATTCGGCGTCGACCACCATCAGGATGTCCAGCCCGGAGGTCTTGCGCATCGCCTCCACGCGTCTTATCAGCACGTTCGGCCACATGCTGTATGTGGCGACGTCCTCGATTAGGAAGCGGTCGTTGGCGAGCGTCTCAACTCTGTCTTTCGTGTTCTCCACCAGCGCGCGGTGCTCGTTTCGTATGCCGTCTAGGGCGCTGGTGACGCGGCCCCGGTCTATGTTGTCGAAGCTCGTCTGGAGCCGCATGTTCAACAGATAGAGCATGGGCGCGATGGGGATGAGAAATACGACCAGCATCACGCCCATCAGTTTGGCGCGTATGGAAAGGCTTCGCCTCGGCCCCGCGCCGGGCGCGGTTTTCGCGTCCGTTTCCAATCTGTCCGCCGCCATTCCTTCAGTCTGTTTCCCTTATGAAAGCCGAATCGATGCGTGGCGCGCCGAACGGCCCTGCCTCCGCCCCGTAAACGCGGCTCTGCCTTAAATACGCCGGTTTCCGCGAGAACAGCATTATGACCGTTCCCTGCCCCTTAGCGTCCGCTCCAAGCCTCCCGGCTATGGCGGTCGAGCGCGTCAGAGTTCCCGCCGGGCCGTAAAGAGCCGTCTCCACCGATTCCGACAGACCCATTATCACCGGCATCCATCTCAGTATGAACGCCGGAGCGTCGTCCGTGGCGTATTGAGAGATGTCAGCCAGCCCGCGCTCCCTGAGCGTCGCCTTGAAGCCCGCTTGGCCGAGGTTTAGTTGTATCTTTTCAGCAACCAGTTTCAGCGCGGAACTGGTGTCCGGATACCAGAGCGGCAGGGGGATGGCCGCGTCGCGAGGGGCCGACGATCCATGCTTAGCCGGGCCGGTGTTGTTCTCCTCCGCCCCCGCTCCGCCGAGTATCACTCTCACAATCGATTGCCTGTCTATCGCCGCCGACGCGGCCGACCTCGCCGCCCGCTCCGCGAGCGCCGGGTAGTCGGGGTTGACGTCTAGGAAATATATGTTTTTCATCTCCGACTCAAGCGGCGGAGGATACATCTCGCGCTCGGCCCTGCTCAGCCCGTGCGCCGGCACGTCCGACACGTCGAGAGCCCCGCGCTTGAACTCCGTCAGCCTGTCCCGGTCGTCCTTGACGACCCGCAGCGTTATCTTGTCCAGATACGGCCTTCCTTCGAAGTACTTGGGGTTTGCCGCCAGCGTCGCGTCCCCTCTCGACGTCGTTTCGACGAGAGCGAACGGCCCCGTCCCTATCGGCGGAGAGAAGTCCCTGTTCGCCGCCGACACAATGGACAGCGCGGGGAAACACAGGTATCGCAGGAAGTTCGGCTGCCTCTCCGTCAGCCTGACCTCGAACCTCAAAGGGTCGGTTATCTTGAACCCTGAAATTCCGCGCTGCTTGCCGGAACGGAACTCCGCCGCCCCCGCCACGCCGTCCAGCAGGCGTCCGTACGGCGACTTCCTATTGCTTATAAACGATTTAAATGTATGCAGCACGTCCGCAGAGTTCAGTTGCGCCCCGTTGTGAAACAACACTCCCGGCCTGAGCTTGAAGTAAAACGTCATTCCGTCGTCGGACACGGCGGGCATCGAGTCCAGCAGAACAGGCGTCGGCGCGCCTCCCGGCCCCGGAGCCAGCAGCGTGTCGTATATAAGGTCCGCCGCCAAGAACTCGTGGTCGTACATGAACAGCGCCGGGTCGTATTTCGATATTCCGTCCGGTATCGCCGCGACCAGTTCTCCGCCGAATTTCGGAGGAAGAACAGCCGACGCCGGAGCGGCGCAAACCGCGATGAGCGCCGCCGCCGCGAGCGCCGCCGCCCTGACCGTCCATCCGCCCGCTCTTGTTCTTTTCATCATTTATTGTCCTGTCCGCTCGCGAGCCGCGCCCGGCAACCCGCGCCGCTTTATCGTCACCGCTTCGTGTAAGGCGGCAGAACCCTAAACAGCCTGAATCCGGCTCCCGTGTCGAGCGCCCCTATGATTTCCGTCCTGCCGTCGCCGTCGAAGTCCCAAGAGGCGAGAGCGACCACCGCTCCGTTGAACGGTCCCGCGCGCCATATTTCTGTTATCAGCCCCGCCTCGGCCCTCAGCAGCGCCACCGCGTCTTCAGTCGCCGATTCGGTAGTAGCCACGATGTACTGCGCCGCTCCCGGCGCGATCTCGTCCGCCTTCGCGCACAGAACCGCGCCTCCGTACCGCGTCTCCGTCCTCGCCCTCTCGTTGCCGGGCCCCTCGTACATCCTGATTATCCCGTCCTCGCCCGCCGCCACCAACTGCGTCAGGTTCGCGCTCGTGTCCGACCACCGCCTCGCGCATATCGAATAGTAGTCCGGCGACACGGGGAAGTTCACCGTGCGCGGCGTCGCCCCTGACGTGTCCACCAGTCGCGTCTTCAGTCCGTCGAAACTCGTCACACCGGCCCCGTAGTCGGACATCACCGTCACGGCTTCCGCCCTCAGCGCGTCCGCCACGAATCCCGACACCCTTCCGGCCCGCTCAAGGCTCTCTCCCGTCCATTCATACGCGAACGCCCTGTCAAAAGGGTTCATCGAAACGAAGAGCAGGTTCTTCCCGCCAAAAGTCCCCACCTTCATCGTTCCGGCGACGCCTCTCTTCGGATACACCTTCTGGAACTTCCCCGTCCACACCCTGCTCAGACGCCCCGGCTCGGAGAAATAATAGAGATCGAGCGCGCCGGATGTCAGAACCGCGATTCCCGGAGTTCCGTCGTCTTTCAGCGGAATCGCTGCGAGCGCGATCGCCGGGAACTCGGAGCGCATCCCGGACAGATACTCGACTGTTCCCGGAGTCGCGACCGGCAGCTTTGCAAGCGCGCCGTCGAGCGGGCCGGGAGCGTCCGCCGCCTTCGGCTCTGGCTTCTCCTCTTCAGGAAGCGCGTCCTCCGCCTCCTCCAGTTCCGCCTCCACCGCCGCCGCCGCTTCCTCTATAGCCGCCCTCATGCTCTCGTCTAACTCGTCGTCACGGCCGTCCCCGGAGTCCTCATCCGCCGACTCTTCTTCCGGGTCGTCCGGCTGTTGCGCGCTTTCGTCTGATGTCCGAGGCTCTTCCTGAGCCGCCGCTTCTTCGTTAGCTTCCGCCGGGGCCGCCGTCGGTTTCGATTCAACGGAATCAGGCGCGCCCGCCCGGCTTGCGTACTCCTCAGTCTTCAACGACCCGGCCTTCCTCAAAAGATATTCCCGCGATAGCGCGACGCCGCCGGACGCGCTCCTGAGCCGCGCCGTAAGCAGCATCCGCCCTGAAGCGTCCAACGCTATCCTCGTCTCCGCCACATATCCCACAGGAGCCGCCGCCGCTATCCGCCTGACCTGTTCGTCCGTCAGATATCCCGCGCCGCCGCCGCCCGCCGTCGTCGCCGCAAGCACGTCGAACCGGGACGCCGGCAGCAGCCTGAAGTATTCCTTTTCAGCAACCGCAAGCATGAGGTCGGCCCTGAAACTCTGTAGCGCCGCGCCGAACTCGCCTGTCTCGTCCGCCGCCGGAGCCACGGCCACTGACACCGACTTCGCCGTCGCCGCCCCGGCCCCTATGTACGCTCCGAAATCCTCTGCCACAAGCTCGGCAATCCCCTGCGGCAGAGAAGTTTCCATCGCAACCGCAGCCGCGCCCGCCGCGACAACCGCCGCAGCCATAACCGCCGCGAGCGCCGCCATCGCATGTATCCATCTTTTTTTCATTTTTCCGCCCGCCGACTCTTTCGTGTTTCCGAATCGGCCCGCCTTGTTTTTCTTTCGGTTATCCGCAATATGCCGCGCGTGGTCCCTCATGGCCTTTATTTCCGCAACGGACCCAAGTCTCTTTTATCCGGAGTCGCGACGCTCTTTGTCGCTCCCGCTCCGCCGCGTTCCACTGCGGGCGCTTCGCCCCGAGACTCCGGCCCACGCTCGACCGCCCCGCACGCGCCGTCCTTTCCCCTCATAAGCCCTTCGACGCACTCGCACCGCTTCGTCTCCGCGTCGTACTTTTCCTTGTCGCCGCAAACGCACTCCAACCCCGTCGCGTCCGGCTTCATGCCGCCCGCGCACGCGTCCTCGCACGCCACGACCGCCGGGTTCATTATCTTCCCTGCCTCGCAAACGCACCTGCCCGCCGCCCTGTCATATTTCGACGCCGGAGGACACTCGCACGCGCCCTCCTTCTCGTTCGCCGCCCAACCCGCCGGACACTCTTCGACGCAGTCCCGGCGGCCTTCCACCAGCAGCCCCTTTTCGCAAGCGCATCTCATCGCCGTCCCGTCCAGCTTCATCCCCGCCGGGCACTGGCACTCCTTCGACTCCGCGTCATACTCCGTTCCCTCCGGGCACTCGCACCTGCCCGCGCCCGACGCCGTCTTCATCGTTGCCGGGCACGCCGCCGCGCATTCCCCCGTCGCCGTCACCAACAACTTGCCCGCCCCGCACTCGCATTCTCCCGTCAACTCGAACGCAGTCTTGCCCGCCGGACACTTGTCTGCGCATTTCTTCGAAGCGTGGTCATAAACTTTGCCCTTCGCGCACCTGAGCGCCCCGGCGGCCCCTATCATTACGACAGTCGTTCCGCCCTCAGGGTTCTCTCCCCCTTGCGATATCCTCGCAGGATACACGTTGCCCGCGAACCCGACCGCCTCTCCCTCGCCCGGCGCTCCGTCCCCGTCGGAGTCCCTGAACGCCGCCACGAAATATCCGCCGCGGGGCGCTTTTTCTATCGTATATTTTCCGTCCGCGCCCGACACCGCGACCATCCCCGCCATCGGTTTTTCATTCAGGAAATCGGGAGCCTCGTACACCCCGACCGTAACGCCCGACACCGGCTTGCCCTTGTGCTCCACCCTTCCATGCAGCTTTGCCGTCGAGGCCTTGCCATCAGACGCCGCAGTCGCGCACGCCGCTTTCCCGGCCTCGCAGAACTTCATCTTTCCCGGAACCGGCTTAGATTCCGCGCTCGTCAGGTCCGTCCCCGCCGCCCTCTCAACCCTGTCGCAATATCCGTCTCCGTCGGTGTCCGCCGGAGGAGCCGGCAGAAGGACGGACGGCGCTCCCGTCAGTATCGGAGCCGGCGTCGAGCCGTCGTCGGCGGGGTCAGTCCCGACCGTCCGCTCCTCGATGTCGGACGCCCCGTCGCCGTCCGAGTCCGCGCCGTTATAGTAAGCGGGCGGCAGAGATCGCAGCGCGGAGTTCAGGCAAATCTCCCTGAGCGCCCATTCGAGCCGCCCCGCGTCCGCCGCGTCAAGCTTGACAAAACGCGACCTTGCGGCCTCCCCGACAGGCTTCAGCGCCGCCTCCGCGTCCGCAAGAAACTTCGCGTGCGCCGCGACCGCCTTCCCCATGTCGGTTTCCGCGCCGTTCAGCGCTTCCGCCAAACCTCGCCCCGCCTCCGCCAGCGACCCAAGCGCCGCGTACGCGTCCACGGCATCCATCCCGACTTCGCCTATAAGCAACACGTCCCTCAAGTCGGACGCCCATTTATTGTTCATTTCAAAACGCTTCGCGTCGTCTTTCTCAGAGGCCGCCCTTTCGGCTTCCCTGCGGAAGTCTTCGAGGGCCGTCCGCGACGGCGATATCAGCAAAGCCACGGCCTCAAGCGGCGAAGGAGCCGCTTCGCTTCCTGCGTCCGCCGCAAACGCCTTCATCCTTATTCGCGCGTCCTCCTCGTGTTCCGCCGCCGACAGCGAGCGCCCCAGCGCCGCCCCGTACGCGGGCATGTCGAATACACCCTCCGCGACCGCCGGGCATCCCTTCCCGCGCCCGCCCTGTCTCATGCACCTCGCCGCCCAGTCCAGCGCCATGTCCCGCGCCGTCCGCCACGCCGCCTCGTCCGTCATCGTTCCCCGCGCAAGCTTCGCCTCTTTTGCCTCCCGCGCCACCGCCGCAGCGGCTTCCTCGCGCAACGCGTCCGTAACCGCCCCCGCCTCCCGCGCCGCCTCCAGCCTCGTAAGCGGCCCGGCAATCCCCCTGACCAACGCCGCCATCCGCTTGTCGTCAGGCGCAGTCCCCTCTCCGAACAACATTTCCGTATATCTTGCGTGAGCCGCCCGCGCCACAGGCAGCAACTTGTCCGCCGTCTTCTCCGGATCCCCCGGCCCGCCATTCTCAAAAAACAACGCCTCGTCCACAAGCTTCTTCACAAACGACGCGTCTATCTCCCACGGCTTCGCGTCCCTCTTTTTCACGATCCCCGACTCCGTCATCTTTCTCAGGAGCCTCGCTTCGATATCCGTCTCCGGGTTCACCGCCACGCTGTTCGTCCCCGCCGAAAGCGGAGGCAGAATTGCCGACAACTCCGGCTGTCCGTCTCCCGTCTCTATCCTTGCCACCAGCGCGCTCTCGCCCGCAGGCGCTCCGGTTATCCTGAAAACGCCGTTGTTCACCGTCGCCGCGGGACTCCCCGGCAACGGCAACAACGCCGAGCCGTCCGGCGGTATCCGGTACAGTCTGGCAGTCGCTCCAGCGCGAAGGGCTTCCGCCCTGCCGGCTCCGTCCGCCGCCACTCCGTACCCCGAATACAAATCCACTTTGCCCGCCACCACCGCGTCCCCGGCTCCCGCTTTGTCCCCTTCTCCCTTTTTGCCTCCCGCGCCTCCGCATCCGGCCATCCCGACCGCCGCAGCCAACATCGCAACCGCCATATATCCTTTTAATCTCATGTGTCTATTCACTCTCCATCTTTCATATCTGACAATAATACCACCTCCACCGCCTTTTTGCATCAAACCCGCTCTGCGCGATTCTCCCGATTGGGGCTTAAGGGAAAACTTTTGAAAAAGTTTTCCCTTAANNCCCTTAAACCCTTTCAAAACTTTTCGCGCTAGCGCCGATGGGAAGGCTTCGCTCTTCCCATCGGCGCGTATCATGCGAAAAGATATTGAGAAAGGGGTTTCATGAGAATCTTCTTCTTTAATGATTTTACATGGGGCGTCGGGAGGGAATCGCGGCAGCGATTCACTCCCGACGACCAGTGAAAAGTTTTGAAGAGATTCCAAAGAGAAACTTTTTCAAAAGTTTCTCTTTGGCCGCCGGAGGCGCTTTTAAGACGTGTCGATTTCAAGAGAATGCCTCTCTTCCGTTGGTAACCGGGAAAGCTTTTTGCAGGGGCAATTCATGCCCCCTTATTCAATGGCGGACAGGTCGAGGTTGGAAAGGGTGAACTGATTGCCGGGGTCGGTTTTATATTCGCCGAGCAGTGGAGAATAGGTTTTGACCTCGGCGGTTCCTGCGGACGGGTCGAGCTTCACGATGCGCATATAGCCAAGCCCGCCGAGGAGCAGGTCCTGATAGTTGGCGAACATCATGTGGACGACGTTGCCGTGGTCGCCCGGCATGGACACTAGGCCGGATTCGCCTGCTGTGTAGTGGCCGTTGAACGCAAGCGAGACGTTCGGATAGAGTCGCAGCAGGTTGTTCCAGATGTTTAGGCCGATCGATCTGAGTTCGCTTGAAGGAGAGACGAGCGCGTGAGTGACGAGTATGACGCGTCGGCGCGGGTGCGCCTCGACGACTCCGCGCGCCCATGCCAGCGCCTCGTCGCGCGGGTCATATTCCAGCGAGAGCGCCAGCCAGTCCGCGCCTCCCGCGCTGAAGTAGTAATATGCGTTGTCCAACTTCCCGGCCTCGAAGACGCCTCCGAAGTGGTCGGAAGCCTCATAGCGCGACACGGGGAAACGCGAATTGAACCGCGAAGTGTCGCGCCCGGAGGCAATGTCGTGATTGCCGACACACATAGCATACGGGACGACCCCGTCGAGAATTCCCATCGCCGCCTCGGCATTCGTCCATTCGGCCTCCGAGTTGTTGTGCGTCAGGTCTCCCTCGTGGAAAACGAACTTGATGTTTTCAGCGGCGGCGTTGTCCGCGATCCACTGCGTCTGTCCTGAAAAAATTGCGGGATAGTCCAATGAATAGTATTGAGTGTCCGGCAGCGCGGCCAGCGCGAACGGATTATACGCGCACGCGGCGTGCTGGCGGGCGGGCGCCGAGGGATTTCCCGCCGCGTCGAGCGCGAACGCCGTATAGTAGTATGAAGCGCCGTTGCGGAGGCCGGAGTCTGACCACGCCTGAGAGGGGCCGGAGTAGACCACTGCGTCTTCAGGCGAAGAAGGAGCCGCCGGGTTGCGGGAGAAACCGTTGACCGCCCGCCGCACGACCACCCGGTCGAAATCGGCGTCTGCGGGGTTGGACCATGTCAGGGAGATAACACAGTCGTCAGCGTTCGCGACGAAGCCGGCCACAGGGCTTGGGGGGACAGAGTCAACCGCGACGGATGATTTTGAAGACCCGCCGCCGCAACCGGATATCAGCGCGGCGCACACCAGAACCGCCGCCGCAAGCGCCGGAAACCTGTTGCCTGCGGTCATAGCGCTTCCCCCCGCATTCGCCCTCGCCCGCTGCGGCCCGGCGTCAGTCGATGGGCGTCAGTTCCGCTCCGTTCGGCGCGAACGTCACGATGTCCCAGCCGGTCACTTTCCCGTCTTTGACATAAACCTTGCGGTATCCCCATTTTTTATCGCCGCCGCTGCCGGCCGTCAGCGTCATTATCTGCTTCATATTTCCGTACTGTTTTTCTTCGTTCCAGTGCATGTGGCCGACGAACACGTGGCTGACGCCGAACTCGTTCATCAGGGCGACGAACCGCTCTTTGTCCGGGCCTGAAATCTTCTGCCTGTCCTTGAGACCGATCATCCTGCCGCCCGCAAACGTGTCCAGCGGCACGTGCATGAACGCCACGATGTCGGACGCGCGCCCTTTCGCGCTCTTCAGGTCTGCCACCAGCCATTTCCACTGTTCCGGCATTATTCTCGCAAGCCCCTGCGTCCCGAAAAACGCGTTGTCTATGTTCCACCAGTCCCTGAAATTCGCTTCCCACTCAAAATTGTTTATCCCGACCACGCGCAGAGAGCCGTAGTCGAAAGCCATGTTTTTAACGTCGAACGTCGCGTTCCAGTAGTCGAGGCCGTCGATGCTCGGCGTGAAATTGTTGTCCACATACATCTCGTGGTTGCCGGGAACCAAGAACACCGGCTCCGTCATGCGGGAGGCGAGTTGCTCATAGGCAAAAGGATAGTCCGCGTCGTACGTGGCCGGCCTCAGGCCGAGGTCGCCGCTGAACACTATGAATTCCGGTTTCGAGTCGCACATGCTCCTGATGATTTTCGCCCGCGCCTCGTTCTGTTCGGGGTCGCCCGTGTTGAAGTGCATGTCCGTGAAATGAATGAAATGGAAATCCTTTTTGAACTCGTCGAAGAGCTTGACCGCGTGAGGCTGGGAGTCAGACGAGCCGTCCGTGAAAAAAACCGATAGGTCGTACAATCCTGCCGCCGCGCCCTGCGGGACGGACGCAGAGAACGCCGCCCTGCCGTTTTCTTCTCCCTCGCCCGCAAGCGACAGCGGAACCTTCGCCGTCGCGTCCGCCGTCGCCGACAGTTCCGCCCGCGCCACCTGCTTGCCGCCCGCCACGACCAGCTTGAACTCGCCGCCACGCAAAACCAGCGCGGGAGAATTCAGAAGCGGGCTTCTGATATCTTTGACCCGCGCCGCCGGCTCCGCCGAAACCGACGCCGCCGCCATCGCAACGCACACCGCCGCTAACATTGCCGCAACCCTCTTAACCATAACGCGCTCCTCCGGATGATGACAAAGTCTGCGGCATCCCGCCGCCACACTATTCTTATACAACCACATCAAAGATTCAACCTGAACTCGCCGACCGCCATGTTGTATTGAATATGAGACGCGTCCCGGTGAAATTAACGGGCAAGCGCAGATCATATCGTTGCGGGTTATCCGGCGTTGTGGAAACGCATGGTGGAGAGGATGTCTTGGACGTCGAGCCAGCCTTCTTCGACATCTTCTTCGCTCATGACAAACTCGATGATGTACATCCTGTGGCCTTCAAAAGTCATGAACGTGAAATCGCGTTTCGGCTCCTGACGTCCGCGCATCTCGTTGCCTTCGACCCAGATGGCGTCTCTGCCATTGACCAGATAGGTGGATAGCTGGAGCATCCTGTATTCGGCTCCTTCGTCGCTCTTTATGTCTTTCATCATCTGGTCGATGCCGGGCTCGATCCATTCGAGGGTGTTTCGGGAGAAGTGTTTGGGGATGCCGGTGTCGGCGGACGTGTAAAAGACTTTCATAACGATCTTCGGCTGTCTGCCGCCTTCGAGGAAATAGAATCCGAGAGCGTTGATGTAGCCGGTGCGGTACTGGGCTTCAGGGGCTTCATGCCAGCCGGGGGGAAAGTCGAGGCTGAACGCGCGGGTGGGACTGGAATATGAGCCGCTGACGGGGCTGCCGTGAATGCCGGACGAGGCAAACCGTGCGGAAAAGTATCCGGCGGCGATAATCGCAGCAAGGATGGCGAGCATAACCGGGGTGACGGACCAGTTCGCGAACGAGTCCCCGAACGAGACGCGCCGGTTGTCGAACCTGAATCCGAGGTCGTCTTTGGGTTTTTTGTAGACGCCGGGCGGAGGGAGAGCGGAGGCGGTGTGGGCCGGCGGCAGCGCGATGTTCGGTGGCACAGGGCACGTCGGGGGCGTCCGCGCGGGCGTTTTTGCCGCGCCGGTTCCGGCCCCGCACGCGACGCAGAACTTTGCCTGCGGCGACAGCGTGTTTCCGCATTTCGAACAGAACATGGTTTTCCGGTTCCCTCGGTCCGTTGCGTCGATTCTCGTTCTTGATTATACATGGAAACCGATGACGGCAAAAGACACGCCGAACGAAGGTTTGCGGCGCTCGGAAATTCTCGCATGGGCGGGTCTCCCTAATGGCGGGCGCGGCGGCGTATTTTTTCGTTGCGCGGATATCGCGGGCGGCGGTTACAGGTTAAAATTCAACGGGCGGGCTTAACCGGCCCGAAATTCTACGAAAGCGGCATTGCCTCCGATATGAAAAAAAAGGATTCGCTGAAAAGTCCCGAAGCCGCCGACACGACATACAGGGAAGGCCTGATGCGCGGGGCCGGGTTCGGCGCGCGGGAGTTGAGCCGCCCGGCGGTGGCGATAGCGAACTCTTGGACGGAGGCGAATCCGGGACACTCGCATTTGCGCGAGCTTGCCGAGCATGTGAAGGCGGGCGTGTGGGCGGCGGGGGGAACTCCGGTGGAGTTCAACACCATCGCTCCCTGCGACGGCATCGCTCAGGGCGAAGGGATGCGCTCCGTGTTGCCGGCCCGCGACATCATAGCGGCGAGCGCGGAACTGATGTGCCGCGCGCACAGGTTCGACGCGCTTGTGGCTGTGGCCTCGTGCGACAAGATAATACCGGGGATGCTGCTGGCGGCTGCGCGGCTGAACCTGCCGACGGTTTTCCTGACCGGGGGCACGATGTATCCGGCGCGGGTGAGGGGCGAAACGCTTGTGGCCTGCGACATCAAGGAGGCCATCGGGAGGGCGAAGGCCGGGGCGATTTCGGCGGCTTATTTCGAAGAGATACGGGACAACGTGTGCCACGGGGCGGGAGCCTGCTCGATGATGGGGACGGCCAACACGATGGCGTGCCTCGTGGAGGCGATGGGGTTGTCGCTGCCGGGAGCGGCGGCGGGGCCTGCGCTCTCCGCGCACCGGACGAGGCTGGCGAAGGCGACCGGGACGACCGTAATGCGGGCGGTCTCGGCGGGGCTGAGGTTCAGAGACGTGGCGGGAGCGGCGGCGTTGTCGAACGCGATGAGAGTTCTGGCGGCGCTGGGCGGCTCGACTAACGCGGTCCTTCACCTTCTGGCGCTAGCGGACGAACTGGGGATTCCTCTGGAACTGTCCGACTTTGACAAGGTCAGCCGGAACACTCCGCTGCTGGCGAGGTGCAAGCCGGCGTCGGCGGTCAATCTGCTGGATTTTCACGAAGCTGGCGGCGTCGGGGCGCTGATGAAGGAATTGTCGCGGGCGGGGATGATTGAAGGCGGAGCGCGGGATGTCGGGGCAAAAACGATGGCCGCGCGGCTGCGCGCGGCTCCCTGCCCTGACGGCGCGGTAATCAGAAGCGCGGACGACCCGCTCGCGTCCGAAGGCGGCATAGCCGCCCTGTACGGCTCGCTGGCCCCTCTCGGCGCGGTGGTCAAGCAGAGCGCCGTGCATCCGGCCATGCTCCGGCACAGCGGCCCGGCGGTCTGCTTCGATTCTGAGGAGGACGTCCGCGATAGATTGCTGTCCGGCAAAGTGAAGCGCGGCGACGCGCTGGTGATACGATACGAAGGGCCGAGGGGCGGGCCGGGGATGCGGGAGATGTCCATCCCGGCGGCGATACTAGTCGGCATGGGGCTGGGAGACAGCGTTGCGATGGTCACGGACGGCAGGTACAGCGGGGCGACGCGTGGGCCGTGCATAGGACACGTGGCTCCCGAAGCGGCCGCCGGCGGGCCTATCGCGGCGGTCAGGGACGGCGATATAATAGACATCGACATACCGGCGAGACGGCTCGACCTGAGGGTTGCCCCGGCGCTCATAAAGAAACGGCTGGCGGAATCGATACCGCCGCCGCGCCCGCAGGCGACCGGTTGGCTGGCGGTGTACCGAGAACTTGCCTGCGGGGCCGAAAGAGGGGCGGCCTTGCTTCCGCCGTCCGCCTCCCGCGCGATTTCATCCGCGCCTGATTCCAATCCCCGGAAACGGAGACCGAAAAAATGAAAGCCATATACTTCGGACGCGAAGACGCCAAGCTTCACGGAGTGATATCGATATCTGACGCGCCGGGCGCTCCGGGCGTCGTTATCTGCCACCCGCACCCCCAGTTCGGCGGCTCGATGGAAAACAATGTCGTGCTGGGCCTCGAAGCCGCTCTGTCGGACGCGGATTACACCACGCTGAGATTCAACTTCAGAGGGGTCGGGCGCAGCGGCGGCTCGTACGGCGGCGGCGACGCTGAGGCCGACGACGTCAGCCGCGCGGTAGACCTGCTCGCCGCCGACTCCTCCGTCGGAGCCATTTATGTCGCCGGTTACTCGTTCGGCGCGATGGTCGCCCTTAAGGCCGCTCTCGGTGACGACCGCGTCTCCGCCCTAGTCGCCGTCGCTCCCCCGACTTCGCTCGGCTCTTTCGATTTCCTGTGCGGAAACACAAAACCCCTGCTGATGATAACAGGCGCGCAAGACGAATACTGCGACGCCTCGGCTATCAAACGATACGTCAGGCCCGGCCCGGACAAACTCGAAACAATCTCAGGCGCCGACCACTTTTTCATCGGCCACGAGAACCGCGTCGGCGATATCGCCGTTCAGTTCCTTTCCGCCCTGCCCCGCTGAACAAGCGGTTTGATGGAAAACCGAAACACAAATAAAGATTTTGACAATGACATATTTTGAGTATTCGAGACCGTTTTAATAAGCACGGGACAGTCGGATAAAACCATTATTGAATTCAGAAATTACAGTTTCATTAAGCCTAAGCGCCCAAAAAACTGTTAAAATGGCCAAGAGAATCAGGCAAACCTCGGAGGTTTCAATGAAACTTTATATAAAAATACTATTTGCGGCGGCGCTCGCGTTTGCGGCGGCGGCAGCGATGGCGGGGGAGGAGCCGGAGGGTTTAATGGAGAGGCGGCCATGGCTTGCGGACGCGTCTTCTCTGGGGCAGTCTTTCGATTACGAGGCCGGGATTCCGCCCAAGACCCGCCGGGGGGCGCTGGGCGTCGGCAACGGGCTGGCGTTCGCCCTCATAGGGCTGGATATGCCGCAGAACGCCACATCGAATATGATAGGGCCGGACTACGAGACTGGCGAAAAGTGGTTCGGGCCGGTGTCTCACGCGCTGGAGGCGGAGGGCGTTCCGCTCGCGCCACGCTCAAGCCGCCTCTACCGCGTCAGGCAGACAAACATCGCGGTGGTCGAGGAGGACTTCGGCGGGCTTGTGATGCGGACGGTCGTGTTCGCGCCTCCGGGCATCCCGGCAATAGTCAGGCTGGCGGAGATCGAAAACGTCGGCAACGAAACGACGCAGGGCGTCGCTCTGACTGTCCGCGCTAGCGCGGGGGGCGGCGATTCGCGCGCTGAAGGAGCCGCGTTGCGGTTCGTCTACGACGGCAGGGAAATGACGGTCTCGTTCGCGGACGGCGCGGGCGAGACGGCGGAAGGGGCGCTGCGGCGCGCTCTCGGAGACATCCCCCCCGGCGGCAGGGCCGGAGCGGCGGCGGTCGCGGCGTTCTCGCTGGAGGGCGCGCCTACTCCATCTGTCGCGGATGACCCCGAACTGCTTCTTGAGCAGGTTCGAGAGAAATGGGCCGCGTGGCTGGAGGGCGCTCTGTTGGTGAAATCGTCGGACGAGCGGCTGGCGGATTTCTTCGAGAACACTCTGGTAATGCTTAAAACGCAACAGTCCGCCGCCAACGGCGCCGTGGCGGTGATGTCGAGGTATTCCGGGGCGTGGTGCAGGGACGCCTACAGCCCGATAAGGTTTTTTCTGCTGGCGGGCAAGTTCGAGGAAGCGCGCGCCGCCGCCTCGTTCTACGACCGGGCTTCCCGGCTCGTCGGCTTCAGAAACCGGTATCCGGCAAACCTCGACCTGTCTGCGGCCCCTGACGAATTCGACTGGGATTCGATCCGGCCTCAACAGGGCGACGACCCGAACATATTGATTTTACACATATACAACGTGTGGCGCGCCGGAGCGGCGGACGACGATTACATTCGCGGCCACTACGGGTTCATGCGCCGCAACCTGACTTCTCAATTCAACGCGGAATGCCGCCTGCCCTTCCACGGAGACGAGACGTATCAGGTCTATGTCATGATGCAGACAAGCGCGCCGATGAGCGATTTTTACTCCGCAGACACGAATTTCTGGCATGTCGCGGCGTCGGAGGCTATGTCGGAGATGGCGACCGCGCTCGGTTACGACGATGACGCGCGAACGTTCGTCGACCGCGCCGCGCTCTGCCGCGCCCTCACGGACGCACACTACTGGAACGACGCCGAAGGATACTACGTCCCGTTCGTGAAAAAGGACTCGCTATCGCCCGCTGATTCTCCTTTCGGCGACATAAATTTCAATGCGCTGTGGATGGGATACGGCGCGCCGTCCGACGAGAAGTTGCGCCGCAACGCGCTCGCGGCGGCAAAAAAACTGATGAATAAAACAGGCGGCGTCAAGACAAGCTCCCGCGTGTCCACTTTCACCGGGATGCTGCCCGGCTACCTGCTTTACAACCTCAAAGCGCTTGGGCTGACGCCGCAGGCGGACCTCGCCTTCGACAGCCTCTTCAACGGCTCAATGAGCAAGACCGGAGAGTTCGCCGAGGCCTACGGAGCCAACAACAGGTGGATGGACTACACGACGCATCCGAACGTGCTCCGCCCGTGGGAGACGGCCATCAACGCGGAGGCCGTGTTGTATTATTTGACCGGGTTCAGATACGACCATCGCTCCAAGAGGGCGGCGCTGTCTCCGAGCCTGCCTCCGGGAGTCGGATTCGTAGCCGTCGAAAACCTCCGCGCCGGGCAAAACCGGTTGTCAGTTTACATAACCGCGAAAGACGACGGACAACTGGAAGTGGAGGCCCGCGCCTCCGGCGAGCCGGGGTTCGCAGTCGATATGGCGCCCTCGAACCAAGATTAAGCCGTTCGCGCCGATTGGCCGCGTTATTTGCTGCTGCGCAACACAACAAGTGGCGGGAATCGGCGTTCCCGCCCTACACAGAGAAAACTGCTATGGAGAAAAGAAAGAACAGGAAGCATTTAAAACGTTTGGATTGCATTCATAGCGACATTTTGTCGCCCATATTCTTTGTGACAATTTGCTCAGATCGCAGAAAACATGTTTTGACGAATCCGGATATCGCGTCCATTTTGGTTGGCGCGTTAAAAGACAGTGGAATGATTCATGGATGGTTGGTCGGAAGATATGTTGTAATGCCGGATCATATTCATTTCTTCTGCGCTCAGAGAAACGACAAAAAGAACCTGCCGGCGTTTATAAGAGACTTTAAAAGATGGACAACGTCCGAGCTGAAGAGACAAGGAATAGACGAAAAGATATGGCAAAACGAATTCTTTGATCATCTCTTAAGAAACGACGAGTCATATGAGGAAAAATGGATATATACAAAGATGAATCCTGTTCGCAAAGGGTTGTGCGACAATCCCGATGACTGGCCTTATCAGGGAGAGTGCGACAATCTTTCACCGTAAGTTTCATATAAAGCGCCTTTTCGGAAAAGAACTTCTTGGCGATTCTTGGTCTTTAGGTGTAGGGCGGCATCGCCGAATGCCGCCGCGCGGGAGCGCGCGGAAACAGACGCATGAAGATTCAACGCCGTTGTCAATCAGTAATTTATCCTGTACGACTTGATGTGGCAGGTCCAGTCTTTGTTCTCGACTCTGCCGGGGTCGCTGAATGTGGCGACATCATAGGAGACATAAAGTACGCCGTCTTTGTGCATCAGCCACGGCCTGTCTGAAGCGGTCAGAAAATCCGGGTCGTCGAACACGCGGACTGTCTCAAGCAGGTTCCAGTCCGAATCCAGCACGGCAAGTTTTATCCCGGCGGGCGGGTTGGCGGCGTCCGTCACGTACGCCACGTAATATTTGTCGCCGACGCGCAACGAGCCTTGGGGCCATCTGCCGCCGTCGGATGTAAGCTCCCGCGACCCGATAAAGTTCCAGTTCGAATCGTAGCTCAGCGAAAGCAGTTGGCCGTGCCATGATTCAGACGAGAAGAGGTGATATGCCCCGTCTGCAAACAGCATCGACGATCCGTTCACATGCCGGACGTCCTTGAGTATTCGTTTGCCTTGATAGGCCAAGTCAGTGGTGTAGAATCGGTGGTGTGTGCCTTCGAAGTCTGCGGGGTCGTCCGGGTCGTGATGCAGCGAGCTTGCCACCAGCAGGCCGTTGACGTAGGCGAGCATCTGGTCGTTGTTTTTCTCCACAGGCAAATCCACGGGGACGCTGACGGACGCGACCTCGTTCCACGCGGAGTCATATTTAATCAGGAGCCAGCCGCCGGGCCCGCCGGTGAGCAGATAGTAGTAGTCTGCGACCATCGCTGCGGCGTAGTCGCCTCCGAAGATCGTCCTGAACGCCCCCGACGCGATCGGCGCGCCGAAGTCCGCTCCGTATTCCTTGTAGGCGTTGTACGGGTCCTCCGCCAGCCCGGAACTGAATGTGACGACGAACCGGTTAGTCGAGCTTCTATGGAAAACGCGGCAGAAACAGCCGTTCTGAAACTCCCCTTCCGCGTTCGCGTCTACGGTTTGCAGAGCGGTTAGCCTCTCGCTTGTTCTAACTGAAACCTCCGCGCTGCCTGCGCACAGTCCGGCGGAGTCGCACACATAGACCTTGAAATAATATGTCGTCGCGCTCGAAAGCCCCGAAATGTCGCGGGATGTCTGAGCCTCGTCGCTTATAGTCGCCACAAGCGTAGAGCTTTCCGTGACGCCGGGAAACGTGGAGCGGCGGAGCTTGTAGCTGTAGAACTTGGGAGACGCGCTCATTGACCAACTGAGCCGCGCCGATGTCGCCGAAAGGATTTCCGGGGGATTGAGAACGACCGCCGGCGGGGCAGAAGACGCGACGGCGTATGTGGTCGATGTCCCGCCTCCGCATCCTGCCAGAAAGAGCCCCGCGACTAACCCTATCAGCAGCAGCGTCAAACCCGCCGCGCGGAGCTTTTTGCCCGCCGCCCGCCGTTTTCGTTCGCCTGCTACTCTTCTTTCGATCATATTGTTTCTCTTTTTCGATTCCATTAATCTGTATTTATCAATTTTACCCGCATTGCTCCCGCATGAAAATATTTGTCGCAATTCGAGACGGGGCTGCGGAGCCGGATTATGATTTCGGAGACGGAGGGCGTTGACGGAAATGGACAGGAAACTGGAGAAAGCGCCCGCCTCTATAGTGAGCGGCGGAAAAATGAACTTCGGTTTTTTCGACGCGCCCGTAAGGCGGATGAACCTGAGCGACGCGCGACCCGGCGGCCCTCTCGCCTTCCGCCCGCTTCGGGAGGCGCGCCTCAAGGAGTGGCTCGGTTTCGTTATCACGGCCCCCGGCTGGATGTTCACCGTCTTTCTGCAGGACGCGAAATATCTCGGCTCGGCTAACGTGTACGCGGTGAACCTCGACACCGGCGAGAATTTCAGATGGATGAAGAGCGCGCCCGGACGCTCCGCGCGGCTCGGACGCTCCGCCTACGGCGGCGTCAGCGAGTACCGCGCCCGCGGATTCCGGGTCGAGGCGAAGGGCGCGATCGACAAGGGAATCCACGAGATATCGGTGGCCATAGACGGAGACGCGCGATCGCCCGGCGCGGCGATGGAAATATGCGTCCGGGAGGATTTTGCCGAGACGCAACCGTTGACGGCGTGTTTCCCGTTGCGCGAAGACGGCTGCTTCATATACACCCACAAGGCGGCCATGCCCGCCGAAGGCCGCGTCAGGATAGGCGGACAAAAAATCGACCTCGACCCGGCGCGGGACATCGCCATCATGGACGAGCACAAGTCCGTGTTCCCCCGCCGCACAGTGTGGCGGTGGGCCACGTTCGCTTTCAGAGACCCCGAAGGCGGCATCGCCGGGCTGAACATCGGCGACCACGAAACCGCCGACGACAAATCCGCGAACAACGAGAACTGCGTGTGGATGGGGAACGCAATTTCGTTCTTGGGCGCGGCGAAGTTCGAGATGGACCCTAAGCGGCGCATGAAACCGTGGCGGATTTCGGACGAAAGCGGGCGGGCGAACGTCGTTTTTACTCCATTGCACGACAAACATGAGAAATTCGTTCTTCCGGGCGCCGGAATAGACTATTTCCAGCCCGCCGGGATGTTCAACGGCCATATCGAAGCGGACGGAGGCCGGAGGATGAAAGTGGAGAACGCAATGGGCGTGGCGGAGATGATGGACGCCAGATTCTGACTCCCGCGAACGCCCCGCCGCAAGGCCGCATTAATAGGATATTTTCATTGACACGCCGGAGTAATTTGAATATAGTCTAACGTGCGCTGGGAAAGGGGAGGCGTTTTTTTTAGAGCGAGGCTTGTGAAAAAATCAACAAGCCGCGCGCCGAGCCCCTCCCGGTCGCCATGGAGAAGGAGTTCAAATTCAAATACTTCAAGTATAAAGAGGAGGAGCTATGCCAGATTACCGCGTTGACATCAGGGACATCAGGTTCTGCCTGAACGAGTATCTCGACCTGAACGATTTGTGCAGTCTGCCCGTGTTTCAGGAGAGAGGTTTCGATCCTGAGATGCTGTTGGACATGGTCGAACAGGCCAGAAAGCTTTCCATCGAGAAAGTCGCTCCGATGAATGAAACGTCGGATCAGGAAGGCGCGAAGTACAACAAAGAAACATCCCAAGTGACAACCCCGGACTGCTTCAAGGAAGCGTACCAGTTGTACGTGCAGAACGGCTGGGGAGCGCTGCCCGCGAACCCGGATTACGGCGGGATGGGCGCGCCCGAAATCATCAACACGGCCGCCGGCGAAATCTTCACCGGAGCCTGCACATCGTTCACCATGCTGCCCGGCCTTTCCAAGTCCGCCGCCGCCGTCATCGACGTGTTCGGCTCGGACGCCCAGAAAACCACATACCTCGAAAAGATGCTCACCGGCGTATGGGGCGGCTCGATGTGTCTGACTGAGCCGCAGGCCGGCTCGGACGTTGGCGCATGCAAGACAATGGCCACCCCCATCGAGGGCAAAGACGGCTTCTACAAGATCGTCGGCACCAAGAGCTTCATCACATTCGGCGACCACGACATGACCGAGAACATCATTCACCTCGTGCTGGCCCGCACCCCCGGCGCCCCCTCGGGCACCAGAGGCATCGGCCTCTTCATCGTTCCCAAGATGAAGATCGACGCGAGCGGAAAAGTCATCGGCTCCAACGACGTGGTGTGCAGCGGCATCGAGCACAAGATGGGCATCCACGGCTCGCCCACCTGCACGCTGAACTTCGGCGACAACAATGACTGCGAAGGCGAACTCATCGGCGACATCTACAGCGGCATCAAGTACATGTTCCTAATGATGAACGAAGAGCGGCTGATGGTCGGCATGCAGGGCCACGCTCTCGCGCAAGGCGCCTACCAGCTCGCCCTCAAGTTCGCCCAAGAGCGCGTGCAAGGCTCCGACATCCGCAACATGAAGGACCCGGACGCCCCCAAAGTCACCATCATCAACCACCCGGACGTCCGCCGCATGCTCATGACCATGAAGGCTTACACCGAAGGCATGAGAGCGCTCCTTTACACCACCGCCAAATACATCGACATCGCCCATCACCACGAAGACGAGAAGATGCGCGAAAAGTGCGCCGGCTGGGTCGAACTGTTCACCCCGATATGCAAAGCGTACTGCACCGACAACGGCTTTGAAGTGACCCAGATGGCCATTCAGGCCCACGGCGGATACGGCTACTGCACCGAGTACGGCGCGGAACAGAACTGCCGCGACTCGAAGATCACCGCAATCTACGAAGGAACCAACGGGATTCAGGCGCTCGACCTTCTGGGCCGCAAGATGGCCATGAAGAAAGGCTCCGTGCTAATGAGCTTCGTCATGGAACTCAACAACCGCCTCGACGCTCTCGCAAAGAACGAAGCCACCAAAGAGCTTTCCGACCTCACCCGCGCCGCCAAAGCCAAACTCGACGGCGTTATCATGAAGTTCATGTCCCTCGGACGCGAAAAGAGCATGAAGGCTTTCATCCCGCTCATCAACGCCTGCGGGCTGCTTGAAATGTTCGGCGACGTCATCCTCGCCGTGTTCCTCACGGAACAGGCCGCCGTCGCGGACGCCAAACTGAAAGCCATCTTCGCAGAAAAGGGCGCCGCGGACGAAAAGGCTCAGGCCGCCGTCATCGCAGACAGATCCGAAGCGAAGTTCTACTTCTCCAAGACGAAGACCGCCGAGTTCTTCGTGAAGAACCTGCTCCCGCGCGTTTACTGGCGCGAAGCCGGCATCATGAACATGGACATCAGCCCCATGGGCGACGTGTTCGAACAGCTCGTGTAATTCGGTTTTCCGCCGCCGCGATTAACGCGCGCGCGACAAACATCAAGCAAACAAAAGCCCCCGGCCTCTCAGCCGGGGGCTTTTTCGTTTCAACAGGCTCTTTTGTGGTATAATATTTTCGAATATATCTAATAGAAGCTTTACAGGGTGGGGGAAACGCTATGGAGATAAAAGCCGAGCCGACGCCGGCGGAGTCGCCGTACTACCGGGAAGACGCGCCTGAACTTTACTGGCGGCTGCTGAAAGCTATCGCGCCTTCGATCCGCCGGATGCACAGAGTAAAAATCATCGACCACAAGAAACTGCCTCAGTTCGGAAAAGGCGGGGTGATAGTCGCGGGCATCCACAACGGGCCTCTTGACGCCGCGCTGATATCCGTCGGAGCGGCAAGCCAAGGCCGAGCCGTCCGATGGGTCGCCGAGGACGACCTTTTCAAGGCTCCAGTCATAGGCGGCGTCCTCAAGGAACTAGGCTGCATCCCCATCGCTTCCAACAGGGGAAAAAGCACGGACCCGGAACAAGTTAAAAAGGCAATGGCCGCCGCCGCAGAGGTGTTGCGCGCGGGCGGCACTGTCGGCATCTTCCCGGCGGGAATCATCCACCCATTCTTTGAGGGCAACTCCACATTCCCCTTTAAAACCGGCGTCATCAGACTGGCCATAGAGACCGGCGTCCCCATAGTTCCCGCATGGGCGCGCGGCGCGAACGCGATTTTTCCGTGGCTCTCTCCGGTGTCGATCCGGGACAAAAAGGTTTACGCCGCCCTGCCCGTCTGGACCCCAGTAGAGGTCAAAGTGCGTTTCGGAAAACCGTTCCGCGTCAAAAAAGGTCTTTCACTCGAATCTCCGCATGAAGAGCTTAAAGCGGAAGCGGCGCGCCTCGAACAGGCCGCCCGCGCCCTCTTCGACGATCCCGAATAAGCCGTGTCTGGATTGCGCCTGCGGCTGGTAAACATCAAAAAAAGCAAAGAGAAAAGACAAAGAGAAACTTTTAAAAATGTTTCTCTTTGAATCTCTTCAAAACGTTTCAATGGTCGTCGGGAGCGAATCGCTGTCGCGCGTCCTCTCCCGACGCCCCATGTAAAATCATTTATGAATAGGATTCCACTGAAAACCCTTTCCTAACATCTTTTAACATGAGCGCGGCGGAGCTAGGGCGCGAACGCGCCCGCTTCGCCGCGCGCATTGAAACGTTTTGAAAGGGATTTTAAGGGAAAACTTTTTGAAAAGTTTTCCCTTAAAACTTTTCCATAACCCCGCATGTTGCTCCCGCCGCGCGCGGAAGCGGTTTGCTATACAAATGGAAATGCAGATTATATAATTCATAGAATTAATATAATTAAGGAACAGACGGTTGGGAAGAAACGCGTATGGGGCCGGCGGAAGAAGGCGGAAGCGAGAGCCTCCGAAAGAGCGCCGGAGCGGAGCCGTCTTTCAAGCGTCGCGGAGGTTTTGAATGAAGAAACTGAAGCTGTGGAGAACCCCGGAGTCCAGAAACAAGATCGTGGGCGTCGCGCTGGGGCTGCTGGTGGGAGTGGTCGCCGGGCTGCTGCCGCACCCTAAGGCGGCAGACCTGCCGGGCGTCGGGGTGGCCCACGAACTGTTGCAGAGTTTCGAGCACAAGGCGTACGACCAGAGATTCCGCACGAGAGGCCCGTTGCCGGAAGAAAAAGTGTCGCGGGACATCGTGTTGCTGGACATAGACGACGACAGCTACGAGTGGCGCACATGGCCGTTCGACAGGACGATATGGAGCGAGATAGTGACGGCTCTCGGAGCCGAGGGCGCTGGCGCGAGGATGGTTCTGTTCGACGTGTTTTTCTTCGACCGTTCAGGTCCGGCGTTGAACCCCGGCGTGGCCGACACGTTTTCGAAGAAGTTCGAGACTCTGGCCTCGACCGTTCCTGAGGAAACAGAGTGGGACCAGAACGTGAAGATGAAGCTGTACGAGATTTCGGACAGGCTGACTGGGCCGGTCGAGGAAAAAGACATCAAAGAGATGGTGGCAGAGCTTGACGCGATCAAAGGCGACCCGCAGTTCGCAAGGTTCTCCGAGGCGTACAACGACGCGGCGCTGTACCTGTTTGAGAACTCTACGCTGGACGCGCTGGCTCCAGATAGGGACGCGATTCTGGCGGACTCGATACAAAGGGCGGGCAACGTGTTGCTCGGACAACTCGCCAACAAGGAAGAGGAATCCGCATACAAGCGGGACGACATATTGTATGACCCGGACGCGAGGGCGATGTTCCTGAAGTTCATCGGCATGACCGACAGGACGCAGACGGACAATCAGGCAGAGGTGGAATTGAACAAGGCGCTGCGCAACCTGAGGCCGGGCGATTTCGAGTGGCTTCTGGAAAAAAGCGGCGAGAAGCAGTCCGGCGCGCGCAAGCCGATACCTTTCAGCGACAAGGAAAAAGAGCTGGTCATGGCCGAACTGGCAAAGGTGCGCGCTCAGACGGATTACGGAATGGGCGTGAATGAAAGATTTAAAGCGAAGATAAGGCCCGACAACCCGGTTCCGGCGAAGAGCGTTTTTGACGAGTACATCGACTTGGTTCAGTTCCAGACGGTTATGCCGATGTTCGGGGACGGCTCGGCGGGAGTGGGATACGTTCTGCCCGAACTTCAGAAGGACGGCGTCATACGCATGATGTCTCCCGCGCTGAACTTTGACGACACTCTTTATTTCCATATATCCTTCCTCGCGGCGATGCATTATCTGGGCGTCCAGAACGATGACTTGGATTTCTATCCGGAAAAAATAGTCATAAGGAACGCTACGTTTCCCGGAAGCAAAAAGAAGACGACTATAGCGATGCCACTGGACGAAAAAGGAACGCTGCTGGTGAACTGGGCGGGGGCGTTCCTGCAGCCGAACACATTCATACACCGCAGCGTTAGAAAGGTTTACGAGGACGCGGTTAAATACAACATCCTCAAGAAGAACGAGGCGGGCGCGCCGCTGGCGCAGCACGAAGCGGCAATTCTGGAAAGCCTCGACGACGAGGAAATCAAACGAGTGACCGAGGAGTTGGAGTTTTTCAGGGAAAAGGTGGTTCTGATAGGTTTGACGGCGGCGGGAACGCACGACCTGAACCCGGTTCCGTTCAATCCGAGGGACCCCCTCGTCGGCATGCACGCCAACGCGGTGAACACGATAATTAAAAGCCTGTTCATTAAGAGGGCTCCGTTCTGGGCGACGTTTGCGGCGGCGCTGGCTCTGTCCGCGCTGGTGGGTTTCGTCGGCGGCGCGTCGAAGCAGTCCGTCGGCGGCGCGGTGGCGGCGGGAACAATCGCGGCGTACGCCGCGGCGACGCAATACCTGTTCGGCTCCGCCATGATATGGGCTCCCTTGGTGTCCATCGTCGCGGCGATCGCGCTCTCCTACCTGCTGGTGGTGGTCTACAGGTACATGACAGAGGGCAAGGAAGCGAAAAAGATGAAGTCGATGTTCTCCACGTATGTGAACCCGGAGGTCGTGGAGACGCTGATACACCACCCGGAGAAGCTGAGGCTTGGCGGAGAGAAGATGGACCTGACGGCGATGTTCGCGATGGCGTACGGGCCGGGGCTTTCGGAAGCCGAGTCGCCGGAGGAGCTTGTCGACAGGCTGAACGAATATTTTACGGCGATGACGGCGAAGATATTTGACAATCAGGGAATGTTGGACAAGTACGAGGGCGCGATAATTATGGCTGTGTACGGCGCGCCCATTCACTACGAGGACAACGCGGTTAAAGCCTGCTACGCGGCGCTGGACATGGTGAAGGCCAACGACGAGCTTCTCAAAAAATGGGAGCAGGAGGGAAAGAAGCCGATACGCACTATGGTCGGGCTGAATTCAGGCCTGATGATAGCCGGGAACATGGGGTCGGAATCGAGATTCAACTACACGATAATGGGCGACGCGGTCAACCTCTCGGCCCGTCTTCTGGGAGCCAACAAGCAATACGGCTCGAACCTGATGATAAGCGAGTTTACGCTGGAAAAAGCGAAGGATTTCGTGATAGTGAGGATGCTGGACAAGATGCGGGTGGTCGGGAAACTGGAGCCTGTGAAGGTGTACGAGCTGCTGGGCAGGACGGACGTGGGTTTGCCGGAAGATGTGGCGGAGTGCGCGAAACGGTTCGCGGAGGCGTACGAACTGTATCTGGAAATGAAGTGGGACGAGGCGAAGGCCGGGTTCCAAAAGGCGATGGACGCGCGGCCCGGAGACGGCCCCAGCAAAGTGTACATGGCCCGTTGCGACGATTACAAGGCCACCCCGCCGCCGGTCGGCGATGACGGCAAGTGGGATGGCGTCTACGTGATGACCAAGAAATAGCCGCGGCCTGCGCCGCATAACGCCGGAATCACTGGAGAACCTTGATGAAACTAAAACTTCCGCACAAGGCTGAAGACAGGAACAAGATAATCGGCCCGATGATAGGGCTTGCGATGTCCGCTCTTTTCATCGCCCTGTTCGCGTCCGGAGCTTTAGACACGATAGGGAACCTCGACCTAGACGCCAAGTTCAAGGTGCGGCAGAGGTTCGAGAAGCCGCCCGTGAACAAAGACATCCACAATGTGCTGATCGACGACTCGACTCTCGATTGGGAGGGCGCGTACCCGGACGACCCGATATATTACGTGGACGTGATAAACGGGCTTGGTCTGGATAAACACGGTGCGCTCGCCACTCTGTTCGCTATCGACTACTCGCGCTCCTTCGGGCGCAAGGTGGACATTGACGTTCGCGAGGGATTCTCCGGAGCCACCGAGCAGATTTCTCAGATATTGTTCTACAACCTCGAACTGAAGTTCGGGATGATGGAGAAGATAGGGACATACAGAGATTTTCTCGACGACCCCGAAGCTCCGTCCTACGCGGCTGATCTGGCTCCCAGATTCGAGGAGATTGTTTTCGACGAGGAACTCGGGAGCGTGTCCGGCCTGATGGAGCAGGTGGCCGGGTTCGCCGGGCACAACATGCATCTCAACGAGCTTGCGCCCGACCGGGAAAAGGCGGTTGGCCGCGCGGCGGCCTCCGCTCGCAATGTCTATTTCGCGTTCAGCGCGAAGAACTATCTGCCGACGCCACACGAGCCGAAAGACCTGAAACTGGACAAGAAGACGCGCGCCATCTTCGAGCGCGTGCTCTCCTACCCCACCCGCAACAAGCCGGACAATCCGGCCGAGGCGCTTGTGTTCGACGCCTATCAGAATCTTGACCTGCGCGGCTTCAACTTCCTTCTCGAAGGCGAAGGCGAGCCTTTCAAGGGGGCTGTCGCCAAAAGGATTGCCGAAGACAGAAAGAGGAAGTCAGAAGAGCTTTATAACTTCCACAAGCAGAACTCGCCTCCGATGAGCGCGAAGGTTCTGAAGACCGACGCCTACGCGAGGAGCCTGTTTGAGAAAGCGATGAAGTCCGACCCGCCGCCGCCGCCCCCTTCCATGGAAGCCCTCGCTCTCGAAGCTTACCAATCTCTGTCGGCGAGCGATCTGGACTACCTGATGGGCAAAGAGGGAACGCCTTTCGACGACGCGATAAACGACAGGCTTCTGAAGGACAAAGTGCTGCGCATGGCCGGAGCGGAGCAGAATGAGGGAGAAACCGAGGCGACAGAAAAAGAATACTACGTATTCGATATTCCCCCCGGGCTTGAAAACGCGTTCCCGAGGCTAAACAAGGTCAATCCGGTGCAGCCGGAAATCGGGATGAACACCGCCGGTCAAGGCCCGCAGCGGGCGGAGTTCAGCAGAAGAGACGGCACGCTGCGGATGATCGCGCCCGTGTATGCTTATGAAAACAAACTGTATCCCCACGTGGATTTTCTCATCGCGCTGAAATATCTGAAGGTGAAACCGGAAGATGTGTTGCTGAAAAGAAATAAAATCGTCCTAAAGAGCGCGACATTTCCCGGCGCTAAAGGCGGGGCCGAGGACATATCCATTCCGCTGCTTCCCGGCGGCAAGATGCTGGTCAACTGGGCGGGCATCTGGGCGGACACCACTCTGTTCGACACGGACAGCTTCCTGAATTTCTACTCCTCCCTCGGACGGCACAGCATCCTTGAGCGGGGAAGAGCGAACGCAAAAATTCCGCCGGAAGAACAGACCGATCCGCTCCAAGAGGACGAGGCGAAGATTTATGAGAGCATCGTCTCTACCGGCGAAGCGGCGACTCTGGACGAAAAGATAAAGGCTCTCAAGGACAAGATAATAATCATCGGGCTGACTGCGGAAGGCACTGCGGACATGAACCCGACGCCGCTCGAGCCGAGGTATAAAATCCTCGGACTGCACGCGAACGCGATAAACACCATAGTCGAAAGGCTGTTCATCGACAAAGCGCCGTTTATCTGGGTGGCGCTGATATTCGTGGTTCTGGGCGCCGGGCTTGGATTCTCAGGCGGCGCGGTCAGGCACACGAACCCGTTCTTGGTGGCCGTCATAAACTTCTCAATCATGCTGTTCGTGGCGGCTGCTTACTTCGCTGCGGCAAACTATCTTTTCATTGCCAAGCGCATAGAAATCCCCGTGTTCGCCGCTATCGGGCTGATAGCGGCGACTTTCCTGAGCGTCTTCATCTACCGCTTCCTCACCGAGGAGAAGGAAAAGAAGAAGATGAAGGGCATGTTCTCGACTTACGTGAACCCGCAGGTCGTCGATTCGCTTCTGGCCGACCCGGACAAGCTGAAACTCGGCGGCGAGAGGACTCGCGCGTCCGTGTTCTTCTCCGACGTCGCCGGGTTCACCTCAATATCCGAAGCTCTGACGCCCGAAGAGCTGGTCGAGTTGCTGAATGAATACCTGACGGAGATGACGGCCATACTAATGCAGTACGGCGGCACGCTGGACAAGTACATCGGAGACGCGATCGTGGGCATTTTCGGCGCTCCCATCCCCTTCCCCGAGCACGCCAAGAACGTCTGCTACAACGCGCTGGACATGCAGGCGAAGATAGCCGAGATGCGGGAGGCGTGGAAGATTCAGGGCAAACATCTTCTGCAGGTGCGCTGCGGGGCGAACACGGGCGAGATGATTGCCGGCAACATGGGTTCCACAAACCGCTTCTGCTACACCGTCATCGGCCCGGAGGTGGACTTCGGCGAACACATGGAATCGTCCGGAAAGCTCTACTCCACCCAGACCACGATAAGCGAGTTCACGCGGGCCGAGGCGGACGAGTTCATAATCGTCCGGTTCCTCGACATACAGATCAGTTCGGCGTATAAGAATCCGGTGAAGATATACGAACTGCTCGCCAAGAAGTCCGACGGCATGCCGGACATCAAGCTAGAATGCTGCGACCTGCACGAGGACAGCGTGCTGTTCTATTTCCAGAGGCGGTTCGACGAGGCGGCGGAAAAGGCCGCTCGGATATTCGACATATTCCCGGAGAAACCCGTCGGGGCCGCGACATCGGCCCTGACGGCCGCCGCAAAACAGGCCGTCGATCTCTACAGACAGGGCAAATACAAGGAATCGGCAAAACTGATGAGCAAAAGCATCAACTCGAAGGCCTATCCGCCGGAGCGGCTCGAAGAGGAGACAGTGAAGTTCCTTCACCCGACGTGCATGCAGTTCGTGCGGATAGCCGAGGCGAAGGCCGACCCGCCGGACGCCTCGTTCGACGCGATTCTGGCCGAAGCCACTCACAGGAAAGACCTGAAGTTTTAACGCGCCGCAGTATCGACGTTTCGAGCGGCGCGGACTATCATCATAAAAAACGCGCGCCCGCCGCGCGCCAAGCGGCGGCCCGCCCGAAAGGGCGGCGCGCGGTCGCCTATCGGGGGTTCTCTTAATGGCAAAACGAGCCATCATGATCGGCATCGACGGATGCCATCGCGACACTCTCTACCGTCTCATCGACGAAAAGCAGGTTCCTTTCTTCAACTGGATGGCCGACAACGGCGTCAGGGTAAAAAACGCCGTCACCATGTTCCCGTCCACCACCGCGTCCTGCTGCGCGACTCTCTACACCGGGAGCTGGTATCGCAGCCACGGCCTCCTGAACAACGAGTGGGTAGACAGGTTCGCCGACCCGCCGCGCGGCCGCTCATACATCGAATGCCTTTACGAGGCCCTGCTCTCCTTCGACAAAAAACTGTTCGGCCTGCCGACCATTCTGCTGCCGGACAGGAACGAGGGCGGCCAGATCAACAACGACCTCTGCCCCGACCATCCCACGATCTACGAAGAGATGACGGCGGCGGGAAAAATATCATACACGTTTTTCCATTACATCGGAAAAGGAGCCACGGTGTGGGCGCGCCCGGCGAGGACGGACATGCTCCGCTACGGCATGATCGAACAGTACGGCAAACCATACCAGATGTTCGACAAGATGATGGCGACTCGCGCTATTCGCCTTATGCGCAAGCGCCCCGCGGACCTGCTTGCGATCTACTACGGCGGCAACGACGGCCACAGCCACCGGCACGGCGTCCCCGGTCAGGAAACCTACCTCCGGGACTTCATAGACAAGGAGCTGACGAGATTAAAGACCGCTCTCGAAGCGATGTTCCCGCAGGACGAACTGTATTGGTCGGTGTGCGCCGACCACGGGCAGTCCAACTTGGACAAGGAAAAACATCTCGAACGCTGCATGTGGATCGAGGATTTCTTTCCGCAGTTGCGCGCCGCCGGTTTTGAGAAGATGGACAGAGGGCTGTCCCGCAACGAACTCGGCGGGCTGGACGTCATCGGGACTCTCGGCCACGGGGCCGGAGCCGGCTTCTACATTAAGAACAGAAAGACTGGCGACTGGAAAACCCCGCCCGATTTCGCGTCCGACATCGTCCCGGCTCTGAACAATTTCATGAAGGCTTCTGCCGGGCTTGCTCCTTTCGGGGATTACAAATTCAAAGGCTATCTGGACTTCCTTCTGACGCGGACGCGGTTCGACGAGCCGTACCGGGTTTACGTCAACAAGCCGCCGTACGACGCCGCAGGCGAACTTGTGCCGCTCGAAGAGCGTTTCAAGGGCGGAGACCCGGCGTACGTTAAACCCATAGAACGACTCCGGGGCATCGACAGCCCGAAGGGGCCGGACATCGTGTTGCTTCTTGACTACTGCAAAAATCGATTCAACATAAACACCGTCGAGGGTTTCCATCCCGGACAACACGGCTCTCTGTGCCCGGACGACTCCTACGTGCCGATGCTGTTCGCCGGCCCCGGAGTGATAAGAGGCGAGCTTCCGGAGGCGTTCACCATCAACTGGTCTCCGACGGTCGCGAGCATGCTGGGAGTGAAGATGCCGCGCGCGGACGGCGCTCCGCTGCCCATCTTCGGAAACGGGAAAGGAAACGCGCGATGAGCGCGTTGGGAGAAGAGGCGCGCCGCAGATACGCCCGACATCTTATGCTCGACCGCGTGGGCGAGACCGGACAGGCGAAACTGCTGTCGGCTCGCGTGCTTGTCGTCGGCGCGGGCGGATTAGGCTCTCCCGTCATTTTCTATCTCGCAGCCGCGGGCGTCGGCCTCATCGGAGCAGCCGACTCCGACACGGTCGACATCAGCAATCTTCAAAGACAAATTCTTCATTCAACGCCCGACATCGGCAGGCTCAAGACCGATTCGGCTCGCGACGCCGTCGAAGCTCTTAATCCGGATGTGACGCTAGCGCCCGTCGCCGAGCGCATTACCCCCGACAACGTCATGGAAATCCTTTCCGGTTACGACATCGCTGTGGACGCGTGCGACAATTTCCACACGAGATACCTCGTTAACGACGCGTGCGCGCTCCAGCGCAAGCCGTTCGTCCACGGCGGTGTTTTCCAGTTTGAAGGCCAAGCTTCGACTTTCATCGCGGGCAATGGCCCGTGCTACCGCTGCCTGTTTCCGACTCCGCCCGATCCCGAAATAATTCCAAGAGGCAATGAAATCGGGCTGCTGGGGGTCGTCCCCGGAACAATCGGCTTGATTCAGGCGACCGAGACGGTCAAGCTCATTCTGGGACTGGGAGATTCTCTCGTCGGCAGGCTGCTGATGTACGACGCCCTGAAAATGCGCTTCAGAGAGCTTAACATCCGGCGCGATCCCGACTGCCGCGTGTGCGGCGAGCGGCCTTCGATAACGGATATCTCCCCCGGCGAGCCGTCTTACATCCCGCCTCGACTCGCCCCACGCTCAAGCGCGGATTGATCCTGTTGAATACAACCGGGAATGGTTTTAGCGACCGAGTTCGAGTCGATCATTCAACCCAGATTCGTCGATATAGCCGACGAACCGGGGCGATTTTCAACGCGGTAGACCGCCCTTCATTGGTTTTCCCGGCGCTCAGGAGAAGTTTTTCCTTCACGACAATCTTCTTTTCATCAATCCACATATGCGTTAAAATCATCCTCATGGAAACAAATAAGCAGGAACAATTTGCGATGAAGTTTAGAACCGCGTTGTTGTGGGCGCTTGCCGCAGGCGCGCTGTTCGTTTTTGTGTTCAAGGTAAGAACCGTTATCGGATATTTCGCTGCGGCGGGAGTATTAGCCTATCTGCTTGATCCCGCTGTTATGTGGCTGAGCAAACGCAGGATTCCCTTGTGGGCGGCTGCGCTCGGCTCGTTCGCGATTCTGGCGGGCTTGTTGACGTTAATTATCGCGCTTGCGGCTCCTCCCGCGATAAACCAGTTCAAAGAGCTTGGAGAGAGACTTCCGGAATATATCGAGTCCGCCGGGCCGACGTTCGAGCAGGCAAAAGCCGCTGTGAAAGCGGCCGACCTGCCCTTCGACGCGGAATCGATCGCAAAGGACGCCGCAGAAAGCGTCAAAAATAAAGCCGCTGAGACTGCCGCGCAAATTCTTAAAAGCGTTTCGGGGTTCTTCGGCGCAATGGCGGCTCTTGTCATCATTCCCATTCTCCTTTTCTATTTTCTAGCCGACGGTCAGCGCCTTTGGAAAAGCGTCGTTCTATACATACCTCCGGCTTACCGCCCTGAATTCGAATCCGTAATGTCGCGTATCAATACAGCCATCGGCGGCTTTATCCGGAGCCAGTTGAAGCTCTGTCTCATCATGGGAATCATGACAACCGTAACGATGATGATACCGTTCCCGAAATATGCGCTGATTTTTGGACTTATTGCGGGAATCACCGAGTTCATCCCTTATGTAGGGCCTATTTTGGCCCTGCTTGCTCCTTTGGCCATCGCGTGTTTCTCTCCTGTGTGGAAGCTGATTTACGTGCTTATAGCCTTCCTAGTTCTGCAATTCCTCGAAGGCAACGTTATCGCTCCCAAAGTTATAGGCAAAGATGTCGGTTTGCACCCGGCGGTGATAATTTTCGCGCTGATGTGCGGTGGGCAGGTGGCTGGCCTTGCCGGAATGATAGCTGCCATCCCCGTCGCAGTGATACTTAAAGTCCTATGGCAGTATTTCTATGTCGAGAAGTATCTGGCCATTGCGGAAGGCAAGCAAATGTCCAGTTCTGAGCAGGTTGTCAAACAGGCCGGAAATGACTAGCAAAAAGAATTATTGGAAGAAATCAGGGACATATCGATTATTATAAATATGCTTTGTTTTATTATGTTTATCTTTCTTTTTAACCAGTGAAAACAATGTTTTGGCCAAGCTGAAAAACAATTGACATGAAAGCGTCGAAAACATGGCCACGAAACGCAATAGCGTTACGTTAACGATTTAAGGTCTTCTGCTTCGACTTCAGAGAAAATCTTGTCCGCATCCAGAATGATGATCAGGCTGTCGTGTTTCCTCGCCACTCCGCGAATGAATTTGTTGTCCATTCCCGCCTTGCCGATGCGAGGGACACCGCCGATGTTTTCAGGCTCTATCTGAAAGACTTCTTTTACGGAATCCACTATCATTCCGACAATTAGGCCGTTGTCGAGTTCGACGAGTATGATGCGTGTTTCCTTGGTGTGTTCTTTCTGTGGCATGCCGAATCTTTTTCGGAGGTCCACAACAGGAATAATAACGCCCCTGAGATTGAAGACGCCTTCGAGAAAATCCGGCATTCCGGGAATAGTTGTCGTTTCCTTAACGCGTTCCACGCTGTTGACTCTCATCACATCGACGGCAAAGAGTTCTCGGTCGATTGTGAAGCTGACGAACTGGTGGTTATTGGTTGATTTTTTTAATTTTTCCATTAGAGGAAAAACGACCTCCGGCAGAAGTGTGCGGAGCGCGGCGTTGAGCGCTCGCGTCGTGATGCGCGGGCGTGCGCTAAAAACTGCCTGAACCGCATGTTTATTTTGTTCGCGACGCAAACTAAGCGGCGATTGCTCTTCTTTCAAGCCTTACGGCGCGCACTGGGCGGGATTCGCCTCGGCATTCCTTGAAAAATTAGTTTTCAGGACAAAGAAGTCCTTTATATCCACTATGCAGTCGCCGTTGAAGTCGGCGGTCTCCGTAAAGCCCGTATCGCCGCATTCCAGCCCATAGTTGACTTTGATGGCGCGAAAATCGTGCATATCCACAATGCCGTCGCAGTTGGAATCCGCTATGGAAGGCCCGCCGGGGCCTATCGGCTGCGGCGCGGGGTCAAGAAGCGTAAATCCGCTCGACGCCAGCGTCAAGTTCGACTTCAGGTCGAGATATGCCACTCCCCCGGAGAACGGCGTGGTGTATGGATAACCCGTTCCTTCTTCAACCACCAGCCTGACTTTGAATAGGTCGGACGGGGTGGCTGATTCATATACGATGGTGAAAGAGCCGTTTGAAGATGTATAACCTGTGGCGACAACAGTGTTCGGCAACTTCACTAGTTGCATTTCGAGGCAGGCGACTCCGACAAGCGCGTATCCGCTGGATGTCTGCTGCTCGACATCCCTCACAAGCAGCGCGCTTGTCACTCCTTTGGTTCCGTAAATGCCGACAGCCGGGGAGGAAGCTTCGCTTAGCTGCGCCGCGCCGTCCACCGCTTCCACGTAATATGTGTACTGAGTTCCCGGCGTCAGGCCGGAATCCGCGTAGAACGGGGCCGGTATTAGAGATGTGTTGAGTTTCTCCGCCTCCTCGGCCACGCAGTCGGCTGAGCGGTAGATATTGTATCCCGCAAGGTCGCCCGCAATCAGAGATCCGTCCGAGTTTGTCGTCGGCGCCGTCCACGATATGGAGGAGGATGTCCCGCTGCCCGTCATAACCACCGAAAGGCCCGTCGGCGGCGACGGCGGGAAATCCGGCACAACGCCGGGCGTCCCCACCGCTTCGTTGGAGTATCCGCTTATGTTCGGCGGGTCGGAGCTGTCGATTGATTCGAGCACATAGTAATATGAGATTCCGTTCGTCACGTTGGTGTCGAGATATTCAAGCGTGTTCGGCGGAATTATTTCCGGCGTCAGCCTGCCGTACATCGAGCCGGAAACGAAGCTGCGGTACAGATAATAACCCTGCAAGTCCGTAAGCGGCGTGAAGTCCTCGTTGAAGAAAGGTTTCGTCCATCTGACAAGGACTTGGCCGTCTCTTGAAACCGCGTTCACGCTCTCCGGGGGCAGCGGAATCGCGTCGTCCGCGTTTCTAGGCGTTGCCGACACTTGCGACGACGGAACGCTCTGGTTGCCGGCGTTGTCCACTGCGACGACCGCATAGAAATAGGTTGTTCCCTCGATAAGTTGGTAAGAATCCGCATATGAAGTGGCCGAGGGCGGGATGAGTCCGTTTATGACGCCGTCCACCTGATTGGGCGTGGTATCGTAAATGCCTGAGAACGTGCCTCGAACAACATTGTAGCCCGCGAGGTCGGTCAGCGGCGCTCCGCTCGAACTCGTCGTCGGAGCCGTCCATGTCACCGTCACATATTCATTGCCCGGCGTCGGAGACGCGTCGCCCGCTATGGCCGAAATCCCCGTAGGCTCGTCCGGCGGCCACAAGTCTTGGAACCGGATATGTTTCTTCACAGAGTTCGTGTCTTCGTTAAGGTTGGACGAGCTGTCTCTAGCCCGGACGATGAAATACACGTACTCGTTGTGTCGCAGCCCGGTCACAATGTGGCTGGATGTCCCTGTCACCGTGTAGTGCGGGACGGACATGTTGAACCCGTTCGTGGTGGATGCCTGATAGATATTGTAGTAAACCGGTTCGGAGCGGTCGGAGGCCGCCGTCCATTCCAGTTTCACCGCTCCGTTTTCGTCGTAAATCGACAACTTGCTGATTCCCGCGAAAGCCGGAGCCGTCCGGTCTGTGGGGGTTGCGGAGAATTCGAGCGCCGCCGTGCTTGTCTCATTCGCGTACACGCTGGAGTCCATTGCGGTGACGACGATGTGCACCGGCTCGTCGTCGTCAAGCCCGGTCAGGTGATATGCGGTCGTTGCGGCCGCCTGTCGATCCGGCGGAGCGTTAAACACCTGTCCTCCGGGAGTGTCGGACAGATACACGTTGTAATACACCGGAGTCGAGCGGTCCGTCGCCGCCGACCATGACAGCACAAGCTCTCCGCCCACAGTCGAGTCCACGGCGCTCTGCAGACCCGTCCATGTCGGCGGCGTCTGGTCGGTCGGCGTCGCCGACAGCGTTGCCGTGTTGGTTTCGAGGTTCGATCTGCCGTCTTTGGCGCGCACCCCGAAGTAGTATGTCGTCCCGTTCGTAAGTGACGTCACACTGTATGCCAGCGCCTGCGTCGAGGCGTAAAGAGATGATGAGTTGAACAGCACGGCGGGCGCAGAGCTTGTCGATTTGTATATGTTGTACACGATGGGCGTCGTCGGATCCGTCGCGGCGTTCCATTCCAGCCTTACTTCTCCGCCCTTCTTCGTGTCGGCGGCCGTTTGCAATCCGGCGAAGACGGGCGGCGCGAAGTCATTCGGAACCGCTCCCTTGACCACGTTGTTGGTTTCCGTGTTTCCGAACGCGTCTCTGGCGCGGACAATGAAATAAGTGTAAACCCCGTTTGTAAGACCTGAGACTGTTGCGGCCGCGCCGGTGGCCGTCTGCTTCACACCGCCCGCGATTATTGTCGCCGGCGTCGAGCTTGTGCTGTAATAAATGTTGTATCCCACCGGAGGCGAATTGTCCGTCGCCGGCGTCCACGTGAGATTTATCGCTCCGTATGTCTGCGCGTCGGTCGCCGTTTTCGCGCCGTCGAACAAAGGCGCGGACGTGTCAACCGGCGTCGCCGTCCTGACCACCGCGTTGGCGTCCGCGTTGCCGTAGTTGTCTCTGGCCCTCACCGAGAACGAGTGGATGACTCCGTTGGTCAGGCCGGTCATAGTGTATGGGCGCGTGGAAACGATTACGGTCGGCGTCGAGTAGTTTATCGGGTCGCCCCCCGTCGAGTAGTAGATCAGATATTTTATCGGCGTCGACTGGTCGGTCGCGGGAGTCCAGTCAAGTTGAACCGCCCCTCCGGCTCCCGTGTTCGCCGCGCTTGTCAATCCAGCAAACACCGGCGGCGTCGAATCCGTCGGCGTCGCAAAAAGCTCTTCTGTGTTGACGCTTGATACCCCGCCCGAATCCACCGCTCTCACGACCACATAGTATGCGGTTCCGTCGACAAGCCCCGTTATCGACGCGCTCAGACCCTGCGTCGATGTTTTCGGCGTGGAGAAGTTCTGGCCTCCCGCTGTGGTCGCCACGTACACGTTGTAAGTTATGGGAGCCGACGGATCGGCCGCAGCCGACCACGAGGCAGTCAGCGTCCCGCCCGTCCCTGCGTCCGCTAGCCCTTCAATCCCCGCGAACACCGGCGCCACTCCGTCGTTCGGCTTGGCCGATCTGTTCACCGTGTTCTTCTCTTCCCTATTGCCGGGGTCCATCGCTCGAACTACGAAGTAATACGTCGTCCCGTTCTCTAGTCCGGTCACGATCACTCCCGTCGCGTTCTCCGTCGTGTATGCGGGCGTGGCGAACACCGTCACCGTCTGTGTGGCCATGTAAATGTTGTACGTTATCGGAGCCGAATCGTCCGTCGCCGCCGTCCATGACAGTTGAATCTCGCCGCCGCTTCCGGTGGCCGCTGCCGACGCAAGCCCGGCGAACACAGGGTTCGCGCCGTCCGTCGGCACGCACTTCGTGTATCCTCCGATGCTCGCGTCCGGGAATATCGCCGCCTCGGAGCCGCCGTAGTTGCCGGCGGCGTCCATCGCCTTGGCCACGAAGAAATACTCCTGCCCCATCGTCAGCCCTTCGACGTCGTGCCTCGTCACGTCCTCGCCCTGCGTGTATGGCGGAGACACGAAGTCGAAGTGCGCCTCGCCGTATTCCGTAGCGGTGAAAACCTCGTATGTTATCGGGAACGAGTTGTCCAGCGCCGCCTGCCAGCCCACCTGTATCGTGTCGCCTTCCCCAGTGTCGAGACAGAAGTTCACTCCCTCGAACACAGGCGGTATCGCGTCTGTGGGCGTCACTGTGAACTCCACAGTGTTGGTTTCCCGGTTCCCCTCTTTGTCCTCTGCTCGGACGGCGAACGTGTAGGCAACGTTATTGGTCAGGCCGGAAACAACCGCCTCTTCGGCTGTGGTCACGAAAATCTGCGGATTGTCGTAGTCGAGGATGGCGCCGCCTTGATTGTAAAAAATGTAATACTTTATGGGTTGCGAATTGTCCGTCGCCGCCGTCCAAGTCAGTTGAACCGAAGCCCCGCTTTCCATGTCGGCGGCGGCTCCGAGGCCGGCGAACGTCGGGTCTACTGAGTCCGTCGGCGTGACGCTCAGTTCGACGGCGTTTCCGTCGTTAAGCCCGCCTTTGTCTCTCGCCCTCACCGCAAAATAATACGGGATGTTGTTCTGCATGCCGGTCACTGTGTATGTGGTGACGCCCGACGTGGAAAATGTCGGGTGGGACCAGTTATATGCGCCGGAGGCTCCAGCCGCGAATATGTCGTATGTTATCGGGTGCGGCGGGCTGGTGTTGTCCGTCGCAGCAGCCCACGTCAGCGTCGCTTCCCCGCCCTGCCCCGTGTCGACCGCCGTTGAGATGCCCGCGAACGCCGGGGCCTCCCCGTCCGTAAGCGTCACCGTCACATAGTTTGTGTTCTCATCCTCGTTGGCGAGCGGGGACGAGTCAGCAGCTCGCACTATGAAGTATATCATCTCCCCGTATAGTAGCGCGGGGTCCGTTATCTCCACCGATCCGGAGTCCGTTGTGGTTGCGAAAGGCGTTCCTAAATCGAACTCTTCCGGATCCAGCGCGGCATAGATGTTATATGTTATCGGCGGGTTCGCGTCTGTCGCCGCATCCCATTCGAGAATCACCCCGGGATCCGGCGCATTCTCCGCGTCCGTCGCGGCCGTCACCCCCCCGAACAACGGCGGGTATGTGTCAGCATCCGCTATGAACGTCAGCGAATTGTCGTCGTTGTACTGCAATAAATACGGGCCTTCGTCCGCCGGTCCCGGCACGATCGACACAAGCCCCTTCGGCCCCTGCGCCAGAAACACCAGCGGCGTTCCGCTTATCTCCTCGAACTGGGGGTTTACCGCGTAAAGCGTTCTCTGCGTCGTAGACACCATGTACAGGTTCTTCGTCAACGGGTGATACGCTATATCGTTGATGTTCGACACTCCCGATGGGCTGACTACCTGAATCGCCTCGTTCAGGTCTCCGTCAATCACCGTCACCACGCCCGCAGGATGCATCACGTAAATCAGGTTGTCCTCTTCGTTCACCACTATCTTGTCCGGCGACGAAAAAACCTGAATCCGCACTATGAAGTTGTTCGTCGTTCCATTGTATATGTAAACTTCGCCCCGGATGTTGTCGGACACATATATCTTGCCGGTAGTCTCGTTTACGGCCACCCCCCGCGGCGAGGTCAACTCGTTTCCCATCAGCGTCGCGACGGTTGCGTAGGTGTCCGCGTTCATCACCGTCACCAGAGAAGAGCCGGGCCGCGCCACGTACACCCTCTTGGCCGCCGTGTTCACCGCTATTCCCCTCGGAGACCCGCCCATCGATATCGGAGCTTCCATCAGCCCCGTGTTTATGTCGTAGATATATAGTTTCAGATCGTTCAGCCCCGTAATGAACGCCTTGGGGGAAACCGGGTCGTTATACACCGCCACTTCCCATGGATACGAGCCGGAGCCGGTGTCGATGTAATCGACTGAGGGCGGGTCGAACTCCATTCGCACAAGCCTGCTGCTTGCCGGGAGCGTCAAGAAAGCCTGTCCCACTCCGCCGTCGTCATACATCGCCCCGTCGTTGACCGTCCCCGTCAAAGAGCCGGCCGGTCCCACTTCTGTCACTTCGGCGAGCGCCGGAACGACTGCGGCCAGAATAACCGCGACCGCGCTTATGGCCGCAGCTCGGAAACGCCTTGCTGTTTTTAGGTTGCGGAAAATCAAGTCCTTTTTCCTTTCGCGCGCGGCGAGTTCGCCGGCGGCTTAACCCGCATTTTTCACCAATGCGGGTTGAAATCGAAGAAAGGCGTGAGATACGAAACGAATCGAGCGAGAACGAGGGAGCATGCTATTTCGTATGCGACCAAGTTCGAGTCGATGATTCAACGGTGTAAATCGTCCTTTGTTCGATTTCCCGGATTTTTCTCGTGAAAAATTCGGGTTAATCCCGCTCGGTTCTCCCCTTTGCGCCTGACCGGGCTGTCTTCGGCTTCCTCATAAAGCGCCCATACGCAAACCCGCCGACTGTCCCGGGTTTGTCCCGCGCCGATACAGCGCCTCTTTTCCGACTATTAAATTATAACATATTGAATTGCTTCTGATGAATAATTTTATTAAATGTCAAATCCTTAAACGCCGCTCAACCGGAGAACCGGGCTTGTGTTGTCATAATCCTGTCGCCGTCATTCGGGAGAAAACCCTAACCCGCATTTTTCACCAATGCGGGTTGAAATCGAAGAAAGGGATGAGATACGAGGCGAATCGAGCGAGAACTAGGGAGCATACTGTTTCGTATGTGACGGCAGTTCGAGTCGATGATTCAACGACGTAGATCGCCCTTTATTCGATTTCTCGGATTTTTCTCGTGAAAAATCCGTGCTAAGTCGCGCCCTGCTCCAGCCGTCAACCGACTTTGCTTCCCACGCTTTGCAGCGTCATTCCCACCAAGTCCAGAGCCGACTTGCCGCTCATGTTCGCTATCTTTGTCGCGTCTATTCCTGTCTGGCTTAATAACTGGCTCTTCGTGTAGTCCACAATTTCTCTTGCCATATCCGTGTCTTCTATCCTAGACCTGCTGGCCTCGACGTTTATCACCTCGGCCATGTTGTCGTTGATAATATGCTGGATGCGGTTAATCATCGTTCCCGTGTCGGCGCGCCTGTTATTAAGACTGTCCAGAGCGTTGTCCAGAGAATTGATCGAGGCCTGCGCAAGCGCTGTCGAAGTGAACGAGGCCGACACGCCGAGCGCAAATGAGGACACCTCGAACATCCCCAGTCTCACCACCTGCGTGTTCTCGTCGTTGTCCGCCCCTATCTGCCCTCTGTCCTTTTCTTCCGGGTCGACCGCAGGCTCGTTGAAGAAAAGCCCGTATTTTTTCGGTATGGGCTGCTCGTTGTCTATGATGATCGTCCACTGCCCCGGAGCCGGGTCGGTAATAGTGAAACTCTCTTCGTCCCATCCTCCTGAGCCTGCATATCCCGCCCAGCCTGAATAGTTCACGGACGTCGCGCTTGTTATCACAGGCGCCGAAACGGTTCCGCCGCCGCCAAGAAAATCGCTTACTCCGGGCGCCCCATACGTAGCGTACAAGTATCCAAACGCCTCCGTCCCGTCGGGGGAAAGCAGGTTAAAGTCCGGAAACGCCGCCGCCCCGTCATACCACGCTCCAAATATCTCCACCACCCCGGCGACAGCCATCGACGCCAGATCGACGGATATGTACGTTTGTCCGGGATGCACGAGAGCGCCGAATCCGCCCGGAACCTCGCTGAAACTCGGCCCGAATACTCTCACTCCATTAAATTTTACCGTCGCGTTGATTTGGTTTATCTGATTTACCAGCGTGCCGGCTTCGGCCTGCAGCTTCTGCCTGTCGTCCGCCGTGAGCGTAGCCTCGTTCGCCGCTCGCACCGCCAGTTCGCGTATCCTGTTGATGCAGTCGTTTATCTCGGCCATCGCCGAGTCTCTCAACTGCAGGAAGCTGATGCAGTCCTGCGCGTTCTCGTTGGCTGTCGTCAGCCCTCCCGTCCGCGCTTTCATAGATGTCAATATCGCAAGTCCGCTCGGATCGTCCGCCCCCCGGTTCACCTGCAGCCCGGAAGACAGCTTTTCGGCCCCTCCGTTCAACTTGAGACCTGTCGCCCTCAGTTGATTGTTGCCTATCATAGAGCTGATGTTCGTGTTTACACGCATCTCATTTCCTCCTGATTCTGTCGCTCCGGCATCCTTGCCGGAGGATCGTCAGTCCGGGCAATTGCGCATTTTCCGCCGCGCGCAACAACGATCCCTCTCAGGCTCGCGCAACGCCCAACCGCCGCGCATGCCCGCGATCAGAAACGCTTATTGCCCGACCATGCCCGCGTTCCGCGCCGCTGCGCGATTCCCGCGAACACGCTTTCTGCCTTTTTCCTTCTCTGTCATCTTTAATCGACATAAAAGCCGTTCGACTTAACACCGTCTCCAAAATATTTGCTCTCTTGCTCCATTATTTCCTCCGGCCGTTGCGCGTTCGCATTCGGCCCCGGCCTCTCGCGCCCGCCACGCGTTTGACTCCGCCCCCCCTTCTTATATATCCTTATTGTCGCGGATGCCTCGCGCTCCGCTCCCACTTCTATTTATGCGAGGTTGCCTTCTTATGAAAGACCAACGAGTTCTCGTCGTCGCGGCCCATCCCGACGACGCCGATTTCTACTGCGGCGGCGCTGTCGCCTACTGGATTTCCAAGGGAGCCGCGGTCGACTATGTAATTTGCACGGACGGCGCCATCGGCGCCGACTCCGCAGACATCGTCCCCGCCGAGCTTGCCGCCCTCAGAAAAAAGGAACAGTCCGACGCCAACGCCGCCCTCGGCGTCCGTCAAACCGTCTGGCTCGACTACCCGGACTTCTCCCTCGCCGCCGGCGAACAACTCCGCAAAGACATCGCGCGTCAAATCCGTCGCTTCAAACCCCACATCCTCGCCACCTTTGACCCGTGGCTCCGCTACGAGCTCCACCCCGACCACACTGTCGCCGGACGCGAAACCATCTACGCCCGCCTCGCCGCCAGACTCCCTCTCCGCTACCCCGACCTCAACGACGAAGGCCTCCTCTCATGGCCCGTCGACCGTCTATTCCTTTTTAAAACAGATAATCCTAACACTTGGATCGACACCGAGGACTTCATTGAAACCAAATTCAACACTCTCAAATGCCATGCCTCCCAATTCAAAGAACTCGCTTCCGACGACACCGTCGGCCTTTCTCTTCTCAAACAACTCTCCAAGCGTCATCCTGAGACAGGCCGCATCGCAGAACCGTTCAGAAATATCCCGCTGGAAGGTTTAGATGGTCTTATGAATTACATCTCTCTCTAATCTTTCGTCTGAAAGCAGGCGCAATATGAAATACTATTCGTTACGGCTTCTTTTCTTCTTGTTTTTATTAGCTTTTTTCTCGATTTCCTCCAGTTGCGCGCTTTGCAATATTTCTATTCAAGATTTCTACGGCTATGATTCATCTGCTCCTTTAAATCCGAAATTGTCCATTCTTGAAGAATCTCTCGACTATTCCCTCTACCGTGTCGATTTCGACAGTGTATGGGGTCGCCGCGTTCCGGCTCTGTATATGGTTCCGAAGAAATGTGGCCATCTTAATCCGTCAATAGTATTCGGACACGGCTTTACAGGAAAGAAAGAGGACATGCGCAAATATTTATCCCTGCTTTCCGAAAAATGCTACTGCGCTATCTCGATTGATATGTGGTATCATGGAGAACGCAATATCGCAAACAAGAAAATATACAGCAAACATCTCTACCAGATGCGAGAAGGCCTCGCCGGTTCGGTTGTCGATCTTCGTCGCGCCGTAGACTTCCTTGAGACAAGGAGCGACGAGGTTGACCAATCACGTATTTCCTATCTCGGCGGCAGCATGGGCGGCATACTGGGCGCTCTCTTGGCCGGGGTGGAATCCCGCATCAAATGCCCTGTTCTTGTCGTTGGTGGGGCAGATTGGTCATATCTGGTTAAAAACAGCATCGTCGTTCAGGTCGACCTCTCTAATGACGGCATGTCCAGAAGTCTCGCCGATTCGGCCAGACGCATCCTCGCTCCTGTCGATCCAATCAATACTGTCCAACTCATATCTCCCCGCCCCCTCCTCATGATTAACGCCAAACATGATATACTTGTTAACCCTGCCTCCAATAAAAAAATGTTCCTCCGCGCTAAATCGCCCCGCAAAATCGTCTGGTTTGCATCCGGTCACGGCGTGCCCGAAGATGAAACTATGGAAATCGTCATTGATTGGTACGATAAGTATCTACGCAATGACCATGTGCCAAATTTCGATTCGATCAATGAAGGATGGAAAACCGAAGCAGTTAATATAGACATGTCCGCACAACTGCCCCCCGTGTCTGATTCCATACCTCTTTCCGAGTATCTTGCATACGACCGCGACCTCCCGCTTATCAGTCTAAGAGACCCGATACCCTCGTCTGACCCAGCCGTGTCCAAATACGCAATATCGTTTCAAGGGGTTCGGGATCGCGTTGTTTCCGGCGTCCTTAACATCCCCTCGCAAGGTTCCGCGCCTTATCCCGTTGCTGTCTACATACATGACATCAGCGACAGTCCCTCAAACCTTGCTATGCTCGTGGACACACTTGCCCGCATCGGCTACGCTTCCGTATCCATAGACTCTTACCAATTCACGGATAAGGCGTCTGACCCTCTTGTTGCCGTGTCAAACGGCCCTTTCAATGCTAGAAACCTTTATGTACAAACAATTCAGGACAATATAAGGCTTATAGATTTTCTTGAAAAGTTGAACACCGTCACCACAAGCGGCTTGACCTTTATCGGAGAGGGTTCCGGAGCCTCCATCGCTCTCTCTGCTTCATTTTTAGACTCTAGAATACAAAAGGTGGTCTCGATAGATTCACCCGCTGATCTGTTAAAGTATCAGCTTTCGAAGTTGTACGATGTAGCCTCTGTTCCTCTGTCTTGGTCGAACGAAAGCTATTCCCGCAATGCTTTTGCGCCTGTTGATCCGTTAAACCTCATTAATAATGCCTCAAGCGCTACTATTCTGTTTATCAGAAAGGGTAAATCGAACGAAAACGAATTTCTAAACACCCTGTCCATATATAAAAACGTCCCCGGCGCTTTTTATGTTCCGAACACGTTGTCCGATGCCGTTTCAAAAGAATCTGACATCGGAATCGCGCTTGCCACAATCGCTTCGTTTATTGCAGACACCCACAACCATAAGTCAACTGATCTTGTTTCTTATTTGCATAATATTTCGTTTGTGCCCATTAATGCAGCTAGCGAGCCTGATATATCATCCGTACACGACCCCATCCCCCATACCTGCTCTGTTTCAAATATTAATGCCAATCTGCCTATTTCCATCGTCTCATCCCCAATCATCATCAACGCGAGAATCGATTGCGCGACCGATTCGCCTGAAACCGTGATCGCTGCCATGTCCGGCATGAACAAACATGTTTCTTATATCCAGCTTTATGATAATGGACAAAATGGCGATAATGCGGCAGGCGACAATATATTTACCGGCTCTTTCGAAATCCCATCATCAGGCTATGATTCTTTTGATATTAGGGTCGGCGGCGTTACAAATAGCTGGTCTCCCTTGATTGAAAAAACCATATCAATTGCACGCTAGGACTAACTCCATGGATATTGAGCTTAAAGATATAGCTTATTCAGATATCCCCATGATCAACAGATGGCTGACTCTTGAGCATGTAATGCGACGCTGGGGCAATGTTACGTTTGAAGACCTGCATGCGCAAGGTCTCGGCAATTCGGTCATTGTTTGCGACGGCCTGCCCGTCGGCTATATCCAGTGGCAACATCCTAGTAGAAGCGAACTGGACACCGCCGGACTGTGTGATATCCCGACCGACATTGTCGACATTGATATCTTCGTCGGTGAATTATCTATGCTTCGGCGCGGAATCGGGCATTGCGCTGTCCGATGTCTTATAGATAGGTTTATTCATCAATTCGGCGCGTCTTTCACCTTTATGGCTTGTGCGGCGATAGACAACTTAGCGTCCATTAAAATGTTCGAAAAGGCCGGATTCAAACAAGACCGCGTATTTGACGATGCCCCTGACGGCGGGCTTCATGCTCTTTTGCTTTATCGGTTATAATTGAAAAAATATCAATAAAATACGATATAATAATGCAATTATAATGAAATTTATGTCGCCCCAAAACATGTTTTTTATTCTTTTTTGTAACGATAATTACATTGTTGAGCAGCACATGGACAGTTATGTTCAATCGTAGTTTAATTTGTCCAGAGCATATATCATAAATTTCTCATTGTTTCTACAAGTCTTTTGTTTTAGTAAAATCTAATCGCAGACAAGTCGATTTAGGACACACTGTCATGAAGTCCGTCAACGCGCTCAAAAACAGCATTGGACACTTCCCTTTCGTTTCAGTTTTGAGACAGGTTCAGCCGTCTAATTCTGATTGGACAATCATCACGGCGCGAGAAAACAAGAAGAAAAAACATCCATCACTCGCCACGGAAAATGCCGCTGTATAGCTTGGTTGTTAAAAATGAAGAAATGAGGCTTCCGGCCATGGAAGTATTTCGCCGGAGGAAGAAACAAGCGTGATGCCGCGTTCGCGCGGAATAATTTCGCCTATCCTCGTAGCGCGTGTTCCGGCAGACTCGATATTTCGTTCTAAATCGTCAACTTTTGAGGCGGATGCGGTTATCAGCAGATTGAAATCCTCTCCGCCGCGAACGGCGAAAGAGGCGAAAGGGACATCTGAGCGTCTGGCCCACGCGCGGAGATCGGGCGACGTGGGTATTTTTTCCTCGTGAATTACCGCGCCTACGCCGGATCTGGCTGCGAGACGAGGCAAATCCACCGCAAGGCCGTCGCTGAGATCCATCATTGCCGTCGGAGCAAGAGACGCAGAAGCGGCCAGCCCAGCCGCAAGTGAAGGTTCCGGAGCCAGATGACGGTTGATAAGGCGCTTCATAAAAGGAATAGTGATTTCGGATTTCGGAAACAAGCTGAGTATCTGCAGTCCCGCCGCGCTGTCTCCGCACGTGTCTGTGACAAGAATTATATCGCCGGGAGCCGCGCCTTTGCGAAGGATCGCGCGATTTTTGCGCGCGCGGCCCAGCATGGCGATATTGACAATAGCCCTGTCCGAGCGCACGGTGTCGCCTCCCGCAATGACGACGCCGTATCTTTCACAAGCGGCGGCGATGCCTTCATAAAGGGATTTCATAAAGTATTCCCTCGCGCGAGGCCTTGCGCCGACGGAGACAACAGCCGCAGTAGGCTTGCCGCCCATCGCCGCGATGTCGCTGACGCTTGCCGCAATCGCTTTCCAGCCCACTTGATAGGGAGATGCCCATTCAAGGTTGAAGTGAACGCCCTCGACCAACAGGTCGGTTGTCACGAGGGTCTCGGAGTCGTCCGCGCTCTCGCAGAGCGCCGCCGCGTCGTCTCCTATCCCGACGCGCACCGGCGGCCCCGGCGGGCCGAGGATGGTTTTGATGCGCTCTATCAGCGCATCCTCGCCGAGTTGTTCTTTGCCGCGTTTTCCGGCCATCTGCGCGCGCGCTCTCTGTTCCGGGCTTCCAGTCCGCGTGCCGCCGTCAGCCCTTTTCTGCGCCTGCAACGTCCTGCGGCGCGTCCGTGTATTCTACATCAAAACCTCGCCGCTGAACACACCCGCCGCGGAGCGCTTCTCGCGCCTGTTTAAAAGGAACCGTTTTGTTGCTATATTATTGCCGCGCGCGGCGTTCGTCGCCGCGCGGTTCGGAGGGCGCGGTGGAAGTGCGGACTATCGCCGACATAGAGACGGTCTCGGCGGCGGACACCGAGGAGCTTGGGCGGCTCATAGGAGAGGCGCTCGAGCGCGGCGCATTTATTGCCCTCGAAGGCGACCTCGGCGGCGGCAAAACCACTTTTACGCGCGGCCTCGCGCGCGGCCTCGGCATCGCCTCCAACGTCACCAGCCCCACATTCCAGCTAGTCCGCGAATACGAAGGCCGCCTCGCCCTTTTCCACTTCGATTTCTATCGTCTCGAAACCGCCTCTGAGCTTGTGGATTTGGACATCGGCTACTGCCTCGGCGCGGGCGTAGTCGTGGCGGAGTGGGCGGACAGGTTTCCGCCTCCCGAATCGGACTCGCTTTTGAGGCTCAGGTTCGACTGGGCGGGCGAGAGCCGACGGCGCATCCGCGTCGAAGCATGCCCCCGCGCTGCCGCCGCCCTCGGAAAATCGGACTCCCTCAGGCTCAGGCTGTCCGCGCCGCACGGAGTCGAAAAATGAAAATCCTCGGCATAAGCACCTCCGGCTCGGTCTGCGGCGTCGCACTGATGAGCGACGGCGTCATACTCGGCTGCGACTCTTTTCCGGGCGCGCGCAAATGTTCCGAGGAGCTGATTCCCCGGATGGAGCGCCTTCTTTCCTCCAACGGCCTCGATTTGCGCTCGCCGGATATGTTCGCGGTAGACATCGGCCCCGGCGGCATGACCGGGCTGAAAATCGGCATCGTCACAATCAGGACCCTCTCTCAAGTCCTTTCCATCCCCATCTCTCCGGTATCGTCGCTCGAAGCGCTCGCGCGCTCCGCCCCCGAAGACGCCGCTCTAGTGATGCCGGCCCTGCCCTGTACGAAGTCCACCTTCTACGCCGCCCTGTTCCGCCGCGCTCCCGGCTCCCCGCCCGAACGCCTCTCGCCGGACGCCCTGCTCGACCCCGACTTACTCCCATCGCTACTCTCCGCCGCGCCCGGCGACCAGCCCCTCCACATCGTCGGAGCCGCCCCGGACGCCCTCCGCGCCGCCCTCTCCTCGCTAATCGGCTCCCGCGCTCTCTTCCGCGACCCTGCCGACTCCCGCCCGACCGCTGTCGCTGTCTGTGAAATCGCCGCCTCCGGCCCTACGCCTTCCCGATTCTCCGACATCCTTCCTAACTATCTGTGCGTCACTGCGGCGGAAAACAACTTCGGCATAAAAGTCTGACCCGGCCCCCTCTCGCCGCCTTCTCGTTCACCCCGGATTCATCAACATGAAATATTGTCTGTTAAATTTCGACGATAACTTCGCAATGTTTTCAATGTTTACCAAACAAAATGACGTGAAAAGTTTCGGAAAAGGGGCTTGAGGAAATAACTTTTTTCAAAGGGGTTTTCCCCAATCGCCGAAGGCGAAATCCTCTACTTTCTTTTATCTTTTCTCAAAATAAAAAGCGCCGGAGCGGAAATTCGTTCCACTCCGGCGCCGTAATCCGTCAAACGTTATCGCCCCTTCGGGCTGTTCAGCGCTTATCCGAAAGATTCCTGCCCTTGAAGAAATCCTCCCACAGTTTGTCCGGCAGATCCGGGTTCAGCTTGAGGTTGGAAAACAGCTTCACGTGAACCAGATTGTTTCCCTCGTACTCCATCAGGCCGGCAAACATGCTCGTCTTCGGATCTATGAATATATCCAGTTTGGAGACGCCTCTGCCGGCGGCGGCGGTCTTCGGCGTCATCGTCAGCTTGTAAATCTCCGCGGGGCGGTTTATGTTCTTCTTCATCGTCAACACGCCGGTTTCCGTGTTCATCTCAAAGTCCTCTTTTACATACAGCGGAGCCTTCGACACCGAGATGTTGCTGTTGTCGAAGAACGTCTGGTAGCGCGCTATGGTCTTGCCGATCGCAATGTCCGGAATCTCGAACCCGCGCAGGTCGCGGATCTCGTCCGGCTTCTTGTGATAAACTTCTTTGCGCGACGCGATCATGAGAAGCTTGAGAGTCGCTTTCCACTGTATCGCTATCGGCATCTTCGCAAACTCGGAATTGCTCAGGTATGGAAACACTATGTATACGTTCTGAGAGTCCTTGTGGCCGAAGTTGAACGTCGTGCCGTCCGTGTACGCCAGCATGTACGACACGCCCTTGTCGATAATCGAGCCGCTCTCGAAGTCCTCGTTCAGCGAAACGCGGTATTTCAACAGCGTCTTGCCCGGCTTCCTGAAACGTATCTGAAACACGTTGTAGTCCCAGTCCGGCTTGTCGTCCTCTTTGGCATACTCTGGAAAATTCTTGATGAACGTCTTCGTCCTCTGCGCGTAAGAGAACAGGTCGCACGAGTACGAGTTGACATCATTGTCCCACTTCTCCACCACGCCCTTCCACAACTGAGCCGCAGTCGGCTCCGCCGCCTCGACAGGGCGCGCCGCGAACGCCGCCAGCGCGAAGATCGCGCAGACCAACATACTCGAAATCCAGCTTCTCTTTCTCATGATGCCTCCGTCCTAGATTGTATTTTCCGGCCTTTTTTCATCCGCGCCGCCGTCGGCTCCGCCGCCATGCCGCGCGATTTTGAATTCTACCCGCAATACGGTTCCTTTTTAAAGATTTTTTTCAAAATAGCCGCGCCCGCGCCTTCTGTTCCCCGAAAAGCCCCTCCATTCTTCCATCATTTAATGCCCTCTTCTCGCCCAACCCTTACACGCCCCGCGATAAAACCCTCTCGCTCCCCCTCTTGTGCTATAATTCCGGCGGCGCAACCGCGCGACAGCCGCTTGCGCCGGGAGGACGACGCCACATGGTAAACAGAGACGAACTGATAACCTTCATCGACGACTGCTTCGGGCGGGACTTCCGCGCCAAAGCTAAACGCAAAGACAACTACGTCAACGGCGTTCAGATAAGAGGGCGCGCCGACGTGAAAAAAGTCGCCCTCGGCGTCAGCGCAAGCCTAGACTTCCTCAAACTATGCCGCAAATCAGGCGCGGGCCTCGTCATCATCCATCACGGCATCGGCCTAGACGGGCTGGACCACCACATATCCCCTCTTCTCAAAAACAGGCTTCGCGAGCTTATCGACGGCGATATGACACTCCTCGCGTTCCACTATATGCTCGACGCCCACCCTGTTTTCGGCAACAACGCCCAAATCATAGAAAAAGCCGGCGCCCGCATCGTCGCCCCCTTCCACGACGAATGGGGCTTCGTCGGCGAGTTCCCAGCCCCCCTGCCCCTCGATTCCGTCATCAGCAGACTCTCCGGCGTCTTCGGCTCAAAACCAGTCCTCTTCCGCAACGGCCCCAAACGCGTCAGAAGAATCGGAACCGTCAGCGGCGGCGGCGCCCCCAGAATGTCCAACATTGCCGAAATTATCGACTCCGGCGTCGACCTCTATGTCACCGGCGAGGCCAAAGAGGAAATCCCAGCCATCTCTAAGGAAATCAAAATCAACTACGCCGCCTTCGGCCACTACAACACCGAGAAATTCGGCGTCTCCGCCCTCGGCGACCTGATAAAAAAACAATATCCCGCCCTCGATGTCCGCTTCATCGACGTCCCCTGCGCCCTCTGAGCGTCTCCGGCGCAAAAAAAGAAAAACACAAAAGAAAAACCAAAGAGAAACTTTTGAAAAAGTTTCTCTTTGAATCTCTTCAAAACGTTTCAATGGTCGTCGGGAGAGAATCGCTTTCGCGCTTCCCTCACGACGCCCCATGTGAAATTATTTATGAACAAGATTCCTCATAAAAACCCTTTCTCAATATCTTTTCCCATGAGCGCGGCGGAGCGCAGGCGCGAACGCGCCCGCTTCGCCGCGCGCTTTGAAACGTTTTGAAAGGGATTTTAAGGGAAAACTTTTTCAAAAGTTTTCCCTTAACTCCCCTCCTCTCCTCTCCTCTCTCCCTTCCTCTTCTCTTCTCTCCGCCCCTTCCTTCCATTCCTCCCGCTTTCCCCTTATACAGCGTAATCCTTAATAATGCGCGCAGTTTCCGCGGGACGCTGCATAGGGAACAGATGCCCAGCGCCCGGCAACTCCATAAAATCCGCATGAGGAACCGCCTTTAGAAACAAGTCCCGCGCCCGTGGCGTGATCGTATCCGAGCGTTCCCCCCGCACGAACAACGTGGGAACCCTCAGACCCCGCATACGGCGCCAGATATCAGGCGGATACGTCTGGAACCCCTGCGCCTCAACCTCCGGCGAACACACAAGCTCCACCCCGCCCCCCGGCGACACCTTCAGCCCGCGCTCCGCATACGCCCGCAGACACCCCTCGTCCCAGCCCTCAAACAGCGGACGCGACCGGAAATACTCCAGAGCCTCCGCCCGGTCCGCCCACCCGTTGCGCCTGCGACGCGCCCTCACCGCCAGCGGAGCCTTATGCGTCTGCCCCAGCGCCCTCATCAGCCTTATCAGCGACGTCACCTTCGGCTCCAGCAACACCGGCTCCAGCAAGATAATCCGGCTGAACAACTCAGGCCGCCTCGCCGCGCACAACGCCGTCGCCACCGCCCCTATCGAATGCCCCACCCCCACAACCGGCCCGCCCCCCGCCGCCGCGTCGATAAACCTCCCCAACTCATCCCCGACCTCCTGCCAACTCTTTATCGCCGACCCCGCTCCCCCCGGCCCCGCGCACACCTCTTCCCGGCAGATATTCATCCCCAGCGCCCGGAAATCCCCCGTCAACCCCTCAAACACCGGCCCGTACACACCCGCGTTAAACCCGTTCGCGTGCAACAGATGCAACGTCCGCCCCGCGCCACCCGCATCCGCATACTCCGCGCACACTCCCCCGCCTATGTCTATCCTCTTAAACTCCATAGCCGAACATTATCAACCATCCCCACCCCGTTTTCAACCGCCCGCGAGATACCCCACGCCGCGAGATACGAGATACGACGCTTAAGGGAAAACTTTTGAAAAAGTTTT
>DIWT01000015.1 GCA_002435745.1 bacterium UBP15_UBA6099
AGGCACAAAAACACAAAGGCACAAAGACACAAAGACACAAAGACACAAAGACACAAAGACACAAAGACACAAAGACACAAAGACACAAAGACACAAAGACACGAAGACAGTGCGGGAATTATGAGGCGGGGATGAAACGCGGGGGCTTGTTCGGTTATAATACATGACATCTCAAGAGAGGCGCGCGGAGGCCTGACAAGCGGAACGCGGCGGGGGCGGGCCGGGGCGCGCGAACGGAGTGTAATCGGTATGTCCGGCGGACAGGATTTATTCACACTTAAAGACATAGCACAGAGGTTGAATCTTCCGGAGAGCACGCTCAGGAAGTACAGGGACGCGTACCCGCAGTTCATACCGTATGTCGGTTCGGGGCGCGAGAAGAGGTACCGGGCGGAGGCCGAAGAGGTGTTCAAGGCTATCCGGGAGCGGAGGGTGGACGGGCATCTTTCTTGGGAGGACACCGAGAGCGAGCTGGCGGACATTTTTCCGATGAATCCGGATGAGCTTGTGAAGAGGGCGGCGGTCAGCGAGGAGGAGGCGAACATCTTCATCGAGAAGATGGATAGGGCGGTGGCGAAGCTGACCGAGCAGGCGCAGCGTCAGGAGTTCATCGTGACGACGCTGGCGAACGAGTTGATAAGGATAAGGGAAATAGTGGAGAAGCTGGCGCCTGCCGCCGACGACATCAAACAGACGCGAAAGATGACGTACAGCTTCAACGAGTCGGCGCTGAGGATGCTGAAAGAGGGACAGGACGGGATGGCGAAGGCGCTGGATATGCTGGAGAGAACGCAGGGGGCGATATATTACATACCGGGAGAGGTCGCGTCCCGGCTGGAGAAGATGTCTGGGCAGGGCGGCGGGGCGGCGAAGCCGTCGCTGCGGGCGCCGGAACCGAGGCGTCCAGACATAGAGATAAATCCCGCGCCGGCCGTCGAGCCTGAAACGGAAGCGCGCCGCGCTGCGCCGACCGCGCCACACGCGGCTCCGAATCTGGAACCCGCCGCCGCGATAAGCGGGTTTAAAGAGGAGTTGCGGAAAAGGGACGAGGAGCTGGCGAGGTTCAGGGAGTTGTACGTGCGCGCGAAACGCGAGGCCGAAAAGCTGAAAGACGATATCCGCAAGAAGACCGTGGGGGACATTTACGGCAAGGCTGAGCCTAAGAAGTCCGCCGCGCCCGCTCCGCCCGCCATCGAGTCCGCCGACAGCGAAAAGGGCGGCAAGTTTTTCTTCAAAGGCCGCAAGAAGAAAGGCGATGTTTAAGGCGTTTTAGAGGCGGGGGAAAGGGAAGAAGAAGGAAGAAGAGGGAAGGGGGAGGGGAGTTAAGGGAAAACTTTTGAAAAAGTTTTCCCTTAAAATCCCTTTCAAAACGTTTCAATGCGCGCGGCGAAGCAGGCGCGTTTGCGCCTGCGCTTCGCCGCGCTCATGTGAAAAGATATTGGGAAAGGATTATCAAAGGAAGCTTGTTCATAAATGATTTTATATCGGACGTCGGGATGGAAGCGCGTTGGCGATTCTATCCCGACGGCCAGTGAAACGTTTTGAAGAGAATCCAAAGAGAAACTTTTTCAAAAGTTTCTNNTTCTCTTTGGCCGCCGGAGGCGCTGCTGAAACGGCTATGTTTGATGATGCTTTCGAGGTCGTTATTTCAAATCGAGGAACTCTTTGACTATTTTGTTGAAAGTCTCCGGTTGTTCCTCCTGAGGGCAGTGTCCGCATTTGGGGATGATGACGAGTTTCGAGCCGGGGAGTTTGCGGGCGAAGACGGAGGAGATGGCGGAGCTTATGAGGCGGTCTTTCTCGCCCCAGACGATCAGGACGGGGGCTTTCACGCGGGAGAAGTCGTCGTCCGTGAAAGGCGAGATGTTGTTTATCGCCGTTGCCGCGGCGCGCGTTTGGCCGACTGTGCGGAAGGGCAACATGTACATTTCCGCTTTTTCGGAGGAGGCTACGGATTTGTCGAAGAATATCATGCGTTTCAGGATAAATTTCACCGTGGCCGGGTTGTTAAGGCTGGACATAAGGCTGTTCACGCCGGGGGTGGATATCAGCTTGAAGCCCCAGAAGTGGTCGCTTTTCACGCCCGCGCTGTCAACGAGGACGATTTTATCGACGCGGTCGGGGTAGTCCGCGGCGAACCGGATGGCCACGCCGCCGCCCATAGAGTTGCCGATCAGCGTCGCGCGCCGGACGCCTTTTTTGTCCAGCAACTGAAGCATGGAGGAAGCGAACAAGGGATAACCGTAGTCGGCGTCGGCGGGTTTGTCACTGAAGCCGAAGCCGGGGAGGTCGGGAACGATTACGCGCCGGCTCTTTGAAAGTTCGGGGACGTTGCCGTTCCACGTGTAGCCCCAAGCGGCGAAACCGTGTATCAGAAGCAGGGTGGGTTCCCCTTTGCCCGTTTCTTGAACGCGCAGGGTCAGGCCGTTGTCGAGGGCGACGAAATCGCCGAACGGCGCGGCGTCGCGCGGCTGGAGCGTTTCCGTTTTATGAACCAGCGGGAAAATGAGGGCGAACAGCAGGAGAGCGAGCGCGGCGGCGGCGCATATCTTTGCCGCCCTTTTCGCTTTCGAAACGAATCCGCCGGAGTTGTTCTTTTTGCTTTTCTTCTTTTTCGCCGCCATTGTCAGGCAACCTCTTTCTTGTCTCTGGCGCGCAGATAGCGCAGGCGCGCCGTTGCGCTTATTTTACGCGCCAAGCCCCGAAAGAGCGACGATGTGGAAAATAAAAAGAGCGGCGAGGGCGTAAGCTATCCAGTGAAGCTTGCGCCAAGAGCCTGAGACGATCATCAGGAAAGCGTAAGAGATGAATCCGAAGGCGATGCCGTCTGCGATGCTCATGGTGAGGGGGATTCCGGCGATGATAAGGAAAGACGGGATGGACTCGCGGTAGTCGTCCCAGTTGACGCGGACAGCGCCGCCGCACATCATGACGCCGACGAGAATTAGGACGGGCGCGGTGATGGCGGAGCAGCCGGTGACCATGCGCATGAGCGGCTCGATGAACATGGCAAGAAGGAAGAGGACGCCGACGACGGCGGCGGTTAGGCCGGTGCGGCCGCCGTGCTGGATGCCGGCCGCGCTTTCGACGTAGCTGGTGACGGTGGAGGTTCCGGCGAGAGCGCCCGCGATAGTGGCGACAGAATCCGCGACGAGCGCGCGGCCTATCCTCGGCATGTTGCCTTTTTCGTCCATAAGGTTGGCCTGTCTGGCGACCCCCACGAACGTGCCCACCGAGTCAAAGAAGTCCATTATCACGAAAACGGCGATGATGGAGCCGAGGCCGACTTTGAGCGCGCCGAGTATGTCCAGCTTGAAAGCGACATTTCCGAGCGCGGCGAAGTCAGGGACGCTGAACGCGCCGGAGAAACTTGTTTTGCCGAGCAGGAGCGCGGTGGCCGCCGCCGCCGCAATGCCGGCGATCAGCCCGCCGCTGATGCGACGAGCGAGGAACAACCCCGCGACCGCCAGTCCGACAAGGGCGATGGCGGCGTCGGGCGTCGTCATGTCCCCCATCTTCACAAGCGCGCCCGGAGAGGGGTGTTTCACGATGAAGCCCGCGCCCGAAAGTCCGATGGTGGCGATGAGCAGGCCTATGCCGACAGCTATGGCGCTTTTCAGCGAATCCGGGATGGAGTTCACGACCGCTTCGCGGATACGCAACATAGATATGATCGTGCAGATGACGCCTGAAATGAAGATCACGCCGAGGGCGGCCTGCCAGCTTACTTCCGTCCCCACTGAAATGAAACCCGCAACGATGAGGCCGTAGAAGAAGTTCTCGCCCATTCCGGGGGCGAGGGCGATCGGGTAGTTGGCGACGAACGCCATGAAGAAGCAGGCGAACGCGGAAGCGATGCAGGTGGCAAGCATCACCCCGGTTTTGTCCATGAATTCGACGCCGGGCGGTTTGCCGGGGCCGAGGAATTCTCCGCTGAGCACAGCGGGCTGCACGAAGATGATGTACGCCATGGTGAAGAAGGTCGTCAGCCCGGCGACGATTTCCACACCGGCCCTCGTGTTGTTTTGTTTGAGTTTAAATATCCGGTCTAGCATGGCGTCGGCCTCCTTGAGGACGGCCCGCGACCGGGAACCGCGCGAGAAGCGGCTTCCGCCGCGGCGACTCCATTCTAGTCCTCTGAAAACGCCGGGTCAAGCAGAGCGCGCCGCTCGGCGCGAAATCTTCAGATAGGCAATCGATTGTGATTAGTCACTCGCAGGCCGATTCGGCTATCCTGAGGAGTTCGCTCTGTATAAGCAACCGCGTCCTGTTGTCGGCGTAATGGGCCATCTTGTGATGATGGGCGCACAACACCGAGAGATTCCATATCGCGTCCTCGCCGTTCTTGTGCAGAGGCACGATGTGGTGGACTTCGATGTAGCGCGAGCCGTCGTTCTTTCGGAAAGTGTTTCCGCAGCCGTCCATCATGCAGTTGTGGCCGTATTTTTCTTTGGCAAGCTTGGCCCATCCCACATCTCTGACGTAAGTTTCGACAAGGTATTCTCTCTTGTCGGGAGGCGCGGATTTGATGTGTTCGATCAACGCGTTCTCATTAGGCAGTTCGCCTTCGAGAATATCGCGTCCTCGGAGCGTATATGTGCCTCTGTTGTCGACAAACGTCAGACGGCCCTCGTTCCTGAGAAACTGCAACTGTTGCCGCACCTTCGCGGGCGCGTTCCTGTTGGCCGGCCTGAACGCTTCGATCGTCGTCAGGTTGTCTTTAAGGAAATCCTTATAGTGAAAAGTTCTCATTGTCCTCTTTGTGCAGTAGTCTACGACAAGCTCCAGCACGAAATCCTTCCATGTAGCGTTTTCGATATTCATCTGGCCGCTCCTCGGATCCCTGAGCACAGAATCGCTTTAAGGCAATAACAAAGGCATAAGTCAATTGTCATCATGATATATCTTTTCATGCTTCGATTCAACAGCGACTATATCGCGCGCTAAGTAAATAGCTGCGCGCATGAAGCGCAACTGAACGAGTAAATTATTTAATAGCAAGTCTGATTATTTCGGCGGCGAGAGCGGAGGCGGCGGAGGCGGCGGGGATGCGGGCGGCGAATTTGCCCGACACGTAAAGGGAGGCGGTTTTTCCCCTTCCGAGTATAATCGCGGCGTCGGCTCCTTCGCTCTCTCCGGGGCCGTTCACTTCGCAACCCATGACGGCGGCTTTAAGCGGAGCGGTCACGCGCGATGTGGAGCGCGCGACTTCGGCGGCGATTCTGCCGACATCCGCGCGAGTTCTGGAACATCCCGGACAAGAAATCACCTCGACGCCCCTGCGGCGCAGGCCGAGAGAGCGGAGTATCTCCCACGCGGCGCGTATTTCCATCTCAGGCGGGGCGGACAGCGACACTCGCACGGTGTCTCCGATTCCTTCCGAGAGAAGGACGCCAATGCCGACGGCGGACCTGACGGCTCCCGTGAATCTGTCTCCGGCCTCCGTGACGCCGATGTGCAAAGGGGCGTCCGAGCGGCGCGAAATCAGCCTGTGCGCCTCGATTGTCTCAAGCGGGTCGCTGGATTTGAGGGACACTTTGTATTCCGTCAGTTTCGCTTTCTCAGCGGATTCCATGAAGATGAGAGCGGATTCAACGAGTTTCTCAGGCGCGGAGAGGCGGGATTTGTTTTTTACCGGAGGGTAGAGGGAGCCGGAGTTGACGCCGATGCGAACGGAGCGGCCGAGGTTGCGCGCCGCCGCGGCGACCCGCTTGAATTCTCCCCTTCCGCCGATGTTGCCGGGATTGATTCTCACGCAGTCCGCCCCGGCTTCGAGCGCGGAGACCGCCAGTTCGGCGCTGAAATGGACATCCGCCACCAGAGGGAGAGGGGAGGCGGATTTAATCGCGGCGAACGCGCCGAGCGCCCCGGAGCCGGGAACGGCGACGCGCGCGATTTCGCAACCCGCCTCGGCCATGCGCCTTATCTGAGAGAGGGTGGCGCGGACGTTCTCCGTCTGAGTCTTCGTCATTGACTGAACGGCGACAGGAGCTCCGCCGCCCACCGGAACGCTCCCAACCATTATTCTTCTTGTATTGCTCATCAGCGATTTAATTCTTTCTTAGCAAGCGTTTGATGCGTTTCGCCTTCACGCGCCGCCTTCCGCTTTTCGCGCTGAGGCCCGCCAGAGCCGGAGCGGCGAGAGCCAGAGCGTTCGCCGCCGCCCATATCAGCCAGTTCAGCGGCGGGAAGGTTTTGCGTTTATAATGCTTGCTGTGGAAAGTCCACATGGTTTTATAGAACGTACGCTTGGCGAATCCGGGGGCGCTCGCCGCGCAAACCCCTTTCTCGTGCGTGGCCTCGGCTCCCGGATAGTAGAAGACCTTCAGCCCCGCCGCCTTCGCCCTGTAGCAGAAGTCGATGTCCTCGGCGTACAGAAAATAGTCCTCGTCGAAACCGCCCAGACTGTCGAACGCCGAGCGGCGGATCATCATGAAAGAGCCTGAGACGGCGTCGACCTCGGATGTTTCGTTTTCGTCTAGAAAAGTCATGTTGTATCCGGCGAGCAGTCTGCTGTGCGGGAACAGGAAGCTGAGTCCGGAAAGGCGGCAGAAGGCGACCCACGGAGAGGGGAACCCGCGCCTGCAAGCGAGTTGCAGGGAGCCGTCCGGCTCAAGCACTTTCCCCCCGGCGACGCCCGCGTCCGGGCGCTCGGCCATGAACGATTCCAGCGCGCGCAGCGACCCTGCGGAGAGAACGGCGTCCGGGTTCAGCAGGAGAATGAAATCCGACGTCATCGCCGCCGCGCCCTGATTGACGGCGCGGGCGAACCCGCGATTGTCCATATTGGATATCGCTTCGACTTTTCCCGCCAGAGGAGCCAGCCGTTCAAGGCTGTCGTCGAGCGACGCGTTGTCGACCACCACCAGAGAGTCGGAAGGCCCCATTTGATTCAGCGCGGAATCCGCCATGCGGCGAAGGCACGCCCCGGAATTGTAGTTTACAGTGACGATAGAAACGCTCATAGCCGCCCGCCCGCGCCCTCTTTCTCGCTCTTGCATTCCCCGCCCGACCGAATCTCAAACAAGCTTCAGGTTGAAAGCCTGCGACATATCAATTATCGCCGCGCGTTTCGGAGCGTGTCAACACGCGAGGGTTTAGGCTAATTTTTTCCGATATGGCGGACGGACGGGCGTTGTGCTAAAATTGTGCGATGAAATTCAGCCGGAGACGGCATTAAAGGAATGTCTACTAACTATTCTAACTGGAGAAACAGTATGAGAATCAGGACAACGACGCTCGTCGCGGCGTCGCTGGCGGCGTTGATGTGCATGGCGCAGCCGCGGCAGGCCGCTTTCGCGCAATCGGAAACGCCCGCTCAGGAAGAGACAGTCGTCACGGAGACGGCCGGCGCGGCTGAAACGGCGGCGGAGACGCAGGCCGCTGAAGAAGCTTCGGAACAGACCGAGGCCCCTGATCTGATCGAGCTTGGAGACATTAAGCTCAGCGGCTACAGAAAAGTCAAATGGCGCGACTACAGTTCGTCCGGCGACTTCGAGATGTTCAGGTCGGCGAACGGCTTCAGCTACCGGGACGCCAGATTCGAGCAGACATCGTTCATCATGCTCAAGGGCGATCTGCCGAGGAATCTCAAGATCGACGGGACGTTCTCGGAGATGCCGTATCAGGACAGGACGCTGTTGCTGAACGTGACGGGGAACAACGGCCGGGCGCGGCTGGGAGATTTCTCGACCAGTTTTCCCGGCGGCTCTCTCGTATCCTTTCATAAGAACATCCGGGGCGTAGACTACGTTTACGACACCGGCTCTCTGCGCGTCAGCGCCATTATGTCCAAAGAGAAAAGCAAAACCGAGACGATAACTTTCAAAGGCCAGAACAAGCGCGGCCCGTACACATTGAACGCGTTCCAGATAGTGGAAGGGACAGAGCAGGTGAAGATAGACGGCGCGCCGGTTTCCGCCGGACAATATTACATAGACTATTTCAGAGGGGACATAACCTTCGGATTCGTCGTCAACGCCGCGCAGACGGTGGAGATAACATATGAATCGACTCTTCTGTTGAGCATGAAGACGGGAAACATGAACGCGTTCGGAGTCGAGTTCACTCCGCTCAACAAGAAGTTCACCGTCGGCGGCTCGTTCATGTCTGAAGGGGCAAACGCCGTGTCGCAGTCGGTACTGATATACAACTCCGTCGATTTCGAGGTCGGCCCGTTCAACATCGACGAGACGCGCTCGTTGTTCACCGGCTCGATGAAATCTCCGTACGCCTTTATCGAGAAGGACACCGAGCTTGTGCTCAGGAACGGGACGCCGCTGTCGAGGAACACGGACTACCTGATCGACTACGTGAGCGGCGAACTGGACTTCATCGCGCCGATGGCGTCCTCGACTGTGTCGGTGAGGTATCACTACTTCAACCCCAAGCACATAGGGCGGCAGAGGGACTATCTCTCCGAGCCGGCCATGTCCCGGTTCACGCTTTCCAAGAGCGCGGTGTACAGCGGCACGGAGACAGTGTGGTGGTGCGAGACATACGGAGAAGGCCCGCACACCGACGAGAACATCACCTGCTTGGAAATGATGACCCCCTGCTCGGACGTGAAGTACGGAGCCGCGCAGACGACATGCGAAGAAGGCTCGGACTATTTCATCGACGAGGTGGCAAACCAGATAATAATCCTAAATCCGAGCTATATCCCCGACCACAACCACGTTATCAGGGCGCAGTACGACTTCGTTCAGAAGACCGCAGCCGAGGAAAAGGCGTCGGATAAAAAGATAGTCGACGTGTATTTCATGACCAAGCTGTTCGATAAGCTGAGCGTTGAGGCGGAAGTCTCGACTACGGACGCCGACATGTCGAACCGGCGGATAAAGGTTCTCGAGGAGTATGTGGCGACCGTGATAGTCCCGACGCAGAGAGAGTACTGTCTGCAGCGAGACCCGGCGACGGCCGCTGAGGTCGAGATTTTCTTCGACGACCTCGTGACGTCCCGAGGCAGGAAGAGCTATCCGGGCGATTTCACAATCGAGACCGACGCGGGCAATGCCTGCCCCGGCGACAAGATTCTGGTGTTCAAATACGACATCCCAGCCGGGACGACAATCATCGCCAACTACAGCGTGGCTCCCGACCTCGGAACGGACACCACGAAGTCCGCCTCGGCGGTCAGGACCAAAATCGGATACTCCGGCAAGAAGGCTTCTTTCAACATCGAGACCATCAGCAAGGACATGGCTTTCTCTCCCCTGAACGACTACAGCAACAACGAGGAGAAAAGACTCTCCGGAGACGTCAAGCTGAATCTCATGGACAATCTGACTCTGTTCGGCGACTATCTGACGTACGACAACATGCACAACTTCAACACTACGGACAAGGACGACTATGACCGCATAGGCGCGGGAGCCACTTTCCGCAAAGGGCGCATCAAGGAGATAACCCTCAAGAAAACCCGATTCGACGCGAGCGACAACCTGAATGTTTCCAAACTGGACAACACCAGAACGGTGGACGAGCTTTTCTTCAAGTGGGATCCGAGAGGAAAGAACGTCTTCACCGTGAACGCGGAACTGTCGAACTCCGAGTTCGAGGACAACACGGGCGCGCTAACGGACAAGGACACGGACAGGAGGCTTGTCGGATTCGGATACACGCCGAGCGGCAAACTCAACGTGAGAGGATATCTGGAGTTGACGGACACAGACGTGATTGCGCCGGCGGGATTCGGCGCGGACGCGAGCTTCGGAACCAAGACATTCGCCAAGAACCTCGACGCGAGCTGGACGCCGGACGATATCTGGTCTCTCAACAGCAGGATACTGTTGCAGAAGAAGACGCACAGCCGAGCCGACTATGACGACGAGAACTGGGACTCGATAATGCTGGGAGCGTCGGCAAGGCCGTTCGGAAGAATAACTTTCGTGAACATCTCGGCTTACCGCCGCGACCTGCCGAACAATCTCACAGGGAGCGCCCGAACGGACACCGCCAACGCGTCCTTCGGATACAAGGCGGCTCCTATGTGGGTCGTCGAGCCTTCCATCGACAAGGTCAAAGCCGCTGTCGGAGAGACTTCCAGCAACAAGTCGGACGGCTACGGGCTTTCCTTCCTTTACGATCCTGACAACAGGAGCAAGTGGGACGGACGCTTCTCTTGGAAGACCACGGACAAGACCAACAGCACGCAGACGGCGACCACTGATTCCGAAGAGAACCAGTACATACTCAAACTGGGATATGTCGCGTCTGAAAGGATCGAGTGCGCGATGTCATACGACGTAAGAAGGACATCGCCGACGCCCTCCGACACGGACATACTCGGATTTGAAGTCAGGCACAAAACATCCAAACGGATGAACAGCAAAATCGGTTTCGCGCGCACGGAGAGATCGTCCGCGACGACCGAGACGACGAGAGACGAATACATCGCCGAAGCGGTCTACACGATTAACAGGACGTTCTCGGTGACTTTGAATTTAAAGAAGGACAAGTATTCCGCCGGAGCGGCGGCGGCTAACGACTATTCGGGCACGGTGGGCAGCCTAGAGGTGACCGCGAACTTCTGATTTTAACGAAAGCGTCGGAGAGATGACGGGAGAAGAGAAAACAGAGGGGGCGGCGCCGGGCGGGCTGGAGATGTTGGACCGCAGGGCGACCCTCTTTCTGTACTCGCGGTTTCGCAACCCGGTTTTCGACGCGCTGATGCCCGCGTTGTCCGTCGGGGCGAACAAGGGGATAGCGTATATCGCGGCAAGCGTGGCGATGATGGTTTTCGGAGAGCCGAGGGTCAAAGCGGCGGGGCTGGTGATGCTGGCGGGCGCGGGAGCGGCGGGCGTAATCGCGGAAATGACCGTCAAGATGTTCTGGAAGCGAAAGCGCCCCTTCATGGTGATGCCTGAGATAACTCCCGGAGTGCCGCACCGCAGGCTGATGAAAAGGCCGTCGTTCCCGTCGGGGCATTCGGCGGGCTATTTCGCGGCGGCGCTTTCGCTTGCGGTGTTCTTTCCGTCAATGGCGGTTCCGCTCGCGGTTGCAGCCGCCCTCGGCGCTTATTCCCGGATTTACAACGGCGTTCATTTCCTCTCCGATGTCGTGGCCGGCTCGATTGTCGGCATCGCGTTCTCAGGGCTTATGGTGTGGCTGCTCGCCGAGCGCGCGGTCGGCCTTTTCTCATAAAAGCAATTCGCTCCCGGCAGGCTCCGGGAGGTTTTCCACGGAAGGCGGTCGATATGGACGGCAATATCGAAGAATCGATTAAATACGCTAGGGAAACGGTGGGCGGAGACCCGCTTGCGCGGCATCTGGGCATCGTAATCGAGGAAGTGTCCGAAGGGTTCGCCAGAGTGTCGCTCGAAGCGAAGCCGGAATACATGAACGCGGTGGGAAGGGCGCACGGGGCGGCGGTGTACGCCGTCATCGACCAGTCGCTGGCGGTGGCCGCGAACTCTCGCGGCGTCCGCGCCGTCACTCTCGACGTGAACGCCAGATATCACTCCGGCGCGCCCGGCGGCGACGTTCTGGTGGCCGAAGCGTCTCCCATCGAAATCAAGAAAAGAATCAGCGTGTGGAAAGTGGAAGTGCGCGCCAGAAACGCGGGATCTCTTGTGGCCACGGCGACTGCCACCGCCTACCATCAAGCCTGAATCTCTCCTTAGAATATGCAGCGCGCTCTATTGAGCGGCGGAAATGAGGGTTATAAAAGATGAAATCAAACACAAAGAACGTCGAAACCGAACGGGGAAATTTCCGCAGGCGCGACGTTGCTCGGTTTATGATGGCGCTTGCGTGCGCGGCGCTTGTCGTCTCGGCGGGGCGCGCGATGGCGGATTGGCCCGGCGTCGCAGTGTCAGAGGACGGAACTCCCATCGCTTACGAGGTTTGGGGAGAGGGAGAGCCGACTCTGATCTTCATTCACGGATGGAGTTGCGATTCCAGATACTGGCGCGCGCAGATAGAGCATTTCTCCCGGAAGCGCCGCGTAATAGTCCTCGATATGGCAGGACACGGAAACTCCGGCATGGCGAGAGAGATTTACACCATGAAGGCCTTTGGCGAAGACGTCCGCGCGGTGGCGGACGCCGCGGGCGCGCAGAAGATGATTCTCATAGGCCATTCGATGGGCGGCCCGGTGATAGCGGAAGCGGCGGCGCTGATGCCGGGGCGCGTGATCGGGCTTGTCGGCGCCGACACGTTTGAAGACGTGGAATACAAGTTGACGAACGAGGAAATGGAGCGGATGCTCGGCCCGCTGGAGGCTGATTTCAAAGCCGGGGCGCGCGCGTTCGTAACCTCGATGATGCGGCCCGGAGAGGAAGCGGCTCTCGCCGAGTGGATTCTTGCGGACATGTCGTCCGCTCCCCCGGCCGTAGCCATGAGCGCGATCAGGGAAATGCTGAATCAGTATATAACGGGCGAAACAGCCTCCATTTTCGATCGCGCCCGGATTCCCGTCGTGACGGTCAACGCGGACATGTGGCCGATCAACTTCGAGTCGAACCGCAACCACATGTTGTCGTTCGACGCCATCGTGCTGAAGGACGCGGACCATTTTCTGATGATGAACAAGCCGGATGAATTCAACGCGGCGCTCGAACAGGCGATAGATATGCTGATGGGCAATCAATAAAAGGCGAAGAATCGGACAAGGCTGAAGCGACGGAGAAGCTTCCTGCCGCAAGGCAATTGTGATAGACTATCGTAAGTTCGCGGAGGGGCGGCCCACGGGAGACGCGGCCCGCGCCCCGGGCAGAGGTGAAGGGCATGGCGGAGAAGAAAAGGCGTTACACCAGAGAGATGGCCGAATGGGCGGCGGGTTTGACGTTCGGCGACATTCCCGCGCGGGTGGTCGAGCAGGCGAAGATGCAGACGATGAGCGTTCTGGCGGCGATATTCGCCGGCTCGCGAACGTCCTCCGGCGGCAAGACGATAGCCGCGGCGCTGCGCGGGTCCGACCCCGGACCGGCGAGGCTCATTCCCTCAGGCGAACTCGTCACCGTCAAGGACGCTCTAGCGGCGGCGTCCTCGCTATCGATGGCGCTGGACTACGACGACTACACGTTCGCGGGGCACCCCGGACATTCGGCGGCGCTCGTGCCGCTCCTGATGGCGGCCCGCGAAGACATTTCGGGCGAACAGATATTGCTCGCGCAGACGGTGGCCAACGAGATAGAGTCTCGCATCGGCGGCTCTGTGATGGTCGGGCCGCTGAACGGGCAGATGTGGTCGTTCATCCACGCCGCCGGCGCGGCCTGCGCCGCAGGAAAAATCTACGGGCTGGACTCCGACCGGATGGCGTCCGCCCTAGGAATGGCTCTTTCGCAACCCGCTTCCCCGCTCGCCCCCGGCTTCATGGGCGCGGACTCGAAGCTTCTGACGGCATCCGCGGGGATCGCCTCCGGACTGTTCGCCGCCCAACTCGCCGCCGAAGGCCTTAAAGGGCCTCAGGACATCCTCGAAGCGGAAGACGGTTTCTGCGAGACGCTCTCCTTCGTTCCCATCTACCCGATGCTCACAAGGCTCGGCTCGTGCTGGCTCTCGGACACCATGTCCGTAAAGCTGTATCCGGGATGCGCGTATATCAGCGCGACGATGGACGGCGTTTTCGAGATAATGCGAAACAAGGAAATAAACCCCGACGACATATTCAAGATCGACGTTCACGCGTCCATCGCCACTGTTAAGATGGACGAGATGTCGCGCCCGCTGGTGACGCACCAGAACACGCACCCGGTGACGCTGAACTTCTACACGCCTTACAATGTGGCGGCGGGAGTTCTCGACGGAAGGCTAGGCCCGGAGCAATTCGAGCCGGAGCGGGTGAGAGACCCGAAGGTGTGGGAGCTGGCGAGGCGGGTGCGCGTGCATCATGACATGTCGCTCACCAGCAATCTTATCGATTCGGCGACGGACCTGATAGACATCCGGTATCTGCTGAGCCGGATGCGGGCCGGCTCCCTCGGATCGATGCTCAAGAGGCTCGGTCCGGCGTCGCCGCTGTTGTGGCTGGCTGGCGGGCGGGAGATAACCGGCCTGATGTCGGAAGGCCGGCGCGCCCTCGAAAAAGTCTTCGGCGCTCCCGGCGACGACGACGCGGAACGGCGGCTGGCTCCCTCCGCCGAAAATTTCCGAATGGCTTTCGGAGCGCGCGTCGTGTTCGACATGAAATCGAAGGACGCGGTGTACGAGTTCGAGCAGAAGATACCGTTCGGCGCGGCGGGCTGGCCGCTGGAAGACCGCCGAAGCGACGCGTGCGGCAAGTTCGAGAAAGAGGCTCTCGCCGTTCTGACTCCCGACGCCGCCTCCGCCGCCCTCGAAGCCGTCTCGACTATGGAGCGGCTCGACAACGCTGGCGTACGCTCCCTGCTCGACCTGTGCTGTTCGAAAAAATAGCCCGCCCTCCACGCCGGAGGCTTGGGAACAAATAAACGCGAAGAGGTCCGTCAAAATGGCAAAAGCAAAAAGCGTTCCCGATTTTTCAGACAAGATGAAGCGTCTGCGCAAGAAGAACGGCATAACGCTCGAGGCGCTCGCCGCCGCGACCGGGATGTCCGCCGATTATCTCGAAAAGATTGAGAACGGCGAGACTATGCCTCCGGTGTCAAACATCATCCAGATAAGCGCCGCGCTCACCGTCGATTCAGGCAAGTTCCTGTCCTCCGACGGGGCAAACAAGGAAAAGAAGGCGGAGAGCTTCAAGAAGCGCGCGGACGCGTACTATTACAAGACGCTCACGCCCGACGCCGAGCACAAACACATGAAGGGCTTCCACGTCTCAATCCCCTCGAAGTCGGAACACGCCGGAGTGCAGTACAAACACGAGGGCGAGGAGTTCGTCTATGTGCTCGACGGAGTTCTCGACATTCAGGTCGGCTCGAAGAAACACAAACTTAAAAAAGGCCAGTCCCTCCACTTCGACTCCAACCACACGCACAAGCTGAGCAATCCGGGATCGAAGCAGACGGACTTGATTGTTGTCGTGTACACGCCCTGAGCGCCGGAGGCGACTGAGGCGTTGCGCGTCCCGAACACTACCCGCGCTCCGGCGCGATTGGAGCATCCATTATGGCGATACCCCTCACGGAAGAGCAACACATGGTGCAGTTGATGGTGCGCGACTTCGCGCGCCGAGAGATCGAGCCGGTCGCGGCAAAAAACGCCTCCGCGAAAAAGTTTCCAGCCGACATCATTAAAAAAATGGGCGGCCTCGGACTCATGGGCATGATGATCCCGGAAGAGTACGGCGGCTCGGCCGCGGGAGCCGTTTCTTACGTTCTCGCGATTCAGGAGGTCGCCTTCTCCTGCGCGTCCACAGCCGTGACGATGTCCGTGAACAACCTGTCGTGCGGCCCCATCCTCTCTCACGGAAACGAGGAGCAGAAGAGAAAATATCTCGCGCCTCTGGCGTCCGGCAGACAGCTCGGCGCGTTCGCTATCACCGAGCCGGATGCCGGCTCGGACGCCGCTTCGGTCGCCGCCCGCGCCGTCAAAAAGGGCGACTCGTACATAATCAACGGAAGCAAAAGCTTCATCACGAACGGCGGATACGCGGACACGTTCATAGTGATAGCGCGCACCGGGAGCGAGCCGCGCGGGCGCGGCATGTCGGCGTTCATCGTCGAGCGCGGCGTTCCCGGATTCGAGATCGGACGCGAGGAAGACAAGATGGGCCTCACCGCCTCCAGCACAGTCTCGCTCTCTTTCGACGACTGCAAGATTCCGGCGCGCAACCTGCTTGGCGCGGAAGGGCAGGGATTCGAGATAGCCATGACCGCCCTCGACAGCGGGCGCATCGGCATCGCCTCGCAGGGCGTAGGGATGGCTCGCGCCGCTCTCGCCGAAGCGGTCTCGTACGCGAACGCCCGCAAACAGTTCGGACGCGCCCTCGCCCGCAATCAGGCCATCCAGTGGATGATAGCGGACGCCGCGCGCGATATTGAGGCAGCCCACCTGCTCACCCTCAGCGCCGCCACCTCAAAAGACCGCGGCGAGCCTTTCACCATCGAGGCCTCCATCGCAAAACTCTTCGCGACCGAGGCGGCCAACCGCATCGCCTACGACGCCTTGCAGATTCACGGCGGATACGGATACACCAAAGAATATAAAATCGAGCGGCTGTACCGCGATGCGCGCGTCTCCACCATCTACGAGGGAACCTCCGAGGTTCAGCGCATGGTCATCGCCCGCGACGCGCTGCAGTAGCTACCCGTCGCGACCTCTCGCCGGAGGCGTCCATGAGCGCAATCGAGTTGACATACGACGACTGCCGTAGGATTCTGGCCGGAGAGCGGCTGCCGAGGGCGTTCGTGAATCTAGACGCGTTCGACTCCAACGCCCGAAAGATGTTTTCCATCCTCGAAGGAACGGGAAAAACGATGCGGATCGCGTCGAAATCGCTGCGGTGCGCCGACCTGCTGGGGCGCGCGTTCGAGCTGGGCGGAGCCGCCGCCAAGGGCGCGATGTCGTTCACCGCGGAAGAGGCGGACGTCCTCGTCAGGCGCGGGTTCGACGACATACTCATCGCTTATCCAACAGCGCGCGCGAAGGATTTCGAGATTCTCTGCGGGCTTGCCGCGCGAGGCGCGGACGTTTCCATCGTGTGCGACAGCGAGGAGAACGCGCGGGCGCTCAGCGCGGCGGGCCGCGCGGCGGGCGTCGTCATACAACTAATCGTAGAAGTGGACATGAGCCTGAGGCCGGCGGGCGGAGCCGCTCATCTCGGCGTCAGGCGCTCGACTGTTAGAACCGGCGCGGACGCCCTGCGAGTCGCGCGCGCCGCCGAAAAAGCGGGCGGCGCGGCCGTCATCGGCATCATGGGCTACGAAGCTCAAATCGCCGGCATGGCGGACGAAAACCCCTTCTCCCGCGCTCTCAATCCCGCTCGAAAACTCATCCGCGAAATGTCCAAACCCGACGTCAGGCGGCGCAGGGAAAGCGTCGTTTCGTTCCTGAGAAAAAACGGAGTTGATTTGCGCATCGTCAACGGCGGCGGCACGGGCAGCTTGGACTTCACATCCCGCGACGATTCCTGCACCGAGACCACCGCAGGTTCCGGCTTCTACTGCCCGCACCTGTTTTCCTATTACTCGAATCTGGACCTGACCCCGGCGGCGTTTTTCGCGCTTCAGGCGTCGCGGTTCCCCGCGCGCCGTATGGTCGCCTGCAACGGAGGCGGCTATGTCGCCTCGGGCGAGGCGGGCGAGGACAGGCTTCCCCTCCCGTGGCTGCCCAAGGGCGCGAGGCTGACCAAGCTCGAAGGCGCGGGCGAAGTCCAGACCCCCGTCGAACTCCCCCGCGGCGTTTCTATTTCTCAGGGCGACCCTGTCATATTCCGCCACGCCAAAGCCGGAGAACTGACCGAGCGCTTCAACGAGCTGTTGTTGATAAGCGACAAGAACGCCGTCGGCTCCGTCCCCACTTACAGGGGCGAGGGCTACTGCTTCCTTTGAGCCGCGCGGGAGCCGTTGGCGGAGCGCGTTTTCCAAGCGTCTTTCCTGTTCAGTATTCTTTTAACCATTATTCGCCAATAGGGATACGGCTTCGTAGATTCTTGAGAGAGCCGCAATATTCTCAACTTTTACCAAACAAGACTATGTGAAGAGTTTGGGAAATGGGGTTTGGGGAAAGAACCCTTTTCAAAGGGTTTTTCCCCAATCGCCGAAGGCGATAACCTCTTCTATCGGTTTTTTCGGGTTTAAGTAAAGCAACAAAAGGCGGAAAAAACGGATATTTATTAATGTGCGGCAAGGGAGAGCCGAAGCGGGGCGCCGAACAGACGGAGGGACGTTGATGAAATGTCCCCCAAATAATAAAAGGCGCGGCCGGACCCGCTGAAGGCGAAAGAGAAGTTCCGGCGCGAAAGAGCGGCAGAATGGAAGCGATGGAGAAAGAACTGACGGCGTTGAGGCCGTACACGAGGCAGGAGTTCCAGACCGCGCTGGGCGGCGGGCCGCCGTCCGGCATGTCGGCGGAGAGATACCGCGTCAGCGTGTTCGACTTCGAGAGGTCTCCGCATATCGAGAGGCGCGGGCTGAACGAGGCTAGGATGATCGTGCTGTCCACGCCGAGGGAAGCGTACCCCGACTCTGACATGTTCCTTTTCGCCTGCCTCCAGCGCGTGGAAACGTTCCTGTATGAGTGTTTCAGGCCCGAAGGGCTTGGCTGGGGCGGAGGCGACGAGCGCAGCCTGATGTTTAAATCCGGAGTAAGGAAGGTTGCGCGGGCGGTCGCGGAAAAACTCTCCGAGCCGAAGGCCGGAATATGGTCGGCGCGGCGCGAGGCTCTCGACGACATCCAGAACGAACTGTGGCGCATCGAGCTGGGCCTCGACTCCGGCGCTGGAAAAGACGCGCGAGCCGCCGAGTTGGCCCGCGCGGCTGAAACTCTTCTATCCATATCTCCCATCGAAATGAGCGAGTTCGACGAACCCGCCGCGTTGTTGCGCCGTCTCAACGACCGAGCCTGAACAGGGACGCCCGCCCGCCGCTCGCGGCATAAACAGAATCCTAAAACGCATTCACCGAACGTCAAATTGCGCGCCATGCGCTTTTGCTTTTTGAGACCGAAACAAAAAATGATTGCGGAGAGGGGGAAACATGGCGGAAAACGAAAAACCTTCCAAGCGATCCGCGCAAGCCGCGAACCGGGCCGCGCTCGGCGGCTATGTCGGCATAATCGTCGGCTCCATGGGCTGGCTTATAGGGTTCGCTGCCGTGTGTTTAACAAGCGGGAACGGCGCGGCGCTCGCCCGGTTCGCCGCTCCCGCCACAGCCGTCAGCTTGGGCGTCGCTTTCTTCGTGATTATTTGCTGCGATTACGCTGTCAAACTGCGCGGATACGGCGGAATGTTCCAACTTGCTCTCTACGGAGGGCTGGCTTGGGGAATGGGCCTGCTGTTGTTGCTGATTAACCACTGGATCGCTCCCCTAATAGACTCTTCTCCGGCTATGGCGAAGACCATGCGCGATATGAACGCGGTCTACCGCGTAGACGACCTCTGGGCGGTCCTCATGCTGTCCGCCGGAGCGGTCATGCTCGGAATCTTCGCTTTTACGGCGGTCAGGGCCTCCGGCGAAAAGGGAAAAGCCGGGGAATGACGCGGACCGCCTGCTGCGGTTGAGGATAGGCGGAAAGAGGGAATAGCGGGCGAATAAGCCGCCTGCGGCGGTTGGGGAAAACCCTTTGAAAAGGGTTTTCCCCAAACCTCTTTCCCAAACTCTTCAATCTTGCGGGGCGGACGGAATGCGCGGGAGTTGTCGCGCGCGCGACGAAACATTCCGATGCGGCGCAATTGGGTTGCCCGGTTTTCAGATGCGCGCGGCGGTTATTCCGGTTGTTCCCAGCGGGAGGCGCGTTCGACGGCGCGGCGCCAGCCGGAGTAGAGCCTGTCGCGTTCGGCCTGTTTCATAGCGGGTTTGAACAGGCGGTCGGTCTCGCGGGCTTTTTCCAACTCCTTGAGGTTTTTCCATATTCCGACGCCGAGTCCGGCGAGGAACGCGCAGCCGAGGGCGGTGGTCTCGATCATCTTCGGCCTGTCCACGGGAGCGCGGAGGATGTCCGCCTGAAACTGCATAAGCAGGTTGTTGGCGACGGCGCCGCCGTCGACAAATAGCGACTTGAGGGGAATGCCCGAGTCTTTTGCCATTGCGTCCACGATGTCGCGAGTCTGGTAGCACATTGCTTCGAGGGCGGCGCGGGCGAGGTGGGCGGACGTGGCTCCGCGGGTGAGGCCGAGGACGGCTCCGCGCGCGTACATGTCCCAGTGCGGAGCTCCAAGCCCGACGAGCGCCGGCACGAAATACACTCCTCCGTTGTCGGCCACGGACGCGGCGAGCTTTTCGCTCTCGGCGGCGGACTTGATTATCTTCAACCCGTCGCGCAGCCACTGGATGGCGGCCCCGCAGATGAAGGCGCTGCCTTCGAGCGCGTACGTCGTTTTCCCGCCTGTCTTCCAGCCGATGGTGGTCACTAGGCCGGAGCGGGACTCGACGGGTTTGTCTCCGGTGTTCATCAGCAGGAACGAGCCGGTCCCGTATGTGCATTTCGAGGTTCCGGGGGCGAAACACGTCTGGCCGAACAGGGCGGCCTGCTGGTCTCCGGCGACGCCGGAAATGGGGATGCCGTCGGGGAGTCCGGGGACGTTTTTCGTGCGGCCGATGATTCCGCTGGACTCGACCACTTCGGGCAGAATTGAGGCGGGAATGTCGAGGGCTTTCAGGATGTCGGCGTCCCATTCGAGTTTTTTGATGTTGTAGAGCATGGTGCGGGAGGCGTTGGATATCTCGATGACGTGCGAGCCGCCCGCGGTGAGCCTGTCGATCAGCCATGAGTCTATCGTGCCGAACTTGAGGAAGCCTTTTGAGGCGGCGGCGCGCGCGCCTTTCACGTTGTCCAGCAGCCATTTCACTTTCGTGCCGGAGAAATACGCGTCCACCACGAGGCCGGTCTTTTTCCTGATGGTTTTTTCCATGCCGGCTTTTTTGAGGCCGTCGCAGATGTTTGCCGTTCGGCGACACTGCCAGACGATGGCGTTGTGGATAGGCTTGCCGTCCCGCCTGTCCCACATCACGGTGGTCTCGCGCTGGTTGGTGATGCCGATGGCTTGGATGAGGGCGGGCTTGACGCCTGATTTCTTTATCGCTTCCCCTATCGTTTTTACCGCGCTTGTCCAGATTTCCATCGGGTCGTGCTCGACCCATCCGGGTTTCGGGAAGTATTGCGTGAACTCCCGGTTGATTTTGGCGAGCGCGCGGCCGTCCGGGCCGAACACCATCGCGGTTGTTCCGGTCGTCCCTTGGTCTATGGCGAGTATATAGGGTTTGGGCATCTTTTCCGCCTCCGTATCGTTGTGACGGGACGGCGAGCGCCGCCCGCGCGAAATTTTATCACATACCCGCTTACGGGTCAAAATCGCGCGCGGGAGGGATGGCAGAGGAAGTTGTCAAAGGAAGCGTTAAGGGAAAACTTTTGAAAAAGTTTTCCCTTAAAATACCTTTCAAAACGTTTCGATGCGCGCGGCGAAGCAGGCGCGCTCGCGACATCGCTCCGCCGC
>DIWT01000016.1 GCA_002435745.1 bacterium UBP15_UBA6099
ATGGTATGTCGTGAATTCTCCCCCTGAAAACAAAACTACAGCCGCAAATATGGGAATCGGAAAAACACACAATATGTACAGCAATAATCTCTTACATTCCGACATCTTTCTTCCCCTGCCCATCCTCCATATAACCCACAATATGAATACCATGATGAAATTCAAAACCGCAAGCCATAATTTGCCGTCGAATTGAACAAGCAAATACTCTGCCGCTTTGCTTGCGTATGAAGCCCAATCTCTCGTCCAAGGCATTCTCCTGTCAAAAACGCCGATCAAATATGTCACGCTCATGGTTTTTGAGGTGTAAAACAAGATTATCGCAGGTATCGCTCCCAAAATAAAAACAGCAAAACCTTTTATTGTGGTAAAAAGAGAAAACCTTGTTTTAGAGCCTTCCGCAGGCGTGTAAAATACGTATGTTAATATGCAAAGAGCGGTAAACATGACGCTCGATAAATTCAAAATAAGACCAAAGCCGGCAACAAACATCATCGCATAATAATTAATAGGCTTTTTTGTAATATAGGCATTATAAAACTGAAACATTATGAAACAACCCACAACTAAGCCTAGAATATGGCTTCCGACTGCGTCCAATGTGTGATTAACAAACGCCGAAGAGACGAAAAAAAACGATACGATCAAATACCAAACCCCGCTGCCAAATCCCGCCCGGCGAAGAAGCGATACCATCACCGCGAGAGCCCCGAATGAAAGCATAAACGGCGTCATCGCTACCGACAATCTGCTCAAGCCCATAACCCATACCGGAACGACAGTCAGAATCCCTACTGCTATTATAGAATTCTCATAATATTCTGGCGTGTATTGCGAGATGGGAAATGCAAAACCGTTAGTCAAAATTTCTCTGGCAACCGCTCCCGTATGACATCCCTCAATTCCAACAGGATTTGCGATATCGACATGAAGCATGAAAGATCTCAAAAAATAAGCGCAAAAAAGGACTATCCATGCTGCTAACGACAACAGCCAAGGTTTAAGGCGAGATCCAGAGCTATGAACCCTCATTCCTCTGACAATAACTCATAACCACCTCTTTTTCAACAACGATAGATGCGCGCTGTTCCTCTAGATCTCTAATCGGGTTTCTTAATCCTTAACGCTTCCAAGAAAAGATATGCTAAATGTCTGAGCGGCAAGAAATCAGAATCATCAAATTTCTATATGAAACAACTAAGCTCCGCTTGAAGAAAAGACAGGCAACCCCTTTCGATAACTCACATTATTATACTGCGGCCTATTTATTGGTCCACATCCAAGGGCCATTACCCCGCATTTTTCACCAATGCGGGCCGAAATCGAATAAAAAGATGATATACGAGGCGAATCGAGGGAGAACGAGGGATCATACTGTTTCGCATGCGACCGAGTTCGAGTCGATGATTCAAAGACTTAGATCGCCCTTTATTCGATTCCCCGGATTTTTCCCGTGAAAAATCCGGGTTATGGCCACACGGCGACGAAATGACGCCATTTAAAGTTGCTTTTTTAGCTGTGCTTTTCACGACAGCTACAGCATCATAGTTTAGCGCGCTTAGGATATGTCAAAGCGATCACATATTCTGCGTGTCGCATATCAATATCCTTTTGTATGTCGCGTTTCCGAACTTCTCGAAAGTAAACAAAAAATGAGTCAGTCCGGGTTTACGTTCGACATTGTAGACGGGTTTGTTTCTGTCGTCGTTTTCCGGAGGATATGATATTTTGCTTTCATTCTCATGGAGAACCAGTTCGGCGCTATCGTCCGTTTGTTCGAGTTCGAATACAATGCGAGCTTCTCCAATTTCCGGCGCAACAAAAAACAACAGATTCATTTGTTCGGTTATATGTCGGGAATCGCTTCCCACCCTGACATCAGGTTCGGCTCCTCTTACGAAATAATAGTCGTTTTCGCCTGCCGTGATGTCGAAGCATCCGTCATCTTTAAATTCCACCGGCTCCGGCTTCATCGCATAAAGGCTAACCGTAACACCGTCGAACCGCTTGGTTTCAAGCAGAAGGCCTTTTTTCAACGCGTTTCTGATATCCTTTTCGTGCTTTCCGGAAAAATCTGGAAAAGCTCCAAGAAACCTAGTGTCGTTGTCGAAATGCCAAACCCGGCCGATGTAGTTGTTCTTCAACAATGCTTCGTGCGATGTTATTGATAGAGGCGCGATATTCATCATAATCACATTCAGATCTTTCCCGCCGACTATTCTAAGAGCTGCCCATTGATTGTAATTCCTAATAAATGCCTCCTCTCTGCTATCTCCGCCGAGATAAACAAGAGAGGCTTGAAAGGGCTGTCCTTTTTGCGACAGAAAATGAGTGTGATATTCATTGTGGAAATATATGTTTCCGGGAATAATACCGTCGTATTCGCGGACATTCCCGTAAACATGCCGCATCGCCGATGTCATGTCGGGCGACCTAAGCCTGCCGAAAAGCCCGGGAAGATTGGCCGCGAAAACAATCATGGCAATAAAACAAAAGACCGAGCGGGAAAACCCCTTTCCCGCCGAGAACAAGCGGCCTATGGCGTCGAGCGCGAAAAACGCGTTATAGACGAAGAAAAAACTCATCATCTGCAGATGTCTGTACGACATCGGATAGCCATCGAACCGGCTGTGGTTCAAAGCGTTGGTAATAGTCAAAACGGAACACGCCGCCACCCCCAATAAAACAAACATCGCTCCGTTTGAACCGCGCGCTGTCAGTCCGACCGCCCCGGCGAAAAAAAGAACTCCGATAACCGCCGCAGTGACGGCATTGTCCGACACGAACGACATGAACAGATTCGGCATCACTTTCAAACAGTATGACAGAAACTCGGCGTTCCCCCCCGGGAACATTTGATAAACGCCCAACCTCGCCGTGGAAGGGGCTGAAATCAAGTCGATTTCCGTCCTGAATACGACAAGATGCGAAAGATTGAAGAGGCACGATCCCGTCGCCGAAACCGCCACGGCGAAAAACAACCAGCCCGCCCCCTTCAGATTTCTTGCCATCTTGCGCGCGTCCAGCGCGGCCGCCGCAAAAAAAGCCGCTATCCCATAAAATGTCAGCACATGAAAAAACGGCAGCAGAAAAACCGAAACGACCATTGCCGCCGCGCTCTTTCTCGATCCGGTTTCGCGGAATATACTATATGCATACACAAGCGCTATGAATAAAAACGCGACAATCCAATAAGGCGAAAACCTGTAAACGCTATAAACCGACATCGGCGACATGACAAAAGCCGCTGTCCCAAACATAGCCGAATAGCGGTTTACATTTCTTGACAGAAGATTAAAAGCCAGAGGAGCCGAGGCCGTCATCGCCGCAAGGTTGATAATTATGTATGCGTCTCGCGAGCCGCCGAGCAGTTCTCTTATCAGCCAGCTTATCAACATATAGCCCGGCCTGTGAATATTAGACAGGTATGCCCGGTTCGCAAAAATATCGGTTAATCCTGCGAACTCTCCTTCATAATAATACGCGAAATCCATATACTCATAGGCAACCATCCCTCGAACTAGAAATAACAACAACGAGAAAACGGCGGCAAATGAAAAAACATATCTCGCTCGCGAGATATCATGTCTTGAAACATTCTTTTTTCGGATGTCCGCAGGCTTTGACTTCGCGATAATCGCGACGGCTATCGCCAACGCGAACAGACTCGCCGCAAACGACACCGCGCCCAGAACTTCGAAAAGGCGACCTCTCTCAGTCGCGGCGAATAGCTCGTACAGGTAGCCCTGCGCGTCCATTATGTAATTAACTTTTTCGTACACCCGAGCCTCTAATACTTCTCATCGAAAACAACCGTCAACCCCGGAGATCTCATTTGCGCATTCAAACCCCGCCGCATAAAAACGCGCCACGCCATCCGCCGGGTCTCCGCCTCGGCGATATAAACCAGCTTGTCAATCGTCAGAGCGTTCATCGTTGTTATAGCTCCGGAAGGAATCAGCCAATCGTCCGAATGACCGCGAGGATGTAAAGCGTTTTTAGGCTGTTTCATTTTCTCTTCATTGCCGCAAACATCATGCTCAATCGCGTGCGTCTCTCCGCCTTCTTTTCCACGCAATCGAACAACCCTTCAGCGGCTTTCTCAATATCGCCGGCGGAAACCGACCATTCGGGAATCTGTCCTTCCACATAGAAAGCCGGAAGCGGGGACTCCTTTCCCGTCCACGCGCACAGAATCAAAATTCCTCCCGGCTTGATAATCCTTCCCGCCGCCTCGAAATATTCCCTTCTTCGCCAAGGAGGGATTGAATGCAAACACCCGTAATCGACCGCCATGTCGAAAAATCCGTCATATCCGTTGAGATCCAGAATGTCGCCGCAAATAAATTTTCCCGCTTTGTTTTCGCCAGCCCTCTCAAGCGCCTTCGAAGCTATGTCAATTCCATAATAGTCTAGGTCTGCGAACAACTCGGAATGCCTTCCTTCTCCGCATCCTATGTCTAACACATTGCGGATTCCGCCCGACGCCGACTTAAGCGCTTCCGCGACCATTCCGGCGAGCGTTTCGTCAGGCTCGTCGCCCCACAACTCGCTCTGTTCTTTGACCTCGAACAGCCTGTTCCAATCAAGAAACAGCGGCTCGCCGCGTGTGAAATTGTGGTTCGGAAACACAGGCATGTACACCAGCCTGTCTATCAGGCCGTCGGCCGAGCCGACGGTCATCCGGTCGTTTGCGTAGTATTGCGCGTTGCCTTGCATGAATATTTCCGCCCCTAGGTTATGAATCGCGATGTTCTCTCCGGAGCAACTTACAGGACAATCGTCTATCGTCCTGAACTTGAAATTGCCCTCCGCCATGTTTGCGAAGTAGCATTTTCTCGTCGCCGCGCAACACACGTGCGGATAATACAGCGAGTATTTCATTTTGAAATCGCTGTCGAGGCGCAATCCCTGAAAAACATTGTCCAGCTCCGCCCTTCCCGCTCCCAGAGCGGAAAGCAATTCGAGATATTCACTTTGAAGATTGTTTTCCATAAAATAATCGGAGAACGGCTCGCCTTTGAAGCCGAGCCTAGGGTCTTTTTTCGCCTTGCAGAGCAACCTTCCATGAACAGGGATTTTGCCGGCTGCTCGGATCGCTTGCAACAAGCCCCAGTCGTTAAACACAACCTCGGCGCTTTCGGGGAGCGCCTCTATCAGGCGTTCGCATTTTTCAATGCATCTCTCAGAACACGGAGGCGTCACAAGCGTGAACCCCGCTCCGGCTCTTCCGGCAAACTCCAGCGTCTTCTCAAGCTGCTCCTCTGTCGGAAGCAGAAACTCGCAGAACTCGTTTCCGAAATAAATCCTGTCGAATCTGGAATTGTGAAAATACTTCAAGTCGGCGGGATCGGAAATATAAAAGGCGCGCTCCATCCGGGTTTTCATCGATTGCCGCCGCCTTCCCCTGAAATATCTTCCGACAAGCTGTCATAAGATAGCGAAGATGTCCATTTGACCACTCCCTGAACCATCTGCGGTCGCGCAGGCTCTCCGGTGACATTTAAGTCAGGTTTTCGCCTGACGCTGTAATAACACTTCCTTCCGCATCGCTCTCCGAATACTTCCTTGTGCGACTCGGCGCATTTCCTCCCGTATTCCTCCTCGCTCTCGCTCCCATTGATAAATTCAACCACGCTTTTAAGAAATCTTATGTCCTTTAAAATCAGATCTCCCCCTAGTCCTCTGCCCGCTATCTTTAAAACAAAATCTTTCATGTCTCTCAACGAATAAAGCGCGCACACTCCGCACGAGTCCATCGAATATCCGAATCCGGCCGGCAAATGATTGTACAACGTCGCCTGCCTGCACATATTCGGCGATTCCTCTCCGGGGAAATGGCAATACGAACAGACTCCTTCCAAATAGGGACATTCTTCATTGGTCACTATCAACTCATAACCGCAGTCCGTCGGACTGCTTGCGATTTTCGCTATTTCGTCCGGTGAAAGCTGTCTGGGGAGCGCTATCCTGTCCGCGCCCAGCCCCCTGTAAAACGCCGCTGATTTGACGTTCATCACATGGGCAGTCGAGCTTAGAACGATAAAAAGTCCGCTGTCAGCTTTTTTTAGTTTAATTATTAGATTTATATCGGAAACTATGAATCCGAAAACTCCGCCCGCCGACAACTTCTTAACATCATCGATTAGCGCGTCATGCCAGCTTTCCGGATAAAATAGTTCGTTTATCGCCACAAAAGTCTTAGCGCCTATTCTCCCTGCATTCTCGCAAACAGCAAGAGCCGATTCCACCGAATCAAAATTGGTCAGCCCTCCGAACCGGCGATTAAAACAATCTTCCTTAGAAATTCCCGCGTTGCGATAACCCAGATAAAACTCCTCTGCCCCGGCCGCCGCGAACACATTAAGCATTGAAGCCGTCTTCTGATTCAATGGACAATGGATAATCATTTTCCTTCTCCGCCCTATTCCGAACGACAAACGCGGATTGCCATCCGGCCATCAATCCACCGCGTCCATTCCCACAAAATCCATTGTATCAAAAACGCATTGCGAGCGAAACAAAAAAAACGGACAACCATCGATCAATCTATGGCTGCGTCGCCTTTCTATTCGCTCGATCTCGTCTTGCTTCGGGCATAAACAGAATATACCGGACAGCCTCGGCGAAAGAAGCAAGGCTTGTTTTCCATTTTGTTTTCTTCATCAGAAAGAGAACTTTGCTCGGCCTCATGTAGAACAAAGCGTACGCAAGCCTCGCGACAAAACCGGCGGTAGAGGAAGCCTCTCTCGCCACGCCTTCGCTCTCTCTAAGCTTCGAGCCCGGTCTTGAGGCGAAAACATTGAAAGAAGCGTATCCGGGATCGAGCCTAACCGCCGCGATCGCGGTCGAAAACGCGCTCTTTGCGCTCTCTCCGGGCAAGCCCAGTATGAAATGCGCCCCTGCTGCTATTCCTTTCTTTTTCATCACGTTGAATATCTCCCGGGCGCGCGCAATGTCCACATTCTTGCCCATTCTACGACCAAGTTCAGCGTCAGCGGTTTCTATCCCTATCTGGAGCAACCGGCATCCTGCTTCCGCGTACATCCCGATTCTCTGCTCGTCAAGCAAATCCAGCCTAGTGTAAGCGTGCCATGTCAATCCCTTCGCCGCGTCTACGAGTTCCCGGCACAGTCTCTCTGTCCGCGCTTCGTCAACGCCGAAAGTCATATCTTTAAAAAAGATATGGCGCGCTCCTCGCGAACTCAGACTTGCGATTTCCTCCATCAAATTCTCATGGTTCCTGAAAGAGAAACCCAGTGAAGAAACTCCGCTGTTGCAAAACGCGCAGGAATAAGGGCAGCCGAACGAAGCCGACACGGTCTTGAACTCCGAAGGGATAAGAGGCATCTTGTAAGATAAGCTCTCGAACTTGTCGTGGCATGGAACGGGATAACTGAATTCCTTCTTTTTGCGATTCCTCCTGAGCTTGATTTCTCCGTTTCTTCTGTAAGCCGACGAATCCGCGCTTTCGAAATCGTCTTCCGCAATCCGGAGAATATCGCTTGAAGTAAAATCAAAAAGAATCGCGTCAATATATGCGCGCTTATCGAGAAATTCCTCGGGCCGCTCAAGACACACGTCTCCTGAAACAATGATTTTCGCGCTTGTTTTGTTCTTTATATCCAACAGCAGATCGATGTCTGACTTGACCGAAAGAGAGCCGACTAGGCAGAAAACCGCCGTCGGGCGGAAATCCGACGCCGCCTCGACGACTGATTCGCGCGACATACCTTTCGCCACCGCGTCTATAACAGCCACCGAACCGCTCTCGCCTAGAATCCCGCTCTGAACGAGTAGGTCTATCGGATGCCAAAGGTAGCCGGCTTTGGAAAAAGTGCAACAGTAATAATCCCTTAATATCTTGCGTTTGAATGGGGGATTCAGAAGGAGGAAGCGATTTCTCTTGTCGAGGGCGAACGCCATAAACCGCCTCCTGAGCGATCTCCTCGCGGGTTGAGATGCCGCCCGCAGGCCCGCTGATAAAATTCCGTTAAAAAACCAGTTTTACTCTGTTCGCGGTGAAAAACGGCTCTTCAGGCGCTCCCGGCCTTAATCTTCTCTTTCCCTTTGCGAAACTGAATAGCTCGTCCTTGAGAAAAAACAGATCTTCAAGAAGGACGCTTCCCTCAATAAACCTGCTCCCGATGGCAAATTTACTATACGAGTGCGTCGAGTCTATTTCCTCGCCTTTTTCATTCCTAGCGCATATTCGCACGCCGGAAGCCGCGCTTGTCAAATCGTTATTTACCACATTGATCAAATTGTCGCAGTTCTGATTATCCTCATTCCCATAAAAATGAACATAATACTCTCCCCTCGGCACGCCCAATTTAGAAGGTTCTCCGGCTAGCGGAACTCTCGTAAGCATGTTCAAATCCATCCGCCAGTATAAAAATTTATCGTCCCTAGCAAAAAACATCGCGGTTATTCCATCCGTTTCAGGACTGTCCGCCGATTTTTTGTAGCATGGAGATATTCCCGCCCAATCGTTGAGCCTCCCGTCAGTCTCGATCGCCGCCTTGACCACCGCGCAATCCATCATCCCTCTTTTAGAAATAATCCATTTCCCGTTATTTCGAACAAGCTCATTCTTGGATATCCAGCCTTCATCTATGTTCTGATTTTCGCCATTCAGATTGCTCATCAGTATTCTTTCGTAAGTCATCGCCAGCGCTTTATTTTCGTTCGCAGAGATCGACGCAAACCCTACATCGAGAGTTATGTCTCCGAACATCTTATGCAACTCTCCGATTTTTCCGACTACCTCGTCCGCGTTATTGATAACGGAGCCGTCAATGAATATCTCAGGAGACTCGACCAGAACGTCTTTTATCTTTTGCGCGTCATTGAAATTGAACGCTTTCACAAAGCTTTCCACGGCTGATTTCACTGCATCCGTAATTGCGACGCTGTCCCCGAACGCGCCGTAAGTCGCCGCGAGATCCGTCAAAGCTATGTTGAAATCGGGAATGTCAATCATGTAATCCATCGCGCCGACAGCGGTTGCGCCTTCCGGATAACCTATCCCGTCCGCCAAAATCCGCAACTCCTTCGCCATGCGTTCGAACTCCGCTGACGTGTAATTCGCGGGATCAGCGGATATAATCTTCCATGTCAACGCTTCCGTCACCGGGTCAATATCGTTCGTCTTCCCGAAAAGAATCGTCCTAATCGGCCCTCCGTCCGTCTCCGCGCTTAATACGCGCGTTTCCTTCCCATCCGGCAGTTGAATTTTATACACGCCTTTATCGTCCGTTTTGCCCTCGGCCAGCGACGCCCCTTCGATTGACACGGCTTTCACTACGACTCCGGGCGCTGGCTTCAGAGTCACTTTTTCAGAAGCCTTATCGTCTTCTTTCGCCGGAATCGTCCATACCGTTCCTGAAATCTCCATGCTGGACAACGTCCCGGCAAAAACAACCGCGGAAGTGAATAGAATCAACAGAATAAAAATCGTTTTTTTCATTCCTCTCGCTCCTCGCACTTGCAACTCGTAACCTTACGCATATCACATGTTTAGTATATTATAACACCGTCAGCTGACAATACATGTGATGACTTTCACTTTTTCTATTTGAGCAAAGGATGATTCTGAGCGGCGCGGCGAAGACCAGCTTGGCTCCGGTCTATGCGATAGAAGACGCGTTACGCTCCGGCCCCACACTCCGCGCCGGATTTTAGGAGGTTTCGCGGTTTCGAGCTGAATATCAACTGTTTGATTGTCTTGCTGAACTCAAAAAACTTCTGCGCATCTGAAAACTTAATCCCACACTCCACGCTAGAGGACGTGAAACCAATAAAGCCCCTATCTATCAACGTCCCAAAATTGTCCCTGACAAACCCTTCGGCGTCGCATCCGAAAACCGATTCGAAGCGTTGAAAAGGCAAGCCGACTCCGTCTCTGAAATGCAAAAGGATCATATCCAGAGCTTCTTCGAAAACATCTTTTCGATATCCTATATACCTCCGACCTACAGAACCTGACGCCGCGCCGTCGCAGCCTGAATTTTTATAAAAAATCTTTCCGAACAAGTTTGAGCATGCGTTCCGACCAAGCCCCAACACTGCGACAGGATTCCTGCTGTGAAGCTCGTATCTGTTGCTTTCATTATATTGATTCTCGGAATTGCCAGCTATCAAACACGTGGACAGCATGGACGATTCCTTTGAAATCGAGCGGCCCGACCCTTCCAAACCCCTAGTAAATATTTCCTTTGTCCTATCCCAACCTCCAAGCTCTTCTTCTTTCATCGCCATTTCACAGGGAGAGTACTTGATCCCCAGATTCTGAAGGCAGTACAAAGTAATAGTGTGAGAGCCTAATCCTGACGCCTTCTCAACCGTCTCGTAGAAAGACTTCTCCGTCTCGCCGGGAAGTGGGGCCAATAGGTCTATATTCACCACGCTCACGCCGCATTTTTTCGCGAAAGCAACAAGCTCAGCCGTCTGTTTCAGATCCGCTTCCTGCCGGCCCGCAATCTCCAAAACCTTAGGCGTCAGCGTTTGAACCCCTAAACTTATCCTTTTAATCCCATGCTCAATCGCAGATATTATTTTTCCCGGAGTCGCCGAGTTCGGATTCATCTCGCATGTCGAAACAGCCATTCCCGACAGCTTGAAGCAGCTTCGAACCGCGGATACTACGTCGTCGAAATCGCCTTCTTCGTAAATAGTCGGCGTTCCCCCTCCGAAATATAAGCCGTCAAACTCAATCCCTTCGACAGCTTCGGCAGCCTCCAGAACCTCATTAAGCAAGTCTCTTTTTTCCGCCGACAAGTCTTCTTTTTTTAAAAGCGGCTCCGAATCGTACATGCAAAATTTGCATTTGCTTGAACAATATGGAGTATGAACATATACGAAACGCCTCACATGCTTCTTATCCGGAAAGGCCTCCCTCTGGAATTCCTTCCACATGCCTAGGATTTCGTTCTTTGGCAATGGATCGAACCTCAACATTCCGCTCCCTATCGTAATTGTCTATGCCAAATATATGACTTACCGCAATCTTATAATCTCAACGACGATTGCGCGTTATGCCAGCGTTAACAACAGCCGCGATTGAAAGCCATTTTCGATAAAAATCGCATTTCAACGCCTTTTCATACCACAATACAGAAATTGTATTTTTATTTTATATGGAATTATTGTTATAGGCAACAAATATACTGAAATAATTTAGTCGTGAAATCATGAGTAGAAACATGAATAAGCTTTATGTGTTTTATTGAAGGTAATATGCTTCTTATTGTGACCTATCGAATTTGATTGTTTCATCTATATTTTAATATTGTGCCACCGTCCTTATTGTTATATATAATACGAATGTAAAAATTGGCATCTGGGCAAGATTTCAGGGAGACGACATGTCAGGCAATCTTAAAATTGACACACGAACACGAATTGTGGATGAAAATGGAGCGATTGTATTCGGAGAAGGCCGGCATCAGATTCTGCTCGCGGTGGACGAACTGGGTTCTCTGGCAGAAGTCGCGCGGCATCTCGGCATGAGCTACCGAGCAGTTTGGGGCAAAATCAACGCCACGGAAGAGCGCCTAGGCGTAAAGCTTGTCATCAGAAACAGCGGCCGCTCCAAATCTAATAACACGACGCTCACTCCGGCAGCTCGTTATCTGATTGAGAAATTTGCAAAGCTGGACGCCGCAACGCGCGCTTTTTGCGAAAGCGCGGCGGATGATGTTCTAAAATTCCATTTTAATGAAGACGGCCAAGCGTCCGGCAACATCCCGGATTGAACATCTCTTTTTTTACTGCGCAGCATAGTCGAGTATCCATATCTGAAGTTTAGTCCGCATTTTTCACCAATGCGGGCTGAAATCGAATGAGATACTGGGCAAATCGAGCAAGAACGAGGAAGCATACTGTTTTGTATGTGACGGCAGTTCGAGTCGATGATTTAACGACGTAAATCGCCCTTTATTCGATTTCCCGGATTTTTCTCGTGAAAATCCGGGTTAGCTCTATCGGCTAATACGTGTCAGGGTTGAATCAATATGAAACTATGAAACGGGCGCGATGATTTTTGCTGATGGGCCCGGAGGGGTTCGAACCCCCGACCAATGGATTATGAGTCCACTGCTCTACCGACTGAGCTACAGGCCCTTGCTTCTTTCGAACCGACGGAGCTTGATTCGGTTCGGCTTATAATTCTGGCGCTTACTTCATTTTTTTTCAACCCGCCCGGCATGTTCTTCGTTCGAACCGCCGCGCAGCGCGCGATTTATGATTTTAGTTTTTCCCGCCGCCGTGTCAACTGCCGGGCAGCTTTTGGCGACTGCCTTTCAGCTCCCCTCGCGGCATTATTTCACAACCACTTTTATCGGGTTGTCCAATATGTCTAGATATATCTTCTCTCCGCCGGAGCCGGGCTTGAAGTCGGGCGCGTTGTACATGTGAGATGTCAGTTTCCAGACGCCTTTCGTAAGGGTTTCCATGTATCTGACGTCGTAGCCTATCGCGCCTATCATTCCACGCTCCGACTCCGGAGGGTCGGGCTTGGAGGCGTCGTCCATGTAGAACAGATACGGTTTCGCTTTGATGCCTTCGTCGAAGAACAGGCGGTTTATCCAGCCGCCGCGCGCGCCGGGCGCGGCTCCTCCTATGAACATCCATTCGTATGGAGACAGGTCGAGTTTCTTTTCGGCGGCGGACATCTCTCCGTCTATCTTCACCGGCTCAGGATTCTCAGTGTTGAGGAATATTTTTCCTTTAGCGTTTTTGTTGTGGTCGGTGTACACGCGGAAGTTGAACTCTTCGAGGAGCGACCCGATGTCGAACGGCACATCCACTTCGGTGGGGTATATGAATGAGTCGGCGTAGTAAACGTTGTCAATTACTGAGCCGGGGGTGGGTATCTTCCAGAAAAGAATCATCTTGTTGTTGGTTCTTCGGATGACGCGCGCCGGGCCGTCTATCCACGCGAGGATTTCGGAAGTGAAGCTGCTTTCGTTTTTGTTCATCTTCGCGCCGACAACGCGGAGTTTGGCGGTCGCGCGGACTTTCAGCCTGTCCATGTAGTTTGCGCCGTTTCCTCCTCCTTTTTCAGAGAGAGAGAGACGGCAGAAGCCTATCGGGGCGTCCTTGCAGAAGGATGTCGAATAGTTTCTGGCGGTAATGCGGAGACCGTCGGAGGACATAGAAACATAGTCCACATCAGAGCGCGGAGGCGCGGCGTCGAAGGCGAAGACATAGACCCAAGCGGCTCCCCCGTCAACAGGGTCGCGTAGGGCGATTTCGTGAGTTCTTCCCGCGCCCGGCGGCGGAGCGAGCTTGACGGCGCTCGCGCCCGCGTCCCTCGCCATGAATATCAATTCATCGTTGGCGTCGAACGACGTATCGGAGTCTTTGTTTTTCTTGGGGCCGAACGGGAACACAAGCGCGCCGGATGAGTCTCGCTCGTCTATCTGGAAAGGAATCTGAGCGAGTGAGCCTGACGGGTCGGCGGCGAACGCGCCTATCCTGTCTATCGGCATGCCCAACAACGAAGGAAGATCCGCTCCGCTGATTATCACCGGGTCGGTTTCTCTTTTCAGAGTTCTGGGCGCGGCGGTGGCGCGAACCGCTACTCCGGCGATAATTCCAGCCGCCAGAAACAGAGCCGCCGCGACTTTTATTTTTTTTGCCGCCGCTTTCATCATCGTTTTATTGTAACGGGTTTCCCGCCGCGTAAAAGGGGGCGGTCAAAATCGCGCCGGGCGCAAGGAGCGTTGCCGGCGCCGGCGGCGAGCGCTACGGAAGGCGTCCGCCGCAACTTTCTATTAGGCTGTCGAGCAAGGGCGATTTCCCGGTCATCTGGAATTCGAGGGCGACCGCTATGCGGGTTTCGTCATATTTGTCGGGAGCGACTTTCTTGAGGGCGACGTGTCCGGGGAAGTGCAGGTGGAAATTAAGGGAGCGGAACTCTTCGGGCCTGATGAACGCGCGGTGCATCATGGCGATCTCCGTTTCGATGGAGTTCACTAGAGGCTCCGTGACAGGTCGGGAGCCGGGAGGAACGGATATATGTTTGCATTTCGGCAACACGAGTTCCGCGGGCGGCGCGGCCATCTTGACGCCATGTGCGGCGAAATAGTCGCGCTGTTTTTCAAGGCTCTCGCGGGCGCGCGCGGCCCGCCGTTCGTACCACGCGTCGTCCTCCAGCCCCCACACCCGGCAGTTGAACGGCCTGACCGAATACGCCGCGCATCTGCCGTCAAACAGAAACGGGCAGTAGACATCCCGTTGGACAAGCGACAGAAACGCCCATCGGAACGCGCGCGCCGCAATTTCGGCCTCAAGCGCAGGGTCGGCCAGCTCGTGCCTGACGTGTCTCCAAGCGTTCAGATATTCAACGAAGTAGAAGTCGGGAGTGGCGCGGCAGCACACGTCCCCGCAGTCGCCGCATGTCGCTTCCGGTATCGGCGAGTAAAGCTTTTCGAGCCGCGCGAAAACGCGCTCGTTCTTCAAACGCCGGGAAAGCTTGTCCGGGTCGTACTCGATAAGCGCGGGGGGCTGCTTTAGAAAATAGTCGGGGCCAAGCTCGCAAAGTCTTCTGGAGATGTCGTCGTCGCGTTCCATAAACTGTAGAGCCGGCTCCTATACGGTTGAAGGCCGCATTTATGGAAAATGCGGATTTAGTCTATGGGAATATCATAATGTAAAACGCGGTTCGGCGGAACAGTTACTCGGCGGGCGATTCCGACGGGTCCGATTCCGTTGCGGCGGCCCCTGCGACAGCCGGCCTCAGAAGCGGGAAAAGGATGACGTCCCTTATCGACGCGGAGTCGGTGAGAATCATTATGAGGCGGTCGATGCCGATGCCAAGCCCGCCCGTCGGCGGCATCCCGAACTGGAGCGCGCGGACGAAGTCGCGGTCGATGGAGTGAGCTTCGGCGTCGCCGGCGTCCCTGAGCGCCTGTTGTTTCTCGAACCTTCTCATCTGTTCCATCGGGTCGGCAAGCTCGGAGAACGCGTTTGCTATCTCAAAATTGCAAATGAAGAGTTCGAACCGCTCGGTCAGTTCCGGGTCGTCGTCGCGCTGCATGGCGAGCGGAGAAATTTCCGTCGGGTAATCGTAAACGAAAGTGGGTTGAACAAGGCGAGGCTCGACCAGTTCGCCGAAAAGTTTGTCCATGAGCGCGCCGCTGTTCGAATCGGGATCGACGTCGATTCCGCGCCGTTTGCACACGGCGGCGAGTTCGTCGCGGGACATTCCGGGAGCGATGTCTTCGCCCGCGAACTCTTTGAACGCCTCCGTCCAGCGGATGCGTTTCCATGGCGGAGCGAGATTGATTTCGGCTCCTTGGTAAGAGAGAGTGGTCGCGCCGAGGGCGGCGACCGCTGCGGCGTATATGACCGCTTCGGTGATTTCCATCATGTCGTTGAAATCGGCGTACGCCTGATAAAGCTCAAGCATTGTGAATTCGGGATTGTGCCGGGTGGAGATGCCCTCGTTGCGGAAGTTCCGGTTTATCTCGAAGACGCGTTCGAACCCGCCGACGATGAGGCGCTTAAGATATAGTTCCGGAGCGACGCGCAGATAGAGGTCGATGTCGAGCGCGTTGTGATGGGTTTTGAACGGCCGGGCGGACGCTCCGCCGGGCAGAGACTGCATCATGGGCGTCTCCACCTCGATGAAGCCGCGCTCCTGTAGAAACTCCCTTATCCGGCGGATTATCTTTATGCGGGTCTCGAACACGCTCTTCACTTCCGGGTTCGAGATGAGATCGACGTATCTCTGCCTGTATCTTATTTCAACATCGGTCAGGCCGTGCCATTTTTCAGGAAGCGGATGGAGACATTTGGCAAGCAGTTGAATGGTTTCAGCGATAATGGTTATTTCGCCCGTGCGGGTTTTGAAAACCTTGCCGGAAACTCCGACCATGTCGCCGAGGTCGAGCAGTTTGAACATCTCGTAGCCGCTCTCGCCGAGGTTGTCGATTTTTATGTAGACTTGGATTCTGCCGTCGCCGTCCCAGAGGTCGGCGAAGGAGGCTTTGCCCATTTTGCGGGCGGTTTTCATGCGGCCCGCCGCGAATACGACCGCGCCGGAGGATTCGAGGGCGTCGAAATCCCGGATTATTTCGGCTGAAGTGTGAGTGCGGGGGAATTTTTTCGCGTATCCGCGACCGCCCAGAGCTTCGACGGCGGCGATGCTTTCAAGTCTCTGCTTGAATTGTTCTTCCTGTTCCATGAATATCACGCGCGGCGGCGCGGAAAACCCGAAACCGCGCCGGGTGTTTCCGACAAGCTGGAGCCGCCGTCCCGGCTTATTTTATTTCTTTATGTCCGCGATAAGGTATCTTACTCGGCCTTTCGGGGTCTCCGCGTAAACGATGTCGCCCTTTTTGGCCTTCATGAGAGCGCGCCCCACCGGGCACGCGTCGGATATCTTGTTTTCCAACGGGTTCGCTTCCATCGACGACAGGATGGTGAACTCCTCAGCTTCCTTCGTCTTCAGGTTTTTCACCTTGACGCGGGAACCTATGCCCACTTTGTCCGTCGATATCTCTTTGGCGGAGAGGACCTTGCTCTTTTTGAGTATCGATTCGAGGTGCGCGATGCGGCTTTCGAGCATCTGCTGGTCTCTTTTGATTTCGTCGAGTTCGGGGTCTTCGGAAAGGACGTTGCTTTTCTGGGCGTTGGACATACGCTCGCGGATTTCGTCCCTGTGCTCGCCTTTGAGGTGCTCAAGGATTTCGAGCATCTTCTTATGGCCGTCCGGCGTCAGAACTATCAGGTCATCGCTCATTTGAGACATAAAAAAACTCCTCCCGGGCCGCTAAAACCCAGATTTCAGCGTATCAATTGTAGCGGGGGCCGCCGGGGATGTCAACGCGCAGGGCCTCCGCGACCGCCCGCGCGACTTTCTCCCCGGATATTGCGTCCATACAGTTTGGTTTGAGATTGCATTCTCTCTTATAGCAAGGCGCGCACTCGACTCTCGAAACCACCTTTGCGCCTCCCGAAAACATGTCTATCTCCGCCGGGCACGTGGGGCCGAACAAGGCCGCCGCCGGGACTCCCACTGCTGACGCCATGTGCAACGCCAGCGTGTCCCCGCATACAATTGCGTCCATCGCGGCGAGCGTCGAGGCGAAAACTCTCAGGTCGGGAGTCGGAGGAACCATAGCCGAGTTCCCGCCTATTGCGTTTAGCGCGGCTCTCATTTTCGGCTCTTCGCCGGGGCCTCCGAGAATCAAGAGAAAAACGCCGGGAACGATTTTTTTTATTTCGCTGGCGAGCGCAGCCCATTTCTCCGGCGAGGGAGTCTTGTTTGCGAACGCGTCCCCCGCCCCGACAACCAGACCTAAAACGCGCGTTCCCGAAGGCGCGCTCGCGCCGCGCGCAAGCTCCCGCCCCGCTCTTTTCTCCTCTTCCGTCAGCGCCAACTGCGGCGGCTCAGGAACCGACCCGCCCAGTCCGCACATCTCAAGAAGCATTTCCGCGTGCGTCCTCTTGTTCGTCCTGAATTTCAGCTCATCGGAAAGCCCCAGAGTGAAATAGTATTCCGCCTCCGGATTAAACGGATAAATCGCCCCGAGGGGAGTAATCCCCATGCCGCGTTTTTCCCGCGCCTGCAAGGCGGTCGCCAGAGCGCATTCGGCGGGGGATTTGTCGAGCGACAGGATAATATCGAACGCGGCTGGGAAAACGCCTGACGCCGCCGCCGAACCGATGGCGGCAAGCTCGTCTATTCCCGGATTGCCTTTCAGCAATGGCAGCGCGGCGGGCGAAGTCAGCCACGTCACGCGGGCCGACGGCCGGGCGCGGCGCAGCGCGGGCAGTATGGAAGTTGTCCTCAGCACGTCGCCCAGCGCGGCTGTCTTGATTATCAGGACGCGCCCCCCTCCCCGTTCCGCTTTCTCAACCGGAGAATATTCGGGGCATCCGTCGCAGAGCCTAGCAAACGCGCAGGGTTTTTCGCTCCTGTAGTAAACGCAGTCAAGGTTAATCTTCATGACGCTCTCCGTCTTTCATTTTATCCCGAAACCGCGCGCGGCGCGCGGTCTTCTCAAAAAATCGCCACGCCCTCTCAGCCACGCCTCCAAATTTTACATTAAAAATCCTTTCTGCTATCATTCATCCCGAATCCGTCGTTAAGATTCGGGAGCGATTGTTCAGAGCGGATGAAACGCGGAACGCAAGGCGTATTTTTGCAGTGAATAGAACATACGGTTCTTTAAAAAAGGGCGCCACCCCCAAACTTGTTTGGGGGGGAGAAGCAGTTCGCCGCTATGAAAATCGCCCCGGTTCGACGGCTCTATCGTCGAATCCGGGTTCATCGGAACCGACAGCGGGAGAAACAGGATGCGCCATTTCACCAAACCCGACGATAAAGACATAAGGTTTTTTCGCGACATAGCGGGCGATAAAAACGTCATCCGCGGCGGAGACGATATCGAGCCTTACTCTCACGACGAGACCGAAGACTACAGGTTTGCGCCGGATGTCGTGGTGAAACCGTCGGACACCGCGCAGGTCTGCGCTGTGATGAAGCGGTGTTTCGAGCGCGGCATAGCAGTCACCCCGCGAGGCGGCGGCACCGGGTTGAGCGGGGGCGCGCTCTGCGTCTTCGGCGGCGTCTGCCTCTCCTTCGAGCGAATGAACAAAATCCTAGACATCGACACTAAAAATTTTATGGCTACGGTCCAGCCGGGCGTGGTGGTGGAAACCCTGCACAACGAGGTTGAGGCGCTCGGCCTGTTCTATCCTCCTGACCCGGCGAGCAAGGGAAGCTGCACGCTCGGAGGCAACATAGCCGAGTGCGCGGGCGGCGCGCGCGCGATGAAATACGGCACGACCAAGGACTACGTCCTTGCGGTGGAAGCCGTTCTGCCGGACGGACGGCCTTTCCGCGCCGGGGCCAAGACCCTCAAGAACGCCACGGGTTACAACCTCGTTCAGTTGCTTATCGGCTCCGAGGGCACGCTGGCGGCGGTGACGGAGGCGACGGTAAAGCTGATACCCGCCCCGCTGGTCAGGCGCACGCTGCTGGCTCCATTCGACTCGCTCGAGACCGCCGCCGCCGCTCTCAACGAACTGTTTCTAAAGCGAGTTTCCCCGTGCGCCGTCGAATTCATGGAAAAAGAAGCGATTAAGAGCGCCGAAAGGATGCTCGAACGCTCGTTTCCGTACAGCGACTCAGAGGCGCTGCTGCTCATCGAGCTGGACGGCTCGGACGCGGACGCCGTCAACGCGGATGTCGAAAAGGCCGGAGGAATACTGCTCGAAGAGGGCGCTCTCGACGCCCTTGTCGCTGAGGCGGGCCACAGGCAGAACGAAATGTGGGACATGCGCCGCGCGGTCGGCGAGGCGGTCAAAAAAATCTCAGTTTACAAGGAAGAAGACACGGTCGTCCCCCGCGCCGCTCTCCCCGCCCTCATGCGCTCCATTAAATCCATCGCCGACCGTCACGGCTTCACCGCCATCTGCTACGGCCACGCGGGCGACGGCAATATCCACGCGAACATCATCAAGGGCGACATGGACGAACTGCGCTGGCGGCGCGACCTTCCCGCTCTCATAGCCGACATACACCGCGCCGTCGTCGGCCTCGACGGAACCATCTCCGGCGAACACGGCATCGGCTTCTCCCAAAAACAATTCATGCCTATCGCCGTTTCGCAAACCGCTCTCGAAATAATGATTTCGGTGAAGAGGGCTTTCGACCCGAAAGGAATTCTCAATCCCGGAAAAATATTCCCCGACGCTCCCGGCGCGGGGGCATCTCTCTCTGGAGGCGGACAATGAAAGAAATCTGGGCCCCGTGGCGCGGGCAGTACATACTCGGCATTAAAGACGAGCGCAAGGCGGCTTCCGCCGACCTCGACCCTTGCGTCCTCTGCTCGAAACACAAGGACAAACCTGAAAACGACCGTGACAACCTCGTCCTGTTCCGGGGCGACCGCTGCTTCGTCATGATGAATCTCTACCCGTACAACGCCGGACACCTTATGATCGTCCCCTACATGCACACCGGGGAATTTGAGAAACTTCCTTACGAAACTGTCTGCGAACTGATGTCGCTTACCCAGAAACTACTCGGCGTCTTCAACCGGGCCATGTCCCCGCACGGTTTCAATTACGGGATGAATCTGGGTCGCGTCGCGGGGGCGGGCATTATCGACCATGTCCACGCTCACATCGTCCCCCGCTGGAACGGCGACACCAATTTCATGCCTGTGCTCGCGGACACCAAAGTCATCAGCGAACATATAGAAACCACCTACGACAAGCTCCGCGCCGCTATGGCGGAAGAAGGAATGCTGAGGACGTAAAAAGCGCCTCCGGCGGCCAAAGAGAAACTTTTGAAAAAGTTTCTCTTTGGAATCTCTTCAAAACGTTTCACTGGTCGTCGGGAGTGAATCGCTGACGCGCTTCCCTCCCGACGCCCTATGTAAAATCATTCAGAAACAGATTCCACTGAAACCCCTTTCCTAATATCTTTTCACATGATACGCGCCGAAGGCGGATGCGAAGCTCCGCCTTCGGCGCTAGCATGAAATGTTTTGAAAGGGATTTTAANNTTCAAAAGTTTTCCCTTAACAGCATTAAAGCGCCTCCGGCGGCGGGCGACCCGCCGGGTCGCCCCTACGGGATGCTTTTCTATTCTTTCCGGCCGCCCGGTTCTCGTCCGGGCGATTCGTGAATCGCCCCTACGGCCACTCGTTCACAGCGACGCCACTTTTCTTCCATGCGAAACGATTCTCTCTTGAAAAAACCCTTTCCAATATCTTTTCACATGAGCGCGGCGGAGCGAAGGCGCGAACGCGCCCGCTCCGCCGCGCGCATAGAAACGTTTTGAAAGGGATTTTAAGGGAAAACTTNNAAGTTTTCCCTTAACTCTTACTCTTGCTTTTCTTTTTTTCTTTTCTTTTTTCCAAAACGCGCGACGCGGGCGCTGGCGCGCGTTATCTCGCGTCGAACAGAGGGTCGCAGAGAAGCGTGTTTGCCGACACTGGTACAGATTTGCCGAAGTTTCTTCTGAGAATCTCAAGGTCGTGGATAGAAACCTTTCCATCCATGTTGAAGTCGGCAGCGGGGTGATACAGCGCGTCGCCCGCAATCGCGCCGAACCTGTGTTTGAGAGGCTGCAGATTGGCGACATGCACCGTCGGGCGGCATGTCGGATTGCCCACATCGCCACCGCCTGCCGTGGCGGCGTCGGGCGCGGTTACCCCTTTAACGGATGTCGCTCCGGTAGCGCTTAGAGTTCCCGCAGCCATAAGAGTCGCCACGCATTCTCCCGCAGGCGCGCCCGCAGCGCATCCCATCAAGCCTGACGCGCCTTGATCCCACGTTCCTTCGGTGAATCTTGCCTGCACGACATACTGCTTCGTCGGATCCACGCAATCGGCGCATGTTCCGCTCATCAATCTGAATGTCGGTATCTCTCCGTTATCGTCCGTAGTCGTTGTTTTGACAACCGCTTTTGTCGCATTATCCACCACTTCAATACTAACGCCGGGAACTCCAACGGACGCCTTCTTGAAACCTGTCGCCTGCCCCGTCACTACCAAGCATCCGGCGTCCCCGCTGTTGCATGTCTGTATCTCATAAGCGGTAATCGGAGCGCTAAGCGCTATCTCAACCGGACAAGCATCGGGGTCTATCATGCAAGCGTCCTGCGTGTCCAATCTTACGGCATTTCCTGACATCGCTATCTGTGATTCGCCGCATGATAGTCCGGTGTAGCTGACGCCGAGGTAGTAGTCGCCGGAAACAGCGATGGGAGTACTGTAGAATGAAAGCGGTTCCTGTCCGAGTTGTCTGTCATGCGCGCCGGGCACATGGCTTGCCGTCAGTCTGCCATAAGGCGTCAAGCAGGACGCCGGGTTAGAGTTTGCGCAAAGATACACATGGTATCCCGCGCCCATTCCGTCGTCGTTCGCCGAGTTCGTCCAGCCCGCGCGCGCTCCGTAGTAAGTCGGCGCTGTCTCGAACGCTTCCACAGCTACGGGAGGCAGGCATTTTTCGCCCGGTCCGTAACAGTAACCGCAGTTAGGCGCGTTCTGAGCATCGTAAACCGCGCTTTGGTTTCCCGACGGATCCATCGCTGTCACGCAATAAATATAATCCGTCTCTGACGTCACGGATTCATCCATATAGTTCAGAGCCGTCATTGGGGAAGCATTGATTTTTGAGAATTTTGCCGCCGAGTTGCATGTTGGCCAGACTCCTGTACATCTATGGACATCATAAGTGACGGGGTTCTTATCCGCCACCGCGCTCCAAGCCGGCAAACAAGAGAACTGATCGCATTCCAAAAGAGCATTCATTTGCGGTTTTTCTGGCGGCGTGATGTCCTGAGGAACACATACGACCGGCCCGGAAGACGCGGGCGCGGGCGTCTCCCGGGAATATCGGTCGTACATGTTGTAAGCGTAAACTCTGTAACAATAGGCGACGCCGTTTTCGAGAAGAACGCCGGAGTCCGTATAGCTTGTCTCGCCTCCGGCGGACACAATTTTTATGGGGGTTCCCAATCCGGGACTCGGGGTCTGGGCGCAGTCCCCTCCGACCGCGGGCGCTCTCATTATCTTATATCCCACGAGTTCATGCGGCTCCGGATAGTCGCAGTTAGCGAAAGTATTGCCCTCATCGTCCGCGCAAACCTTGTTCCATTCTATCTTGCAGGATTGGCCGGCCGGTTCACCCATAACTGTCTGGTTTTCGGGCCAAGCTGGAGCCGTTTCCATCGCGACATCGCTAATTACCAAGCACTTCCTATAACGGAACGACGTATCGAAAGCGCCGCAGTTTGCGGTCTGGTTTTCGGGACATGTGCCTGCGGCCTTGCAGTTGTCGCACGCCTCCACCCAGAAACACCATTCCTTTTCTTCGTTGCCGAAAGCGGTGTCGTTGGAATACGACATCGGATTCAAAACCGACGGCTGCGCGATTAGAGAGAAATTCAATTTCGAGTATCCGTCCGGGCGGCCTTCAACATCCGCGCCGCATGAAGAAGGCGTTGCTTTTTGACAATAATAGATATTGTATCCGCCGCCTCTCGCCAGATCAGCCTCGGAGCCGGGGTCCCAGTTGACATTCACGCCGAATCTGCCGATCTGAAGCACGACGGAAGGCTCCACCTTCGACGGCGGCTTCAGGTCTTGCGGCGCGCAGACGGACGGCGCAGACCATTCCGACTTGTTCCCGCCGACATCCACCGCCCGGACCTGATATGAATAAGGCGTCATATTTACAAGCCCTGATTGTATGTGGTAATCCGTCAGAATCGTGTTCGTATTTATCTGCACGCCATCCCGCCTGATGTCGAATCCGTAGAGAGATGGGTCGGAGGCCCTGTCCGCCGTCCACTCGCAGGAGCAAACCCCGTCGCTTCCTAGTGGCGTTGCGCAGGAGAAATCCGAAATCACGGATTCCGATGGCGCGTCCCAATCATCAGGTGTGCATACCGCTCTGGTCCAGTGTCGGGCCGGTAATTCTTGATGTTCTGCGGATACATTTACTGCGGAAAAAAAGAAATACCTCGGGTTCCCATTCAGTTCGCCTACGGGGATGTTGAATGTTTTCGTGTAAAGAGAAGAGCCGTTTTCCGGGAAGTTCGCAGGGCCTGACAGAGACTCCACAAGCGTCGCCGTGTTCTTGTCGTTTACGGTGTTGTAATAGACGTTGTAATAGTTTATGAAAGACCTGTCCGAAGAAGGAAGGATTTCGAAAACACAGTTATTGCCTGCCGCAGGCGGCGCGGCCCCTTGCTTGACGCAAGTTGATGTGGATCCTTGTCCGCCCGACTTGCAAACGCTTGATCGCACGATCGGCGGCGCGGGATAATCAATGTGTGAAAGCGTTGATATTTTGTTATCATTCATTATATAGAGACTGGGAATTGAATCAACCACATAGAAAGGCGCTCCTCCGGACAACTGTATCTTTCCTGTCTGGAGCGCCATAATCACGCTTTTGCTCGTAGAGTCGATTAGTGTCTTTCCGTTAGGAAGCGAGTTTTTCACTATGAATCTCAGTTCGTTATTTGTATATCCGATTCTTAGTCTTGATTCGGTGTCTGTTCCCACAAAAAACTTGCATCTAAGCGGGTCGAGGGTATACGGGTAGGTCGCGCAGTCGCCGTTCCAAAGAACTTTTGCGAGGTTCGGGTCTATAGCTTCCGCTTTCGGCGAATAAGACACTGCGAAAGCGTTCGGAAAATATGTGTCCGCCGGGTTAGGGTCTATGATATCCGTATTGTAGATTGTCAGAACATATGCTTCGATCGCTCCAGATCCCGCTTGCGGCGGCTGCCCTCCGAGCCTCGCTCTTGCGCACAACACATCTTCACCGGGCAGCGCTCCGTATCCTTTTCCCGCTCCTACGGAAAACCCATGAACGTCAAGGGTGTTCCAAGCCGTTCCTGTCACTACACTCTGATTCCCGTTCGCGTCCGGCGCTCCGCATGTGTCTCCCACAGGGTCGTTGATGGTATAAGAGGTTCCGCAAACAGGGGCGCCCTGCTTGTTGACTGAACATTGTTCGTGGCTCGACATCTGCGCGCAGTTGTTTGTGGCGGGCGTTTCATAATGGGAATTCCACGAAGATAGCGAAGCGCAGGGCGCGTTTTCCGGGCTGGGGAGTTGCGAAGTGACATTTCCCCTGCTGTCTGCCGCCACGATGTAATATGTGAGAATATCTCTATCACTTGCTTCGCCGGCCAAATCGATTTCGCCCTCGAATATGCCAGAATTGGAATTATAGGACATCGTGACGTATTGCGTTGCGGCGAAGTTGTCGCTGATCCGGTAGTAGAGTCTCGGATTGTCGTCACTGTGGCACGCGCCTGTTCCGTTCGGATTGGGGATGCAGGGGGGATTAGGAGAAATGGCCGGGTCGGGCCTGCTCCACCATTCCGCCATCTCGCAGTCGTTCTGATCGCAGTCAACGCCGCAACAGGATTGCATTTGCTCCTGTCCTTCTATGGTCGCGTAAACTGTTATTTTTGCGTTTATTACCGCCGACGAATTGACTATATATTTTATGACAGGCGGTTGCGGCATCCTCGGGATATCAAACTCGAACCTAACATCATCCGCTGCCGCCCCGCGCGAGACGCAAAATATCATTGCCGCAGCAGCTATAACGGCAAATGCTACGAATCTCGTTTTCCGGCTTGTTTTCGATTGTCTATTCATCCGGCAAGACCTCCGTTTTGCGGCGACGGGATTCTTTCACTCCCCGCGCGCGGCTCCGTCAATTTTTACTCTTCCCCCTACCGGCCCGCGAACAGCGCTGAGAACCGTTCGGCGGCGTCGGATTGACAAACGATAACAAGGCTGCCCGATAATTCTATATCAAATTTGTTGCCAACTTGCGACAAATGCCCCTAAAAAGAAACCGTTTATTCAAGCCGATATTTATTTTGCCGCTCTTTCGGCATTCCAGATTAAAGGCCAAACTGTGACTTTTTTGCCACCACACCTGCGACTTTTTTGTCGCAAAAAGGAGGTAAAAGCGGCAGTAAAGACAAAAAAGCCAATGAGATGCCTCCGGCGGTTCAAGGAAACTTTGAAAAGTTTCCTTGAAAATCCTTCAAACTTTTTCTTGCGCGACGGGACGCGACGCTGGCGCGTCGCGTCCCGTCGCTCCTGTAAAAATGTTCAAGTAGAAGATTCTCATAGAAAACTCTACCAATATCTTTTCGCATGACACGCGCCGATATCGCGAGCGAAGCCGCGATATCGGCGCTAGCGTGAAATGTTTTGAAAGGGATTTTAAGGGAAAACTTTTTCAAAAGTTTTCCCTTAACTATCTTTTACTATCTTCTAATAAAATCTTTCAAATCTGTCTTTGGTTACTTTGCAGATGGGACAAACGCCGGGAGGATTGTCGCGGGCGCAGAGGTAGCCGCACACCTTGCAGCGCCAGACGGGGATGGCGGACGAGCCGCCGAAAGCCGCCCCTTGAGACGGCGCGCGCTCTGCCGGTTGCGGCGCGGCAACAGGCAGCTCGCCCTTGGCGACCGCCTCTATCAGCGCGTCCGGCCTTCTTTCCGGCACAGGCTCGACTTCTCTTTCGCCTCTTGCCACCTCGCCGGACACATAGAGCGCGCAGTAGCACGCGCCGTGTTCTTCAACATCGGCGTCCCTGTAATCGCAGGGGCATATTATGTCTAGGTCCAACTCCCGCCTGCCGCCGGATAGACGGCAGGGGCAGGCCGCGTATCCATATCTTTCCTCGTTCACCAACAGGCTCTCGGCCAAGTCCTTGGCGAACGGCTCGTCGGGGTTCAGGAAGTAACCGCCCGCCGCCGCCTCTTTTTTCAACTTCTCGTATTTCGCCTCGACCCGCCGCTCCCTGTCGCCTTCCACCCCCGCGCCGCTCATAGAGACAACGCCTCCCGTATCTCCTGTTCCTTGAACCCGACTATGCAGACGCTGTCGTTCACAACAACAGTCGGCATCGAGCATTTCTCATTCCACTTTTTCAGTTCCGCAAGCGCCGCGTCCTTCTCTTCGGAGTCAAGCTTGTCCATGTCGACGTACTCGTACGCCACGTTGTTTTGCGCGAGGAACTCTTTCGTCTTCTTGCACCAGATACATGTGCTCAACGTGAAAATCCTGACTTTTCCTTTGTCGTTTCCGTCAACTTTCGTGGCTCCCATATCTCTCCGCCTTTCTTCGCGCCCGCCTCTCTGAGCGGACATTGTCGTCTACCATCAAACCATCTCCGGCGCGCCATTGTTCCCGCACGGCGTCAGAATTTGAATTTTCCCTTAATGTTATTTTTCACTTCGTCCTTCTTCTCCTCGATCTTCTGTTTCATGGCTTCCTTCACCTCGCCGATGGAAATCTGTCCTTTCCATTCGTCGAGCTTGCCCTTGAACGCCTCGATGTCGAATTCAGCGGGGTCGAGAGGGATTTTGCCCTTGAGGACTTCGGTGAACATTCCCGCTTCGGCGAGGACTTCGCCCAGTTCGTTGAATATGCGGACCGCGCCTTCGAGCACATTGACTTTGGTTCCGCCCTCCTCGTCCACTTCCACGTTGAACTCAGTTCCCCTGACACCCGCCTGCGCGGTCGGCGTCCTGATTTCGAAAGCCGTTTCCTTGTTTTCGATCTTGCTTACTTTCGCCCACGCCTCGCCTTTTTTCATGTCGAGTTGATTAGGCCTTTTTTTGTCTTTGTCGATGCTCCCGACCTTGAACACCGAAAGCGCGTTAACCCTGACCTCAACATTCTCTTCCATCTTGAGCGCCGCGAGGCTGTCCTTCATCGTCCTTATCTGATCGCCCACATAAAGGCACATGTCCAGTTCGACCGGCTCCCACTCGTTTTCGTCCGCCTCCCTGAACTGAACATCTCCCACCACGCCCGCCACGAACGCGGGACAAGGCTCCGCCGAAGCCGGGGCCGAAACGCCGGACAGAAACCCGGCGGCCGCAACGCACATAACCGTCAGCGCCGTCAATATTCTCATCAGATGTATTCCTCCGCGAACATATTATGCAATCACAATAAAATCAAAGAGCCTCAAAGTCAACCTGCTTGAACGGGGCGGGAGGCGACGGCTCCAAAAAGGAGAGAGCCTCCGCCCTCGAGCGGAGGCTCTCAATTTGCGCGAAGCCGGACTGTAAGCGGGATTCTGTCCAAGCCCGCGCTCGCCTCCGCGAAGGAGGATTGCGCGGACCGTGACGACCATTTATCTGGGGCGCGCGTTGCCGCGCGTCTCGTGCGGACTACCCGGGGCTGCGACGCGCTCGAAGCGCGCCGCGCGGGGATCGAGTTCAGAATCCCCGCCTAGGCGGGCAACCTGTCAGCCCCTGCTTGTCCTTGCACCGGGCGGGGTTTGCCGGGCCGCCGTGTCGCCACGACGCCGGTGCGCTCTTACCGCGCCTTTTCACCCTTGCCTGTGCCTTCCGGCTCTCGCCGTCCGGCCATCGGCGGTATACTTTCTGTTGCACTTTCCGTGGGGTCGCCCCCCCGGCTGTTAGCCGGCGCCCTGCCCTGCGGTGTCCCGACTTTCCTCAGGCATCTCTGCCCGCGGCCGTCCGTCCTGCTCCGCTTTAATTAATGTTAACGCCGCCAGCCGCCTTTGTCAAAATCGCATCGGGCAGCCGGTTCGGCTTCGTAAAAACTCACATCCGGAATGTCTATCTGGGTGGAGAAATGCTTCTGAGAAATCTCGCCGTGTCTTCCGGCTTCGACGTGCAGATATAAATGCCGGACGAAAGCTCGAACCCGACGGAGGGAACGACGCGGGGCATTATCTGAACGAACCAGTGATATTTGTCGCGGTGTTTCGTCCGCGCTGGATTGGCCTGAATGAAATAGTTGTAGTCGGGGTCGCCGAGGCCGACATAGATGCGGTGAAGGATATCGCGCATAATCTGGGCGAGTTCGACGATTTCGGCGTCGAGCGCCTCGCCGAAAGACGCGCAATGGCGCTTCGGCGCGACCCACGTCTCGAACGGGCTTTGCGACGCGAACGGCTCAAATACTATGAAGCGCTCCGTCTCAAGCACGACGCGCTCTTTCGCTTTCAGCGTCGCCTCTATCGTGTCGCACACGATGCACCTTTTGTGGATGTCGTAATATTCCTTCGCCACGTTCAGCCGAATCTGCGTCCGGGTGGGAATTATCGGAGTGGCGAGAACCTGAGAGTGAGGGTGTTCGAGCGAAGCGCCGGCCTTCACCCCGTAGTTTCTGAAGATGTTTATCATCAGAATCTTTTCGTTTTTTTCGAGTTGGTTGTAGCGCGCGCGGTAGACGAAGAACAGCTTTTCGACCGCGCGGCGGCTCATCGTCGCAATGGTGAGGTCGTGCCGGGGAGTGTCTATGAAAACGTCGTGCACGCCGAACCCCGCTATGCCGTTGAAAAGATTTGCTTCCTCGAACCAGTCCACCTCGCTCGACGGATCGAGCGCGGGGTACTTGTTGGGGACCACGCGGACGTTCCAGCCTTCGGAGTCCGGCGCGGTGTCGGGCGGCCTGTCGGCGATGATCTCGGTCGGAGTCATCCTCTCGTTGCCCGGACAAAACGGGCAGGCCGGGTTGTGCGTCGGCGGTTTCGGCTTGGAGACGTCGCGATGAAAGTCCTCCGGACGGCTCGCCCGCTCGGACGCGATTATCACCCACTCGCCGGTTATCCTGTTCTGTCTGAATTCAGGCATCCGCTTCTTTTCTACTTGTTCGTTCCGAAGTCAACTTTGGGAACCGCCTGCTCGGCTTCCGGGACCTCGAAGAATTCGCGAGGACCAAACCCGAAAATCGCGGCGAAGAACCTGCCCGGAATGCGTTTCACAATCACGTTGAAAGCGCGCACGCTCTCGTTGTATCTGCCGCGCGCCACTGTTATTCTGTTCTCTGTTCCTTCGAGCTGGCTTTGAAGCGCGATGAACTGCCTGTCCGCCTTCAGGTCAGGATACCGCTCGACGATAACAAGCAGCCGGGAGAGCGCGCTCTGCATCGCCCCGTCAGCCGCCGCCGCCTCGCGCACGGTCCCTGCCCCAGCCAGCTTCGATCTCGCCTCGGCTATGTCCGTGAATATCTCTTTCTCGTGCGCCGCGTATCCCTTCACCGTCTCCACAAGATTCGGAATCAGGTCGTTTCTGCGCTTGAGCTGGTTTTCCACCTCCGCCCACTGCGCGTCTATCCCCTCGCTCATCGTCACCATCCGGTTGTACGAGCGGACTCCGATCATCGCCACAATAAGCAGGCCGACCAGCAGAATCCCCCCGCACCCCAGAAACAGCTTCATCGTGTCGTTGCCTTTCATTTCAGCGCCTCCTCTTTCCACATGCCGCAAAAATTCGCGCCCGATATTACAATCCAACGTTATTATAGGAGAATGACCGCCGGTTTGAAAATAAAACCCAGAAACCCTCCGGGGCCGCCGACCGTTTTTAGAGATCAGGCCGCGCGCGCCCCCCGCCTTGACCGCCCCTCTCCGCATATTTTGCGCGCCCGGTGTCGATTTGAAACCGCTTTCATGCTATGATATATCTCAAACCAAAGCACACTTATGATTCTCTCCGGATTTTTCGAGACAATCGAGAGGGAGTGAGAGAAAATGGAAAAAAAAGCAGCGGCAAAAAAAACGGCGGCGAAGAAACCCGCCGCTAAAAAGAAAGTCGAAACCAAGAGAGTGACGTTCTCGCTTGACGCCCCGCACGCTTCGCGGGTAGCCGTGGTGGGCACATTCAATAACTGGGACAACGAGAAGCACGAAATGAAGAAAGACTCCAAAGGCGTCTGGAAGAAGACCGTCATGCTCGCGACCGGACAGTATGAATACAAGTTTCTGGTGGACCGCGAGTGGTGGCTGGACCCCGCCTGCAAGGACTGCGTGCCCAATCCCTTCGGCGGACACAACAGTCGTTTCGCCGTCTGACGCGGCGTTATTCTAAAAAAGCTGATGCTGTGGCAGGAAGCCGGGTCGAGCTTTGCTTTTGCTCTCAGTACGGGTTGTCGCCGAGGACGAATGCGTGGAACGCTTCGGCGGCTGCGGACAGGGCGCGGCGCTTGTCCCTGATGAGCAGGAACCTGCGGCGCATGTTCGCGCCTCTGATCGGAATTCCGCGAAGCAGTCCGGCGCGTTCTTCCGCCTCAATGGCTTTCGAGGACAGGACAGCCACTCCGGCTCCCGCGATTACAGCTTGTTTCACCGCCTCGGTTCCGCCAAGTTCGCACACAATATTGAGGTCTTTCAGTTTCACGCCTTTGTCAGCGAGAGTCTTTTCCATGAACTCGCGCATGGCTGAGCCTTTCTCCCGCATGATGAACGGCTCCACCGCGAGCGCCCTTGCGGAAACCGCGATGTCCGCCGCGCGCGGATGCCCGGGATGCGCGACCAGCACAAGCTCGTCGCTCCATATCTCATGACATTCGAAATTTTTGCCCGCGGGAACTTTCCCGACCACCGCCAGATCCACTTCGCCGGAGTCGGCCATTTCTATCACTTCCTGAGAGCCGCCCACCTTGAGGCTGACGGCGACTCCGGGCCGCTCTTTCCTGAAAGCCGCTATCGAGCGCGGCAGGAAATATGTGCCGGGGATGTTGCTGCCTCCAATGACGACGCTTCCGGTGACTATGTCCGCGAGCATCCCTATAGACCTGTCGGCTTCGTTCTTCATGGCCAGCATTTTCAGAGCGTGGTTGTAGAAGACCCTTCCCGCCGCCGTCGGCTGAACGTTTCTGCCCTTGCGGTCTATGAGGGAAACGCCCGTGTTTTTCTCGACCGCCATTATATGGGCGCTGACGGTGGGCTGAGTCAGCCCCAGCCGCGCGGCCGCAGCGCTGAAACTGCCTGTCTCCACCACGCCGCAGAACACTTCAAGCTGATGAAAATCATAGCTGGTCTTTTCCGGTTTCATGATAACGCCTCTTTGCCGGGGGAGGCGCAGGCCGCCTCCGGGTGATATAGATATAATTTATAACACACATTTACAAAACACGCCATACGCCCGCCGCCGGGAGCGCGACGGTGGAGCCGCCGGTTTGTTTTTTGACCGCCCCGGCGCTATATTAATGCGCGCTGAAGGGATGTGACGCTATTGCTGAAAATCCGCAACCTTACTCTGACTCTCGGAGAAAAAAAGATATTCGACGATGTGTCTCTTGAAGTCACCCGCGGAGAGATATACGCGCTGCTCGGTCGCAACGGAACGGGGAAATCCACCCTCGCGGCGGTCATTCTCGGCCTGATAAAACCCGAAAAAGGCGACATCTATTTCGAGGATGAACTCATAAACGATTTTTCGCTGACCGAGAGGGCGAAACGCGGGATAATCCTCGCGTGGCAGAAGAACATTACGGTGCAGGGTCTGACCGTGCGAGACTATGTTCGGGTGAGCGCGCCGAACGGCATATCCGACGCGGAGGTCGAGGAGCATCTCGAATCCGTCGGACTGTCATGCGGAGAATACCTTGACAGAGCGATAGACGGCAAGCTTAGCGGGGGCGAACGCAAACGCATCGAGCTTGCCAGCGTTCTGGCGGCGAAACCGAAACTTGCCATCCTCGACGAGCCTGACTCCGGCATAGACGCGGTGTCCCTCGTCATGGTGGAATCGGCGATACGCAGGATGGCGCAGGACGGAGCCGTGCTGCTAATCACCCACACCGAAGACATACTCGGCATCAGCACAAGGGCAGGAATCCTCTGCGGCGCGCGCATCATCCGCGAGGCAAAACCCGACGCGGCCGTCCAGTATTTCAAAAACCACTGCGACTACTGCGAAACCGTGAACACTCCGAGACTGGACGAGATCATAACCGGGAGCGTCAATCCGTGACCATAGGAACGATAGACGAAGCGTATTCCATCGCGGGCGGAAACATCCACTCGCTGCACAGCAAAAATATCGGCAGCCTCGTGATTGACGAAAACAAGATTTTAAGCGCGAACGCGATCGAGGGCGCGGTCATCGAGACCGACGCGCGAGACGGCGAGTTGTTCGTAAACCTCACCGTGAAAGCGGGCTACAGGTTCGACGACCCTCTCCACCTCTGTTTCGGCGTGATGTCCCCGGAGGCCGCTCAGAGAATCAACATCAACATCAACACCGAAGAGAATTCCAAGGTGTCCCTGCGCGCGCACTGCGTGTTTCCGAACGCGGTGGACGTGCTTCACGCGATGGAAGCCCGCATCAACATCGGGCCGAACTCCGAATACTCATACGACGAGACCCACTATCACGGCGAGAAAGGCCAAGTGCGAGTGGTCCCAAACGCCAAGATAACCCTCGAAGACGGCGCGCGCCTTTACAACAGCTTCAGCCTCATTCAGGGCGCGGTCGGCAACATGAAGTTCGACTACGACATCGAATGTCTCGACAACTCGGTGTGCCACATGCTCGCCAAAGTGTACGGCAAGTTTGACGACGACATCACAATCCGCGAGCGGGCGCGGCTAAAAGGAGCCAACTCCCACGCCATATTGGAAGCCCGCATGGTTATCCGCGACAACGCCCGCACCGATATCTATACGGAGATAATCGGCGAAGGCGACGGCGCTCGCGGCCACATGGACTGCACCGAAATCATCTCCGGCAAGACCGCCTACGCAAAAGCCACCCCCGTGGTCGTCGTCGTGAACGACAAAGCGAAAATCACCCACGAGGCCGCCATCGGCAGCATCGATTCCGACCAACTCAACCTTCTGATGTCTCGCGGGCTTTCCCCGGATCAGGCCACCGAGATAATCGTAAACGGGCTGCTGAAATAACCCGCCGCGCGCGTTGCCGCAGAATGCTTTTTCTCATCAGCGCGGCCCTTCATATACAACCCAAGAGAGATTCAAAGCTGTTCTTTTTAATATTCTTGTGAACCGCGTTATAAGCGATTCGCTGAATTGCCCTTTCCATGAATTCTCATGCGAAAGTCAAGCGTCCTTTTATCATTGCGTTCCCGCCCGCAGGGGCGATTCGCTGAATCGCCCTTTTGCCCTTTATGTCCTATCCGGGCGACCCGCCGGGTCGCCCNNCGCCCCTACGAATATATTTCCCGATTTTCGGTGATATACAGGACAAAGGCTTTCTCCTAAAAACCTTTCCCCTCCCTTTTCCCATCATACGCGCCGAAGGCGGAAGCGCGGCCCCGCCTTTGGCGCTGGCATGAAACGTTTTGAAAGGGTTCAAGGGAAAACTTTTTCAAAAGTTTTCCCTTGCTGTTTTTTTCATCTTTTTTTCATTTCTTTCCTCTCGATTACAAGTTCGGCATGTCCTCATATTCACCGCGCGAAAGTTGTGTGCTATGCTTTCATCTTGCGCGGGAAAAACAGCGGCCCCGCGCCCCGCGCGGGCGGCGGGCGGGAGATGTCGAATCCATGCATCGGAAAAGGAATGTGAAAACATGAACGGCGGCGTAAGAGTAAAAGACAAGTTCAGGAGCGCATACACGCCCGAACAGTGGCTCGGAGTTCAGATTGAAGCGATGGGAGCCGAGAGATTTTATGACAATGCTCCTATTTCCGGTTGGCAGATCAGAACGGCCGTCTACAACAGGCCCGGAGACTACAAGTGGATAGACGGGAAATGGCGCTCGTACTCGCCGGGAGAAATTTGGGGAGGGGCCGGTATAACCGCTTTTTTCAAATGCGGGTTCCGCGTCCCTAAATCGTGGAACGGCGCGTGCGTCATGCTGAGGCTGAAACCCGGCGGAGAAGGATTGCTGAAACTCAACGGAGCGCCTCTGGCCGGACTGGACATAAACCACGACACGGTGTACGCGACCGAGCGGGCGAGAGCCGGCGACCTGTTCAAACTTGAGATCGAACAGAATTCCACAGAGATGGAAATCGCCGGGTTCGAGCATAAATTCGAGTTATGCGAGGCCGTCCTTCTGGACAGGGAGGTCGAGGACGCGTACATCGATTTCAAATGCGCCTACGCCACGCTCGTATCCGAAAACGCGGCTGAGGACTTGAAGGCTTTTCTGTTCAAGGAAATCAGCGCGGCGATGGCTCTCGCCGACTTTCACGCGGCGGACAGGGGAGCGTTCAGGGAATCGCTGTCGGCGGCGCGCGCCGCGCTGCGAAAAGCCGTTATCGATTCGGGCGCGTTTCCCGGCGCGGGCAGCCTCGGCATGGTCGGCCACAGCCACATCGACCTCGTTTATCAGTGGAGCTACAAGGAGTTCCTGCGCAAGATAGGCCGCACCCATTCCACCGCTCTCAACATGACCCGCGAGTTCCCCGACTACATCTTCAGCCAGAGCCAGATGAAGCTTTACGAAGACCTTAAAACTTTATACCCGGAAATTTACGACGGAATAAAACGGCGCGTCCGGGAAGGCGCGTGGGAAGTTTTGGGCGGGATGTGGGTGGAGCCTGACTGCAACCTGATATCGGGCGAGTCGCTGATACGCCAATTCCTTCACGGGCGCGCGTTCGCGTCCTCCGAGTTCGGCGCGGAATCCCCGATATGCTGGCTTCCCGACGTGTTCGGCAATTCTTGGATCATGCCCCAGATACTTCTGGGCTGCGGCGTCCGTTTCTTCATCACCAACAAACCGGTGACGTGGAACGACACGAACGAGTTTCCGCACAACACTTTCTGGTGGGAAGGTCCGGACGGCTCGCGAGTTTTCGCGCACCTGCCCTCCACCCACTTCGGCGCGGTGGTCGAGCCTGACACCCTGATGAAGAACTGGAAGGAATACAAGCAGCAGGCGCATTGCGGAATAGCAATGTACAACTACGGCAAAGGCGACGGGCGGGGCGGCCCGATGCGGGACGACGTTCTGGCCGGGCGCAGGTTCGCCGAGTTCCCGGGAGTTCCCCGCTCCGTTTTCTCCACCGCCGAGGACGTTTTAAAGAGGATGGAGACGGCCGTTGGAGTCCTGCCCGTCTGGAAGGATGAAATCTATCTTGAAACTCACAGGGGCACATACACCACGCAGGCGATACTGAAAAAGTTCAACAGGAAAAACGAGATAAACTTCTGCGCCGCTGAAGCGATGTCGTGCGCTGCGGCGCTTGCCGGTTGCGGCGGTCCGAAAGCGGATCTGTACGACGGTTGGAAGATTGTTCTGAAAAACCAGTTCCACGACATACTTCCGGGATCGCACGTGACGGAAGCGCGGGAAGAGGCGGTCGAGGAATGCGCTCAGGCCGCAGCCATCTGCCGTTATGCTTTCGACAAAGCGGTGTCGGCAATAGCCTCGAAAATCGAGCCGCCGACGCCTTCCGCGCCCGCGGCGGCGGTCTTCAACTGCAGGCCGTGGGAACGCGCCGATTCCGTGGAAATCGAGTTCGCCGCTCGGATGAAAAAATTCTCCGTCCTAGACTCCGAAGGCGTTGAAGTCCCCTTCCAAGTTCTTTCGCGCGGAAAAGATAAAACGCGGATTCTAATATGCGCGCGCGGGCTGCCGCCGATGGGATACGCCACGTTCACGCTCTCCCCGGAACCGGGCGATGAGCCGACTTCCCCGTTCAGCTTCGACGGGCGCTCCGCCTCCAATTCTTTCTTCAAAATCACGTTCGCGGACGACGGCTCTCTCGACAGCGTTTTCGACATTCTGAACGGACGCGAGACGCTCGCTCCCGGCGGCGGCAACAGGTTCAGGATTTTTCAGGACACGCCCGGACGCTACGCGGCTTGGGACATCGTGCCGATGTACAAAGACCTCGAAATGGCTATGCCCGGCGCGGAGAGTTCAGAGGTCGAGGAGTCCGGCCCTGTCCGCATGGTCATCCGCCAGACACGCTCCTTTTATCGCTCGAAACTCACTCAGCGGATTATCCTTCACAGGGACATTCCGAGAATTGATTTCCAAACTGAGATCGACTGGCGCGAAAGGGACAGGCTGCTGAAGGTCGAGTTCCCCGCGGCTGTCAACGCCATGCGCGCCACTTACGATCTTTCCTGCGGCCACATCGAAAGGCCGACCCACTACAACACTTCTTGGGACCGCGCGAAGTTCGAGGTCTGCGGTCACCAGTGGGCGGACATCTCGGAAGGAGACTACGGGGTCAGCCTGCTCAACGACTGCAAGTACGGGCACGACATATTCGGAAACGTCATAAGGCTTACGCTCCTTAAAGGCGCGCAGTCGCCGGACCCGACATCTGACTTGGGCAAGCACGAGTTCACATACAGCCTGTATCCGCACGCGGGCGGATGGCGGGAGGCGGAAACGCCCCGGCGCGCTTGGGAACTGAACGACCCGGCGACGGCGGTCGCGCTCGGCGGCGCGGCGGCGGCGCGCCGCTCGCGCGGCCCCGCCCTGCCCCCGCAGGCGTCTTTCCTGTCCGTCGACCGCTCTCACGTAATGCTCATGGCCTTCAAAGCGGCGGAGGACGGCGACGGGTATATCGCCCGCTTCTGTGAAATTGAGAACAGGCGCGGAAAAACCAAAGTGGAATTCTTCCGGCCTGTTCGGCGCGCCGTCGAATGCGATTTGATGGAAAACAAAACAGGCCCGGCGACAGTATCGCGCGGCGACCTCTCTTTCGATATCGCGCCGTTCAAAATAAAAACTTTCAGGCTGTTTTTCGCCTGACCCGCAAAGGTTGCGTCTAGAAACAACGCGCTCCGAATTGACAACGGTAGGCGGGCGGAGATAGACTAAATTTTATCAGTACCACAGCCCGATCGCGGGCTTAGGAGGTTGCAATGTCTTCGGAATCAAAAGCGACATATAACCGGAAACTACAGCGGGAGAGGGGCGCGGGCATCATACAGATTCTCGTCATTGTTCTAGTCTTAGGCGTCGCCGGGTTCTTTCTTTTCAATCCCGTCAAAAACCGGGTCAACGCTCAGGTGTGCAGGCAGAAACTGTCTGTTATAAGAACTTTGCAGGAGAAGTTTTTCTCGACGAACGGCTACTATGCCGAGCACCCGGACGACCTCAAGGCGATGAAAAACTATCCCGAACTTGAGCCATCTTGTATCAGAACGGGACAGGAACTTGAATATCTAAGAGGCCCTCGCGACGACGCGAACTTCTGGGAAATCAGCGTGACTGTCGCCGGAGAATGGGAAAATCAATGTTTTCTTACCGCAAACAGAAGCGGCGTGTTCGCGGAAGGCTTGTGCGCCACAAAGAAGGACATGAAAAAAGCGGCCGAGGCTGAATCCCAGACCGAAGGGTATTGAGAGGCAAAACGACTTGTTTATACGGGACACAGCTTACAAGACGCTGCGCGGGGTAGAGGCGGAGATAGACGCCTTGGCGGCGCGTTCGGGAGCGGAAATAGCGCTGTTGGGCGAATCGACCGAAGGCAGACCCATTCGCGCCCTCTGCTTCGGCGGCGGAGACTACCGCAAACCGGAGCTGCTTTATTACGCGCTCGAACACTCGATGGAATATATCGGCGCGGAAGCCGCTCTGGACGCCGCCCGGCGGCTGGCGGACGGCGAATGCTCTGAGTTTCTAGACAAGATGAATGTCTGGATCCTTCCCGTTCTGAATCCCGACGGCTATGCGAAAGTAGAAAAACAGCTTTCCAGCGGACTGGGACTTGCCTTCGCGCGGAAAAATGCCTCCGGGGTAGACCTTAACAGGAACTTCCCCATCGCCTTCTATCACTTTCCGGGTTCGGTCTTCGCGGGCAGCCCCCTGAAGTTTTCTCCGCATTATCGGGGAGCCGAGCCTTGCTCCGAGCAGGAAACGCGCGTCTTCAGGGACTTCATTCTCGGCAGAAATTTCAAAATCAGCTTGGCTTTCCATTGTTTTGGCGCAAGCATTCTGTACCCGTATTTTTACAAGAAGAGCAAATGCGGCGCGCACGACACATTAGCCGCTCTGGCGGGGAAGATATCCTTCGCGCAGAATTCGCCTTACTCCGTCAAGCCCGGGCATAAGCTCTATCTGACGAACGGAAGCTCCGCCGACTGGCTTTATGACGAGCAGGGCATCCTTGCGCTGGTTATGGAAATAGGGAAATTGGGAGTTAAAGCTGACAGGCCTGAATCTTGGATCAATCCGTTCTTCTGGTTCAACCCCGTCGACCCCAGAGAAGAACTGGACAACATAGTTCCGGCAAGCCTCAAACTTGTCGAGGAAACCGCGTCCAGATTCGGCGGCGACTAAACCCGCATCCGCCGTTAGGATTCGGAAGCGATTGTTCAGAGCGGATGAAACGCGGAACGCAAGGCGCATTTTTGCAGTAGGGGCGGGGTTGCCCCGCCCCAAATTGTCGTAGTTATTGGGCGCGGAAACCGCGCCCCTACTGAACAAAAAAAATGTGATGGCAACGAAGCAGTTCGCCTATATGAAAATCGCCCCGGTTCGCCGGCGCTAGCCCGCATTTTTCACCAATGCGAGATGAAATCGAAGAAAGGGATGAGATACGAGGCGAATCGAGCGAGAACGAGGGAACATACTGTATCATATACGACGAATTAAATTAAAGTTCCCATTAACTATTTGGGAGGATACATCATGCATAAAGGAAAAAGCTTTATGCATGGCACACTTGGTAGTGGGTTGAATCAACTAATAACATGTATATGTGACCGAGTTTGAGTCGATGATTCAACGACGTAGATCGCCCTTTATTCGATTTCCCGGATTTTTCCCGTGAAAAATCCGGCGCTAGCGGCGAATCCGGAATAAAAAAACCGCCTTGCAAGGCGGCTTTTTTACGCGTTATGTTTGCCTGCAGAAACTGAAAAGCTTACCAAGTCTCTTCTTTTTCAAACCCTGCTTTGAGCACTGAGAAGTCATGTATAGTGATCTCGCCATCTCCGTTCACATCAGAGTTCTCGCAATGATTATCATTCCATTCGACGGTTCCCGTCCTTGTGCCGTAGCACTTCTTGAACGGGTGCAGGTCATGGATGGAAATCTTTCCGTCGTTGTTGAAGTCGCCGGCGTAAAGGTCGTCCACCATCCTAGCGTAAGTGCCGGTGTTGGACACAGTCACAGTGAACTCAGAACCGATGACGTATTCTGCGTCGAGCCTTACTGTGTGGTTGCCGGCGGAAAGGTCTGTCAGTTCGAACATGCCGCTTGAGTCAGTGGCGCCTTTAGGCGAGCCGTTCACATATATTTCGATGCCTTCCTTCATCACGTTGATCTTGGCAAGTCTGACCGCGCCGAAAGCGTCGTTGCCGTCGGAGGCGAAGAAGGTCTTGGTCCGGCCGGCCATAACGAAAATCGTGTTTTCTCCGGCTTCAGTCGCGGTAAAAATCTGTTTGCGTTCATTGTGGGTGGAAAAGGATATCAATTCTTTAGTGGAAGGAACGATAATCGAAAGGTCGTAAGTGGGATGGAACTGAGAAAGGTCGGCGGTCATAAAAACCGCGCCGGGTTCCTCGACTTCGATGCGGACAGGCCATATTCTGCCGGGTTCGGTTGCGTCTTTGATTTGAATGCTTCTGGCGGCGATTTTCGAGTCGGTCGTCAACACATAGCCGTTGACCACCGCGTCCTCGGAATTGCCGGTGAGGCTCATGCCGGGCATGGGCGGCGGCTTAAGCAGTTCGGTCGCCGCTGACCCTTCTCCCACCCGGATGGGGAACATATCCGTTTTGTTTGTGGTGGAAAACGTCAGTTCGGCGTGCCAGCTGTCCACCGTGCCCGCCGCGAATGCGAACGCGGGGATGGCCATCGCTAAGAACGCCGCCGCCAGCGCTGTCTTCACTCTGCTCATTGTGCACCTCTTTAGGTTTGCCTTTGCGATACAGGCGCAAAACCGCTCAACGTTTTTCTATAACGCCGAAAAACGGCATCCGCGCCGATATGATTCACTTCTATTTTACCACAATCGGCGTTTTTCAACATTCTTTTAAAAAATAATGTCTTATTCATGGAGATGTGACTTTTAAAATCACATCTCTATTTGTCTTAATCCAATAACCTTTCCATGGGGAAAGATTGAACGAACTGTTGCTCAACCGGGCGGTGTAAGAACCTGAAGAATAGTCGTAAATATATCGGGACACCCATCCGATGGCTTCCGCTTCTGAGAGGGGGACTTCAGCCGGGTTGTCCGTCAGCGCAACCCTGATACTGGAATCCGCCCACGGCACGGCGGCGTTGAATGGATTCCCGAACATGTTCCATCCAGAACCGAGAGGAACGGACGCGGTTGAACCGGAAGACCGAGGGCAACCGTTTGCGGTTATGGGAGCGGGCGCCGTGTTGTTGAACCAGAATCCCCTGCCCGTCTGGCCGACTCCGGGAAATCCCGCGTCTGTGTCGGCGTAGAAAAGCTGTGTCGCGGGAGAATACGCTATGAGAGCGCCGGTATAGCTCAAAGCCGTCGCGGGCGCGGACGCGTTCGGCACGAACGGCAGAGAAACGAGATGCCACCCCGCCGCGAGGTTTCCGGATGTGAACGCGTTCGAGCATCCTGCGACCGCCGTCAGGCTAAGCGTGAAGCTCAGAGGCTCTCCGGAAACCGCCAGCGGGCTTGTGTTGTTCACCACTATCACTATTTTCGAGTAAGACGAGCCGAATCCTTCGAGCGTGGTCGAGCCTGTTCCTGCCGCCGCGATGTCCAGATTGCTTACGGAGAACCCGCCTCCGCTGTTCACCGCTATTGCCGCCAGTTTCCATGTGGCGGAAGAAGGCCCGGTGAAGCTTATCGTCACCCTTCGCGCCGTCGTGTCCGGCGCGGTCACGGAGTAATACCTTGCGGCCAGATGCGCCAGCGTCTGCGTGCGCGACACCGGGAACGTCGATGACAGCGCGGTCACAGTCACGTCCGGAAAATCCGGATGCGAGCCGTCAACGAAATCTTTCGTGTAAAACGCCGTCGAGTAGTCCCTGTACACAGTCTCGATGTCCGTCCCGTAACCGGAAAGCAGCGAATCGATAAGCGGGACTTCGGTGACGGTTTCCGCGCACCACGTCTGGGCTGTCAGCGACAGGCAGTTCTGCTGAAGAGCTTTCCACAGGTCCATTACGAACTTGTCGCCCGTCACCCGCTCAGTGATATATCTTAAAAAAACCGCCGAGCCGTATTCGAGACCGCCGTTGGCCTTGTCTATGGATTCGTATGTCCGGTTTGCCCTGTAGTTTTCTACAAAGCCGAGATAGTCGTTCACATCGGGATATATCTTTTCCTCCATCCACACGGCGGACATCTCCATAAGCCAAGTGGAAGGGGAAATGTGGTTCATGCCGAACTGGACGGAGTGAAAGAACTCGTGGGCGGCCAACACTTGGCTGAACTCTTCGAGAGTATTGCCCCCGAAACCGTAGCCGGCGTAGTCGTTATCCACTTCTATAAAAGACTCCGCGTAAGCCGGATTACTGTATTCTGTCGTGGTTACGGTGCGGCCGACTATTCCCGCGTCTATCTGTCCCATGAGGTCGCAGACGTAAACCTCGTATTTTCCGCCGGTGGAAGTTCTGGGCGGGGCCGGAAGACCGAGTTCGTTTATCTGGACATCCCACACTTTTTCATAAATCGCCGCCAGCATATCTATGTAGTCCGTCGCCGCCGCGTTAGAGCCTGAAGCCGTGTAGATTATTTTGAAGTTAGATGTGACGCGGGTTGAAATCGACGCGCCTGAAAGAAGGTTCTGGCAGGTCGTCGACGAGCCGAAGTTCAGCCACATCCTCTGATTTCCTTCCCAGTCGGTGACCTGAATTACCGAGGAAAGAGACTCGCGGGTCTGAGGCGAAAGTTTGTCCCAGTTGCGAATAAGGCGAAGTCCCGCGAGGGTCGCGCCGACGCCGGGCCTGTGAGGCTCGGAAACGCCGATTCTGTCCGCCTCCGCCCGTTGAAGCTCCGCCTGCGCTCCTGATTCGTAATAATACCTGAAGTCATTTACTATGTCAGCCTCTGAAAAAGGCGTTTCGGCGAATGTCATTTGCGCGGCCGTAGCAGCCGCGAACAAAGCCAGCGCCGCAACCAACGCGAATCTCCCGATTCGTTTCATTCCATTCACGGCTTTAATGTTCATTCTCTAATGATAACCTTGTATTTAAATATTTCAAAATTAATCATAGACAAAAAATCCGAAAGCGGCAAACGCGGAATCGGAAAACAATTTTCGCGCAAAAGGAATAAAAAGCAGGGTTCAGGAATCATTCTTCGATGATGTACATGCTTGGGAAAACAAGCACGCAACCGTCGCGATTCGCTTTGATGGCGAAACCGAGCCACGGTTCGATAGTGGCGCCATCCGTAATGCCGTACGGGCCGTCAAACTCATTGTCGGCGGGGTCGAACAGCCAGATGTCGGCGTCAGTGCATTCGGCTGCCTCGGAGGAGCCGAGAGATGACACCTGCCCGTAGTAGTCCACCGCTATCGAAGCGCTCCACGTCATTGATTTGTCGTAGGGCATGCCGACGATGTTCCATCCTTCGCTTATCGGAACCTGATTCGTGGTTGAATTGACGCCCCTTGCGGTGATAGTGCGGGCGGTGGGGAAAAACACCCAGTACGCCATGCCGGGAGCGGCGGGGTCCATGCCGACATTATATATGTATGAGTTATTCTTAAGTTGGAAGAACTGAAGGTCGGGCACGCCGAGAGCCAGCGCCGGCGCGTATATGGAGGGTTGCATCGGTATCCCCACCAAGTTCCATCCGGGCTCAAAATCATGGTTCATAACAACGCTGACGGCCTGAAGACCGATGATTATTGCCGCGGGGCTGAAGTCGCTGACGTTGCCCGCCAAGTCGGTAGCGCGCGCGTACACATAGTTGACTCCGGGTTTCAGGCCGGAGATGTACAACGAGTAAGCGCCGTTCGAGGCGGTTATCGCTTTGCCGTCCGGTATCGGCTTGGAGTCTGGGATGTTCACGCACACCGAATTGGCGTATGACCATATCTGAAGAGTTCCGCAGGACTGGCTGGTATAGTCTTCGTCTATGAGGCCGTCACGGTCGTTGTCTGTGCCGTCCATGCCGTTGGGCTCCTCGTCGATGCGCCCGTCGCCGTCGTTGTCTATGCCGTCGCCTGCGGCAAGCGGGGATATACGCAAGGCGGCGAACGCCTCGACCGTCGCGTAAACCTCCGGCAATCCTCCCTGATCCAGAACTGAGCCTGAACCGGTCGTCTGGGTGAAGTATGTTTCGACATCCTGAAGCGCGAGCGAAGGCGCGCGCGGAGGCTTTGTGTCGATCACGAATCTGTCTCCGACTAGAGGCGCGGAGGCCGTCGCTTGGTTTCCGGCGACATCCGTCGCGTTCATCGCAACGTAAGCAATGCCGTCCTTGTGCGTAGAGCCGTTGTCCGTCATAGCCTGATATGAGTAGGAGTAAAGAACATCGCTGCCTGAGACCGCAGTCACAGCCTCGGAAACCGCGTCGCCTGTTCCCTGCTGATCGACGTTAATCGTGGGAGCCTCGTCTAGCAACTCATAGGAGCGGATTCTCATATACAGGTTGCCCGCTTTAGTTATCGGCAGAAGGTTTATATCCTGATCAGCTTTTATCGAAAGCCCCGAGTCTTTCCAATAAGTGATTTCAAACTTGGGAGGCTTGGTGTCGATCGCAAGGTATCCGCCTATGGAGGGAATGGTTCCGGCGGGGGTGGTGTTGCCCTGTTTATCCGTGCCGATGACGACAATTTTTGCGTCTCCGTCCACATAGGTCGGCGAGCTTTCCGCGCTTGCCAAGAACGAGCCTTTGAACTGGGTGAACGAGCCGCCTATCGAAGTGGTCGTGGCGTTGGTTATGCCGAAGCTGCCTTGAGTTTCCACGCTGAATTTCGGCGGGTTCGGATTGCCGCTCAATTCGAGGTCTTCGGACGCCGAGATGAGCATATAGACCATGCCGGCTTTCGCCGCCTGCTTGGTGGAGGTCGGCGTCACCGTAGGCAGCGGCACGGTCAGGTTTGTGTCGCTGAAATAAGTCACTTGGAACTGTGGCGGGCCGGAGTCGCGCACTATGACGCATTTGCCTAGGCCGGCGTTGTAGAACGGGGTGAGCGGCGAGCATCCGCGCGCGCCGGAGTTGCCTCCGGCGTCTATCACCAGACCTTCGATTATGTTCGCCCCTTCCGCGAGGAAAATCCCCGGCGGGTCTTCGTCGACAAGGCCGTCAAAGTCGTCGTCGGATCCGTTTACCGGGTCTTCGTCGGCGGCTCCGTCGCTGTCGTAGTCTATCCCCAGAGTGAACTGACCGGCGGCGTTTGAATAAACTGTTCCGATGTATATGTTGTTCACATAAATATTCACGCGGGAGCTTGGCTCGGCGGGATTGGCCGTAAAGCCGGTCAGCGGCGAAGTCGTCAGAGTGGTGGGCGTTGTGACGCCGTTGAAGATCGGCGGCCCGGGCGGCTCGGTGTCCACGTTGAACGCGTACACCACACTCGAGGCGCTTCTGTTGTACGCCTTATCGTAAGCGTAAACCCGCCAGTAGTATTTCCCGTCCTGAAGCTCGTGGGCGTAACAGGATGAAGCCGTTCCGTCCCAAGAACATTTCGTGTCGGCCACGCACGATGTCTGATCGGAATAGTTCGCGCATCTGCCGGGCAAAAGGATATCCGCCGGCAACACAGTCATGCTGAACATGGTCGAATAGTTGTCGTCCTGAGTGTCTTTGTCCACGATTAACGAAGAGAAGTTGGATTGCTGCGATATCTGGACTTTATACTTAAACATATCTGACGCGCGCGGCGAAATCCTCCAGCGCAGGTTCGGCGTCGAGTCACTGACTATCTGGTTGTGGGTCGGCTCTATCGGCGCAGGCGCGGCGGGCGGAACGGTGTCCACCGTGAAGCTGCCTGTCGTGTAGATGATGTTGCCTGCGAGGTCTCTTACGAAATACGGGCTGTTGGGATCGAGGTCTCCGACCGTTATCGAAGCGGTCCCGTTGTACGCCGCGCCTGACACGATGTTGTACGCGCCCGCGTAATCGTATTGGGAATCCGCTTGGTATTCGAGTTCGACATAGCAGCCGCTTCCGGGCTGAGCGCCGAACGAGCCGACGTCCTCGTCAATATCTCCGTCGCCGTCGTCGTTTATGCCGTTGAGGTATTCCTCGTCGATCTGCCCGTCGCAGTCGTTGTCCAGCCCGTCGTTGAGAACGGGGGAGGAGTGGAAGTTCGCCTGTTTGACGCGGGCGCGGAAGGAGTCGCCGACATATTTCGACACCGAGCAGGCCACTCGAACGCCGTCGCCGTCCGGTATCATCTCCAATTCGCCCTCAACGCCGTTGCGGTTATTGTCCAGCCCGGCGAGCAGCGGCGATGCCGCGCACTGGATTTGCGGCGGCTGAGAGTCCACCATGAACTTGTCTCCCGACGCCGGCGGTTGGTTGTTTAGAATGTTTCCGTAAAGGTCGCGCGTTGTGAAATACAGATACGCCAAGCCGTCCGAATAGACTTGTCCGGCTCCTATAGCGTCTACCTGAAAATCCGCTTTAAAAGTGGTGTTCGAGCCCGGAGGCCACGGGATAGCGGTGAACGGGCCGGCCTTCTTCTGCCCCTGCTGCCACGTCTCGAAGCTTGGCTCGTATGAGCTTGGTATCGGCTCATTCGAAGTGATTATTAGACAGACGGCTTGATTCGGGTTGCTCGTGGTGTCGCTTGTAACGGGCGTTCCGTCAGGCAGCGTGGGCATAGGCTCGGTGCAGTCGATGTCGCTGAAATAAGCCACTGAGAGCTGCGGCGCAACGGTGTCTATGCCGAAAGTAAAATAAGGCGTCGCGGTGGCGGTCATCGGAAGAGGGTTCCACGGGCCGAGGTTGCCCGCCTTGTCGAACGCGGCCACGCGCCAGTAATAAGGCGCGGCGAGCGTTCTCTGCGGCAGAGTCGGAAGATTGATGGACACCTGATTGACCGAGTTATTGTTTATCACCAGCGTGCCGTCGTCGAAGCCGGAAGTGGTCGAGACCTGAAGCCACCATTTGGATATTTCCCATCCGGCGGTGGCTCCCGCGGCGCACGGGACTCCGAGGTAGTTCTGCGTTACGCTCGCGTCCTCGTCAACGGTTCCGTCGCCGTCGTCGTCGATTCCGTTATAGCATTCCTCGTCCGCGCGTCCGTCGAAGTCGTTGTCCGTTCTGTCTAACAGCATGGTCCACTTAAGCGTCGGGTTGTTCACGGTAGGCGCAGAAGGAGAGCACGACATGGCGGAGCGGGCGATGATGCCGTCGCATGGCGCGACCGGCAGGGACGCCGAAGGAACGCCCGGCGGCGTCATGCGAATCGCAAAGAACTGCCCGCTGCTGATGGCCGTATCAGGCTCGGCGGTCCCGAATTCGGCGATCACCCAGTTGGGAATCCCGTCCGGCAAACCGGGAGGATATGTGTCGTCGCTCAGCTTGCCGCTGTCGTACTGGTCGGCGGCGGCCTGATAGGTGTGCTGATGCCATTTGCGGTTGTGCATCTGGTCGCGCGCTTCTATGGTTATAGCCGCGTACCCGTCGTTATGCGTGGCTGGGGCCACCGCGTGGCAGCCTCTGAATGTTTTGCATCTGTTTGTGGAATCGTCATACGCATTGCAACCTGAGCCTGTGCAGTAATTGCAAGTCGGGCTTTGATTGCAGGTGGCGTGCACCTGTTCCTGAACCCACACGTTCGGCTGGGGTTTGCCCATGTACGCCGGGACTCTCGAATCGGGTTTGAAGATGTAAACGGAAGGCGTGGCGCCGAAGAAGTCGTCCGTCGATTCCACTTCGAAATAAACGGTTCCCGCCGGAACGATCGGCATAGTCTGAGTGGTGACGCCGCCGTCGTTGTCGTGGTCGACGAGCGCGAAAGTCGAAGAGTATGAACTGTTCGAGTAGTATCTGGCGCGCAGAGTCGGCGGGCTGTTGTCGAAGGAGACCGAGCCGCCTGCCGCCGGAGCCGCAGCGGCGACTTCGTTGCCCACGCCGTCAGAGGCAGTGAATGTGACCGCGTAAACGCCTTCGTCTTCTATGCCGGGGAGAGTCGGCGCGCCGGACACGTCCCATCTATATCTGAAAACGGTCTGCCCGAAAGGAAGCCCGACGCATTCCGGATGCGTCGTTATCCCATCCTGAGTGCAGACGACAGTCATTTTGTTGTCGGTGTGAGCCACGCCGGGGACGCGCGCGCGCGGGTCGGGGCCGGTGATGAATATCCTCGGATGCGGCACGCATCTGGGCGACGCGGTGTTGTACGTCTGGTGGAAACTGTAATAGTAGTTGGGCGAACAGAAATATGACGCCGAGTCTTTCCCGGCGGCTCCGTTGGCTATCTCATCCACATAGCCGTTGCCGTCGTTGTCGATGCGGTCGTTGACGTTGTACGGAGGGCGGGTCACTCCCGCGCACCAGCCCACATCCTCGTCGATCTGCCCGTCCGCGTCGTTGTCCACATTGTCGAACCCGCACGGTTCTTCATCGGTCAAAGCGTCGACATCTCTGTTGACGAAAGGCGCGGCGGCGACGTTCCAGACATCCCCGTCGCCAGCCATCACGGGCGCGCCATACCGGTTATATACAAAAGGAACGCCGTATTGATTTTCAGGCGCGAACAGAGGCTCGTTGACCGTTATTTTCAAATGTATGTACCGGGGTTGCGTCAAGTCGCAGTCAGAGGGACTGAACCGGCAGGCGTTGCTGGTGACCACCGGATTGCCGAAAGTGTCGAGTGGAAACTTATCTAAAAACCCTGTCGCTTCGTCATACTGAGTGAAATATTCGACGGACAGGAACTGAGGCGGTTTGCTATCCGGGGCCACGCATTTCTCGAATGCGGTCACGGACGGATTGTTCAGCTCCTCCATAAGCGCGCTTGCGTTGCCTGCGGTATCGATATACCTCATCACGTAACAATATGTAGTCGGCGGACTTTTGAATCTATCCACATTTAGAGAAGGAATTGTTTCGAGGATATAATCCTGATCTCCGGGAAAAACCGAGCCTGCAATGTTTCCCGTGGAAGCGTAAGGGGTCGGCCACTGCCGCCTTATAGACTGCACCAGATTCCATGTCATGCTTTTATTGCACTGCCAACATGTTTCTCCGTCCGGACCGCAGGAAGGACAACTCTTTCCGTTGGCTCCGTCCGGGTCTCCGCCGAACTCGCCGCTGATATCGTTGACGATGAATTTCCACAAAGAGCCGCCGTTGGACATCGGAACTATCGGCAGCGTTCTTAGCTTGCCCCCGTCCGTTCTCGGCTTCTTCCTGTCCAATCGTATCCCGTTAGGATATCTCCACAACCTGCCGCTGTTGACCTCCGGCAGATACAACTCGCACCAAACCTCGTTGTTGACCAGATCGAGCGTCGCCACGGCAACTGCATCGAATTCGGTTATGTTGATGTACGGGAACGTCACATTGTTGGTTTCGTCAGTCTGAAATGACGCTTCCTGATGCGTCATATTCACTCTCGTCGCTCCGCACATCAGGTACATCGAGTTGTACGCGAGACTGTCGCCGTCGGTGAATCCCTCGACGCCTTTAATCCTCATGATCGGGCCGGGTATTGCTTGTGACGCGTCGGCTTGAAACTCGACATAAGACACATCGCTGCCAATCGGTCTGCTAGCCTTCGAGACAGCGGCTTGCGCGCCCGACGACCAAAACGCCAATATCGCCGCCACCCCTAAAATAATGGCAAGCCTAACAACCATCGGCGTTGTTGTCCGACCGCTAAGAATCATATTTCCCGACTTTCAACTTTCGACTTAATTTTACCATAGAGTAGTGAGATACAACAATTATTTGTATAGATTTTCCTAAATAAGCGGAGTCAATTGTTGCCTTCCTGATAAGCCCCATCCTCAGCGGGCATCGGACACACCTTCCTCTTTGACGGAAATATTCGCACAAACACAAGCGTTTTTCTTGTCTATTGTCGGGTCGACATTGAAAACCTGAAAACCCGACTGGGCTAAAACAATTTCAGCGGCAATGCCGCTCCGGCACAAAGAAATTCTCATTCGGTTTTTTAGAGATTCTTTTATTCGGCGTAGTTGAATGCGAACACCGGAACTGGATTTTCAAGATCAAGGATGAATTTCAATTCTGTTCCCGTATCCGAAGTACGATAGGGGACGCCCCCGGCTCGGACGGCCTCGAAGGTTTTCACCATCGCGGAATTGTCGTAATGAACAAGCCCGTAAACGGATTTGAAGCCGCAATCCCGCGCCACGATGAGCAGGTAGTTGAGGAGAGCCGTGCCAATGCCGTTTCCCTGCCACGGGTCTCCGATGACTATCGCCATCTCGGCGGTTCCCTCCTCGTCCCTCGGCGTGTTGTATCTCGCCGAGCCTGTTATCATGGGCGCGCCGTCTTTGGTTTCCTCGGACACTATGGCCATGTGGCGGACGTAATCAATATTGGTGAAGCGGCTGAGCTTGGAAGGAGGGATTCTCGCGGATGTGAAAAATCTGTGGAATATCGTCTGTTTGGAGAACGCGCTGTAAAGCCGAATCATGAGGTCGTTGTCGCCCGGATGCACTGGCCGGAACGTCATCGCCCTGCCCCGCGCGACCACTTTCTTCACGTATTTCGCCGGATAGTTTTCTGGCAACACATAGTCAGAGTCGCTCTGATACGAGCCGCCGGGCATCTGAAAGTCAATGCCTACTACCATGACGCGGAGAACCTTTCTTTTCCTACATGATAAGCAGAAGACTGTTTCAGCGCAAGGCGGCCGCGCGCGAATCCGGATTGAGACCGAAAAAGCCGTTAGTCTTCGGGACTGAAAATAAAAATGACGCGCTCATACGCGCGACGAAAAATCATTTCTTCTTCTTCGCCGTTTTCTTTCCCGCGTAATTGAGAAGTCCACCGGCTAGAAGGATGTCGATCTCCCTCGGCGAAAGGTCGTGCGCGAAGCGAACCGCCGAAGAGCGGCCCGCCCCTATGGAAACTTCGACCTTGCCGCCGCCCGACTTCAGTTGCGCCGCCACATTTTTTATCTCCACGGCGTCCCCCTGCTTGATGCGCGCGTAATCCTTGGCGTCCTCAAATATAAGCGGAAGTATGCCGAAATTCACGAGGTTGGCGCGGTGGATTCGGGCGAACGAAACCGCGAGCACTGCCTTCACGCCGAGATATGACGGAGCCAGCGCCGCGTGTTCTCTGCTGGAGCCTTGGCCATAGTTGACTCCGCCGACGATGAACCCGCCGCCTTCCGCTTTCGCGCGAGCCGGGAATCCGGGATCGACCGCCGCAAACACATGCTCGGAGATGGCCGGGATGTTCGACCTCAGCGGTAGCACCTTGCCTCCGGCGGGCATTATATGGTCCGTGGTTATATTGTCTCCGACTTTCAGTAGGACTTTTCCGTCGAGCGAGGCGGGCATAGCCTTTCGGCGGGGCAGCGGTTTGATGTTCGGCCCTCTGATTATTTTGACTGATTCCGGGTTTTTCGACGGGGGAATCAAGGAGGCTCCGCCGGGAATGAACTTTTCCGGCATAACGAACCGGGGCGGCCTGCCGAGGCCGCGCGGGTCAGTTATCGCTCCCGCGAGCGCTGAGGCGGCGGCGGTTTCCGGGCCGCAGAGATACACGCCCGCGTCCGCCGTTCCGCTCCGCCCTTCGAAGTTGCGGTTGAACGTGCGAAGCGTGACTCCGCCCGACGGGGGAGCCATTCCCATGCCGATGCAGGGGCCGCAGACGCACTCGGCGACGCGCGCTCCCGCCGCTATCATCGCCGCGAGGTCTCCGCTCTCCGCAAGAGCCTGAAGCGTCTGCCTCGACCCCGGCAGTATCACGAGGTCCACGCCGCGCGCGACCTGTTTGCCTTTCAGCATCTTGGCAACCGTCGTCATGTCTTTGAGGGAGGCGTTGGTGCAGCTTCCTATGCAGACCTGATCGACGGGCATGCCGGATATGCTCGCCACAGCCGCCACGTTGTCCGGGCTGTGGGGCATCGCCACCATCGGCTCTATCTTAGACAAGTCTATTTCGAAGGCGTCGTGATAGCAGGCTCCAGAGTCGGCTTCGAGGGGTTTCCAGCTTGACGCGCGGCCCTGAGCCTTCATGAATTCGAGAGTCCGCTCGTCGCTGGGGAACACCGATGTGGTGCAGCCCAGTTCCGCGCCCATGTTGGTTATGGTGGCGCGTTCGGGGACGGATAGCGTTTTCACGCCGGGGCCGCCGTACTCAAACACCCGCCCCACCCCGCCCCTGACCGTCTTCCGCCTGAGTATCTCCAGTATGACGTCCTTCGCCGACGACCACGGCCTGAGTTTGCCTTTCAGCCACACGAGAGTTATGGCCGGCGCGGGCAGGTTGAATGGGCCGCCCGCCATCGCCACCGCAACGTCCAGCCCGCCAGCCCCGATGGCTATCATCCCTATCCCGCCGCCCGTCGGCGTGTGGCTGTCCGAGCCGAGCAGCGTCTTGCCGGGAACCCCGAACCGTTCGAGGTGCGCCTGATGGCACACCCCGTTTCCGGGAGGCGAGAACCACATTCCGTATTTCGCCGCTATCGTCCTCAGAAACCTGTGGTCGTCCGCGTTTTCGAATCCGTTCTGGAGCGTGTTGTGATCCACGTAACTGACGGACAATTCGGTTCGGACGCGCGGCGCGCCCATCGCCTCGAACTGCAGGCAGGCCATCGTCCCGGTGGCGTCCTGCGTCAACGTCTGGTCGATTCTTATCGCCATCTCCGTTCCCGGTTCGAGGCCGCCTTCCACCAGATGTCCGCTCAATATGCGGCTTGTGACGCTGTGCGTTTTCTTCATGGAGTTTTCAGTCTCTCTTTCGGAATTTCTTGGGGCCGTATCCGAATCGCGCGCGCATTTCGTCTTCCTTCTTTTTGTTGTCGCGCTCTATCTTGAATAGTTTCGTTATGAGGTTTTCTCTGAACCGCTCGGTGATGCTGTTGAAAAAGATGCCGGAGCGGTATGGCAACTCGTCAGTGCCGAATCGGCGCATCGAGTGGCGCACAAGCCCTCTGACGTTCTCCATCGGAAAAGAGCCGCCGTCCAGAGAGAATGTCAGCACTATCTCTTCGTCCTTCGTCAACGGCTCTGCCGTCAGCAGCGCGCAGCCGCCACCGCTCATGTCCGCCACCTGTCCGTCAACGGTTATCTCGCTGCCGTCCATCAGCTTGCGTTTCACCGCCGCCGGCTCCTCCGTCTTCACGCGCACCTGCGCGCGTTTCACTTTCGCGAATGTCTTTTCCCCGGTCGGCGTCTTAGTTCCGATGGCCGCCTTCGCCGCCATCGCCTTTTTTCGCGCTTCGACTTTCTTTTTCAGTTCTTCGCTGACGTACACGACTACTTCCGGCGCGCCCATCCGGGACAACTGTTCGAGTTTCTTATCCGTCAGTATCTCGCCTTTGTCGGCGTAAACGACATCGTTGAATATCAGGGTTTTCGCCACTTTCATTCCGGCTATGGCATCGTTGATGTTAAGAAGCTCCGCGCCCTTCGGGATAGCCTCGACAAAGTCCTCGCGGGGCGAGTCGGCGGCGATTTTTCCCATCGCCTCGGCGGCAAGCTGTTCGAAAGTTTTATCTTCTTCCTTGACCGGCTTCTTCTGGTCGGGGCCTCCGGGAGCCACCGCCGGGCCGCCCGCCGCGCCCGCGCGCGCCGCCAGAAGTTCCTCGCTCACCCACAGATGCGCTGTCAGCCGGCTCTTTATTCGCCCGTAGTCGGGCGGCTTCATAAGTATATCCACCGCTTTGGCTCTTTTGGCGGCGATGAGCTTTTCCTTCGTCGGGGCCGCAGTAAGGACTATCATCGGTATATCGGGGTCGAACTCGCGGATGTTTTCCAGCAGTTCCGCCCCTTCCCCGTCCGGCATTTCCATCGACACTATCAGAAAGTTCGGAAACTCCATCGCGAGCTGAACAATCGCCTCGGTCGCCTTGTCCTCGAAAACGAAGCGGCAAGGCTTGTCGGACATCACCTCGACCAGTTTTTCCTGAATATGCTCATCCGCGTCGATTACGAGGATTGTTTTTTCTTCGTCGCTCACCTTGCCGTAAAACTCCTTTGCCGCAGTTAAAAACACGCTGTCGCAACGATGCGCGCGACTAATAATGATAGTTTACATGTTCATATTTATCAAGGATAAAAACAGGCCGACGACGCCGGCGAACTGTCAGGCCCAAAGGCCGGGGATTGCCGCTCCGCAGCCCGGACACTTGCCGTTTTTCAGCAGGTTCGCCTTCACGACGTATCCGTGCCTATCCACCACGTTCTTGCCGCATCCGTGGCAGTACGTGCTCTCCGCCGCATGTCCGGGTATGTTGCCTATGTAAACATATTTCATCCCGGCCTTGTCGCAGATCGCCTTCGCCCTCTCAAGCGTCGCCGGGGGCGTGGGCGGCAGATTCGTCAGTTTGTATTTAGGGGTGAACCGCGTGAAATGCAGCGGCGTGTGCGGGCCGAGGTTGTCCATTATCCATTTCGCCATGCCCTCTATCATCTCAGGCGCGTCGTTCAGCGTGGGTATCATCAGGTTCACAAGCTCGAACCATTTCTTCTCTTTTTTCAGCAGTTTTATCGTGTCCAGAACGGGTTGAAGCCGCCCGGAACACACTTCGCGGTAGAAGTCGTCCGAATACGCCTTGAAGTCTATCTTCACTGCGTCGAGGACGGTCAACAGCTTCTTCATCGGTTCAGGGTTGATATAGCCGTTTGAAATCATCAGGCATCGAAGCCCTTTTTCGCGCGCCAGTTTCGCTGTGTCGTAAACGTATTCGCAGAAGACAGTCGGTTCGCCGTAAGTGAAAGAAATTGATGGGCTGCCCGCCTGCGCCGCCAGTTTTGCGACCTGCGCGGGCGGCATGTCGAACCTTCTCACCTCTTCGGGTTTCGCCTGCGACAGTTCCCAGTTCTGGCAGAACTTGCAGGTGAAGTTGCATCCGGCTTCGGCGATGGAGAACGTCGTCGTGCCGGGCATCACGTGGGAGAACGGCTTCTTTTCCACCGGGTCGTTGTTTACCGCGCACGGGCCGCTGTGCGCCAGCGTGATGAACTTCCCCCCCCTGTTGACTTTGTTGCCGCAGAACCCTCGCGCGCCGTCCGCCACAAGACATTTGCGCGGACATATCCCGCACCGGACGCTGTTGCCTTTCAGCTTCTCATAGACCAGAACCTCTCGCGCCGGAGCCTGCGCCGACGCGATGGACGCGAACGCTCCCGAAAACGCCGCCGCTCCGGCGCATGCGCCCGCGCACGCCCTCGCGGCGCGCAACGCGAACTCCCTCCGCGTCATCTCCCCGCCCGCAGGTTCGCCTATCAAACAGAAATCATCAAGCTTCATCCCGATCGCGTTCTCCATTTTTCATTATAAACTCGCCCGCAGACCTGTTCAACCGAGACGGACCCGAGCGCGCCGCACTGTTGTGCGGGACAGCCCGACTGAATATAATTCGTCAGGGTCCGCGCCGGGCGCTCGGCTGTTCAGGCCGGGCAATTCCGGAACGCGGCTAGGAGGCGCTGGCATGAAAATTAGATCAGAGGCTCCCATGAGGGTAGACCTTGCAGGCGGCACTCTCGATATCTATCCGCTTTACCTGTTCACCGAGGGCGGCCTCACTCTGAACGCGGCCGTCACTCTCATGAGCGAGGCGGTAGTCGAGACCCGCGACGACGGGCGCGTCCTCATTGCCGCCGAAGACCTCGGGGAAGAAATCGAAGCCGATAGCATAGACGCTCTTTCGACCGGCGGCAGGCTGGACCTGCTAGTGCGGCTGGTTAAGTTTTTCCGGCCCGGATCCGGCGTGACCGTCCGAACGAAAAATAACGTTCCGAAAGGCTCCGGGCTGGGCGCGTCGTCCTCGCTTCTTATCGCCCTCAGCCACGCTCTGAACCGGCTCTGCGGCAACCAGTTCGCCGAAGAGGAAATCATCAACTACGGCGCCAACATCGAAGCGCAGTGCATCCGGATACCCACAGGCAAACAGGATTATTATTCCGCCACTTACGGCGGCGCGAGCGTCATCTGGTTCAACGTGCTGGGGGCGCGCCGGGAGGCGGCGTTCGATTCGCCCGCCATGCTTGAAGCTCTCGAAGACCGCCTCGTGGTCTCCTTCGCGGGCGAGCCGCGCGATTCGGCGGTCGGCAACTGGAGCATGTTCCGCGCTTACGTTGACGGAGACAAACGCGCGGTGTCAAACATAATGAACATCAAAAAGACGGCGCTGAAGATGCTCGAATGTCTAAGAGAGGGACGGCTGGACGATTTCGGCGCTCTGCTCGACGAAGAGTGGCGGAACCGCAGGGAGCTTGCTCCGGGCGTGACCAACGACAGAATCGAGCGCCAGATGGCAGTGGCGGCCCGCGCGGGAGCCGTCGCCAGCAAAATCTGCGGAGCCGGCGGCGGCGGCGCTATGATAAGCTTCTGCTCTCCCGGCGCCAAAGATTCGGTGTCCTCCGCCCTCCGCTCCGAAGGCGTTCCCGTGTTCGACTGCGGCATAGCCAGAAAGGGCGTCACGGTGACGGAACTGTGAAACCCGACGAGAAACAGCTTGAGCGCGCGGGTCTTTCCCAGACCGCCCCCGGCGTTTGGACCAGAGGCCCGGCGGACGGCCTCCTCGAACGCGTCGCCCGCGCCGACATCTTCGTGTCCGACCTTGACGAATGCATGTTCCCGTCCATCACTCAGGGAGAAGCCGCGCGCTCGGTCATCCGACGCGTCGCCTCCGGCCCGGAAGTCTCCAACCGACTCCCCCTGCTATTCAACATGCTGTTCCACGCCGGAGCCATTCTCGTTCAGCAACGGATTCAGGAAATCACAGGCGATATCCAGAACTCCCGCCTCATCAGGAGTTTCGAGAATCTCGCGCGGGGCGTCCCCGTCTCTTACTTCGAGGAGGCCGCAGACGAACTCCGCGACACCTATTTCAGTTCAGTTCCGGAGACGTTCTCCCTGTTCATGAATCGGGGCGTGCGGTGCGGCGTCATCAGCCTCGGCCTCGACATCGTAATCCGTCGGCTGCTCTCTCATCTCGAAAACGCGAAGGGCCTCAAATTCGAGTTCTTCGACTGCACGCATGTCCTCGCGGATTCGAAAGGAAGATTCGCGGGATATCTGCCTGAAAAGACTTATACTGAAAACGACGCCAAGCGGCGGCTGCTATCGGCGCGATGCGAGACATACCAAGCCGGGATGTGCGTAGTCGTCGGACACGACAGGGACGACCTGAAGATGTTCGAGGAGGCGCGGCGGCGCGGCGGAGTCGCCATCGGTTTCAGGCCCGTCCCGGAGAACTATCCCCTTCTTGACGCCGCCGTCTTCGGCTCCGACTGGCGGCCCCTGTTCGAGCTTCTCTCCCCCGCGTTCAACTGAGCGTCTAATCGGCCCTGTCAGTAGTTGATTTGTCCATTATCTCCTTATATGATACTTATAAGAGGCAGTAAAAAATGAGCAGAGTGCCTGTGCGCGCAAATGTTTTGATGTGGGCGATTGAGCGCTCCGGCTCGACTATAGAGAAAATCCAAAAGGATTTTCCTAAAATCCGGGAATGGATATCCGGCGAGACGTTGCCGACTCTAAAACAACTTGAAGATTTCGCAAAAAAAACCAGAACTCCTTTCGGTTTTTTATTTCTTGATGAACCGCCCGAAGAACGTTTGCCGATTCCCCATTTCAGAACACTGGGAGACGAAGAACCCTTAAAGCCAAGCCCTGACTTAATGGAAACAATCTACATGATGCAACTGCGGCAGGCCTGGATGCGCGATTATTTGATAGCTGAAGGACAGAAGCCACTTGCATTCGCCAACTCCATGAAGATCGAAGATTCTCCGATTGCGGTGGCGGAACGCATGAGAAACGCGCTTGGCTTTCAGGAGGGATGGGCTAGGCGACAACCGACGTGGGCAGATTCTCTTATAGAGTTTCGCGATGCGATTGAGCATTCGGGGGCGCTTGTTTTTTTTAATGGTATTGTTGGGAACAACACATCTCGCAAGCTTGATCCGGGCGAATTCCGGGGTTTTGTGCTTGCTGATGAATATGCGCCGCTGGTTTTTGTAAACAACGCGGACTCCAAAGCTGCGCAGATGTTTACTCTCGCGCATGAGATGGCGCATGTAATATTTGGAAGCAGCGCGGCGTTTGACCTGCGCCAAATGCAGCCGGCGAAGGATGCCACTGAACAGGCATGCAATCGGGCGGCCGCAGAGTTTCTTGTGCCTGAGCGCGAATTGCTCGAAGCTTGGCCATCCCTCAAAAATCAACCTGATCGCTTTCATACTTGTGCGAGAAGATTCAAAGTCAGCGAAATTGTTGTTGCCCGGAGAGCGTTGGACTTGAATCTTATTCGCAAGCAAGAGTTTTTTGATTTTTATAACAACCATAAAAATCTCATGAGGCTTGTCAATTCTAAAAAAAGCTCTGGCGGCGATTTTTACAACACTCAAAATTTTCGTCTCGGACGAAGATTTGTTTCCGCTGTGGCCAGAGCCGCGAAAGAAGGAAAGATGCTTTACTCTGAAGCTTATCATCTAACTGGGCTTCATGGAAAAACCTTCGACAGCTATGTGTCCAAAACTGTATTAGGAGGAGCATGGTAGCGGGCGATACTGTATATGTTCTTGACTCAGATGTTTTTATCGGAGCAGCCCGCAGTTACTATGCGTTTGATATTTCTCCGCGATTTTGGAATTGTTTGACTCAACTTGCTGAAGATGGTCGCATAGCAAGCATTGACCGAGTAAAGCAAGAACTCGACAGAGGAAATGACAATCTTAGGGAATGGGCCAACACGCGGTTTTCTCAAGCGTTCAAGTCATGCGACGATGATTCAGTAATAGCGGCATTTAGTGAAACTATGAAGTGGGTCGGTTCGCATAAAAAATTCGAAGACGCCGCAAAATCTGTTTATGCCTCTAAAGCCGACGGCTGGCTGGTTGCCTATGCAAAAGCCAAAGGCTTTATTGTTGTAACGCAAGAAATTTTTTCTCCAGAAGCGAGAAACAGAATACCAATTCCGAATATTTGCGAGGCATTCAGCGTGCGATATGTCAATACGTTTCAGATGTTGCGAGACCTCGGCGTTAAGTTTATTTAGCGAATGCGAATGTCGTTGATCTCCGCTGAACGACGCGAAAATTTGATAATTCGGGGCGAACGGAGCCCGTTGCGATAAAATGCCCGGCGAAAAAATAATCATACGCGGCGCGAGGCAGAACAACCTCAAGGATGTCTCTCTGGAGATCGCCCATGAGCGTCTGACCGTTTTCACGGGCGTCAGCGGCTCAGGCAAATCGTCTCTCGCGTTCGACACTCTTTTCGCCGAGGGACAGCGGCTGTTCGTCGAATCCCAGTCCACCTACGCGAGGCAGTTCCTCCAACGGCTGGACAAACCAGACGTGGACTCCATCGAGGGGCTTCGCCCCGCCATCGCCGTCCGCTCCAAAAACACCTACAGGACTTCCCGCTCCACCGTCGGCACGGTCACCGAGATCTACGACTACCTGCGCCTGATTTATTCGAAAATCGGCAAGCTTATCTGCCCCGACTGCGGAAACCCGGTTTCCGCGGCGACCACCGACGAGATGATTGACGCGGCGCTCGAAAAATTTCCCGGCGGCAAGGTCTACGTTCTGGCCCCGCTCGATGTTTCCGAAAGGATGACCCCCGAACTGTTGCGGGAGGCCGCGCGGGCGCGCGGCTATTCCTACATCTTGGCCGGCGACGGCCCGGCGATAGACTTGGAATCCGCCGACGAAAAAACTCTCTCGGCCGCGCTCTCCGACCCCGCCCAGAAATCCGCTAAAAAAAACCGCTCCGGCTCCCCGGAATCCCGCTCCCTTTTCATCGTGGTGGACAGGTTGACGGTCTCGCCGCATAAACGCAAACGCATCGCCGACTCCATCGAGACGGCTGTCCGCGAGGGCGACGGCGTGTTCGCGGTGCAACTCGCCGACGGCGGCGAACGGCTGTTCCTCACTTCCCGCCCGCAATGCCTTAAATGCGGAACCACCGCCGTCCGCCCCTCGCCGCAACAGTTGTCTTTCAACAGCGCTCTGGGAGCCTGCCCGGCCTGCAAAGGCTTCGGCGACACTTATGAAATCGACATGGACTCCGTAGTCCCCGACAAAACAAAATCGCTCCGCGACGGAGCCATCGAATGCTGGGAGACGCGGGGAATAAGAAAATACGCCCATAAGATGTTCAACAAAGACGAGGACGAGTTGGGCATCCGCCCCGACGTCCCCTTCGAAGATCTCTCAGAGGAAGAGCTTGACCGCCTCATGAAGGGCAAGGGCGAACTCTACGGCATCGAGCAGTTCTTCGACGAAATGAGACAGAAAAGCTACAAGGCCTCCAACAGGTTCTTCCTTTCAAGATACAGGACTCTGCGCAAGTGCCGGGAGTGCGGCGGAACCCGCCTCAACCCCGTCGCTCTCAGCGCGTTGCTCGGCGGCAAAGACATCGCCGAACTAGGCTCCGCGCCCATATCCGAACTGCACGACTTTATCCGCGCCCTCGACCTGACGGCCTCCGAGCGCGAGGCGGTTAAACTCCCTCTCGAAGAAGTGGAATCGCGGACCAAATATCTGCGCGACATCGGCCTCGGATACCTGACTCTCTGGCGGCTTTCGCGCACTCTCTCCGGCGGCGAGATGCAGCGCATCCACCTCGCCGGACACCTCGGCTCCCGCCTCACCGGAACCCTCTACGCTCTGGACGAGCCTACCGTCGGCCTTCATCCGAGGGACACCGATCGACTGATCCGCGTCTTGAAAGACATCCGCGATCTCGGCAACACCGTCGTCGTGGTCGAACATGACCTTCAGGTGATGAACGCCGCAGACGACATAGTCGACATCGGCCCCGGCCCCGGCGAACGCGGCGGCGAAATCGTTTTCAGCGGCGCTCTCGGCGATTTTAAATCTTCCGCGAAAACGATGACCGCCGACTACCTGACAGGCAGAAAAAAGGTTTCCGACTTCGCGCGGCGGCGGCCCGCCGCGACGGCGAAGACCCGCTCCGTCGTCGTGAAAAACGCCCGCTTACACAACCTAAAAAACATAGACGTCGCGTTCCCCGTCGGCTTGTTCACCTGCGTCACCGGCGTCAGCGGCTCAGGCAAAAGCACTCTGGTGTGCGACCTGCTGTACCCTCTCGTCGCTTCCTCCCTCGACGCCGGAGACGGGCCTCCCGACGACGCCTGCGGCGGCGTGTCCGGCGAATCCCCTCTCGCTTTCGTCGAGATGACCGGACAGGACCCGCCCGCTCTCTCCCCGCGATCAAACTGCCTCACCTATCTGGGCGTCTTCTCAAACGTCAGACAACTCTTCGCCGACACTGACGACGCGCGACGACGCGGCCTCGGCCCCGGCGCGTTCTCTTTCAACACGCCAGACGGCCGTTGCCCGAAATGCGAAGGCGCCGGCTTCGTCCAGATCGACATGCAGTTCCTCGCCGACATAGTGGTCGCCTGCGACGAGTGCGACGGCGCTCGCTTCCTGCCCAACGTCCTTTCCGTCCGCTACAAAGACAAAAACATAAACGACATCCTCTCCCTCACCGCCTCCGAAGCCATCGAGTTCTTCGCCGGAACCAAGCCGCTCGTAAGAAAACTCGTCGCCCTAGAAGAAGTCGGCCTCGGTTACATCCGCATCGGCCAGCCCCTCAACACGATGTCCGGCGGCGAGCTGCAGCGCCTGAAGATATCCCGCGAGCTTGGCGCGGCGCGCGGCGAAACCGGCCTCTATATTTTCGACGAGCCTACCATGGGACTGCACTGCGACGAAGTGTCCAAGTTCCTCTCCTGCGTGGACAAACTCGTTTCAGGCGGACACACCGTCGTCGTCATCGAGCACAATCTGGACGTCATCGCCCAAGCCGACCACGTGATCGACCTCGGTCCCGAAGGCGGAGACGCCGGTGGCCGCGTCGTCGCATCCGGAACCCCGGCGGACATCGCCGCCTGCCCGGACTCCGTCACAGGCGTTTTCCTCGCCGCCGCCCTTAAAAAATCCGCGCGTTAGAAACTTATTCGACTTATTATTTGGAATTACCCATGAATTGTTGCTGTTTTCGCTCATGCACAAAAGAAAGAATTTTGCGCATGGCACACAAACGGGTGGGTAAAATCAATTAAGAACCGTCATATATAGTTGTATTGATTGTGTCGGATATTAAAACAGGTCTTCGAAGCGGGAAACGTCTTCCAATATGAAGTCGGGGTTGAGCGCGCGCATCTGTTCGACGGCTTCCAAGCTTTTTATGCCCGTGAGAACCACCGCCGACCGCACCCCCATCGTTCGCGCGGCGATCAGGTCGCTCAGCGAGTCCCCCACGACGAGCGTCTTCTCTCCGGTTTCTTCCGGCAGCGGCATCTTCATGTTTAAAAGCTCGTCTATCGAGGCGTCCGGATATATCGCGCGCAGGTACACGTAAGGATGCGGTTTGGCTATTGACGCCGGGCGGCCCTGCTCGGACAGATGCCTCTCAGCCTCGTGTATCTCCCTGTGCGTCGATATGTGCCGCGGGTCGAAAAAGTGATACAGCCCCCAGCTTTTCAAAGGTATCATTATTTCGTCGTACGGCCGCCCGGTGGCGATGCCGAACTTCATCCCGGCTTCCTTCAGCAATGACAGCCCCGAAAGTATGCCGCCCAGCGGAATCACCGGCGCCTCGTACTGTATCATCCCCAGCTTGGGTATGTTGCTGATCCGCTTGTCGTTGTCCTTCAGGTATAGAAGGTCGCCGAGGTATCGTTCTTGAAAGAGCGAGACGACCAAGTCCCACAACGGGCCTCTGCGCTCGAACGCCGGGGCGTTCAGTCCCGTTCTTTCGAGCCTCCACGCGTTGACATGCCCGACGAACGCGGCCGCCCTCTTCGCCGGGTCGTCCGCCCCTCCGTTCGCCGCCTCCTCTTTCAGCCGCTTTCTCACGAACGACATGAAGTACGCGCCCAGAGAATCCATCTTCTCCATCGTCTTGCGGCGCTCCGTCAACATCGCTCCGAAAACCCCCAGCGTTTCCGGCGCGAACGCGCTTGCGAAAAGCGCCTCGACGTCCCCCTTCGGCTCCGCTTCCGATATAAGCTCGATCAGGCACAGCGCGAATGAAAAATAGGCTAAGTCCCAGTTCGTGTTTATCCCGTTGTTCCTGAGCAGCGCGATAAATGCGGGCGACACGAAATGCTCAAACGCCACCGGCGCGCCCGACTTGTGGAGCACGCTCAGCATCGTGTCGTCGATCAGCCCGACGAACTGTTTGCTGTATAGCAATTCAAGGACGGTGTGGTCGGCGGCCGACCAGTATTCGGCCTCGCCCGTTATCACGCCGTCCATATCGAATATTACGGCGTCTATCTTGTGAAATTTGTCCCTGTCGGCCTGAGTCGCCATCGCGCCCGTCCTGTCCTCCGCGCGCTCGCGCGCCGCCCGCCTCAATCCTTCTTGAGCGAGACTTTCCCCTTCACGCCGGGAGTCGTTCCGGCGCGCCACGGGCAAGGCTCGAACGCCGCCCGCAGCGCCTCGGCGAACGCCCTGAACGCGCTCTCCCAGACGTGGTGCGGGTTGTCCCCCCGCAGAAGATCAAGATGCGCGGTCGCCCTCGCCCCCTGCGCGAACCCGTCGATGAACGTCAACAGGTCCGCCTGCTGCATATCCTCCACCAGTTCCCCTCTCTCCCTCAGCGCGTCCCCTGCCACGAACAGCGCCCTGTCCTCGAAACTCACCACCGCCCGGCACATCGCCTCGTCTATGCACGCCACCGCGCTACCGCTCCCGTTTATTCCGCCCTCCAGCTCCCTCATGAACAGTTCCCTGTACGCCTCTCCCAACGACAGCCCCACGTCCTCGCATATCACGTGCGTCAGCTTGAAGTCCGGCATTTCCACTTCCACTTCGAGGTTCACGCACCCGCGCCACGATATCGTCTCCAGCATGTGGTTGAAGAACTGCAACGGCGTGTTTATCTTCTTTTTGAAGTCGGCGTCCCGCGCGCCCCGCCCAAGCTTCAGGACTATCTTGGACTCGTTGGTCTCCCGCTTCACAGTTATCATATTCGTTTTTCCGGCCATCATCCGCCTCCGTCCGGGCGCTCCCTTCCGGGCCTCGCCCCTCGCGAGTTATTTTTTCTTTCCTGTTTTCTTAGGCGACGCCTTTTTCTTCGCGCCTTTTGCCCGCGCCTTCTCCGCCTTTCGCGCATCCATCCTTATCTTCACCGCCTGCGCGTGCGCCGGGAACCCCTCGTAATTCGCCAGCGTCAGCGCCCCCGGCGCCAGCGCGTCGAACCCAGACGGCGTCGCGTATCCGATCGACGTCCTCTTCAGAAAGTCGAACACCGACACGCACGAAAAGGTCCTCGCGAACCCTCCCGTCGGCAGTATCGCGTCTATGCCGAGGTTGAAGTTCCCCAGCGTTATCGGCGTGTCCGGCCCGATTAGTATCTCTCCCGCGTTCTTTATCCCGTTCACCGCCTCGACCGGGTCGAACACCAGAACTTCAAGGTGCTCCGGAGCGAACTCGTTGATAAACACTATCGACTGCGCGAGGTTGCGGGTCAGCACCGCGCCTCCGAAGCCTTCCTCTCCAAGCCCGCGAGTGGCGAACGTCCGCCTCGGCTCCGGCAACCGCTTCACCAGCGCCGGCAGCCGCTTCGACACTTCGCGGATCAGCCCCTCGCTGTCCGTCACCAGCAGCGCGGTGGAATCCGGGCCGTGCTCCTGCTCTATCAGCAGGTCCGCCGCCGCTATGTCCGGGTCCGTAGTCTCGTCCGCCAGTATTATCGACTCGCTCGGCCCCGCCGGCACTCCCACGTCCACCACTCCGAATAATATCCTTTTGGCCGCCGCCACATACGAGCTGCCCGGCCCTATCACCTTGTCCATCTTCGGTATCTTCGCCGTTCCGTACGCCATCGCCGCTATCGACTGCGCCCCGCCCACCCGGTACACATTCTCCACTCCGCACGCCCGCGCCGCCACAAGCGTCGCCGCGTCGCATTCCCCTCCCGGCCCCGGAGGCGTGCATACTATCAGCTTCTCCACCCCCGCCGCCACCGCCGGCGCTCCCAGCATCGCCATCACCGACGGGAACGACCCCTTCCCTCTCGGCACGTACAACCCGCACGACGCTATCGGCGTTATCTTCTCCCCGGCGAAAACCCCATCCCTCACAGGCGTTATCCACAGCGCCTGCGGCATCTGCCTCTCGTGATACGTCCTTATGTTTTCAACCGCTTCCTCTATCGCCGCCACAACCTTGGCGTCCACTTTTTTGCGCGCCTCGTCGAACTCGCTTTTCCTTACCTTGAAGTCGGACGGCTTCAACTTCACCTTGTCGAACTTCTCGGTGAACTCCGCGACCGCCCTGTCTCCCCTGTCCCGCACGCCCTCCACCACCGGCCTCACCTGTTCGACGAACCCGTCTATGTCCACCTCCGCGCGTCGTAGCAGCCTGCGCTTTTCCTCGCGGCTCATTTTGTTCCAGTCGTAAACTTTCAACATCTCGCTCCTCCATACACGCAATTCAGTCATTATATATTAATATCCGAAAAAATCACCCTAGCCGCTCCCGGACTTCGTTTAACCCGCATGCTCCACAGCGCAACTTCTGCCATGAGCCGGTTTTGTAATGAACGAAGTTCAGCAAAACCGGCGCATCGAGAGTTTTTTTGGAAGGGACGCGGGGAAACCTATTTTTGCTAAAAAATGGTTTCCCCGCAAAACCATCTTAAACCCGAATAACCCAATATTAGAGGTTTTCGTCTTCGGCGATTGAAGAAAAAACCTTCAAAACCAGATAATTTCCATTCCGCCAAGAGCCGGTTTTGTAATGAACGAAGTTCAGCAAAACCGGCGCATCGAGAGTTTTTTTGGAAGGGGCGCGGGGAAACCTATTTTTGCAAAAAATGGTTT
>DIWT01000049.1 GCA_002435745.1 bacterium UBP15_UBA6099
GCGCTTTGTGGAGCTTGGGATTATAGAGAAGACTGCGAGATGAACAGTTGCTGGTGGGACGGCAACAATTACACCTGCGAAAACTCGCCGGTCGACTGTTCCGGCGTGTTCGACGGCTACANNGAAGACTGCGAGATGAACAGTTGCTACTGGGACGGCTATAATTACGCCTGCGAAAACTCGCCGGTGGACTGTTCCTTCTCGTTCGACGGCTACACATGCGGAGAGACCACGGGATGCGAATGGAACTACACGACATATTCTTGCGTCGAGTTAGGAACGGCTCTCTGCGGCGCGCACGAATACATGTCGGAATGCAACATGAATCCATTGTGCGGATGGCTGGAAGGCGCTTGCTACGAGATTACTTCATCGACGGATTGTTGGGCGTTCGAAGACTCGATATCCTGCAACCTCCACCCGATCTACTGCGAATGGTTCTACGGCGAGGGATACTGCGCTGAGTTCGGAACCGCCGGTTGCGCGAAATTCAACGAACAGACGACATGCGAAGCCGATCCGATCTGCTTGTGGGACGGCTACTTCTGCATGGAGGACATGACGCCTCCGGCTTGTGAAACATACCTAAACGATGGTGATTGCGGCATGGTTCCGGGGTGTTCATGGGCGACAGGGGCTTGCGGCAGTATGGGCGGGGCATGGTGCGACACGACTTATCCTACCACGATGGAAGATTGCCTGTCTTACGGCTCAAATGAATCAGCTTGCACTGGCGCATCGGCGCTGTGCGCTTTCGAAGGCGGACAGTGCGTTTATGCAAGCGAATACAATTGCAACATGGACTATAGTTGCGAATGGGACGGCGGCGGGAATTCCTGCGTTGAGGAAATCGGTAGCGGATGCCAGATGTATTACGATGAAGCGAGTTGCGCTGGGGAGATTACCTGCGGGTGGACGCCCTCTGCCGGACAGTGTGTGGGTGAAGCGATGGGCGGCGGCCAAGTGTATTAAGTCGGATTCATCAGGGTTTTAGGCCTAGACTGGATTTCAGCGGGGGCGGAATCAAACCGCCCCCGCTTTTATTTTAAATGATTTAAGGGAAAACTTTTGAAAAAGTTTTCCCTTAAAATCCCTTTCAAAATCTTTCATGCCGGCGCAAAGACGGGGCTACGCCTCCGCCTTTGGCGCGTATCATGGGAAAAGATATTGGGAAAGGATTTTTAAGTGAATGCCATTTTTCTATATGCTGCTGAAAATCGAGAGGGTTTTCGTAGGGGCGATTCACGAATCGCCCGGCGATTAGGCTCGCCGCGCTGGCCTGATGATATACGAATATAAAGAGGCTGTAGGGGCGACCCGTCGGGTCGCCCTGTTGATAGGGCGGGCAAAAGGCGGATTCACAAAGCGCCCGCCGCCTTGGCAAGATTGCTTATGGGCATCTGTTTCCAATGGTTTTTTACATGGGGCGTCGGGAGGGAAGCGCGGCAGCGATTCACTCCCGACGACCAGAGAAACGTTTTGAAGAGATTCCAAAGAGAAACTTTTTCAAAAGTTACTCTTTGGTTTTTATTCCTTCATCCTTCTCTTCATTTCGTCGCTCGCGGTTTACTCTTCGAGTTTCACGATTCGGAAAGACGATTCGCCGCCTTTGACGTCCACCATGATGAAGTGGTGAAAGGGGCCTGCGGAAGGCGACCACAGGTCTTTCGGGGAGTAGTCCGTGTCCAGTCCGCCCCCGCCTCCGCCGGTGACAATGTAAGTGGTCGGCCCGGCGACATAGCTGTCGTGAACGTGGATATGTCCGCCGAAGAAGTATCGCGTTTCCCTTTCATTCATAACGCGCATGGCGTCCTGCGCGCCGGAGACCCAGATGCCTTCGGCCCATTTTTCGATGACGGCGGGGGGATAGTGCGCGAACACCGCCGCCCGGCCGCCCGAACCTGTCAGCGCGCGGTCAAGTTTCTTCAACTGCGAAGGAGACAGCAGGTCGTAAGCGACGACGTCCAGAAAGACGAAGCGCCAGCCGCAATGCTCGAACGCGAAGTCCGCCGGGCCGAATATTTTCTCGAACCGTTTTTTGCCGTCGTGAGACGTGCGCCCGGCAGGCGTGCGGTACTCATGGTTGCCCGGAATGGAGAACCACGGGACTCCCGCGCCCGATATTGCCTCGACATAGCGAGCGTACTCTTCGGCAAGCCCGTTGTTTGTGAAGTCGCCGACTGTCACCGCGAAAGCGGGTTTGGCGTCCGCGACCATGCGTGCGAAACGTGGAAACACGCTCTCGCTCTGGTGCGTGTCCGCCATGACGGCGAAGGAGAACCCTGCATCGCAGTCGGAAGCGTCCAGCTTGAGAGCCTCGTCGCTATTGAAGCGCTTGAGAGATTCTGTCGCCGCCGTTTCAGCCGCCGAGCGAGCTGTTACCGCTATCACAAGAGATGTTAGTATAAATGCCAATATATTTTTCGTTTTCGTCATTTTTCCTCCCGTTCGGGTGTCCGTAGCGTCGGATAAGGAAGCGTCGCGGCCCCGCATGATTATTATAATCTCCAAGGCGAATTTCGATAGAGGCGTTTTGCGGCCTGCGTTTCAGCGCCGTCCGGGCGAAGGATGAACATGCGCTTTCTTGAGATAAAAACTGTGGGAAATAGAAGAAAGCGGCGGGATGGACTAGAATGAAATTATTAGGAAATATTGATGGCGAGCGGGAAGGACGAGCGCGGTTGAACCCGCTCTCGCCGCGCGCGGAACGCCCCGGCCCTTTCCATATAAGCGAGAGTCCGCGCCGAGGAGGTTTGCAGACATGGAATACCCGACTTTGAAGCCGTACAAGATATGCGAAAACGTGTACGCGGTAGGGGGAGTCCGCAGGAGTCATTTGAGGGACAGCGCGGTGTACGTTGTCATCGGTCCGGAAGGCGCGGTTCTGATAGACTGCGGCTCCCCGTACGGCTTCGAGCGCAGAGAGAAAAACCTGCGCGGTCTCGGCGTGGAGATTGCGGATATCGAGTTGATGATAGGGACGCATTGCCATTACGACCATGTTGGCGGAGGGGCGGAGTTGAAGCGCAGGAACCCGGCGGTGAAAATCGCCGTCCACGAGCTTGACGCCCCGGCGTGCGAGAGCGGAGATGCCGACCTGACATGCGCCGGCTGGATGTTCCGGGACGAATTTCCGCAGTTCGAGGTGGACATCCCGCTGGGCGACGGAGAGATTCTGCGGGCGGCCGGGTTGGAGTTCGAGATCATTCACGCTCCCGGTCACACCGCCGGCAGCGCCGCCGTGTCGACCGTCGTGCGCGGCAAAAAAATCATCTTCACCGGCGACTGCTATGTGCCTAGCTGCGAGCGCGTCGGCTACGACTATGAAAAACTTATGGAAACGACGGAGAAACTTCTCGGCCTCGGAGCGGACGCGGTATGTCCCGGCCACCTCGGCCATCTTGTCACATTTCCCGTGACGCAGGCGATGAAAGGGGCCTTGCCCGCAGGGATCGCGCGCGCCCTGTGCCGCTTCGAGCCTCCGGCGAAAATCGTTTCCGGCATCGCCTCATTCTTCTACGAATTCAACGTGATTGAGCAGGCGCTCATTCACCGCGCTCGCTGACGCGAACTCGGCGAAAAACAAATAGCGAGAAAGAAAGAAAAGCCAAAGAGAAACTTTTGAAAAAGTTTCTCTTTGAATCTCTTCAAAACGTTTCAATGGTCGTCGGGAAGAGAACCGGTGTCGCGTTTCTTTTCCCGACGCCCCTGTAAATCCGTTTATTCATAGATATCAATAAGAGACGAATCCGGGTTCAACAAGGGTTTTTCCCAATCGACGAAAGCGAAAACCTTTTCTATTGGTTTTGGGGTTTCATGCTGATTTTCGGCGATTTACTTGTATAACGCGAGCGCGGCGGAAGCGGCGGAGGCGACGAGGGTTTTCAGTTCGGGAGGGGAGACGACTTGAGCTTCCGGGCCGAGGCTGAGTATCATGCCGACAATGTTTTCGAGGCGGTCGGCGCGGAACTCGACGGAGACGGAGCCGTCGTTGTCGGAGCGCGCGCGTTCGGGCCATCGTCCGCAGGCCCATCCCGCCGCGCCGCCGCTGAACCTTAACCTGACGGGAATGGTTCTTTCAATGTGTTTGAACATCTCGTCGCGTCTGAATGTTTCGAGGTCGAATCCGGAGGGCCGCTCGAATATTTCGCCTGTGGCGCGCGCGGATTTCACGCGGTCCGCTCTGAACACCCGCGTTTCGCCTCTCATTTCGCACCATCCGACGATTAGCCAGCGATCGACATTGTAGATCAGCCCGTAAGGACGCACGACGCGAGCGGACACCTTTCCGCGCGAAGGCGTGAAGTATTCCATTTCCAGTTTCACCGAATCTGCTGCGGCGGCGGAGATTGTGTCTAGCAGCGGGTCTAGGCCGCCTGTTTCAGGGGCGATGTCGAGGGATTTCGCGGCGCGGTCGGCCGCGTCTAGTTTTGCGGGGTTCATGGCGGCGCGAATTTTTTCGAGGGCCGAGGATAGGGCGGGGTTGCGCGCGCCCGCCGCAGATCTGCCAGCCAGAAGCAAGGCAAGGCCTTCCGCGCCGCTTAACTGCACCGGCCTTTCCAGCAATCCGACCGGGCTTCGCGCATGTATCCTGTTGTTCTCGTCTAAATAAACGTCGAAAAGCGCGTCGGGGGTGTACGGTGGCAGGCCGCACATGGACAGCGTTTCAGCCAGCCGGATAAGTTCTTTTTCAGTCACGCCGAGCCTGCGCGCCACATCGGGCAGTTCCTCGCCGCTGAGCGCGGGCAACTTGCCCGCAAGTTCGAGGGCTTTTTTTGTCTTGTCTGCGGATGTGGTTTTCTTTTTTCTCATGTTCGGCTTCAACCCGCGTTCTCTATGATTTTTTTCAGGACTGCGGCGAATCGTTCTCTGGCAGGGCGCGGAGAGAGCAGTTCCGCGCCGTCGGCGAATCCGAGTAGCCAGCCGAAGAGGGCCTGTTCGTTGACGCTTCTGAGGCGCATAGTTCGCGAATTTTCGTCGAAAGATACCGAGTCGAGGTCGCCCCAAGCGTTGCGCGTCTGCCAGAAGAAGTCGGGGTGGAATCGGATAGAGACTTCCGCCGGGCGCTCGTCGCCGAACTCCCACGGCGCGCGGCGTTTTACATAGTCTTCGAGAGAGAAGTCGGGGGGGATGTCGAAGCGGCGGTCCGCCGAGAGCGCTCCGCCCTCTATTGCGAGCCTGTCGAGGCGGAACATCCTAGCTCCGCCCCTGAGGTGGCATTTGCCAACTACGTACCACTGGCCGCGCCTGAGGAAAAGCCCGTAGGGGTCCACTCTGCGCGAAGAGCCTTTTTGCGTTCCGGGAGCGCGGTATTTTATCTCCAGCCCGCGCCGTTCGGAGATGGCGGTTTGGACGGCCTCGACTTTTGCCGAGTCCTCGCCCGGCTCGAAGTTGAGCAGGACGGTTTCGAAAGGAGCGCACGCCGCAGACCTCCTGCCGCCGGAGGATATTGCTTTGGCGACCGCCCATTCAAGCTCTCGCAGCGGGGCGGCTCCCGTTTTTCCCAGCCTCGTCCCCAGACGCGACAGAGCCTCCACTTCCGCGTCGCTGAACGTCACTCGCTCCATATAGAAATCCGCCGGGTCTATCCTGTAGCCCTCCGTCTCCGCGCCGGTCGCTGGCTCCGTCGTTTTCTCCATTAGCGTTTCGATGTCGAGGCCGCGCAGCGTCTCTCTGTCGCGTATGAACATCCTCCGGTTGGAGTCGTGGTCCTTCGACGGGTCGTAGCCTTCGACCTCCGAGAATATCTCCCGGAGCGAGGCGGGCCTTTTTCTTTCGAGAAGGTACACGCTGAGGTTGAGCAGGCGTTCGGGAGCGGGGATTTTCGGTTCCGATTTTTCAGGCATGAGCGGCAGAAAGAAAGCGTCCGTCCCGCGCGGCGGGCGGAGGCGTTCCGGTCATTGGTCTTCGTCCACCGGTTTGCGGTAGATGTATCTTTCCAGCATCCGGTTGTATGCGGTCCACTTGGCTTCGCGGGCGCCGGGGCCGCTTTCCTCGACGATTTGCAGGAAGCGTTTGGTCTGCGCGTCGAGATTTTCGAGAAAGTGAAGGGCGCAGGCCTCGGCCATCTTGGGTCGTTTCGGCGAGCCGGTGGCGTTTTCTCCGTGGTGGCTGATTATAAGGTGCAGCAACTCGTCTTTCTTTGAGTCCGGGAACCCTTCTATCTGCCGTATCTTGTCCAGAACCATCGTGTAGCCTATCACGATGTGGCCGAGAAGGCGGCCTTGGTCGGTGTAGTCCACGCTGTGTTCGCAGCTAAGCTCGACCGTTTTTCCGGAGTCGTGCAGGAGCACGCCCGCGTAGAGCAGGTCGCGGTCAAGCTGGGGGTAGACGTCGCACAGGGTCTCTGCGAGGCGCAGGCAGTTGGCGGTGTGTTCGGCCAGCCCGCCGAGGTATGAATGGTGGATGGACTTCGCGGCGGGGGAGCGGCGGAACTTGTCCGCAAACTCCGGGTCTTCGTAGAACAACTCAAGCAGACGTCGTATGTGCCTGTTTTTGATTTTTCCAATCGTCTCGGAGATGTAGGCGCAGAGGGCTTCCACGTCGAGAGTGGTCTTGACCAGAAAGTCGTCCGGGTCGAACGAGCCTTCCGGCTTGTCGATTATCGCGTCCACGACGATCTGAATGCTGCCCCTATAGGACTCGACCCTTCCCTCGACGAACACCACTTGTCCGTCGCCGAAAGACGAAAAATACTCCTCGCCTCTGTCCCAGCAGACGCCTTTCACTGAGCCTGACCTGTCTTTGAAAGTGAACACGGCGTATTTGCCGGGCTTCTTCTGAAAATTGAAAACGCTTGCCTCGTCGATTTGAAGGAAGGTCGCTATGTGGTCGCCCGCCTTCAAATCCGCCGCCATCTGTTTAGCCAACTGTTTTACTTCCTTTCCTTTCGCTGTTTCTTCAGCGCCGACACAGCCGAGCGCCAGCTTCCGAAATGTTTGCTCAGCAACTTGTGAAAAGCGGGGGCTTTCTGAGAAACCTCGCGCTCGTCCGGGGACTCCCCGAACTTATCCAGCCGTTCGAGCAGCAAATCTCCGCGCCAGATTTTGTTCAACTCCTGCCTGTGCAGCTTGCCTTTTTCCTGAACTTCCTTGTAGTCGAATCCGGCGGATTCGACGGCTTTCTTCCAGCTTGTGACATATTTGCCTGCCGCCGCCACAAGAGCCGGATGCTTTTCTTTCATATAAGCATAGCTCAAATCCTTTTCCGCGTCGGCTTTCTGGCGTATTTCTTCCAGCACCTTTTCGGAAGTCCATTTTTTGATTTTTTCGTTTCGGCGGCGCTGAGACGCCTTTTTCACCTCCGCGCTGTCCAGTCCGGCGGCCTCTAGGGCCGCGCTCCAGTTGCCGAAATACGCCGTCGCCGCTCCCACAAGCGCTCCGTCTATCCTCTTCACGTTGCTATTGGACAAGTCCTCGCCCAGCTTGTGGAGCGAAAGTATCCGTTTGACTATCTTTTCCTTAGTCCATTTTACTCGCGCCATTTTTTCCTCAGCAGCTTTCTTATCGCTTTAAATAATTCTTCGTATTCGAAGGGTTTTTCAAGAATGTAGTCGACGCCGAGCCGCCGCGCCTTCACCGCCACGTCATCGTCGAGATAGGCTGACATCAGTATCACCGGCATATCCGCGTTCTTGTGTTTTATCATGTCCAACAGGTACAGGCCGTGCATTCCGGGCATCTTGTAGTCCGTCAGCACGATGTCGATTTCGTTGTTGTCCGCAATTTCAAGGGCTTCGTTGTAGCTGGAGGCCTTGTGAACCACGGCTCCGTCCATCTCCAGCAACGCGCCGAACAGCTCCATTATGTCGGGCTGGTCCTCGACCACCATAATTCGCACCGCCGAAGCAGTCTCGTTGTTCATGTTTCACCCCGGGCGCGGAATGGCCGCAACCCGCCGATATCCATTATACCCGCGCCGCCGCTCATGGAAAGGCATGCGCGATAAATAACTGTTCCGCAACGCGCCGCTATCCGATATCCCGCCGTATCCCTCTCAGCGTTGAGGCCGTGTTGTGAAGCCACCCCTGTTCCCTTTCGTCAAGTTCGGGCAGGAGGACTCGGGAGACGCCTCCGGCTCCCAGCGAGGCCGGGACGCTGAAACAGACGTCCGACTCTCCATAATAATCTTCTATCTTCACCGACAGGGGATAGACCTCGCTTTTGTCTTTCAGGATGGAGGAGCAGAGCTGGGCTATGACCAGTCCGATAGCGTAGTAAGTGGCGCCCTTTCGGGAGATAATCTCGTACGCGGCGTCCCGGACGCGCTCAAAAATCCGCTCCATCTCCGGTTTCGAGTAGTCCGGCAGCCTGTCGAGAGGGACTCCGCCGATGTCCGCTCCGCTCCATACCGGGAACTCGGAGTCGCCGTGCTCGCCGATGATGTGGGCGTGAACGCTCGTGGGGCTGACATCGAAATGCTTGCCCAGCATATATCTGAACCGGGCGGTGTCTAGCGACGTGCCGGAGCCTACGACGCGCGAGGCCGGGAATCCGGAGCGCTCGATCGCGATCATGGTCATTACGTCAACCGGGTTGGTGACGATCAGCAGAACGGCGTCAGGCGCGGCGGCGGCGATTCTCGGAATCATGTCGGCGAACAGGTTCGCGTTGCCCCGCGCGAGGTCGAGCCGGGTCTCTCCGGGTTTCTGAGCCGCTCCGGCCGTCACCACCACCACGTCCGCCTTCCCGCATTCCTCCACGCTTTTGCAGAAGTCGATGCGGGAACCGGTGGCAAACTGCAGCCCGTGGCCGAGGTCCATCGCTTCGCCCTCCGCCTTCTCCCCGTGAGAGTCGATAAGCGTTATCTCAGTCGCCACGCCTCTGAGGAGCAGCGCGTACGCGGCGGTCGAACCGACAAAACCAGCTCCGACTATCGCTACTTTGCCCAATTCATCACCCTCGAATTTCTATATATAAATACCCGTTTTCAGGATATTCAAACAAAACAAACAAAAAAATGTTCCGGATGGTAAATGAGGCTGTTCGACATTGCGGGGTTCCGTTTATGCGCGGGTTATTCCGGGCGGCGCATAAGCTTCGAAAGAACATCTATGATTTCTTTGATGATAAAAGGCTTTTGGATGAAGGCGTCCGCTCCGGAGTTCATAAGGTCGGACGCTTTGCCTTCTACGCTGTATCCTGAGCAAAGAGCTATCTTTGCCGATGGATTTATTTGTTTGAGAGCGGCGAAAGTTTCCGCTCCGTCCATCTCCGGCATCATGATGTCCAGAATGACAACGTCCGCGGCGTCTTTCAGATCTTCGTATCTCTTTACGCCCTCCCGTCCCGAATAAGAGAAGGAAACGATGAACCCTTCGCTTTCTAGGACGTCGCGCATAGTCTGAACGAAATCCCTGTCGTCGTCGATGATAAAAACGGAACCTCTGGCGTCGCCGCGCGTTTCCTTGGTCGCGTCCTCGGTCGTTTCCGCTTCTTCGATTTCGCAGGCGGGAATGAATATCTTGAAGACGGAGCCTTTTCCCTGCATGCTTTCGACTGTTATGAAACCGTTGTGTTTTTCGATTATCCCGTGACTTATCGAAAGGCCGAGGCCTGAGCCTTTCCCCATGTCTTTGGTTGTGAAAAACGGCTCGAACATTTTTTCCTTCACTTGCGGGTCGATGCCGGCGCCGGTGTCCGCGATGGATATCGCGCAGTAAAGGCCGGGGGCGCCGGAGGCGGCGCCCGGCGAGGCGTTGCAGATTTCATTCATCTCTGTTTCTATTGTCAGTTCCCCGCCGTCCGGCATGGCGTCGCAGGCGTTTATGCAGATGTTCAGAACGGCCTGCGAAATCTGATTCGTGTCGACGCATATCTTTTTCAAATCATCGGCGAGTTTCGTTTTGATGATGATTTTTTTCGAAATGCTTCCCCTGAGCATGTCGATGACGTCGAGGACCAAGCTGTTGGCGCATGCCGCGCGGACGCTCAATTTCTCTTTTCTGGCGAAGGTGAGAAGTTTCATTGAAAGGTCTCTGGCCTTGCGGGTGGATCTTTTTATTCTGGCCAGTTGGGACAGGTGGGGCGAATCCGAAGGCATTTTACCCATCAGGAACTCGGTCGTGCCGCTGATAATCGCCAAGATGTTGTTGAAATCGTGCGCCATTCCTCCGGCGAGCGCCCCTATCGCCTCCATCTTTTGCGAATGAAGCAACTGTTGTTGCAGACGGCTGTTCTCTATCTCCGAATTCTTCCTTTCTGTCACGTCTCTTGCGATTGCCTCCAGAGATGCTAGGGAGCCATTCTCATTCCATATCGCCTTCCATAGGACATCAATCCAGACGATAGCTCCTGATTTGGCTATCATCCGGCATTCCATTCTTACGATTTCTTCTTTTCTTTTTCCTAAATTCAAAAGAGCGGTTTTTATGGAATGCGCGTCTTCCGGATGAATCATCGACATCAGTATGCCCCAGTTCCCGAGGGCTTTTTCTTTTGTTACGCCGAGGATTCTCTCTAAAGCCGGGTTCACATAGTCCAGTCCATAACCGGGAATCCAGCGCACAATAATGTCAGGCAGATTTTCCGAAAGCCGCCGGAACCTTTCCTCGCTGGCGCGCAAGGCCTGTTCGGAGAGCCACAGTTCGGTTATGTCCCTTACTATGCCGATTACTCCGACAATTTCGCCTTTGGAGTTGCGGTAAGGATGATAAACCCCGGACGTCCTTTTGGTTTCCCCTGTTTTTGTGGAAGTGTATTCCATGTTCGAAGATGAGACGGTTTCGCCATCCAGCACCCGTCTAATCGACACGTCCACGCCGTATTGTTTCAAATGCGGAAAAACGTCAAAGGCGCATTTGCCTATGACGTCTGCGGACATCAATCCGGTCAAGTTTTCCATGTATGGATTCCAGTAGGTGTATCTGAAATCCCTGTCGTAGATGATGACTCCTTCGCCGACGCTCTGGAACAGCATGCGGAAACTTTCCTCGCTGTCCCGGAGGGCGTCGTCCAGTTTTTTTCTTTCGGAGATATCCCGGCACAGGGAAAGAATCCTTTTCCCCTCCGGCATATCGATGACGTTTGCGTTTATATCGATCGGAACGATCCGGCCTGAAGCGTCCACATAATCTATCTCAAGATTTCTGACGTTTCCCACGGCCATGCATTTCTCAACCTCGGCGACATTTCTTGCCCTGTCGTGTTCGGCTGTCCATTCCTCAACGCTCTTACCGACTATCTCTTTTAATTCCTTTTTGCCAATCAGGCTCAGGTAGGCTTGATTAGCGTCCAAGACGGCTCCGCGCTCGTCCAGTATCAAATACCCTGTGTTCGTTGCCTCTATCAGCGCCCGGTATTTCTCTTCGCTTTTCCTTAATTCCTCCTCCGTGCGGATTCTTCCTATCAGGTTGCCTATGAGCCGGCCCATCGTCTCCAGCGACTGCCGGTTCACTTCGGATATCTCCGCTTCCTTCTTAGAGCCGATGTTCAGGCAGCCTATCACGCTGCCCTTGTCGCGGAAAGGCATCACGGCAAGCGACGAGTAGAACGTGTCGTTGTTCACTATGGATTGAGAGAAGGGGATGTCGCCGACGCCGAAATAAATGGGTTTTCCTTGCAGGATGTAGCCCACTCTCGGAGAGTCCTTGTCGAAATGCTTCACCGCCGCCACGACGTCGTCGGACAGCCCTCTGTGAGCCAACATGTCTAGGTCGCCGTTGCGGGCGACGAGATATACTCCGCCGAACTCCATCCCAGTGGCTTCCAGAGCGGCGTCGATGCAGAATTCCAGAGCTTCCGACAAAGACGAAGTCCTGCCCAACTCGAAGGCGAGCCGGTTCTGAATCTTAAGAAAATTGTATGCCTGCTCGGCGTTTCCCTGTTCGCTCACTGAAAAACATCTCCGAAGAATATATGACGGATTCATATTGGAACGCGCTCGCGAACGATGCTCGCTCCTACAAGCATTCAATATATATTTAATATGTTGTCAGGTCAATGTGTGGCTTCGCGTCTATAAAGGCGCACGCGCTAGCCCGGATTTTTCACGATAAAAATCCGGGAAATCGAATAAAGGGCGATCTACGTCGTTGAATCATCGACTCAAACTTGGCCACATACGAAACAGTATGCTCCCTCGTTCTCGCTCGTTTCGCCTCGTATCTCATCCCTTTCTTAGATTTCAGCCCGCATTGGCAAAATGCGCGCTAGCAGTTATCCGCCTGATGTTCGAGGATTTCCTGCCATGAGTTCCGCTCCAGAAAACTGCCCTCGACGTTTTCCTCCATCTCGATGAAGAGTTTTCGCGGGACGGAAAACGTGAGCAGGTCGTGTCCGAGCATCCTCATAGTGTTTTTGCGGGCGGAGATGTCGGTGAGGCCGATTATGGCGCGGGGCGATTTGGATTCTTCTTCTTTCAGCGGGAGTATGCCAGTCTGGTGGCAGCCCGCGCCGAAGGGGGCGATTACGTTCGCCTGTCCGGCCCTCGCGTAGTTCGCCAGAACTATCAGAGCGGACAACTGGTCGGGGCGCGCAAAGAACGTCACGACCTTGATTGTTTCTTCCGGCGTCACATGCTCGACAGGCTTGAAAACCACGTATTTCGTCGGGATTTCCGTCATCGGAAGGCTGTCAAAGAACTGTTTTGCGATTTCGGGGTTCTTGACGTATCTTTCGCCCTCGACGAGGTCGGGCATTTGCTCGGCGATTTGGCGTCCGGCTTCGGACCGGCAGAATTCCGGATTTCCGGAAGAAATGTAATGCTCTATTCCGCCGGGGAACTTGACGTACTGATTTCCGAAACCCAGTCCGACTCCGCCCCCGATGCAGCCGAACGTTTCGATGTCTGCGACGGCGGATTTGCCCTTTGCGGCGACAACCAGAAGAAACATGACGCAGCCCCAGCGGCCCGGCTTGAACTGGGTGGCTCCCTCCGGCTTTTCGTCCGACCAAAGCATCGCCACAGGCGAAAGTTCTAACTTTACGGCTTGAGCAATTTTGCTTTCCATGATTTTCTCCGGCAGTTTTGTTTTTCAGGCCTCTGCGGGGAGTCCCGCGCGGGGCATCGTCAGATAAACATACTCATGTTCGCTTTGTCGGCGGTGTTAAGGTAGTCGGCCACGCCGCCCACTTCCACGCCGTCTATCAACTCTTCTATCTTTATGCCCATTATATCCATTGTCATGGCGCAGGCGACGAATCTCACGCCTTGTTCCATCGCGGAGCTTATCAGTTCGCCGAGCGTGTTGACGTTTTTCTGTTTCATTATCATCTTCATCATCTTTGTGCCCATGCCGCCCATGTTCATCTTGCTGAGCGAGAGGGCGTCCGGGCCTTTGGGCATCATCGCGCCGAACATGGCGGATATGGCGTCTTTGCGGACGGACGACTCGCTTTTGCGCAACACGTTCAGCCCCCAGAAAGTGAAGAAGAGAGTGACTTTGTTGCCCATCGCGGCGGCTCCGTTGGCGATGATGAAAGCCGCAAGCGCGCGGTCCAGATCGTCGCTGAACACGATGAGGGCTTTTTCCTTGTTTGGAGCCACGACGCAGGATGCGGCCCCGTCGGACACGGGCGCGCCCTTGCGCACCACCGCAGTATGAACGCCTTTTTCAGACGTCATCGAGACTAGCTCGTTGCAGGTGTTTTCGCACCACGCCGGTATGTCTTTGAGGAACCCCGGCTCGTTCGACGTTAACTGAACGGTCTGTCCGTCCAGCATCTCGTCGATCTTGCTTTTCAGCTTCATAATCGGGCCGGGGCACTGGACGCCGCATGCGTTGACTTTGAAATCAATATTCAAGCTTGCAGTCGTTTCATTCAGAGGCTGGCGCGGCGGCTCTTTTTTTTTACCGCCGTCCGGAGGAGTTAGCGCGGCCCGCGCTTCTCCGGCGGCGGCGGCGTATGTTTTGAATCCACCGCTCAGGTTTTTCGATTTAAATCCGCGCTGAGAGAGTATCCTGTGCGCGACGTACCCGCGCAGTCCGATGGCGCAGTACACGATATAGGTCTTTGATTTGTCCAATTCGTCGAGCCGCGCGCGCAACTCGTGCAGAGGAATCATCACCGAGCCTTCAATTTTTCCAGTTGCGGCTTCAGGCTTGTTCCTTACGTCCAGAAGGACATGCTCGTTCATGTCGAGTTTTTCAATCTCGTGCCAGTGGACGATCTGAGAGTCTCCTTTGAGGATGTTTGCGGCGGCGAAGCCAGCCATATTCACGGCGTCCTTCGCCGAACCGAACGGGGGCGCGTACGCCAGCTCAAGCTCTTCAAGGTCGAAAACCGTCATGCCCGCCCTGACGGCGGTCGCGATGACGTCTATTCGTTTGTCCACACCGTCTCCGCCGACGATCTGAGCGCCGAGAACCTTGCCGCCGTCCGGCGAGAATAGGAGTTTTACCGACATCATTTCGGAGCCGGGATAGTAAGAGGCGTGGGATGCGGAGTGAGTGAAAGAGATGAGATGAGGTATGCCGGCGCGTTTGAGCGCCTTTTCGCTGTTGCCGGTGGAGGCGACGGTCAGGTCGAAGACCCTGACGATGGCGGTTCCCTGAGCGCCTTTGAAGGCCGAGTCGCGTCCGAGAGCGTTGTCTGCGGCGATGCGAGCCTGTTTGTTCGCAGGCCCGGCCAGCGGAATCATGGCGGGCGAGCCGGTCACTATGTCTGTCACTTCGACGGCGTCTCCCACCGCGTAGATGTCCGGGTCGGAGGTTCTCATGCGGTCGTCCGTTTTAATGCCGCCGCGTTCGTTGAGGGCAAGCCCGGCGTCCTTGGCTATGCCGCTGTCAGGCTTCACGCCGATGGAAAGCACGACCAGATCGCAAACGATGTCCGGGCCGTTGGAAGTCGCCACTACTGTGCGCCCGTTTTCTTTTCGGAAAGATTTCACTCCGTCCTTGAGCCTGAGCGTCGCGCCTTTGTCGCGAATATGCCTGTGGACGATTGCCGCCATGTCGAAATCAATGGGCGGCATAACTTGGTCGAGCATCTCGACGACGGTGACTTTGACGCCCCGGCGCTCGAGTTGTTCGGCCATTTCCAGCCCTATGAACCCTCCGCCGACCACAACCGCCGACTCCGGTTTTTTCCCGTCAACGTATGCTTTTATCCTTTCGGTGTCAGGGATGTTGCGGAGAGTGAACACGGTGTCAAGATCGATTCCTTCGAGAGGCGGCCTGACCGGGGAAGCTCCCGGCGCGATGATTAGCTTATCGTAGCTTTCGGAGTAACTTTCGCCGGTTTTCAGGTTTTTTACCTCGACCGCCTTGCCCGCCCGGTCTATTTTGACGACCTCTGAAAACGTCCTGACCTCGATATTGAACCTCGCCATTAGGAATTGCGCCGTTGCCACCAGCAAGTCGCTCTTTTCGGTAATTTCGTTGCCGACATAGTACGGCAAACCGCAGTTGGCGAAAGAAACGAACTCGCCCTTTTCGAAAACGATAATCTGAGCGTGTTCGTCCACCCTGCGCGCGCGCGCTGCGGCTGTGGCTCCCCCGGCAACTCCGCCCACTACCAACAGTTTCGTTCTTTTCATTTCGTTCCTCCGCGCCTGACGCATGCCGCGTCCGCGTCTGATGTTAAAATCGATTTTTTGTTTGATGAAAATTATCCGCCGACCGACGGAATTGTTTTCTCTTAGTCATCATGCCGTCTCTTGTATCCGTGATTCATTATTAAATCTTGTCCAACAGCTACCGTCTAAAAACAACGAAATTATAACAGCGGAGGCGGCGGGGAAGTTCCGGTTTTTTCAAAACAATATAAAAAAACGCGCGAGGAGTGTAAAAAAACTGCCTTTTTTTTACTAATGTTTTATAATAATGGACGCCAAACGGCTATCGGAGGAGCGGCAATGAAAAAACTGATAAAAAGAGCGGCGGCGACGGCTCTGGCATTATTTGCGGCGTTCGGAGCGGCGAACGGAGCGCAGGCGCAGCTTAAGGCGGGCGCGGCGGCGGCGGACATCACCCCGGACCTCGGCTGCTACCTCGGCGGATACTACCACATTTTCGAGACCGCCAAGGGCGTGCATGACCCGCTTCACACAAGAATCCTCGCGCTCAGACAAGGCGAGGAGACCGTTCTTCTCATCGCGAACGAACTGATAATGACAGGCGGGGTGTTCGCAATGGAGATTAAAGAGCGGATAGAGAAGGAGCACGGGATTCCGCCGCGCAACGTGATGATAACGGCGGGTCACACGCACGCCGGGCCGGAGGGGTATTACGAGGAATTCGGAAAGTATCCGAAAGAGTACAATCCGGAGATGAAGAAGAAGTTGCAGGATAAAATAACGGCGGCGGCGGGGCAGGCGTTGGCGGCGATGGAGCCTGCGCGGGCCGGGACGGCGTTCATCTCGCTGGAGGGCTACAGCCGCAACCGACGCATATCGGGCGGCACGGTGGACCCGCTGGGGCTGCTGCTCGTGGTCAAGGCGTTGGACGGACGCCCCATCGGCGGATTCCTGAATTTTTCGGCGCACCCGACGATAGTAAACGCGGGCGAGCTTCTGATTAGCTCCGACTGGCTTGGAACTTTCAGCGAGGAAATGAGCAAGGCGATGGGCGGCGGAGTGTTCCTGTTCATTCAAGGGGCCAACGGCGACATCAGCCCGGCGGGGGGCGAAGGCGCGGACGGATGGGAGAGGGCGCGCAGCTACGGCGCGAAACTCGCCGCAGCGACCGCCCCGAATATAGAGTCAGTGGCGCTTTCCGAAGACTTCCTTGTGGGCGGCGCGATGAAGGAGATGATCTTCCCGGTCCGCACCATGAAATCCATGGGCGAATTCCGCGCTGCTATCCCCGAAAAAACTGAAATCATACGCAATTCCAACATGTCGGAAAGCGAGAAGGACGATAGAATAAAGATGCTGCAGGCAAGGCTCGGAGTCGAATCGTTCATATTGCCGCTCGTGAAAACTATGAGCAGGGTGAAGGGCGGCAGGACCCGCACGTGGGTTCAGGCTCTGAGACTCGGCGACGCCTACGCGGTCGCGCTGCCCGGAGAGCCTGTGGCGGATGTGGGGTTGCAGGTTCGTCAATCTCTTGCGCCTCTGAAGACGGCGCTCTTCGGCTACGCCAACGACCATCTTGCCTACATATCCACCAGAAAAATTTACGAGGAAGGCGGCTACGAGGCGGGCATGGGGCTTGTTTTTCCCGAAGCCACCGAAGGGATGATGGAAGCTGGGGCGGAGATGGCAGTAGAGTTGTCGAAAAAATGATTTCCCCCGGCGGGCGGCGAACGTCTGCCGTGTCTGGTATAATACAAACATGTCATAAAAACATTGAGCCGGGCGCGCGTTGCGCTTGCGCGGGAGTATCGCGCCATGTTCGAGGACATTCATCATTTCGGCGTCACCATCCGAGACAGGCGGGCGGGCGCGCGTTTTTACGCGGATACTCTCAGGCTCCCCGCTCTCGCCGAAACCGTCAGCAGCGGGCCGCGCGCGGCGCGCGTGTGCGGTCTCGATCATGCCCTGAACAGGGTGGTCTGGCATCAGATAGGAGACGGGGGCATGGAGACCTTCTATCTGCCCCGGCACAGGTCCGCCCCGGGAGACCCCGGAGATATCCGCCGCCCCGGTTTTAGATACATCGCCTTCAACGTGGACGGGTTTGACGACTATGTCGGGCGGCTGGAAGCCTCCGGGCTGAAGGTGGCGCGCGCCGAGACGGCATGCGGCAAATGCGCGCTCGCGAAGGACCCGGACGGCTCCAACGTGTTGCTGTTTGACGCTGGAAAAGCCGCGTATCCGGGTCGCGTTTCATCGCTTAAGGAGATAGGGCTGGTCGCGGGCGACCCGGAGGGGTACGAGGAGTTTTTCGACCTTCTGGGGCTGTGGAGGGTTGAGAGCGGCTGCGATTTTCTGGGGCCGCTGTTCGGGTTGGACGCGCCCGCGCCGATGTACGGCCATGTGAGACTGATATGTCTTGCGGGGGCCGCGCTCCCGGCCCCGCCGAGACATTTCCCCCCCAAGTCCGCGTCAGCCCCGGCTGTCCCCCGCGAAAGGTTCTGCGACGCCGGCGTCAAACATGTCGCGTACTCGGTGTCCGACATCGCGGCGTTCCACAAGCGCTGCCTAGCGGCGGGAGTTCAGTTCCTGTTCGAGCCGACGCCGGTGGGCGGCGGCAGCGTCATCGCTTATTTTCTAGACCCGGAGGGCAACACTTTTGAGGCTATGCAACTGAACCCCGCCATGCGTTCCATTGCCGTCGCGGCGGGCGCGGCGCGGCGCGCAATGATGGATATTTCCACCCGCGCATCCCGGTTTTTTCAAGAAAAAACACGTTAAACCCGAAAAACCGATACATAAGGTTTTTGCTTTCTGAGATTAAAAAAAACCTTAAAAAGGGTTCTTTCCCCAAACCCCATTTCCTAAACTGCATCTTTTTGTTTGGTCTATGTTGACGCGACAGAAATCTGCAGTCAGGATTCAGATTCTATTAATCCCAGAAGCTCGTAAACTTCAACCGGTTTGGATTTTCCTTTTACGGTGACTGAGTCGATGTGTCTGGCATCGACGAAGTCTTTGACCAGCTCGTAAGTGCTTCCGCTGATGACGATAGGGATGTGGTACTGCTTGGTGAGGCTTTCTAGTCGGGAAGCGAGGTTGACGTTGTCGCCGATGACAGTATATTCGAGCCTTTGTGAGTGGCCGATGTTGCCTGCGACTACCGAGCCGGTGTGGATGCCGATGCCGATTTTGATTGGATTAAGGCCGTCCTTGTTTATCCATTTCTCGTTCAGCTCGTCCAGCTTGCGTTTCATTTTGAGGGCGGATTTGACCGCGCGCAAGGGGTCGTCGGGGTGTTTAATCGGAGAGCCGTAGATCGCCATTATCGCGTCGCCAATGAACTTGTCGAGAGTGCCTTCAAACTCGAAAACCACGTCCACCATCGAGTTGAAATATTCGTTGAGAAGGCCGACCACGAGGTCTGCGGGCAGTTTCTCGGATATGGTCGTAAACCCTCTGATGTCGGAGAACAGTATGGTGACGTCTTTTGTTTCGCCGCCGAGGGAAATGTTGTCCATGTCGCGGAGAAGTTCGTCGGCCACCTGACGGGAGACGTAGCGGGAGAAGGTGTCCTTTATCTGCTGTTTTTCCTTGATGCCTCTAATCATCTCGTTGAACGAGCCTGCAAGCTCTTGAATTTCGAGTCCGCCGGTGGACACGGCGACGTTCAAGTCAAGGTTGCCGCGGCCTATCTCGCGGGCGGTGTCGGCCAGATAGAGGATGGGTTTGGCGAACCTGCGGGAGACGGCGACGGAGGCGGCGACTGCGGCGCAAAGGAAGGCGAACACGATGGCGGCGGCGATGGCGCGGGCGCGCGCCGCCCTGCCGTACAGCCGCTCCAGCGAGTACCCGACGCGCAGAACCCCCGTTTTCGTCCCGTCGCTCTCGATTAGGAACGAACTGTCGACTATTCTGCCCCATTCGTCGTCCACGCGCTCGCGCATGATGACTTTGCGCCGGGAGTCCACCCGCTGCGCCGCTTTTGTTTCCGGGTCGTCCAGCTCCCGGCCCTCCATCTCCTCGTCCGGGTGTATCATCACGTAGCTGTCAGGATCGATTACGTAGCAGAAAACGATATCCGGGTTGTTTTTCCGCAACTCTACGAGAATCTCCTTGGCTTCCGAGAAGATGAACCGGTCGATGAGGGAGCGGACGGTTTTTGCGACGCTTTCGCCGAGGATTTCAATCTGGCGCGCGCGCTCAAGTTCGAGCAGCGGCTTCGGCCTGTATGTCAGCGCGACGTATCCTGAGACGTGCTCTTTGTCGGGGCCTTCGCCCAGATATATTCCTATCTTTGCGACCGCCAGCGAGAACTTTGCGCCGTCCGCCCGAAAGGAAGGGATGAAGTGCGAGCGGCCTATCTTTTTTTCGTCCGCCTTGAGCCGTTCGGCGATTAGGGAGACGGCTTTGCCGCCCGCGCCGTTTTCGTACAGGACGTTCCATCCGCTGTCGAAAATTGCGAGGTGCGAGATCTGCCGCTCGTCCGAGACGATGTCCTCTACGATCATTCTCAGGGTGTCGTTTTTGCGAGAGGCGACGGCGTTGCCGGACGCGATGGCGATCACGCTCGCGTAGGCTTTCATCTGGCTGGCTTTTTCTTCTTCATAGAATTTCTTCTGCGTCCCGGAGGTCGCGATGTACGCCACTGCGGAAGCTATCACTATGGAAACGACCACGAGAAGAGAGAGGTTGACGACGATGCTTCTTTTTTTTCTCGACGGGGAAGAAGAGGGCGGGGCGCCGCTCATTTCCCCTGTGTCTTTTGCCATTTCTCGAAATCCTTCAGCCACCCGTTCTTTTTCGCCTTGGCGACTCTGTCCCGGAAATCTTTATAAAGGTCGGGCTTCACTTTAGTGAAGAACGCTTTCCCGGACACGAAATAGATGTGCACATCCTTGAAATCGGGGTCTTTGTGCGCGGTGACGAGCATTTTGACTATCTTATCGGAATCCTGCTTGTTGAAGTCGTTTCTGAACACGAGCGGGTCTACCGGATACTTTCCCATGCACTCCATCTTGCTTATCTCGTTGAATCGCTTGTCCGTGTTTACCGCCATGACGTAGGCCATTTCGGTCATAATGGCGGCGTCGGCTTTCTTGAACACCAGAGTGTACAGCGCCGACTGCGGGTTGTCTCCGAGGAGCGTTTTTGAAAAATAGTCCGTCAGCTTTTCGTCTATCCCTTTGTCCGCGAGGTGCTGCTGCGCGTAAATCCATTCCTTGTCTTCGAGCAGCATCACGCTCTTTCCGCGCAGGCCTTCCATTTTTACGGGCGCTTTTTTGTTTGCGTAGACGCAGATTTCTGTTTCCTGTTTCTTGTTAATCGCCAGATTCATCAAGGGGGTAAGAGGGGCTTTTTCCTCTACCGCTCTCGCGTACTGCATCGGCCTGATGATGCCGAAGTCCGCTTCGCCCGACTTAAGCTTTTCGTAAGCCTCTTCCGAATCGCGCGCGGACAGCATATTTATCTTGATGCCCGTTTTTTTGTTGATGACGCCGCTGAGGCTGTTCAGGAGAGCCTCCACCTTCGAAGCCGATTCGCCTCCGAAGGACATGCCGTAGTTCACTATGAATTTGTACTGCCCGGGGTTCTTCGCGCAGACGGCGACGCGCGCGTGAAAAATGCCGACCGCCAGCGCCAACAGAGACAATCCCCAGAGAATTCGATTTCTCATGATGTCGTCCCTTTTCCAATTATCGCAAATCTAAAATTTAATCTTACATGATTATAACAATATTAACCGCCGGGGCAAATTTGCGTTGAGAATAGAAAATTGTGACAGGTTTCCCATCGTGATTTTACGTTTGTTTTTTAAACATGCGCAAGGGATTCTTTTGATGAGGGGAGTTTTCTAGTATATTGTAACAGGCGGTCGCGGGTGGGTTTAAAGATGACGGAAAAGGCTTATAGGATAGATATAGAGGGCGGGGCGGTTGTCCGGGCGAGGCCGGGGACCACGCTGCTTGAGGTTGCGGCGGAAGCCGGGCTTGAGGTGTCCGCAGATTGCGGCGGCGCGGGGACGTGCGGTAAATGCCGCGCGCGCGCAGGGGGGCTGCTGGAGCCTCCTTCGGACGCTGAAAGGAAGCTTCTTTCCGCGGGGGAGCTTGAGTCCGGGATCAGGCTGGCGTGCCAAGCGAGAATAGCGGGCGACGCGGTCGCGGCATTCGAGGGCAACGCGGCTCCATCAGAGATAACTGAATTCTGCATGGATTATGAGCCGCCGGATTCGGGGCGGGGGCATGCGCCGGACGGCGAGCGCGGGTTCGGCCTTGCGCTGGATATCGGGACGACCACATTGAACGCGCGGCTGGTGGATTTGGAGACGGGGCGGGCGGCGGCGAGCGCGGCGAGCGCGAATCCTCAGAGAATTTACGGAGCGGATGTGGCGAGCAGGTTGAGTTTTGCGGCGTCCGGCGGGCTTGGGGCGCTCAGGAGCGGTCTTCGTCGGCGTGTCGCCCGAATGGTCGAGTGGCTGGCGGAGCGCGGCGGCGTCGAAGCCGGAGCGGCGAAGCGCGCGATCGTCGTAGGCAACCCGACGATGCTGAGCGTTTTTTTCGGATACGACCCGTCAGGCATAGGAGCGGCTCCGTTCACTCCGCCTTTCAGAGGGACGGCTGCGGCGCTTGCGCGGGAATTGGGAATACCTGCGGCGGAAGGCGCGGCGGCGGCGACGCTTCCGGTTGTGGCCGGGTATGTCGGGGCGGACGCGGTTTCGGCGGCGATGAGGGCGGGGTTGCACAGGCCGGGCGGGCCGCGCCTGATGATCGACCTCGGCACGAACGCGGAGATGGTTCTGGCTGCGGGCGGAAAGATATGGGCTTGCGCGGCGGCGGCGGGACCGGCGTTCGAGGGCGCGCATATCAGTTGCGGGGCGACCGCGCGCGAGGGCGCGGTGGACACGGTGGCGCTGTCGGAAGGCTCGCTTTCAGTGGGAACAATCGGAGGAGCGGCTCCGCAGGGACTGTGCGGAACAGGTCTCATCGACGCGCTAGCTGTGCTGTTGGATTCGGGCGCTCTGGCGGCATCGGGTAGATTGACCGCGCCGAAGGATAGCCCGATTGCGGATCGTTTAAGCGGCGGCGACCTCGGCGCTCAACCCGCGTTCCATATCGTCAGGCCCGGAGAAATGGGCGCGCGGCGGCCTGTTTCGGTCACTCAGCATGACATCAGAGAAGCGCAGCTTGCCAAAGGCGCGATTCTGGCAGGGGCCGAAACGCTTATAGCAGCCGCCGGGGTTGACGCCGATTCCCTCGAAGCCGTCTATCTGGCCGGGGCTTTAGGCTACAGCCTGAACCCGAAATCCGCTATCCGAATAGGACTTCTTCCGGGCGCAAAGCCGGAAATCGTGAAATTTTTAGGCAACGCCGCGCTCGACGGCGCGGCGGACGCTCTATTGTCCGCAAAAGCGCGTGATGACGCTCGCCTTCTCGGCGACAGCATCAGGTATTTTGAGCTTTCGTCCGCTCCGGGCTTTGCTGAAAGGTTTGCAGCAGCAATGGTTTTTCCCTCCGAATGAAGCGGATTGATTAAAAACCCCAACCCCAACGTGGTTTTCCAAACCATTTAAGCCCGATTCCGTTAGTAGGGTTATGATAATCGCCCCGGTTCGGCGACTTTATCGACGAATACGGGATTATACATTCTATTAGATGATTCTACCCTCTACCAAGTGTGCCATGCGCAAAACTTTTTCTTTTGCGCATGATGTTTTTACCAAAGTAGTTAATGGGAACTCTCATTTAATTCTTCGTATATTCGCCATGTTTGCATTATCCGCAAGCATATTTTTCCGATTTTTAAATCTGATTCGCAGGAAATGCTAATGAAACGTTTTTTGCCACGAATGACAACATAAAAATAAAAAACCAACATCTAAAGGCTTTGTGCGTATTTGCCGAAACATTAATAGAGAAGGCGAGAAGCGACGAATCGGAAGTCGCTTCCAAAGGTGTTTTCGCCTCGGCATATCCGGGTTGTGAGTCGCTCGGGAATGCCGCATACAATAAAACCATCCGTCGCGGGGTTTTGCGTATCTCCGGGCAGGGTGGAGATAGAGTTGGCGTGTAATGCGGTCGGCTGTGGTTGGGCGCGCCGTGGTTTCGGCAACCCGCCGGTAGCGTACGCGTCGCGCGCGTGAGAGCCTAAGGAGAGAAAGCCATGAAACTTACCGGACTGAACGGGTATGCGAGTTTAGCGAGCCTGAGGGCGAATTTCCTAAACTCGAAGACGGCGTTCGAGCGACTGTCGTCGGGCCTGCGGATAAACAGGGCGGGCGACGACCCTTCAGGAGTCGGAATTTCAACGACGCTGAAAGCCAGCCTCGGCGGGATAGGGCAGGCGATTAGGAACGTTCAGGAAGGCATATCCATGTTGCAGACGGCGGACGCGGGAGCCGTCGAGATAGGCCACATCCTGCAGCGCGGCAGAGACCTCGCGGTCAGAGCGGCGAACGAGGCGACTCTCACGGTGTCCGACCTCCAATTGATGCAGAACGAATGCGACATGATTCTGGAAGAAATTAACGCGATCGCCAATTCGGTGAAATTCAACGGCAAAACTCTCATAAATGGCGGCTCCGGAACGGTATATTCGTTCACGAGTCAAGCGGACTGGCAGGGCGGAACATACAACGCGACGGAGATAGACCTTGATTCGTCTCCGGGCGCGGTCAAGATGATGTTCAACGACTGGAATACCAGCGTGGCGTGGAACACCACAATCGGCGAAATAAATCAGGACACTATAAACCTGTGGATGAACGGAGCGGCGGCGGGCAGCGGTTACGATACCGCGAACGGAACCTACACCGCAAGGTTTTACATTGGCGGGGAGATATTGGGCGCGGGCGGTCAGCTTAAAGGAAAAATCACATTTGACGCCGGGGCCGTTCTCTCGAACGCTTCTGGGGGGGCCATAGTCGGAAATACTTTCAATTTCGATCTTACAGCCGCCGCCGCCTTCAACGGCAGCTTGGCGTATGTGGACATCACCGCTCCAGTCGATTCCAAATGGCAACTTCACCTTACGGACAGGAACAGCGAGCCTATCAGGATGTACTGGGGAGACCAGTTGATGGGCAACACCCGGCCGGCGGTTTTTTATTCGGGCTACTTCACGGACATAAACGCCAGCGCGACGTACGCCACATCGGCGGTGGACACGCAGAACGCCACAGGCGGAACCGCGACGCTGAGCTACGGGGCCTCGACCGGCGCCGGCAAGAACGTTCAGGTGTTCGTATACGAGAGCGCGGACGGCGTGGGCGGCTGGAATCTGCTTCCTCTCGTGGGAAACGGCGAAAGTTTCGAATACAGTCAGCGTTTCCTTCGGGCCGAAGTGACGCTGATGAGCAATGGAGTCATGTTCGGAACGCCGTCTTTGACCGACCTGACGTTCACGCTCTCCGAGGGCGTTCCTCTTCAGATAGGGCACGAGAACAAGGAGTCGCAACGGGAATACTTCACGGCGTGGAACCTTATGACCAGTTCGCTCGGCGTGGCCGGAATAAATCTTTCAGACAACAGCGGCGCGGCGCTTCTTCTCGACACTCAACTCGAATGGCTCAGCGGAACAAGCAACCTTGTTAACATCGACCTGCTGAGCAATTCCGGAGTGGCGCAGTTGGAGCCGGATATTGCGATAACGGGAAACCCCGACAAGCAGGACACTTTCAGCGTGGTTGTGAGCGTCAACAGCGCCACTCCGAGGTCGGACGGCTATGTCGATTACGTGGTTTCCGTCAGATACTGGGGCATGGCCGCGCAGAACATAATCTGGCAGGGCGATTTCCACGTCGAAGACGGCAACGGAGCGGTGACGTTCGACGAAGTGTACGCGATAAGCACGGACTGGACGGGAACGGTCCCGATCAATCCGTACACCGGGCGGCCGCCCATCAGCTACGGCCTCAACGGCACAAGAGACGCCGTTTACGGCGTGATTGGAAATCAGTTTCACAATGTGCCCAACCCGGACGGCACGATAACCGCCGGCGGATACGAATGGGTTTATATAGACGCTTCTCTCGGCAACCAGATGGACGGATTCGCGGTAAAGTTCACCGCGCTGCCCGACGCCACATTCGACGTGGACTTCCTGCAGCATAGACGGGACGCGGCGAGAAATTCGCTCGGCGCGGTGATTGATCCCAACCAGAGGGCGGTCATATATTACGGCGACGACGTCATAGCCGACAGGCTGGCTAGCAACCCCGCGTGGAACACGGCGGTGGACGCGCACAGGTTCTTCGAGTTTACTCAGGACGGCTCTTTCAGCACGAACGCCACATACGTCGGCGCAAACACCAGCGCTTCGATTTCCGGCATGGCTAACGACGGCGTCAACACAGCGTACGAGGTTTGGGCAAGCGCGGACGGGGTGAACTGGACGGAACAACTTATAACAGCAGGCTCCGGCGTCTCGAATTTCACCACCTCGGCTGACAAGCCTTTCGTTCAGGTTCGCGCGACGCTGTTCCACTCCTCGGCGGTGGTCGACACCAGCGTGGCGGGCGTCTATAACTACACGCCCTCGTCCTCTCCGCAGATTGGCTCTCTCGGCATCATCACCGGCGTGAACCCCATATCCAAGTTCCAAGCCGCCATAGACAAGCTGAGCGAAACCCGCGGCGAGATCGGCATCCTTGAGAACAAGCTCAACTTCGTTTTAAGCGATCTGCAGATGCAGAGAATAAACATAGCCGCCGCGAACAGCAATATCGAGGACGCTGACATTGCCGTCGAGGCTTTAAGACAAGCCCGCGCCGCGATCCTTATCGACTCGGCCACAGCCGCCGTCGCTCAGGGGCAGGAGCTGGCCGCGGACTCCGTCACCGACCTGCTCGACGGCCACGGCATGAACGTGACCATCCATGACATCGCGGAAAACGCGGTTCGGACTTCTTCGACGGACAAGTGAAGCGCGCCCTGAACGCGCTATGACAGTTTCTTGCTGAACCGCAACGTGCTGAGCGACAGTATGGCCGCGCCGTAGACCGCCAGCGCGAGGGCTTGGCTCCACAGCGACGACAAATCCGCCCCCCTCAGTATTATCCCTCTGAGAATTTCGATGAAGTACGTCAACGGTATGAGAAAGCTGAAATAGTATATTATCGCGGGCATGGATTCTCTCGGAAAAACAAAGCCGGACAGGAGCACCGACGGCAGCATCACGAGCAGAGCCATCTGCATGGCCTGCGCCTGATTCTTGGCCGCCGTCGAGATTAACAGCCCCAGCCCCAGCGCCGTAAACAGGAAAACGAAGCACATCAGCAACAGAAGGCCGACGTCCCCGTTGACGCGGACCCCGAACACGAACCTCATAAGCGTCAGGACCACGCATATCTCGAAGAACCCCACGAATGCGTAAGGGACAAGCTTGCCCAGCATCAGCCCGCCGCGCGACAGCGGAGTCGCCAGCAATGTCTCTATAGTGCCGTTTTCCTTCTCCCTCACCACTGCGAACGCGGTCAGGAAAACAGTGACGATCTGCATGATAAGCCCGACTAGGCCGGGCACGAAGAAGTTGGCGCTCTTCAGGTCGGGGTTGAACAGAACTCTCGGCCGGGCGTCGACCGGGAGCTTCTCGATGTCCACCCGGCCCAGCCTTCCGACCGACTGCATGAGGCCGACCGAGTTGACGACGTTCACCGCCTGCATCGCCACCGTCGAGTCGGAGCCGTCCACAAGGGCCTGAAAACTCGACCCGCTCCCGTTGAGCGCGCCCGCCGTGAAGTCCGGCGGTATGTGAATCCCCACCCGCGCCCGACCGGACACTATCGCCTCTCTCAGTTCCGCCTCGCTTGACACGTTCTCTCTGAAGTCGAAATATTCCGTGTTCGCCAGCGCGGCGATAAGTTCCCGGCTTCCGGCTCGCCTGTCGGCGTCGAACACCGCCGTCGGTATGTTTTTCACTTCCATGTCTATCGCGTATCCGAAAACAATCAATTGGAATATGGGTATGGCTATGGTCACTACGAGCGTGACGGGGTCCCGTCTTAAGTGCAGCGCCTCTTTGAAGACGATGGCTGAAAAAGTGGTCAGGAAGTTCATGCGGCCCCCCTCGCTTTGAGACGTTCTCTTGTCAGCGACACAAAAACGTCTTCGAGGGAAGGCTTCACGGCTCGGAAAGATTCGAGCGAAACCCCGCCCGCTTCGAGAGCCAGCGCGGCTTCCCGCTCTCCGAAACCTTCGCGCGCCCTTATGTGGATGCTCTCTCCGAATATGGTGGCGTCCATCACCCCCGGAGCTTTCTTCATCAGGCTTAGCGCCTGCGTTATCCGGTCGCTCGACGCCTCAAGCCATACCGTCCCGGCCGGCGTCACCTCCGGCATCATCTTAAGCTCGGCGGGCTTGCCGCACACCATCAGCTCGGATAGGAATATGTAACCGATGTGAGTGCAACGCTCCGCCTCGTCCATGTAATGCGTCGTTACGAACAGGGTGACGCCCTCTTTAGACAACTGAAAAAGCAGCTCCCACAGGTCCCTCCTCGCCACAGGGTCTATCCCCGCGGTCGGCTCGTCAAGGAAAATTATCCCCGGCTCGTGCAGCATCGAGCACGCCAGAGCCAGCCGCTGCTTCCACCCGCCAGACAATGTCCCGGACAATTGTTTCCGCTTGGACGTTATGCCGCTCAGCTCCATGCTTTCCTCGATTCGCTTGCGAAGCCGCTCCCGCCTTAGCCCGTATATCCTTCCGTAAAACGCCAAGTTCTCTTCCACCGTCAGGTCTCTGTAAAGGCTGAAGCTCTGAGACATGTATCCGATGTTTCTTTTTATCCGCTCCGAGTTTTCCCGGACGCTCGCGCCGTCCAGCCAAGCGTCTCCGGAAGTCGGTTCGAGAAGCCCGCAGAGCATCCTTATCACAGTCGATTTTCCCGACCCGTTCGGGCCAAGAAAACCGAATATCGAGCCTTTCTCCACGCCGAAAGAGACATCCTTGACCGCTGTCATGGAGCCGAATTTGCGGGTGAGTTTATCCAGTTTTATTATTTCGCTCATCGCTTGCCGTCCCGTTCGCCGGCTCCGCCGGAACTGAAAACGGCGACGGCGGTCATGCCCGCCCTTAACTCGCGCTCCGGATCTGAAACCTCGATGCGCGTCCTGAAAACCTGAGACGCGCGGCCTTCGGGCGTCTGCGCGTTTCTCGGAGTGAACTCCGCGCTTCTGGCGACCCGGCTGACTGTCCCCTCAAACTCCCGACCCGGATATGAGTCAACGACTATGCGCGCCTTGGCGCCCGGCTTCGCCTCCGACAGCCTGTCCGCCGGAACATAGACGTCGATCCACGGGTCTCCGTCGAGCGCAAGTTTCGCGGCTTGGCCGCCCGGAGCCAAGAGGTCTCCGGGATGCAGGTCCATAGAGTCCACTATGCAGGGCGAAGGGGCGCGCACCACGAGGTCGGCTGCTCTCGCTTCGATGGTTTTAAGCCGCGCGCGCGCCTGTTCCACAACCGACCGCGCCTGAGCGATTTCCTCTTTGCGCGCGCCTTTTTCAAGCTTGCTCAACCTTGCCGCCGCCTCGTCCGCCGCGCTTGCCGCCGCCGCCTTTTCTTCTTCCCTCGGCCCGTTAAGCGCTATCTCCAGCATGGCCTTCGCGGCGTTCAGGCGCTCCTCCGCCGTCCGCGCCGCCGCCCGCGCGTTGTCCGCCGTCTGCCTAGACACCACCCCCGACTCCAGCAGGCGCTCCTGCCGCTCGAACGTCAGCATGGCGTTTTCGCTCTGCGCCGCCGCCGCCTCAACCTCCGCCCGCGCCGCCGTTATCTGCTCCGCCCGCGTCCCCTTTTCAAGAAGAGCCGACTGGCTGCTCCTCGCTTCCGCCGCCGCCCGCGCCGCCGTTATGTCCTCCTTCGGATACCCGCTCAACAGAGACGCCAGCGCCGCCTCCGCCACGGCCATCGCCGCCTCCGCCTCTCCAATTGACGACTCCAACTGCGTGTTTTCAAGCCTCACGATGGCGTCTCCGGTTTTCAGCCTGTCGCCCTCTCTGACGAACGTCTCGACAACCCGGCCTCCCTCCGTCGAGCCAACCGCAACCTCCACGCTCTCGATCGAGCCAGACACCTCCATCGGCGAAAGCCGCCCCGCCGGGCCGCGTCCTGTCCTGTAATAAATCCCCGCCGCCGCAAGCGCCACAATGACAACCGCCGCGATTTTCTTCTTCATCAACATTCCCCCTCCGCGCGCCGTTCCGCGCTCATTTCCGTATCGTCTCTTTTGCGTATGCCGTCAAACAACACGCGGACGTGGTGCTTGGCCGCTTTTTTTATGAAAGCTTTCGAATATCCTTTTTCCCTACGGATAATCTCCACAATCGGTTTTGCGAAGACAAGATACGCCGGGAAACTTACGAAGCTTATAAACAGGAGCGTCTCGTCCGTCTTGCGTATTTCCCCCGCAGCCGCCGCCTCTCTGATTATCGAGCGCATCGCCGCCGCCAGCTTCGAAAAATGCTCCCCCGCCAGCTCCGGCAGCCTGCCGCCCCCAAGAAGCAACTCCCCGATTATGATTTTGCTTATCGAATATTCCCCGCTAAGAAACTCAAGGAATTTCCCGAATACTATCTCAAGCTTTTCATCAAGCGGCAGAGCCTCCGCGTCGATATCGGCAACCATCCGCCGCGCCGCGCCCAGCCCCTCCGCCACCGCCGCCTTCAACAGGTTCTCTTTTCCCCCGAAGTGATACGAAATCGCCCCGACGTTCACCCCCGCCTTGGCCGCGATGTCCCTGACCGAAACGCCGTCGTAGCCGTTTGCGGCGAACATCTCAGTCGCGGCGTCCAGAATCTTTTGTCTCGTCTCGATGTCAGCCATGATAGCCGTCCCTGTTCAAACAAACGTTTGTTTGAATTATGCCCTCCCTTGCCCGCCATGTCAACCCTTTTCACCGCGCCCTGCAAAAAATCCCGCTCTCGCTTTAAATGGCCGCAGGGGTGTATAATTGCCATATCGGGAAAACAAGGCGCGCGCGGCTGTGCGCGGGGAGGGCGGAAAACCATGATGATTGACAGGCGGGAATTCATGCGTCTTTGCGCGGGGGCGGCGGCGTTCGGCTCCGGATTGGGGTCTTTCTTCCTCAAACGGGCGCTGGCGGATATGCCGATCCTCGACGATTCGTATCCTTTTTTCTGTCCGGAACTGATTGAGATAACGAAACCGGGGCCGATTATCGCTCCGGACGGCTCCTGCGTGTGCGGCTGGGCGAGGCGGCCAATCCTCAATCTCAACTTCGACGACGCCAAGTTCGCTTCATCAAAACAGGTTATGAAAAAGGCTTTCAAGAAATGGGACATGTATCATATCTATACGCCCGAACTCTCCATGCAGTTTCTGGTGGCTTGGATTCCCTACGCGGCGTTTTTCAACGCGAACATATATGTAAGGGCGACGAATAGGTTCTACGAGGACACCCGCTTCCTGCCTGCCAACCCGGAGATAGAGATGATGCCGGACAGCGGGGGCGGGCGCACTGTCTTCGACGCCGGCGCGGCGAAGGCCGTCTTCGAGGTCGCCGGCGACATGCACAGGCTGTCCGTTAGATTCGACAGCTTTTCGACGGCGGACAAAGAGGCGGCGGACTTGAATCTGAGCGGCGGGGAGGATTCAAGGACGTCTTTCAACGTGGAGGCGGAGATGTCGTATCCGGCGGACCACGCTTCCATCGCGGGCGTCCACATGACCAATCCCCGGCGTTGCCACTACGGGCACAAGATAAACTGCATGGAGACGGAAGGCTCGGTCGAGTTCGGCGGAAATGTCTATCGTATGAGCCGGGAAAACTCTTTTGCGGCGCTCGACTTCGGCAGGGGCCACTATCCGAAAAAGATGTTCTGGCACTGGGCGACCGCTTCGGGCCGCCATTCTGACGGAAAACTTATCGGCTTCAATCTGGGCTTCGGCAACAGCCCGAAAAACACAACCGAGAACGCGCTGTTCTACGACGGAAAACTCACGAAGGTGAACGCGGTGGAATGCCTGCCTCCGCCGGATTCCGATCCGGAAAGGCCGTGTCTGGTCAGGGACTTCGAGGGGCTTGTGGACTTGTCGTTCAAACCGATTAAAACGCGGCGCATAGACACTAAAATCGGGTCGGGCTACAGCCGCGGCCGTCCGTCTCTTGGGCTGTATTCGGGCGTTATCGCTTCTCCTGACGGCGGGACTCTCCCCGTCAAAGACCTGTTCGGCCTATATGAATGGGTCGACTCCAACTGGTGACGTTTTTTGTTCTCGGACACGACGTCGGTTGAAGATTGAAGGATTAGGATTAGGATTAAGGGAAAACTTTTGAAAAAGTTTTCCCTTAAAATCCCTTTCAAAACGTTTCAATGCGCGCGGCGAAGTGGGCGCTGGCGCGCCTCGCTCCGCCGCTCTCATGTAAAAAGACATTTGGAAAGAGACTATCAGAGGAATCTTATTCATTGCGGTTGGCGGCGGCGAATTTGCAGGGGCGACCCGCCGGGTCGCCCTGATGGGATGGCTATTTTCATCGTTGCCTAAGCCACCTTGGCAACGATGCGCGAACAACGCCAATTATTTTTAATGATGATTATTAATGGAAAGAGAGAGGGGCTGAAGTGGCATTATTAGTAGCAAAAAGACGAAGAAGCATTCAATCGCCCCGATTATTTCTTCGCTTTTTCATGCAGGGAAAGTTTCAGTCCGTATCTTTTCTTGCAAGCTTCCGCCTCTTCCCTGACTTTTTCCACCCGTTCTTCGGATGTTAAGTTCTTTGTTTCCTCGTATCTGTCTTCCCTGATTTTCCGAAGCATCCTCATAACTTCCGGTTCATTGTTATTCATCGACTACCACCCCCTGCACTGTACATATCTTAAGCTCTCTGTATCCTTCAATCAGATTTATTTCATTTATTCCGGCAATGGTTTTCACTTTTACGATGTGTTTCAGATTCCAACTGACCAGGAAATCCATACGATTAACAGTGGCAACCGCGGCATGTGTCAGATCGTCGAAAGCTTTCTCGGACAAAAAACATGCTCCGGAATATTTCAGGGCCAATTCGTCCACTTCCCTAGTAATTGGGAGCACTTCAGGCTCGATTTCGTCAATCTTTCCAAGCAATTTATTTCTGACAAGTTCCTGTGCTCTTTCGATTTCCGCTATAACAAGAGTTGAAATGAACAGTTCGTAATCTCCGCTGTGTATTTCCTCAAAGAATCGGATTGTCTCCAGCTGCTTATCCGGCGCGTCTTCCGCGAAAAGAAAATTCCAGACCGATGTCTCAATGTAGAGCTTCAGCTTCTTCATGATCTTATTTTACTTCATTCAGGTATTTCTTTCCAGCGTGCAGGATTTGTTGTCCAGCCCGGCTCAATGACCGGCAGGGAATCACACGCAATGAATTACGTATTGATGTCCCCCGAATTCACCGAATTCCGAAATCCCCCCGTTATTCACCTATGTGATAATATTTTTCAAACAAATATCCTTTCTCATATTCCTTTTGTCCTTCATTCGAACCATAAACACTTTTGCAATAAATCGAATAATGCTCGGAATATTCGCCTTTATAATCTTGCTCAAGAAAAACCAGAAATTTATCGTAGTGTGTTTTCATTTCGTTCGTTGTATCTATTTGCTCGTTTTTAGGGTATTTATACTGCTTGTACGTGTAAATCTTCCCAATATAGGCATCCAAGGAATGAACGATGAAATAACCGCTGCCTTCTTCATCTACTTTAAATGTATATGGATAATTTTCGATTACTTCGCCAAAAACCCTCAAAGCTTGCTCCGATTGCCCGCTTCTTCGATAGAGATCGCCTATTTTCAACAATAAGTCAGCTTTAAGCTGATCGTTTTTCAAAATCCCGTTTATCTTCTTGACTTCTCTTTCCCTTTTCCAGACAGGCTCATTCTTGTTTTTAAGAATACGTAATATTGCCATCGCAGCGCTTTCTTCCCATGAGAATATTCCTTCCCATATTTGAACACGAGCACCCTGATAATCCCTGATAAGTCTATATGCATACCCGATGGATTTCTTGTAATCAGACTGAACATTTTCCAAATCAGATGTAATGCTTATCAGTGAACTAAGAGCAATGGCGCCGGCAGGCCCATCGAAGGTTCGTTCTCCATCATAAGGATCATAGATAAAATCATACGGATACGACTTTAATATTTTTGTGAACATCTCTGTCGCATTTTTCATGTCGTTTTCCGCAATATAAATATTCCCAAGCATATTCATTACTGCCGGTTCAACTTTGAAAAAATGATTGTCTCCCCAATAGATACTAATAAGTTCATTAGT